>CAZWVL010000001.1:0-191339 GCA_964637115.1 uncultured Methanosarcinales archaeon
CAAATGCGGCCGAATTAGATGGTCTAATGTTGCGGCCAGAAAAGCTTTCTTCATCTCTTCAACCATTGTCCCGTAGGCTGATTTTCTAAATGGATCTGGCCCTTCTCGTCAAGGCCAATTTTTCCTAGTGCAATATTGCTTATGGTCCGCGGGAAAACAACCCAGTCGCCCTTAACTTTCAAGCGATCCTGGCAGTCAACCGAATGCTTGTAAAGAGGGAATAACTGTGCCAGCTCATGCTGCTGAATATCAGGGTGCTCTTTTATGAAATCAGTTATCTCCTGAATTGATTTTGCACTGCCTAACAAAACAGCACGATCTTCTAGCGAAAGTACAGCATCCGGCACTGGTTGCGGATCAGACACTGCAACCACCGGACCTCCATCCAGCTCACGAGTAACGACATGTACTGATGTGTATACTTCCTTTTCGCCAGCCAGAATGGCTTTTGCGCTTGGAATCCAGCCAAGACCAGTGTATCTTGGCTTTCCAGCATTTTTTCCAGATGCATACTTGACGCGCAAATCACCAGGGTGCACGTTAACAGTGAGAATAGTGTTGGTAAACAATGATGTCTTGACATACTCATCGCCAGCGAGAGCAACACAATCAATGTTATGCGCAGTCAATAATTGCACGGTTATGTTGTCGTATGCTGATCTTATGGGCATATTTTTGTCTTCCTTAATAGAATCAAGCCCGCGCGCCTTGAAAAAATCACGGAAAGAATGAACAATTACTGGCAGCGTCACACCTTTTGAAGAATATTCTGTGCTAATCTTGACCGCATTCGATGACGGCGTGCCTGTGAGCAACATTGTAGGTTCGTACGACGGATTGCCGGCATCTCTCTCTGAAATATAATTCTCGATAATCTTCCGCGCATTCGAACCAGAGCCGTCCAGAGAGATGGCAACACGCATCGGCAAGCCGGGCTTATATAATGGAGTTATCATGCTACTTCCCCGGCATAAGTAACGCCTTTTCCTTCAACCACTTCACCAATTTTGTAACTCTTCAGATTATGCTTTTCTTTCAAGCGCGCCTGCAAGTCAGGAACAACGCCGCTGTCATTCACAACAGCAATCATTCCAATGCCCATATTGAAAGTTCTTCTCATCTCAGCAATTTCAACCGGGCCGTTCTTTTGGATGTAATTGAAGATTGGATGAACAGGCCAGCTACCAACATTGATAATTGCGCCAAGACCATCTGGCAAAGTATTTGGAACTTTATTCTCCGGGCCGCCTCCAGTAATGTGCGCCATACCTTGAATCTTGTCAGGGAATTCAGCAATAAGGTCCAAGGTTGGCTTGGTGTAAATTATTGTTGGCCGCAACAAAACATCGGCAACGGTTTCGTTTAATTCCTCTATGCGGCTGTGAATTCCCAGATCGAGCTTATTGAAGATTACTTTTCTTGCCAAACTGTAACCATTGCTGTGCAAACCGGATGATTCAATACCAAGAAGAGTGGCGCCTTTGCTAACATTCCTGCCGTCAATAATCTTGCTCTTTTCAACCCTTCCAACAACAAAACCTGCAAGATCAAAATGACCCTGCTGGTACATATCCGGCATTTGCGCAGTTTCGCCGCCCATCAATGGAAAACCGCCAATTTCGCATCCTTTTGCAATACCCTTTATGATTTCATAGTGCTGTTTTTCATCAAGCCTGCCCATTGCCATGTAGTCCAAGAAAAACATTGGTGTTGCGCCTACCCTGCCGAGATCATTTACGCACATCGCAGCTAAGTCAATGCCAACTGTTGTCAACCGATTGGCCATAATGGCGACTAACAATTTTGTGCCAACACCATCCGTTGCGCCGATGATATAATGCGTGCCATCATTATACACTGCCTTGAACCCGGCAACATTCGGCCTGATATTTTTATTCCAAGTTGCCTCCAACAGTGGATTAATCTTCTTTTTCGCCGCTTCAACTTTCGGCACATCAACACCAGAGCCGGCATATGTCATTGGTTGTTCTTCAGTCATTTTTTTCCCTCCCGCTGGATGTCACGCCAGCCGATGTCAGTTCTATAGTGCAGGTTGTCGCCCTCAACAGATACCAGCCGTATGGCGTCAAGCGCTTTCGCCTGCGCCTCCCTTAATGTATTGCCCTCGGCAACCAAGCTGAACAACCTGCCGCCGTTTGCGTATAGTTTTCCGCTATCGACTCCTGTGCCAACCCTAATTCCTGCACCGTACACCCTGATTCCGGGCATTTCCATTGCAATTCCAAGGCCGATAATCTGCTTGCCTTTGACTGCATCAACTGCCTTAGAATCAGGATAGCCCTTTGAAGCGCCAACAATGCAGACACGCGCTTTGTTGTCTTCCGCGATGTCGAGTTTCTGCAGCTCCTGGTTAATGCACGCATATGCAATCTCGTCCATTGGCGTTTGAATTCCTGGAATCACAACTTCTGCCTCAGGCGCGCCCCAACGACTGTTGAATTCAACAACTTTTGGACCGTCTTTCGTGACCATAATGCCGCAATATAGAATTCCTGTGTACGGTGTGCTCCTATCGCGCATACCCCTGATGGTTGGGATTATGATATCACGCGCAATAGTCTCTTTGATTTTGTCATCGATTACACCTGCAGGCGCAACCGCGCCCATGCCGCCTGTGTTTGCACCTTGATCTCCCCAAAGCAAACGCTTGTGGTCCTGCGCCGGTTTTACCGTGCGGAAATTGAAGTCGTCACTGATTGCGTACACCGATGCCTCCTCTCCAACCATGCCTTCTTCAATGAGGTATGTCTGGCCTGCTTCTTTGAACGATTTCATCGTTTCAATAGCCTTGATTGCCTCATCAATATTTGTCGCAGGAATTGCGCCCTTGCCAGCACAGAGGCCTGCTGCTTTGATGAACGTCAATATATTCGGCACGCTGTCGTATCTTCCCTTGGCAAATTCAATGCCATCTTTTTCGTTATCAAATGTCATAAAAACAGGATGCGGAATATTTTCTCGCATCATAAACTTACGCGCATATACCTTGTCCCACTCCAATCTCGAAGCAGCTTTTGTCGGTCCGAAGACGGTAAAGCCGTGCTCCTGCAAGAGGTCGACTGTGCCTACCGCAAGCGCATCGTCTTGGCAGACGTCAACCAAATCAGGCTTGTATTTTTGCGCAACTGCCAAGAATGACTGAGGGTCTGTCAACTTGCCTGGTGCAATGATAACTTCCTTCTGTCTGTTATAGCCGATAAAGTCATTTCCAGGAGAAACTATTATTCTCTTAACATTCGAACTTCGCTCATACGCATCAGACAACGCATGCGCTCGCGCGCTGCTGTCAACAATCATTACTGTCAAATCTTCTTTTGTCATTTTTCCACCTCAGCTATAATGTTCAACTGCGTTCCTGAAAACCTGCATTCCAGGGCCTTCTTCAGGCATTTTTTCACCTGAACGTCTCATCAAACTCCAAACATAAGTCCAGTGAGGCAAATGTGTGAATGCGATAGCTCTCTCAGGATGAGGCATCATGCCCAAAATCCTGCCAGATTCATCTGATACTGCTGCAATATCTTCTATAGAGCCATTTGGATTTGCAGGAAGATCCTGGTGATTGCAAATAGTGCCTCTTATGTATCTCGCCGCAACCAAATTCCTTTCTTTGATCTGATTTAGCGTACTTTCTTCAGCGTAAAATTTTCCTTCACCGTGCGCAATCGGAACCATAAGACCATTCATATCCTTCAGCCACGGACTGTGGCTTTTGATAGCCAAATCAACCCATCTGCACTGATATCTGGGAAAATCATTGTGCATCAAAGCCGCAGTTGTTGCGTCGTACCTGCCATCAACGCCTGGCAAGAGGCCAAAGTTTACTAACAACTGGAAGCCATTGCAAACGCCAAGAATCAAATGGTCCTTATTTTCAGCAAACTTCAGCATATCGTCATGCAAATTATTCCTTATTCTGTTTGCCCAGACGTATGCGGAGCCAGTGTCGTCACCGTAAGAAAATCCTCCTGGGAACATAGCAATCTGATAATTATGAATTTTTTTTGGGTCGTCAATCCAATCGTTCATATGCACGATGTCTGCACTTGCTCCAGCTTCCTCAAAAGCGAATTTTGATTCACGCTCGCAATTCGTGCCGTGCTCCTTCACAATCATTACTAAAGGTTTTGCCATATCAGTAATCCTCAAAAGTTGACTTGTAAGACTTCAGCATGCTGCTAACTTTGGCGTTAATTAATTCAGATTCATCGCTTCCAATCACAAACTTGTCATCGTCAGTAATGATTCCAATAGGAGTGTATGCATTATTGCCCATCATTTCTTCAAAACGATCCTGTTTTTCAGGGGTAACTGTAACAACAATCCTTCCCATGCTTTCAGAATATAATGCAGAATGCGGTTGTGTCCAATCGCCAGGAAGGTTATCGATTGAAACAGACAAGCCACGCTTGCCTCCCATTGCGGTCTTGGCCAAAGCAACAGCCAACCCGCCTCTATGAACGCTTTGAGCAGACTCGATTAATTCCGTCTCAATACATTTTGCCAATGAACGATAAAGCTCATTATTCTTGACAGCATCAACCTTTGGAACGTAGCCCTTGCCGTGCTGGCCAACCATAGACAAGTACTCAGAACCGCCAAGCTCATCGTGAGTTTCACCAAGAACATAAACAACATCGCCAGCAAGCTTTGCATCCAAAGAAACGGCTTTCTTGGAGTCATCAATAACGCCGAGAGAAGAAATAAGCACAGTAGGCGGAATGGAAATATTTATTTTTTTGCCATCTTCATCAAAACCCTTAAAGTCATTGAACATGCTGTCCTTGCCAGAAATAAAGGGAGTATCGTAAGCAACAGCAAAATCATAACATGCCTGTGCAGCAGCTTTTAACTGGCCAAGACGCTCCTCCTCCTTTGAACTGCACCAGCAAAAGTTGTCCATCAATGCAAGATGGTCAGGATTAGCGCCTGCAGCAATAGCATTCCTGACGGCAGTATCAACAGCGCACGCAGCCATGTCGTAAGTATCCAAGTCGCTGTACAAAGGATTAATTCCCTGTGAGAGAACAACACCTTTCTTAGATTCAAGCAAAGGCCTTGTGACAGAAGCATCTCCATTCACCATGCCCCTGCCCTGCAAAGGCTTCAAATCACTGCCACCCTGCACTTCATGATCAAACTGCCTTGAAATAAACTCATAACTTGCAATATTCTTGCGAGCAAGCATTGAAAGTAAAGACTCTGTCATATCATCAAGGGATTCCAATTCAGGTTCGCTGTATTCAGGCCTCGTGTACTTTGACGTCTGTTGATGCTTTGGCAAGCCATCGTGCAGGAATTTAAGAGAAACATCCATTATTGTTTGCGTTTCAGTTTCATTTGAATGCGTGACGGTACAATAACTGGTGTTGGTAAATGTTCCAATAGATGTTGCTTCCACATCTCTCTTGTCCATATGCGCCTTAAACTTCGCCCAATTTTCAGGAGGAACAGAAAGCAGCATACTCTCTTGGCTTTCAGAAATCCACGTCTCATAAAATCTTAATCCTGAATATTTTAGCGGTACTTTTTCAAGATGAACAATGCAACCATTTGATTCCCGGCCCATTTCTCCAACAGCGCAGGACAATCCACCAGCACCCAAATCAGTAATGCTTGTATACAAACCACGGTCTTGAGCTTCAAACAGCGCATCAAACATATTTTTCTCAGTAATCGGGTCGCCAATCTGTACAGCGCCTGCAGGAGAGCCAGAATGCAAAGCCTCGGAAGAGAAAGTTGCGCCATGAATGCCGTCTCTACCTCTTCTGCCTCCGAGAAGAACAATATGATCACCAGGCCTTGCACCTTTATCCTGAGAAGGTCTGCCTGCAATAACTTTTGGCATTATTCCAACAGAGCGAACGAAAACCAAGGGATTGCCACGATATCTATCATCAAAACAAACACCGCCTTGGGCAGTAGGAATGCCCATACTGTTGCCATATTTATTCACGCCCCTGACAATGCCTTCAAGAAGCTTTCTTGGAGAAAGCATCTTAATTGTGCGCTCTTGATTCCTGTACAATGGTCTTTTATCATCGGTGTCGCCAGAGCAAAATAAGTAAGCATCCTGGAATGGTCTCGCGCCAAGACCAGTTCCAGCACTGTCCCGGATAACTCCCCCCAGGCCTGTCTCTGAACCACCATCAGGGTCAATCGATGAAGGTTTATTGTGTGTTTCAGCCTTATCTGTAATGTAATGATTCTCATCAAACTCAATAATGCCGGCATTGTCCTTGAATACAGAAACGCAGAAATTCTTTTTGCCAGACTTTTCCTTGTTTTCAATAACTTTCTTGGTTGCACGCTTTATGTAATGATCGAATAACCCGGTCTTAATGTCATCAATCGGGTCAGCAAAAATAGTATGCTTGCAATGCTCAGACCAGGTTTGAGCGATTGCTTCAAGCTCAACATCGGTAGGATTACGGCCGCGCTCCTTAAAATAATCACGCACTGACTGCATGTAATCAAGACCCATTGACAAAGGACCGCGTCTGACTTTCTCGAAAAATTTTCCGTCTTTTTCGAGAATATCTCCCAATTTAAGCTTATCATCTGCATATTCGCGCTGCTTGCGCGTATACTCTTCGGGATTAAGCTCGCGATTATAATCGAAAATGCCTGATGAGCCGATGCGCTGCAGTTCAAAATCATCATAATTCAAAAGATCAACAACATCTGCTTTTTGTTCAGCATCAAGCTTAACACGAGGCACAATTGAGCCTGCACTGGATAAAAACTCGTAACGCGACTTAATGGTTGCGCGTTTAATGGCAGGATTATGCAGGCCATCCGCAATCTTGCTCACATCATCTGCTGAGAGCGAGCCAGAAATGAAGAAAGTCTGCGAAGTATAGACTTTTGGCTGTTCTTTGAACTTATCCTTGATTTCCTTTTCAACAGTTTCACCTTCACGGTCCTTGACACCAGGCAAGAGGCCAATCTCAACAGCCCAATCAAAAGACTTGGGAGTGATTGATTCGTAAGGCGCAAAAAGATTCAGCCCCATATATCCGGCTTCTTCGGCAATAGGATTAATCAGCATACCTGCAACAGATTCCAGTTTCTCACGCGATAAATCAATATCAACAGTAAAATTGTCCAAACGCTTTACATCAGTTACAGGGAAACCTTCCCTTTGCAGCCTTTCCAACAACGTCGCTGCATTTGCATCCCTGTGCTTAGCTCTGCGTTCGATACGGTCTGGCATATTATTTCGCTGTGATTTGGCTTGTATAGAGCTTTGCTGCTTCGTGCGGATTTTCGCTCTCGGAAATGCCGCGTCCGATAATTCCGTGGTATTTCTTGCCGGCAACCTTGGCCGCATCCCCGATTTTTCCACCTTGCGCAACAAAACCAGGAGAATATAACGTTGGTTCATCGATGCCTTCTGCCGCGATGACCTCATTTATCTTCTGAATTGCATCAAGCTTATTGCCAGGCACAACAAAGTGTGTGACACCTGCACGTGCGGCGATCCGATATATTTCAAGTGCACCTTCATCTGTGATGAATCCGCCTTCGCTCTTTGTGTAGGTTGGGTGTGTCATCCAGCCGCCAACTATCACATTTAACCCTTTGTCAAGCGCGTGATACAACCAGCCCCGCTCTGATTCGGGCCCTGAGTGCGGGAATAAAATGAAGGTGTCAAATCCCGCAGCTTTCAACTCAGTGGTCATGTCACGAGGAGTGACATCCTGAATATCATTGCCTAATTTTTGACCGTCGTAAATCAATGGCTTGTTGGTATGCTTTCGTGCAGTTTCAATCCAGCGCTCCCATCCCTTTCTTCCAGAACGTGCGGGAATCTTGTACCCGCCGATACCATCCACGTCGGCAGTTGACTTAACTATTTCTTCAAACCGCTCAAATGATACGTCGCACGCAACAATAACGCTTCGATCAGCGTCAATAATTCGCTGGTCAAGCGGTTTGTCAACGCCAAGTTCACTCTTTGCCTTCTGTGTGCCATACACGCGCAGATATTTTGGAATGCGCTCTACTGCTTTTTGGTCAACGTCATCACGTGTCTTCAGCCACGCATGTATTTCAGATGTGTTTACGATAGAAACAACCGATGTTCCTGTATCTTTTTCGTATTTATCAATTGCACTCACTCCATCATGGCCTATTTCTTGCCTGTCAACAGCGATTGCAAGAAGCGGCAATTCAAAATTGCCAAGCTCTTCAAGGTCCTTTCGCGCTTGATATTTTGCATCGCCGGCAGTAAAGACATCATCAAGCTGGGCAATCCTGTTGCCATCTTTTGGTGCACGGCCCACAACATATGCCTTTATTTTTTCAGCTTTTGAAAGACTTGACGCTTCGCCGTGTTCCTTTGTAATTTTTCTTGTAAAAAACCAGGGAATATCCTTGCCTTGCTCGCACATACCTATTGCGGTGGCGATAGCAAGCCCAACGCCTTTCTCAGGAATGCCATACAGCAAATCCACATCAATTTTACTTCCAGCACTTATTTCATTCGTATACCTGATGTGCTCTAAAATTGCAGACGCGTACGCTTTGCCTAATTTACTTGTAGTGGCACCATCGTTAAAATCTCCAATGTTAATGAAATAAGGAGACATTCTCCCGCTCTTCAATGTCCAGTCGCTTCCTATTTTCAAAGCGCCAGTTTTCAATAGAAACTGAATAAATTCTGATTTGTATGCTTCAACGTTTACCATATTACTCACCCTCCTTAGTATTGTAAAGGCGACAGTTCAGTAATATATAAGTAAATCTCGACAAGAATATAGCTATTTGACCATAACGCTTAAAAACAACAATTGGTTCAGATGCGATATGCTTGAAAATCCAATGGTGATGTTTGCCCTGATTGGGGGCTTGGGCGGATTGCTAAGAGCTGCAGTTGGAGTAAGAAAAGCTTACCTTGCAAAAAGAAAATTCATTCTAAACTATTTTCTGGTAACAGTTATCGGCGCAATTATTATTGGCGCAATTGTCGGCAGCATAATCGGCATCAACAAGGCAGTAGCATTATTTGCAGGATATGCAGGAACAGATTTGTTAGAAGGACTTGCAAAAAGCTTCAAGCTGGCGCCGATAAGAATAGGATAGGGTTGTCTATGAAAAGAGGTCAATTAACTGCCGTCATTTTAATTGTATTAACTGTTGGAGTGGTTGCACTGCTCGGCTTGCAAGGCAACATGAACGCACAAGTCATCCAAGTGCCTATTGGAGCTGTGCGCTTTTATGTTTGCGAAGGCCCATTCAGAGAGCCAGCAAGAATTGAAGCCAGATGTACCTCTTCCACGGCAGAGAAAAATATTAGAAAATTGCTGGACAACCTTCAAAACTGCAGAGAACAACTTCCTGAAGTGCTAGACGCATTGGAAAACGCGCGCAGTTGTTTAATAGAAATAGCGGATGATGTTCCCACCTATTCGGGAACCGAGTGTGCGAGAAGCGAGCCATTAGAACCAGATGAAAGTAGTCGGCTGCCGGAGGATGCAAGCATCTATGATTCCTGTTTCTACCAAGTCACACAGTACTGCCAGCAAGTAGCACGAATATGGGATCAAGTCAATAAAAGAGTAAGGTACGTAACTGACCATTGCATGTGGCCAGAGGCGCGCGCAGCTGAAATCGCGAGAGACTGGTTTATTAATCCTCATCTCACAAAAGACCTGCCTGGCTGGGGTCAAAAAGGGTCGGGACAATACACGTACACCCTTGGAACCTGCAGACGCGCGCTAGGAACAGAGAATCCATGTGCCCAAAGAAGCACCGAAGGGCCGATTCCGATAGATGGAAAAACACAGTCGTTGCCAAAAGTGAAGATACCAAAAACCCAGATAATACTGCCAAAAAAACTAATAATTCAGAAAATTGGATGAATTCCCTGCATACCTTTATAAAGGGCAGTTCTTTAGTATATTAAGGTGGGTGCCAAATGACATTACTTTACAAAACAAAGTGCCGCGTGTGTGACCAGTTTAAGTTCTTAAAAGCAAGCTGGGGTGCATGCCTCAAGTGCCACGAAAAACGAGTAGGCAAGTACGCAGGACCAGATAGGAAGAACTATCTGTAGAGAATTTTGAATAACTATCTTCTAAGTTGTCAAAATTCTCTTAGAGGACTTTGACTAAAATTCTGATAATTCAAAGTCCTCTTTAAGTCGAATTTCTTTGAGTCAACACTTTAAGAGATAATCTATATATGTTTGAGTCAATTACTTGTTTTAATGATAAAAGCGGTATTATTTGATTTAGACAACACACTCATAGACTTCATGAAGATGAAAAGGCAGGCAACAGATGCCGCTTTAGACGCAATGATAGCATCAGGAGTAAAGTTGAACAAAGAGGAAGCATATTCTGTTCTGAGCGAACTATACGACCATTATGGAATAGAACACCAGCACATCTTTGACGAATTCCTGATAAGAACACAGCAGAAAGTTGACTTTAAGATATTGGCGGCTGGTGTTGTGGCATACAGAAAAACAAGACTTGTTCATGCAGAAGCATATCCAGGAGTAATGCCAACACTGCTGAAATTAAAACAGAAAGGGCTGAAATTAGGAATAGTATCAGACGCGCCCATATTGCAAGCGTGGACAAGATTAACTGAAATGAAAATACAGGACTTCTTTGACACGGTAGTAACGTTTGACGACACTGGAGAAAGAAAACCAAGCGCCATGCCATTCAACAAAGCATTGGAACAATTAGGAGTAAAGCCAGAAGAAGTATTGCACGTAGGAGACTGGCCGGAAAGAGACATAGCAGGAGCAAAAGCACTCGGAATAAAGACTGCATTCGCAAAGTATGGAGCTGTAAAGCCGATGACTGTAAAAGCAGATTATGAACTGGAAAAAATAGAAGATTTGTTAAGCGTGCTCAAATAAAATTGAGCAAACACTTAAAAATGGGGAAAAAATAAAGCGCACTATGGATATCAAGCATAAAATATTCGAGCTCTTCGTCAAAAGCAAGCACTTGAGATTCTCAGACATAGAAAAAGCAATCGGCATCAAAAGCAACACGCTCACTTATTACTTGAACAGCATGGTGAAAGAAGGCATGCTGCAAAAAGAAGATGACGAGTACATGCTCAGCACACATGGCGAAAAATTAATCCCGTTTTTCGCGCATATAACTCAAAAATTAACCGGCGGATGCCTACCGGTCGTATTGTCTGCGATTATAAAAGACAATCAAATATTGCTGATTAATAGAAAAAAACGACCATACCAAGGATACTGGGGGCTTCCGGGAGGAAAGTTACACTTGGAGGAAAGCTTGGAAGAATGTGCCTTGCGAGAAGTAAAAGAAGAAACAGGACTGGATTGCACTTTTTCAAATATCGCAGCAATCGTGCATGAAAGAGTAAAAGAAAAAGATGTATACAAACACGCGTTCCTGCTGTTTTTTGTTGTGCTTAAATTGAAAGCAGGCAAGATCACAGAAAGCGAGGAAGGAAGATTAGAATGGTTCCCGCTCAAAACTTTACAGCCGGAGAGAATAATACCATCTGATTATCAAATGATAAAGCACCACCTAAAGGAAATAGCTCACATTACCTGTGTCGTAATAGAAGAAAAAGAAGAAAAATTAATTTCTTACGAGCAGACTAAAACTTAGCTGCAAATTTTCCAACCAAGGGTGTCGGCTTCTGCTTTCCACTCATTGCGTTAACAACGCTGATAATCCACAGTATGAGGACTACAATGTGCCAAATTGGTATCAGCGGAATCGTAATCACCAGAATAGTCAATGCAATAGAAATGACTATCTGAACAATGCCTAAAGCCAGCCCCTGCTTGCCATAAAACATTGCATATTTGTCCTTCTTGTTTATCAGCCATACCAGAATAAAACCGATAATTGGCAGCGTGCCAATAAATGCCCAACCTTTTGATTCTTTTGCCATAATATCACCTCTTTGGCTATAGCAAGGAAAATTGCTTATTGCCTTTAAAAGGGTTACGGTTGTTACACAACATTTAAAAGCATATAAAGATAGAAGTTAATAAAAAATGATGGTGTTTAATTACGACAATGCGCTGGTTTCCAAACAGAAGATACTTTCAACATCAAAAAAACTGGTTTCTGAAATAAAAAAGCTGAAAGAAGCAAAAGATTGGTATTCATTCGCGAGTCTGCCACTTGATACAAACACACTGCGCGTTGTAACAGCAGCGGTTTCTTTGAAGCAGAAACTAAGGCCACGATTAATTGTGGTGGTCGGAATTGGAGGCCCAAATCTTGGAACAATGGCGGTCCAGGAAGCACTGCTGGGCAAGAACTGGAATCTCCACAATTCACCGCGAATATTGTATGCGGATACAGTAGATCCTGACGCACTGCAAGTAATAATTGAAGAAATGCAAAATGTGCTGCGCCAAGGACAGCAAGTACTGCTGAATGGAATCAGCAAAAGCGGCAGCACGACAGAAACAATTGCAAACTTTGAGGTATTGCTTAACGTTCTCAAAAGGCACAGGAAAGATGCAGAAAAATATGTTGTAGTAATAACAGACAAAGATAATTCTTTATGGAAACTGGCAGTAAAAAATAACTTCTCCGTGCTCGGAATACCAAAACATGTTGGAGGAAGATATAGCGTACTCTCAACAGTAGGGCTGTTTTCATTAGGAATGCTGGGAATTAATCTAAAAGAACTTTTGTCTGGTGCTGCGTGGATGAGAGAAAAATGTTTATCAGAAGTCAAGAAAAATCCTGCGGCAATCGGAGCAAGTTTGCTGTACAATTGCAAGAAAAACATCTATGACAACTGGTTTTTCTCAACAGACCTTGAAAGTTTAGGCAAATGGCACAGACAATTACTAGCGGAAAGCTGCGGCAAAAATGGAAAAGGAATAACGCCAATAGTGAGCATAGGAAGCATAGACCTGCACAGCATGGCGCAGCTCGACTTGGGAGGGCCAGCAGATAAATTTACCAATTTTGTGTTCACGCATTTTAATAATACGTTGAAAGTGCCATTTTATCCTGAATATAATAAATTGGTGCCGGACTTGCAAAAGAAAGAACTCAATCACATAATGCACGCGATAAGATCTGGTGCTGTTGCAGCTTACAAAAAAGGAAAGCGTCCGTTTACCGAAATTAAATTGGATGGAAGGAATGCACGCGCAATTGGAGCATTCATACAGCTCAAGTTGATGGAGACGGTATTATTTGCGAAATTACTTGGAGTAAACCCATTTGACCAGCCGGCAGTGGAGAGTTATAAGAAAGAAACGCGCAGAGTATTAAGTAAATAAGCTCACAAGCCAGTCCCAAAAACTAGCCCAGAAACCTTTCCTTATTTTTGGAACTTTTACAAGCGCCTCATACGGACCAGGCGCAACTTTCTTTGGAAGAGTAACGTTTGCTGGCTGAGGCAAAGTAATGCTTGACGCGTTAACTTGTGAAGTCACTTTCTCTGCAGCATTTTTCGCTGATTTTTCTTTCATCCTCTGTTCAAAAAAAGAAGGAACAGAACCAGAACTTGAAGGGATAAGATAATCATTTGACACGATGTTAGACAAGTCCCTGTTGGCGAGATATTTTGCGGCAGCATTACGATCTTTTTCGTCAAGACCTGTAATGAGCAATTGAACCTTTCCGTTGCTTTCAAACAATTTAATGTAGCCGACACTGCCGCCCAAGTCCTTATGGCACGGCTCAGGACTGCCCATCAGCTGATAAGCGGCCTTATTTTCACAAGGGCTTCCAATGACGATTGCATTATGATTGGAAATATTAGAAATCTCAGTATCAAGAGTTGAAGTTCCAATTTCTGTAGTAACGTTCTCAAACTTTGCAAGACTTGTAGAGATGATTGTTGCAGAAACCACATCCAATGCAGGCGCTTCCTCGCCCACAACATATTTGGCGTTGAATTTGTTGTTTTTAACAAAAAACTGGGGCCAGTCAGAAATGCTTGTGGCACTAACTACTGGAATAATCAATAACAGCGCAAGCCACCATTTTTTCATACTGTTGTTTTAAGCCGCTATTTATTTAAAGATTGTTATTTATGATATTCTATATGAAAAGAGTGATGTTGCTTCTATTATTAGTATCCTGCACATATGATCCTGATGCTGCTCGGTACGTGATAGACGGCGACACGTTTGTGTTGAATAATGGAGATACTATCAGACTTCTGGGCATTGATTCTCCAGAGAAAGGAGACTTGCTGTATGACCGGGCAGCATATGAATTGCAGCGCAGGATTAATGGCAGACAACTTGTTTTTGAAGGCAAGGAAGCAGACAAGTATGGCAGAAAATTAAGAGAAGTCTTTGCAGAAGGAACACACGTTAATCTGGAACTCGTACGCGAAGGATGGGCGAGAACATTCATGCACGAAAATTCGAAGTATAAAGCGCTGCTTGACAAGGCACAGGAAGAAGCGCGAAGGGAACGAAAAGGCATATGGAACGTAAATGATGAGAGTTACAAAAGGCTGAGTGAGAGGTGCGTAAAACTCGGTTGTCCAACCGGTACGATAGCAGTTGCAAGCAAATACGGGGATGTGTATTATAACTGCGCGTGCGGTGCAGTCTATATTATAACGCCTGAGAATTTAGCTTGCTTTACTTCTTTACAGGACGCGATCGCTGCAGGATTAAGAGAAACAAGAAGATGTTAACGAACAAGGCCAGTAAGTTTGGTTTCAGGCCTTACATCGGGTGATTTCTTGATGTACTCAGGATACTTGGCACCGGGAATTAATGGGCCTTGAGGCGCGGTCAGTGAGTCTCTTGTCACGCCAGCTGGCATCAAACAGCACCAGTCCTTTGTTGATTCGTCCTGCATGCAAGGAAACGGACCATCTGAATTCTCAAAACCGCAAGTCCACTTGTCCTTGTTAGCAAGCATATACTGCTGGCTTCGTTGGATAGTCAAGGCCTGAGCATAACCCCTTCCGAACACAATAGGGTTCTCATATGCCTTTTTGAGGCCAGGACCATAAAGTTTGCTTCCATAACCGTAACCAGCAGAAGCTCCAGTGATGGAAGCGTCATTAAGCATTACAGCACCAACTGAAATAACAACAATTGCCAAAATGCCAACGATAACGTGATTTTCCATTAGTCACCTTTTTGTATCATTCAGAGCAGGCGGGTATATATGCTTATTGTAGTATAGTATATGCGGACGGCAGGATTTGAACCTGCGAAGGCACTAAGCCACTGGCTCCTGAAGCCAGCCCGTTAGACCGCTCCGGCACGTCCGCGCGAGAATAAGTCCTTTGATGACTGTATATAAACTTTATTCTCTGCTGAAAACATCCTTTGGCTTCAGCAAGGTAATTGTTGCCCGTCTGTCAAAAAGCTCTATTCTTAGAATCTTTTGAGGATGTTCTGAGATTTTGCCCCGCAGCCAGGGCTTAATTGAATCAAGAATCTGCTCTATTTTTAATGAAGTCCTGTGAGGCAGGATTTCGATAACGTACTGGTCATCTGAAAGAATAAGATCTTTGATTTCTTCTTTAAAGGTGGTCTTGATGGCGTCTAAGGTGGCATCGCACCAATAATCAGCAGGAACCCACTTGATGGTAAATTTGATTGCATCAGGGTCGCTTGCTGCTATATCGCGCAATTCTTCAATAACGTCGCGCGACTTGAGAACTGTGGAAACGCCGATGATTCCTGGAACTAATAATTCCTGCGTTGATTTCTGGTCGCCGAGCTTTGTCAGCAAATTATGAATTTCATTCTTGCCGGCAAGATAGCCGCCGGAAGAACTGTAATATACGATTAGATTAGGGTCCATTGTTCTTCCTTCAACGTGCCCTGTTTTAAAGTTTTCCTGTCAGCAAGGGTATGCACGCTAATGCCGACAAGACGAATTCTTCTGCCGTCTTTCAAGAATGGTTCGAGTTGTTCGGATGCAGTTGTATGAAGAATTTTTACACTGTCAGTATATTCTTCCAAAGTTTTGCTCTTGGTGTGAGTGTCGAAATCTTCGTAACGGACTTTTAATGTGATATTTTTAAACAGGAAATCCTGCTCTTTCAGCTCCCGATAAATTTCGCGAATCATGTCGTCAATCATCGCCATGATGAAGCGCTTGTTTTTAGTATCACGCTCAAACGTGTACTGTCTGCCGATGCTCTTTGTAATCCATTCCTCGCTGACAGCTCTATTGTCAATACCGCGCGCCATGTTATGAAGATCTTCTCCAAAAGAACCCATTTCCTGCATAAGCATCTCTTTCGGCATCTTTACAACATCCTCAACTGTAATAATGCCGAGGGAATTAAGATGAGATTCTGTTTTTGGACCGATGCCGTATAGGGCGCCGACTTTTTTAGGGTTAAGGAAATTTTCCACTTCTTCAGGACGGACAACTGTGAGGCCGTCTGGCTTGTTCTCGCCAGCGGCAATCTTTGCAAGTAACTTGTTTGGGCCAATTCCGACGCTGCAAGTCAAGCGCTCTTTTTCAAGAACTTCTTTCTTGATTAATTTGGCGAGCTCTATTGCTTCTTCGTAACTTTTGCAGCGATCGCTGACGTCAAAATAGGCTTCGTCTACAGATACCTGTTCAAACTTGTCAGCAAATTGGCGGAAAATGCGCATCACGTTACGAGATGCTTCGTAGTAGAGCGACCCGTTCACTGGCAGAAATACGGCAGTTGGACATTTGTGCCAAGCAGTAGAGATAGGCATAGCGCTCTTGATGCCATATTTGCGGGCTTCGTAATTGCTGGTGCATACCACTCCCCTGCCTTTGCCTGCTTTAGGATTAGCGCCAACAACCACCGGCTTTCCTTTAAGTTCAGGATTCTCGCGCTCTTCAACCTGCGCAAAGAAATAATCCATGTCAACGAGCATTATGATGCGCATCACCGTACAGGGGTCCACATAATTTTTAAACCTTGCGCGCACTTGTCCAGTGAGATGAAGCTGCTTCCTATTGTCAAAGAATTGGAAAGTATGGATAATAAGGAAAGACTGGCATCCTTGAAAAGAATTCTTAAAAAGCACAAAGTGGCATTTATTTCGGAAAGATATGACGGCGGGGAGAACATAATCATCGGCAAGGGAAATGTTCTATTTGTTGCACATCATGATACGGTTAATGGCAGTCCCGGAGCAAATGACAATGCTTCTGCAATGGCAGTGCTTATTGGTCTGGCAAAAGCACGGAAAGCAGCCATTGTTATTTTTGATGAGGAAGAAATAGGTTATGTGGGTGCAGCAGCGTACATCAAGAAACATAACCTGCCAGAAGTTGTAGTTGATTTAGAAATGATGGGCAGAGGAGACATGATGGCAATCTGGCCAGTGGCTGAAGAACGGCCTTTGCTTGGAAAGATAAGAAAAGCTCTCAAAAAAGTCCTTCATTTTGAAGAAGCCAAAAAAGTGCCCATCTTCTGGGCGGATTTCACCGCATTTAGGGAGGCAGGACTGAAAGATGCTTGGAGCCTGACACTTGTGCCTTCATCTGAGAAAGAACTTATCAGAAATTTTGCAACAAACCCTTTTATGACAACAATCTTGGCATTGATAGGCAGGATGCCTGACTTTTTCAAATGTTATCACTCAAAAAATGACAACAGCAGCAAATTGTCAGAAAAATCACTTCAATTATCACTGAAAGCGGTTATTTCTGTCTATGACGAATTAAAACGGAAGGCCTGAATGCACGCGCTCAGAGCCAGCCTGCCTATGCAGGTCCTTCAGAATGCCGGCAAATGTCCTGTCTTTAAGTAAGAAAATGATTTTTCTGAAGCCCATGTTTACTTTCACGCCGCGCTGCTGCAATAAAGATTTTATTTTGATGCACTTTTCATTGCTTTTCCTGTCGCCGTCGTATAACAGAATAACGGGCTTTTCCGTGTACGTGATTGCGTCAACGAAATCCTCAATAGGGTCCATAGGGTAAACAACATTTTTGCATTTCAATGATTTCAGAATATCACGGCCTTTCTTGTGTTGGCAGACAATTAGATATTTCTTGCTGGCGTTCTTGATATGCTGCATCCAGTGAATCAGCTTGTCAATGTCACCGACCTTAGAATAATTCTTTCTGGGCATGCACACCTCTTGAATGAAGAAGATGCAAGAGTCTATATAAAGATTACTTAATGCTAATTCTTTCTTACCCGCTCAGAATATTGCATTATTGCATGCTCGATTCCTCTTGAAAACATCATCTGCGGGTCTGCCAGCTTGCTTGGATGGCGTACTTCGTAAGTTGTTACCTTTTCATTCTTGAAGGCAGCCAATTTCGAAATGTCTAATGCATCCTCTGTGGGTTTCATAATTGTGTTGAGCGTGAAATATATCAATCCTGGATATATTTTTTTATCTTGGACAACTATAACCTCGGCGATGGGTCCAGGGCCAAGGTGAGTGCAATTTATCAGGGTGTATTTCAACAATGCATTCTGATATTCCGACTCTTGCTTTTTCAACCCCCCCATCCGTTCGCTTAGTTTGCTTGTTGTGTCATTATGCTTGCTTCTTGTTTCTATTGCAATTTGGGCAATTTTTCCAAACGCACAACGTTTACCTTTGCCTTCAATTATCATCAGGTCAGAAATGCTATATCCTGTATCACTTGGCGGCAAGTTTTTTACAATGATTTGTTTCATTCCCTCAATCGACGCAGCTTGTCTTGAAATCTCAGCAGCAATTCTGCCGTAATGCTGTGAAAGCTCTTCCATTACCTGGGCTCTCGCTTCCTGGATTTTTAGCAGTTCAGCCTCCAACCTGCGTATTTCATTGTTCATTGAAACGTGAAATGATTGTTTCTTTATATACTTTTCAGTAGTGATTAAGTATTGTTTTCTATATTGTAATTATATCGATTCCACGTCTGAAAACGAAACCATTATAAAGGGTAAAAGAAACCGTATATTCCAAGAGATAGAGAGATAGCGGGGCGGTGCCCCGATTGTTGAAACTGGTTCTATATGGGCTGGTTTCTAATGGTACTATCTTTCTTTTCTCTAATACGATAGGAACCAATCGAAACCAGGTTCGGAGATAAAATGAAATTTAGTGAATTAAATCTAAAGCCAGAGCTATTAACAGCTCTGCAAAAACTCAAATACGAAAACCCGACAGAAGTACAGGAAAAAGCAATCCCATTACTTTTACAAGGAAAAGATTTGGTAGTTAGAAGCAAGACCGGCAGCGGCAAAACATTCGCTTTCTTGCTGCCGATTTTGCAAAACCTAACACCAGAAAGAAAATTACAAGCATTGATACTTTCACCAACACGTGAATTGGCACAACAGACAGACAAAGAAGCACACAAATTACTGCCAAACGCTAAAACAGTGCTGTTATACGGAGGAGTGAGCATAGCCCCGCAAATGGACCTGCTTGACAGCGGTGCACAAATTGCAGTTGCAACGCCTGGAAGAGTACTTGACCATCTGGCACGCAGAACCATAGACTTTTCAAACGTAAGATTTGTAGTCCTTGACGAAGCAGACAGAATGCTCGACATGGGATTCATCGACGATGTCGAGAAGATTTTGCGCGCCACGCCAAAAAACAGGCAAACAATGCTGTTCTCAGCAACAATGCCTGGACAGGTAATCAATATTTCACAGCGCTACATGAAGGACCCGGAGACATTAATGCTCCAGCAGGACGAAATTACCGTCAAGAAAATCAAGCAGCGCGTATTAGGAATTGACAGAAAGCTAAAACTTGATCTTCTTATGAAAATCCTGAAAGACAAAGATGTTAAGAAAACAATGGTTTTCTGCAACACAAAAGACTGGGCAGAAAGACTGGGAGATATCCTATGGAAAAAACGTTTTAATGCAACCAGCATCCACTCAGGATTAAGCCAGAACAAGAGAAACAAAGTTATCTTTGATTTTAATTCGGGCAGGTACAATGTTCTTGTAGCAACAGACGTTGCAGCAAGAGGACTGCATATCGAAGGAGTCACGCATGTCGTGAATTATGACATTCCGCGCAATCCAAAGGACTATGTCCACAGAATTGGGCGCACCGGCAGAGCCGGCAAAGAAGGAGATGCCATCACGTTCGTGACTCAGATAGATGAGCACCTGCTCAGAGCGGTTGAATCAGAAATCCAGATGTTTTTGGTAGTGGAGCACATAACTCCAGAAGGCAAAATTTTGACTCCACCACGAGACAGGTCGCACTTGGAAACACCACAGCATACTCCATTGGCTCACGGGCTAAGATCAGAAGAAATCAAGATACACACGCATTCTGACAGCTCAGGAGACGACTGGGGATTGGATTAAGGCTTGGCGTAAGTAGGCAGGTAGCTATTCAATTCCAAGCGTGCACGATACATCCTGCTCATAACCGTGCCAATAGGAATCTGCTTGATTGCAGCAACCTGTTCGTATGTATGTCCGTCTGCCACTAACTTTAGAATTTCCTGTGAACTGGTTTGAAGCTTTTGCATAGCCTGAATAAGCTGTGGTGAAACCTCATCTTTGACAAAATCAGGATCTTCTGGCTGCATATTCTCTTTGATGCGCAATTGCTTGGCAATCCTTCGGTTATGTTTAGTGGCAATCGTATCGTGACGTCCTCTTGAAATGTAGTCGTTTCTGATAGTTGTATACATCCACGCTTTCAAATTAGTTTGGTCCAAGGAAGGCATCTTTTCAGCAAGTTTCACATATGTATCCTGTACGACATCTTCTGCAAGCTGGGCATTGCCAGTGATCTTTTTTGCATATCTTAGAAATGCATCATACTGCTTTACGATGTCATCAGGAATCTTAATAGGCGCTCTAGGAACGACTACTTGTTCCAAGCTAACGGATACAGGAGTTTCAACAGATAAAATGTCTTCGCTCATGAGCCTTGGAAGGCATATTAACTATATAAATTTAACTGTTTTTGTCACTTGATAGTGATAATAAATCTTAGAGCAGCTTGTTCTTGATGCCACTCAGCTCATTCTTGCGGCCGCGGCTATCGCCACATGTCGAAGAAATAGTGTATTTCCTGCTTTCATAACCCTGCACATATACCTGCACGTGCCCGCCTTCTGCGTGCTCCACAGCAAGGCCGAGCTGGCCGAGCTGGTTAGCGATTTCTCCCGTAATCTTTCTTGGCGCGGACTTAAAAATGCTGTCAAGTGTTTCTACAATGTGGTTGCGCTGGCCTGAAGGCTTGTTCAGCTCAAGGAATGCCTTGAGCAGGTCTTCGCGTCGCGAATCCTTGTGCGTGTAGTTCTGCTGGCCTTGAAGGAGATAAATGAGCATGTCTCGCAATTCGCCAGCATACAATTCTGCCATGGGAGGGAAACGTAGCACGTTTTCATAACCGGGCCTGCGTAAGCTGTTTTGTGCAATCAGGCTCTCGAGCGCGTCAATTTTGGCATAACATTCTTTAAGTTCTTTTTCACGGCGCGTGACTTCATCAATCGCAAGTTGAATCGCTTCGTCCTGGGTTGTGGCTTTGAGTAGTTCCAGTTGCTTACCTGTTTTCATACTTTTGATTCCATCAAAGCGGAGTTCGGCAGGGAACGTACCCAGCAATGCCTGCTCGCGAATGGCTTCGTAGAGAGTGGTTTCCATATCCTTGGTTTCAGTGGGCAGGATGATTTTGCGAATGCCCGTCGGCCAGTAAATTCCAACTGCCCCGCTATGCGCGTTGCGTCCGCTCGTGCGATTGCGAAGCTTGAATGAAAAGTCGCGAGTTGGCTCAACGAGAACATGTGCCATTCCGCCGAGCGCGTGCGCAACGCGGTCCGGATGTGCGATGGGAAATCCTTGGTTATCCCTGCTCAGATAGACGACTGGCAGTTTGTTTTTGGATTGGTTGTATATGATTTCTGCGACGAACTCAAGATCATCTTCTATGAGCATAAATGGCTCTTTTTTTGGGTACAACATGGTGCCGTCCTGTCCACCTTTGAGTTCGTCCAAAATGTCATTGACGATGCGGGGTTTATTTGCTCCTGCCGGCGCACCGCCAATCTTCTTGAGCTCATAATCATGAGTTACGGATACGAGAAATTCTTTTTCACCGCGCCTTGAGGCGACATCTGTAGTGCGGACTGTGCGGTCATCGGTTTCAATCAGGCGGGTTGCGTAGAGCTCGCGTTTACCTTCATTAACGCGCACTGTTTCAACACTGACGTGATTTTTCTGGTAGGAGAAGCCATCCTGCGCAATTTTGTCGAGGTCTGCCCGCGGAACATTTCTGTGAGGGCTGCTGGAAATCCAGGTCTGGATAGTGCTTGCAAGGTGTTCAATACTTTTGTTGCGATTAACTGGAAATACAGCGCAATATGTCTTTGCCATTGTGGTATGCATTGAAAAGGCATTTATAAATCTTTCTTTCTTGTGTCACTAGATAGTAGTTATGATGGCTTCCGCAAGCTTTAAAAGCAACTCCCTTGTTTCCTATTCTATTGTAGTAGTGGGAGGGGATTTGAGTGAAGAACGAATTAACAACGGCAATTTGTATTGCTCTTTGTGCGGTATTAGCAGTAGCAGTGAGCGCAGTAATGTAAGTGGTAGTTCTAACAAGCTATTTGAGGCCTGTAGTACAAGACCTGGGTGCAAGAATAACTGAAACGGCAAACGGCTTTGTAGCAGAAGGATCTAATTACAGATTAGAAATAAATGAGAAACAGACGTCAGTTACCTACAGGGATTCAAGCGTTGAAATCGACATGTCGAAAATGAGCAAAATAATGATGAATTATGAAATCAAAAATGGTTCAAGGCGCCAGCAAATTGAAGTCCTCAAAGCATCCAAAACAGAAATCGCAAAACAAGTCTTAAACGGAATAAGAGGAGACATACGAACACTGGCAATGACTGAAGAACTTGAAGATGCGGTTATCTTAATTGAAGAACAAATAAAATACCGGGGCAGATCAGAGCCGGCTTACACCAAATAACTATTTTCTGCAGAGGACTTTGAATGACTACATTTTTGTCAAACATCGGAAATCCTTACGCGGATTTCCGAGTGTGATCAAGAACCACTGCGATAAGTTGACATTTTGGTGCTATTCACGTCACCTTCTTTAGCAGGTGGTTCTTGACAGTCCTCTTAGATAATTTTGACTATTTTTGATAAATATTCAAAATTATCTGCAATCAACTTTAGCCAAAGCATCGCCAACCTTGTCAAGATTTTCATGCAAAACTTTCTTTGCTTCATCCGACAAGTCATATTCCTGCGCAAAAGTGGCAAGCCAGGCTTTTGCATCCCTTAAAGTATTGGCAGCAGGTTTCATAGAATTCCCATCAACCTTGCCTGATGCGTCACAAGTAACGCCCCTGAGCTTGTCTGAAAATTCATCAACTTTTTGATGCAAGACTTTCATCGCCTCAGCAGCAACATCGTATTCTGTTTTGAAAACTGAAAGCCAGTTCTTGAAATCGCGCACTGAATTCTCAACATCGCGAACTGATTTATCCATTATTTTTGCCATATTGATGCACCTCGTTTAATATTATAATAGCTCTGAAAATGCCACGGTATAAAAAATTTTAGGTACTCTACTGGTTTCTATTGTTAATACCAAACCAGTCATGCAGTCCGCACCAGCCAAAGAAGCTCTCCACCAATGCAATCCAGCCAATAATTGCCACGAGCAGATTTGCCCACGGAGCAGCAAACTGGGGTGCAAAAGGTCCAAGCCACCAAATGGCGAGTACAAACCTGAATATTCTATCAAGTTTTCCTAAGTTCTGTTTTACCATAGAGGAAAGAGCTGCGTTGCTCAATATTAATTTTGGGTACGACAATACGTACGCAACCCATTAATAATACGGGAGCTTGCAAAGATATATGAAAATGGCAGCAGTAATTCTGTTTGCAGTCGCGATTTTTGCAGTAGTTGCGCTGGTAAATATGAACAAAGCAAGCCCAAGCGCATATGTTGTCCAGCCGTCCACGGACAGAGTTCTCGGCTATTGTCCAGTCAGTCAGGCTAATTTAGAATGCTACATAGGCGGAAGAGAAGGGATATGCAATTGCAGGACATTAGACGACTACCTGCCATTATACTGGCAGAGAGACAACTGCGCCTGTGTTGTACCTTCATACATTCAAGGAGTATGGCCGCAACCTTAATTTTCACTTGAATGATTTATTTTTAACTGGCAGTCCAGCGACGTCCCACGCTTTCATGCCGCCGTTCAAATGGTATAAGTTCGTGTAACCAAGGTCCTGCAACTGCTTGACAGCAGATTCACTCATCCTGCCAGACCTGCAGTACACAAGAATTGGCGCGTTTTTGTCTTTCGGCAGCTGGTCGACGTGTGCAGGAATGTTTTCCCAGTCTTCTATAATTGCGTCTGTCTTCTCAAGCTCGCCTTCGTAAGGTGTATGCACGTTAAGAACAAACAAACCCATTTCTTCTTTTTTGTCCAGAAGCTCCTTTACCTTTTCAGGAGGCAGATTTTGGAACGTGTCAGAATGTTTTTCTTTGATTTGAGGTGTTTGAGAACACGCTACCAGCAAAATGAACAATGCGGAAATTATTTTCATGCCGCAACAGCTGTCTTGGGCTTCGCAGCGGTTTTCTTTGTCTGCTTGGTTGTAAATTCTTCAACAAGAATCGCGCACTTGCACGGCAATTTGTAAGAAGCACGCTTCATAGCACGCCTTGCAAGAGGAATATGCTCTTTGTAAGTCTTGATTGTGAAAATCGGCTGGCCCGCATAAATCCTTGCAGCAATGCCAATCGGCTTGCCGTAGTTGTGCGCCATACCAGTAGACAAACGGTCTGCACCTGCACCAGAAGCCAATGGGTTCTCCCTAATAATGTGGTGCGGGAAACATCTCATCTGGAAAAAGTAACCGGCCTTTCCCAAAGCGCCTTCCAGAACTCTGTTGGAAGTCTGACGCGCGCTTTCCAAAGCTGCATCACGAATCTGCAAATCAGACTTTGCGACCAAATGAAGCTTCACAGTAAAGTTCTCCTGAGTGCCGCCAGTATATCTTGAAATCCTGTTAGCAGGACGAGCAGCAACATAACAGAGCTTCTTGTACTTTGACCATCGAGTGTAGGCTCTCTTGAGGTCTCTGTAGCAACAAAACTTTCGTAATCGGGCCATAACAAAGAAACTTCAATAGGGGATTTATAAAGCTTTCTACGTCATATGAACTGTTCGATGCCTGTACTATTCTTCTATCCTTGATCTAAGACGTTTATAATCATTCCCTGGCATGAATATTCCAAAGAGGTGCACAACCTCAGGAGGAAAAACAAAATGCAAGCGACATTGAATCCACCCGCAAAATCAATTGACACTGTTGTGCAAGAGCGCACACCAATTCAACTCGTCTTCATTGAAGCCGCAATACGCGATCAGCAAAACTTTAGAGAACGCGGCGATGACAAAAACATGATGAAAATGTACAGAACGGCAGCAGAAGCGCTTGATGAACTTGGTGAATACGGGCATTTTATGCGCACACATGAACAGCTTGGAGAACTCTGGGAGCAAGCAGCCGAACAACTCCAAGGAACGCAACATTACGCAGAACACTACCACTGCGTCATCAGCGCAATTAACCATTACAAAGACGCTAACAAATGGGACAGAGCATATGGGGCCTTTAGAAACCTGTACCGACAATGAACCGTTCGATAAATGACCTAAGACGTTTATAAATATAACAAAACTAGGAGGCATGTAATATGACAACAATGATAAAAACAATATTGGTTGTTTTGGTGATGGCGATGATTGGAGCATCAGCGCTTTTTGTCAGCGCGATAACACAGCAGCACGCCATCAGCGAAGCCGAAGCAAAAGCAATAGCACAACAAACAATTGAAGGAGAAATCTCTGAAGTAGAAATTGAGAGCGACGTATACGAAGTAGATGTAAGGAAAGATGGAACAGAGCAAGAAGTTACAATCAGCGCTCAAACAGGAGAAGTGCTCAGCGTTGAAGAAGACGATGACAGCAACGAGGGTCCAGACGTTCCAATCACGGGAAGTGCACTTGAGCGAGCAAGCGCAGCTGCATTAGCGTACATTGGCGAAGGAAAAGTAACGGACTCTGAAATTGGGGACGAAGAAGGATATTACGAAATTGAGATAAGGCTGAACAATGGCCGAGAAGTAGATGTCCATCTTGATGAGAACTTCAATGTGCTTAGCACGGAATACGACTAGGAACATTTATATTTCGCAAGGAAATGAAATTTCCTGCGCCCAGAAAACCTTTTAGTTTTCTTGGGTTTATTTTTATTCAATATAATGTGGTGATAATCATGAACAAACAAACTAAAATCATCTGTTTAATAACAATGTTTTTGCTGTCAACAACAGCAGTATTTGCTCAAGAAGAAAACGATGATTGGCAGGTATTCGGCCTAGAAGGAGAAAAACTATTCAACCTGGGCAGCGGAATACTCTCAACAATACTCTTCGTACTCACGTTTATTGCATACCGAAGAACCAAGCAAAGCAGACTGCTCTACGTGTCTTCTGCCTTTTTCCTGTTCGCAGTAAAAAGCTACCTTGGCGCACTCGAATTATTCTTTGAAGAAATGGCGTGGATTGATCCAACAGCAGCGGTTTTTAACTTTGCAATACTGTTATGCTTCTTTTGGGGAATCATGAAAAAATAGGTGCATGATGTCTTATATGTCCGATAACGACAAGAAAATACTTGAGCTGGAAACGAGAAAAAAGATCTATCTGGTGATTAAAGAATTCGCCGGCAGCCACTTCAGAGAAATACAAAGAAAAAGTGAGCTGGCAGTCGGCTCAGTACAACACCACCTGCACTCTCTAGTAAAAAGTGGTCTAATAAGAGAAGTCAAGAAAGGCAACAACATCGTTTATTTTCCACGTGAATTCGAATCAGGAAATACTATTCTGCTTGGCTTATTACGGCAGGAAAGCATCAGGAAAATCATCTTATTCGTAATGACCAACAAAGGCTGCAACCACGAGCAAATCGTCAAGTACGTTAACCTTTCGCCCTCTACAATCTCCTGGCACCTCAAAAAATTACAACAAGAAGGAATCGTTAAGGCAGACAAACAAGGAAGAAAAACATTCTACAAACTCATGTGCGATGAAAAAGAGATTGTTAATTTACTGATAACATATCAGGAAAGCTTTGTAGATATTCTTGTGGACAGAGTCGTTGAGATGTGGAGCCTTGAATGACTGCCAAATCTACTTGTCTTTAGGAATATCCTTGATATAACGCTTCTTGTCCGCCGTGCTGTCAAAATATTTCTTGCGCTCGGAAGGAGTAAAGTGCCTGTCGGCTTTCTGCTGTTCGTTGCCCAATTCTTTATAAATTTGTGTGAAACGGTCAGCGCTCATTTCGTATTTGACGTCGCCAAAACTGACGGTAACGCGCTCTTTAGAATAAGTAATGACTTCCTGCGGCACGTTTTCAACAGGAATTGTTGGTTGTGATGGACGATAGACCAGGAGTCCCACTGCAAGAATTGAAGCGCCGGTAGCAGCAAGCCAGCCAGTCCACTTGCCAGCTCGTGCACGAACAAGTTTTTTCTCCAAATCTTGATTAGCTGTTGCCAGTTTGCCGTTTTGTTCAAGTGCAAATAATATTTGGCTTTTTTGATTTACAACAAGCGCTTCCCGATCATTATACCATGCCAAATGTTTGGCGCTTTCTTCTGTTTTTTCTTTACGCGCCTTTGTTGCGTCCACAAGTTTTTTTTCAAGACCTTCTTTTTCACTAGTCAGATCTCCAAGCAAACCGTTCAATGCAACAATTGTGGCTTCTTTTTTGTCAGTCTCTCCTCTTGCCATACCAAGCTCTGCCTTGAGTTTATCGGTAAATTCAACTGCATCATGCCGAATGCTGGTAATCTGTGTATCCTGAACTTCTATGCGCTTGTATGCAGCCTGAAGCAAGTTTCCAAGCCTGATGACGTCAGGAACGGAAGACGCTTTCAAAATTTCTGTGAATTCCCTCTGCAGGTCCCTGTACGCATATTCAAAAGCAGCAGTTCTCCTCTCAACCTGCTGCGCAATTCTGACTTCTTCTGTCAAAGGTCTTGTTGTCAATTCCATTATTTTAGCGGCAAGTTTGTGCATATGTGGGGGAGAATCACTTTGCAGGGTGCCAACCATACCAAGATCTGTTCCTATTTCAAGTCTGAACGCAGCAGAAACCCATCTTCTGTAGGCTTCGAATGCTTTTGGGTGGTTTGTCTTGAAAGAATCTATTTCATCAGGAGTTAGATTGCATTGCGCAAGATATTGCTCTGGGTTAAACGAGTGGTAACTTTCCTTAACAGGTTGACCGGTGGCTGGGTCAATAACAGGCTGACCGGTTTTGAGGTCTTTAACCATATATTGCTCTAAATTTGCGGTGTCAACTCTCTGAGTTATTTGCCCTTTCAAAAACATACGGATGGTATCTTCAGGCAAATTATCTATTTCCAGCAGTCTATCAGCCAGTTTTCTCTTCCAATCATCAGGGCTTTTAACTCCCTGACTGCCAGTTTGGTCCCCCATGGCCTTAACTGAACCATTCCCCCCTTTTAAATCTTGTGTCATTTTAACCACTCTATAGTAGAAACCCTGTGTTTCCTCTTCAAATATGGCTGGCAGCACCTCATTTAAATAATTTCTGCACAGGAACGTTTTTAAACTCTATGTTATACTTTCCGATTATGAAGAAATGGGTAATAGGGGCAATTGTAATTCTTGCAATACTCATAGGCACAGGTTATTTCCTATTAGCGCCGCCATCAGTCGCAGCTGCCATATTATATGTAGAAAGCGGCGATGTACAGGTAAACACGGGTAAAGGATGGCATCCAGCAACAGATGAAATGGAACTAAAACAAGGAAACCAGATCAAAACAGGAGAAGGCGAAGCAACAGTCATACTGCAGGAAGGAGAAGTTGTGCACCTGCAGCCAAACACAGAAATCAAACTTGACTCCATCAGTGGAGAAAGCATAAAATTATCACAGACAGTTGGAGAAACGTGGAATAAAGTCACGAAGATATCCGGCGTTTCAGAGTTTACAATCGAAACACCAAGCACAGTAGCTACAGTCAGAGGAACTGAGTTCATGCTCAACGAGGAACAACTGGACGTTGAAGACGGAGAAGTAGATTATGAACTAAAAGCCGATAAAAAGAAAATCAAAGTCAGAGCGCACAAGAAAGCAATGAAAAATCTCATGCAAGAAGAAGACATGAGCGAAGAAGATCTTTCACGCTTCAAACAATTCTCTGAAAAATATGCGAATGCACTGAAACGCATCAGAGCGCGAGAAATCAAAAAGAATGGCGTGTTCATCAAAATGGCAGAGAAAAAAGGCATTACAAGAGAACAAATGGAACAAGATCTGAAAGACATGGATGAAGGCATAAAAAACGAAGATGAATTCTATGAAAAAGTTCCTGACGCCATGAAGCCAAGAGCAAAACGCATATACTTGCTAACTAAGGAAATCAAACGCGCACGCGCAAAGCAATGAAGCTAACTGTTGTTGTATCAATTGTTACAGGACTTGTTCTTGTCCTGTTAGCATATTTGGGAGTATTCTACACGTGGAATCTTGGCGTAACTGATGTTTTGTATGGCGGCAAACCGGCGTTGCAGAATATCAAGATAATAGCAATTGACGACAAAAGCCTGCAGGAAATAGGCAGATGGCCGTGGGACAGAACAGTATGGGTAGACCTTCTGAACTCTACCAGTTCAGCCACTGTCGTTGCATTTGATGTCGCGTTCTTCGAACCAACAAAAGATGATGCGGCAGTTGGAGAAGCAATGCGAAAAGCAAGCAACGTCATAATAGCACAGGAATACGACTTCAGCAGAAAAGTGGATTTGATTCCAGCAGAAGGATTTGCAAATGTGCAGACGGCAATGATAAACATTTACACAGACCAAGAAGGAGTGAGCAGAAGTGTACCAGTAATACTTGAAGGAAAACAATCTTTATCGCTTGCTGTTGCACAAAAATACATCGGCAGAGAACTAACCATTCCGCAACAAAAAATGATTGTAAACTTTGCAGGCGGACCAGGAAGCTATCAGACTTATTCAGCATCAGACGTGATAAACGGAAGAGTGCCTGCGAATGAATTTGAAAATGCAATAATATTCATCGGCGCAACAGCTCCAGACCTGCACGACGATTATCCAGTGCCAACATCACACAAAAAACGCATGCCGGGAGTGGAGATACACGCGCACGCCGTGCAAACAATACTTGCAAAACAATATCTACGCCACCAGAGTTTCGGTTCACTTGTCATAGTAATACTGGCAATATCAATAATCAGCGGACTGTTATATGGAACTCTGAAAATTCGCTACGGCACTCCAATCTTAATCCTTCTGCTCATCGGATATTTTGTCGTCAGCATATTCATTTTCAAACGAGGACTTATTCTGAATTTAATATATCCTACATTGACTATTGTAGCAACCTCGCTGACTTCAATCAGCTACATAGCCGCTTCTGAGACAAAACACAAAAAGTACATTCTTGGAATATTCGGCAAGTACGTCTCAAAAGACGTTGTTGACCATTTGCTGAAAAGTGAAAAATCAATAGAATTGGGCGGAACAGAAAGAGAAGTAACATCAATGTTTGCAGACATCAGAGGCTTTACAGCAATGTCAGAAAAGATGACGCCGCACCAAGTCATCACATTCCTAAACCACTATTTTGGCGATATGACTGATTTAATATTTGCACACGAAGGAACACTTGACAAATATGTGGGAGACGCTCTTTTTGCGCTTTGGGGCTCACCGCTTCCTGACAAAGACCACGCGTATAAAGCAGTTAAGTGCGCTCTTGCAATCCAGGAAAAGCTCAAAACACAGCATCGAAAAGACATTCCGCCGATAAACTTAGGAATAGGAATCTGTTCAGGCCCGGCAGTTGTAGGCAATATGGGCTCGCCTCAAAGACAAGAGTTTACGGCCATAGGTGACACGATAAACACATCATCACGGCTCAGCGGAACAGCAAGCGGTGGGCAGGTAATGATAACAGACTCAACTTATCAGATGATTAAGGACAAGGTTATTGCCAAAAAACTAGAGCCGCTAAAAGTAAAAGGCAAAGAAAAAATGCTGACAGTGTATGAAGTTGTTGGACTTAAAGCTACGTAATTCTAAATATTGACCGCGCCGGTCCTTTGGATTGATTTTTTCTCCGCCACACAGAGTTAAGGCGGAGAAAAAATCACCTTGGAAACTGCCGAGGCGGCGCGGCTAAAGCAAGAGGTCAAAGCCCAGCAAGAAAATCCTTAACAACCATGGTTGCTCTAACGTCATCCTCGTTGTAATCAAGAATTCTCTGCAAAAGCTCCCTTTCCTTAGTTTCCAAAAACTGCAAGTAAAGAACAATACTTTCCTGTGCGTCAGCCATACCCCTATACCTGAAACCAAGAAATTTACTAATTTCCTTCAACGACATAGTCATTGTAGGAAAAATTACGTTCTTCCTCACCAAAGAAAGAACGTCAATCATGTTGTTGAGAATATTTGAAACGTTCACCTTGTATTTTTGGCCCAATGAAGCAATATGCGTTCTTTCATACGGGCCATAATGATAGATGGGCGCGTCAGGAAACTTCTTCACATAAGCGAGAAAATCGTGCAGCATCCTTCCTTCATCAGTCAAAGCTTCTGCAACAAAAGGGCGGAAATGTGCGCCATTATTGTCCTTCACCAACAACCCAATGAGATAATCAGTCTTTACCATGCCTTCTTCAGTTTCTAATTCATCCGTTCCCTCAAAATCCAAGAACAATTCAACACCTGTTTTTGGCAGGTTGGGCTTGGAGAGAATTATTGGTTTTTTATCAATCCATGCCTGCGCGTACAATTTTATTTTTTTAAGAGTTGGCTCTGGAATATCAAGTTCAACCGGCTGCGTAGCCAGCTGCTTAACAGTTAAAATTCCGGCAAAATTAAGTTTTTTCTTCAATGCAGGGCCAACATTCGGAACTATGGAGATATCGTTAGTTTCGACAGCCCGCTTGTTGCAATAGTTTTCCCACGGCCACTTGCAGGATTTTGCTGTTGGCGAAATTTGCTTGCCATTCCAGACTTCTTTTATGCCTGCAAGAATTTGAAGCAGTTCATCCTTGTACTCATCATATTCGTACTCAAACTCTTCCTGTTCCCTGTTAATAAGGTAGAATTTTGCGGGTGTGTAAAGTTGCACTTTGCCAATCAGGTAAGTATAGAACGCTGCCTGCATAATGTATTCGTGCTTGATATGTTTCGCACTCTTGATTTCCTTGACAATATAATAGTGATTGCCAAATGTACTGGAATGATCGTTTCTTCTTTCGATGACATCGGTAATACCGTAGATGTCTTCAGGCAAGTAAAATAACGGAGCGCCAGTCAAAACCTTTGAGCCTTTCTGGCAGGCATCTAAAACCTGCTTGAAACCAGTTTCAAAAGAAAGCATGGGAATTTCAACAGCATCCGGAAATAAATCAGCACGCACGTTTTTCTCGTGCTGGATGCCTCTTTCAAACAGCAAATGCATGTACTTGTTTTCAGGCTCCCTTTCTTCAGGTGGAGCAAACGCATCGCACCAAACAATAAAAGGGCTGATGCAATATTTCAGTACAGTGCTTCCAGTAATGGTGAACTTAGAACGATGCTTTCCGGCAAGACAGCTCTCGAATACGTCCATTATTCAAATCCTGTACGCTACCTTTATAAAATCTTGCGGCTTTTAATATGAAAAAGAGGAAGCATGAAGCATCAATTATTGATATTCTTGACTATTGGTATGGTAGTCTTCTTCGCACTCATGAGCATGAAAGAACCTTTCATAACTGGGGCTGCAAGCACAGAAGAAAATGTAAAAAGCTACGCAATGGTTTTGGATAATGTAATAACAAACTTTTTTGGCATTCACGACATTAATTTTCCAAATGGAAAGTGCGGCGACATCGCTCAAGAATTGTACAGCAACATAGCATTCTCTTCACTTGACACAACGGCTGGCTATGGTACAACCGGCCCTGACCGGATAGCAACCCTGAATTTCGTCGTTGATAGAACAGAAAAGTATGGCACCGTCGACATGGCCAAAGGCAGTGAAATAATTCAAGATGGCACAACTGACAGTTTCATCAGCATCAACACTGAAACCATTGTTCGCGTTCCAAAAGAAGTAAGGACAACCTATTTCTCAATGGACCTGTATGGCATATCCAACGGGGCATTTATAATATCACACGGGTCATTCTCAACTCCCTCAGTTGACTGCACATTCATAACGAGAAACAGCATGGCAATCTGCGATTGTGTATCGCACCCAATCACCGGAATCAGAGTTGCAGGCATCACAGGCCTGCGCCCAGTAGAGAGAAACATTTAAATACTCTCTGCCAGTGTACGATAATCTATATTGAAAAAGTGAGTGAAAAATGACAAATGATAGTGCTGACACAGCTGTGCTGGAATCAGTTAAAGCAGAATTTAAAGAAGCAAAGCATTCAGATATTGAGGCGCGTTTAAAACTATCTGACCTTGGCAAGAGCGTAGATCTTGGTGACTTAGCAGACGTTCATGTCGAGCGATGTGTTGATGATTCTTATCATCTTGAAAACTTTATGTACGTGTCTGACGGCCGGTGGGAAAAGTCAGATGTTGGTGTGCGAGTTCCGCTGACTGATAAAGACATCAAAGAAATAAAAAATGGCAAGTACGTCCTGATAGGGCCTATGCGAAACTGGCGCAACGGCGGAGAATACGCTCTCTGCAAGAAGTACAAATAATTCTTAACAGTAATATTTATAAAGGCAAAACGTAATCACGTTCTTTAGACAAAAAAGAGGTTGATAGTAATGCGGTTAAACAAAAAAGCAGCACTAGAACTATCTATTACAGCAATTGTCGTTCTCATCATCGCAATAACGGTTCTCGGCTTAAGTATTGGCTTTATCAAAAAACAGTTCGGAGGAAGCGGCAAAATACTCGAAGAACAGCTCGCCAGTATCAAACAGAAGCTCAGAGACGATATACGAACAGGAGGCGACCTGCTGGTATTTTCAGTACCTGACCAGGTCAACGTCGGCAAGCCGAGCGGTATTGTCATCGGCGTGAGAAATACTGCACAAAATACTGACGGCGACAGAATCTGTTTCAGAGTAGAAGTCAGCTGCATCAAACCATTCACGCCAAACACTCCTTGCGTCTCAGACCAGCCGGGACCGCCATTCGAAACAGTAGCAGTTGGCGGCTATGATGCTGTCAACAACGATTTTGTAGCGGGAAATCACAATTGGTTCAAAAGCATCCTCGGACAATTTGACTTGAAAAACTTCGAAGGAGACGTCTATGACGCCATATTACTTGTCAGAGCAGTAAAGCCTGACAGCTATCAAATGGAAATCAATGTCTATAAAGAGCCCAATGACAAAGCCTGCAAAGACCAAGGTTTCTCAGACCCGGCAAAAGAATTATACGCGAGCAAATCATTCTTCCTGAACGTGGTGTAAAATGACCAAAAGACGATTAGCAGCACACGAAGAATTCGAAATAATGAAAATAGTTTTGGACAAGTTCCTGTGGATAGGCGCAGCACTAATGTTCTGGGGAATCTTCAAGAGCATTACAACAAGCTTTATGGACGGATTCTGGTATATACTGGCAGGGGCATTAGTCATGCTCGTATTCGCCTGGATTGTCATCAAAGAATTCGAAGCGATAAGATAATATTTATAAATCACTGTAACAGAGATGTTCTAAAATGAGGTGCAATCTTATATTTATTCTAAGTGTGGCAGCACTAATCATACTTGCAGGCTGCGGCGGAGAATGCAAGACGGCAGCAGACTGCAAAGGAAAGCCAGCAAGCGCATTTACGCCGGCGTGCACAGACAAAACGTGCGTGTACACGCCAATACCAAACGTTTGTGGCAACAACGCCTGTGAAACAGGAGAAGACAAAGGAAACTGCGAAATAGACTGCGGCGCGTGCAAAGGACAAGTGCAAGGCAGCAAGTATCTATTCTATACTAAAGTAGGTGACAAGTGCCTTGAAGATGTAGACGCATCAAAGATTAAACCAGTCTATAGTAGTGCAGAAATACCAAGCGGCGGAGACAGATTCAAACTCGATACTGTTTACAGCCAGCCATTCAATCTAAAACGCGACACATTCGGATTAACAATAACCCTTGGAGAACAAGGAGCGAACAACAGAGACGAACACATACTGAATGTAGAGTTGACGGCAACAACAAAAGACAGAAGAACAATTTCTCTGGCGCGGCAAACTGTTGACAAGTACCTATGGACAACAGGCAGCGCAATAAAAGAAGATATTATCTTGGATTTTCCAACAGCAGAAATAGAAGGAGAGTTAACGAATTTAATACTTAAAATACAGTATGAATATTCATTGATTCTGGCAGGCAAGAAAACACAAAAACAAGGAATCCTGCAAAACAGGTACAAAGAAACATTTGTATTTGTCAAACCATCTTCAACATATCCGTGCCCGGCAAACTGCAACGACAACAATCCAGGAACAAGAGACTTCTGCAACGTACAAACAAACTACTTCTGCAAACACGAGCCAATACCAAACATGTGTGGAAACGGCAAGTGCGACGGAGCAGAAAATAAATGCACGTGTCCGCAAGACTGCGGAGTCTGCCCAGGAAGCGCAGGAACATTCTTGGAATATACGTGTCAAGGAACCAATTGCGTAACACAAATGAAAACAGGCGCAACACAGCAGCCAAGCACGTTATTTGACGATAGAAGCCTTGGGCCAGTACAATTGCAAAACAATTACAAGTTCAAAAACCCATTCAACATCAAAACGGACAAGTTTGAGCTTGACTTCAAGACGTACAGAGTAGACCCTGCAGTGTCAAACGTCAAAATTGACACAGTCAGAATACTGGAAGGACAAGAGCAACTCGCAGAAATAACTGTAGATAAAGAACTCAGCGACAAAATAACTTCAGTAGAAGTACAAATTCCTTCTATAATCGAACCAGAAGAAGAACACAACCTACTGCTGGCAGTCTGGTATACGTACACGCAAAACGATCAGGAAAAACAGGGAAGCTATCAAAAACCATTAGGAAAGATAACCCTGATAAACCCAGGATGACGAACAAAAAGGGTATGGAATTGAGTATCGGGCTCATAGTCATTCTCATATTGTCAATACTTATTTTTTCTCTTTCACTATACTTTTTATTCAAATGGTTCGGCCAAGCAGAAGAACTCAAAGCAGAAATAGACAGAGCAACACACGAACAAATACTAACTGCATTAAAGTCAGGAAATCAATTGGTAGCAATACCAATTGCGATACAGGAACAGAAACGCGGCAACAAGGTCACGTTTGGAGTTGGAATAAGAAATTTGGCGGCAGAGAAGCAGTTCAGCATGGCAGCAGCGTTCTCAGGAGCATATATGCCGAATGGCAACGCCATCTGCACAGCAGGAGAATCCTGCGCTTTTTACATTGAAGAACACTGGCTGGGCGGATTTGCAACAACACCGACGTTTACCTTGAAGAAAAATGAAGAAAAAATACTGCCATTATTAATAAAAACAGATGTTAACATAGACGCAGGAAGAACTACACCGAAAGGAGACTACACGTTCAATGTGTGCGTATATGATAAAAAACTTCGTGATGACGGCACGCCGCCAGCAGCCTGCAGTGCAGGACAATTTTCGTATAATCCAGGAGAGTTCTACACCGCGAAGATATATCAGGTGACTGTGAAAGTTGTTTAACACATACGTCCTTTATGCACAACAGGACGGTCGCGGAACTTCTTTCGCAAGTAAAGCATATCATTCGATGCCTTCATCACAGTCTCCTGGTCTTTTGTAACGTTTCTTAATTGCAAAAGACGCCTGATGACGGGAGCGTAACCATCACGCTTGACCAACTTTTCAAGAATTCTCCTTCTTTTTGTTTGCGGCAAGCTCTTGCTCCAGCCGCCCAGCTTGCCGGACTCAAAATGAGCCCACTTGCGGACATATTTCTTTGGCATTACAGATAAAAAGATAACGTGCAATAAAAGAGTTCATAGTCACGAGAGAGTTAAAGCAGAATCTACAAAGCTGATCTGTCAGCTTTACGTCCAGGATCAACGTATTTCAATACCATCGTTTCAGCAACTGTTTCAATCTTGCTACCAACCTGTCTATCGCTCCTATGCAAAGGCTGATAAATGGTTAAATGCAAAGCAGGGCCGAAACGGCTGTTTCTGGCAGGAGTTGATGAAGCAAAATCATTGCGAATATCTATGCCGAATCTTTTTCCAAACTCTGCCAATGGGAATCCAGCAAGTTCAGCCTTTTCAGCCATTTCATAAAAGAGCGCCACTTCCTGAACGGAATTGTACAAATTAACTATTTGGCTCTCTGCTTCGGGTGTAAAGTCTCCGTTAAATGTCTTTTTTAAGTGAACCTGAGGCAGCACTGCATAATCTTGAGGTTTTATTTTAAACTCTGGAATCGTTTCGTATCGATCAGATAATTTCATCACATCGCACAGCTCTTTCAATTTCATTCTAGGCAAAAGACCAGAAACAGTTCCTATAAAACTCAATTCAGCAGAATATGATTGCCCAGGGAAGTCGCCTTGATAAGGAATTATTTCTTTTGAATAATGCCATGTCTTGAAAATAGGCAGGCCTGCACGAGTTACGAATACACCTCTCCCTTTTCTGAAATCCAAATCAGTGCTGGATTCGGCGTTATAGAGCTCACGTTCAACCCGTGAGTGTTCAAGTCTGACAGGAGGATTATATTCAAACCTTGCTTTGTATGAATGTTCTCGTGCTTTCCCATTAGATTTGGCTTGGCCATCGCTAAGAGTCACGTTCATCCGGGAAGAAGTAAAATTTTGGGAATTAGCACGCAATATTCTGCCAGTTTGTTTTAATTCCACTTCAGGCAACGTAAAATTCAGTGCAACCGCTGCTTCCAAAGTCGATATAAACATTTTTATCCCCAGGTCCGGGCTGCCCTTTTGGTATAAAAGCTTTATTGTAATGCCGTATACTAGAAGTTACCTAAACGTCCCAACCATAATGCCCTTTACATTCTCATATGGAACCAGCCATTGGTCCGAGTCAGGATTTGCAGTACCTTTTGTTTGATAATATGTCTTGCCATCCTGTTTTGTTATATCAATAACCATGTGCAAGACAGTGCCGGCAACAGAAGGCTCGTAGAACGAAATCACATCGCCAACGCGAATCTCATCAGCAGATTCTGGAGTTTTCTCAAACACAACAGAATCGTGCGTGATTAAAGGCGCCATAGAGTCAGAACTTACTTTTGCGTACTTCAAACCCGGATAATCAATCTGCACCAGGTCTTCAAATACCTTGATAGCATCAAAAGGAATCCGCTGCGTGCTCTCCACTACTGCATTAGTTGTGGCAAGTCGTGTTTCAGCAGGGAGAGGCACTTGCAGCGAGAAACCTAATAAAAAGAATACGATTGCTATTAACACCCCTTTAATCATATGAACCCCTAATTAACCCCATTTCAGTTAATACACTGACGCATTAAAAAGATTCATTGTCACGACTGAGTGAAACGGCAAAGAAAGCTGTACCAGTATACAAAAAAGTAACCTTTTTATAGTAGCCTGACTAACACTGCTTGTGAAAAGAGAGCATCGCCAAACAAGTTTGGCGGGTCTTTTTTACTTTGTAAAAAAAGGTGAATGAGTGAAGGCGGTAACCCTACTGATATTATTGTTGCTTGCGACAGCTGCACATGCAGCAAGTGTCACGTTAACGCCAGCAACAGTATACGAAACAACAAAAGCGTGGCAAACGCTAAGTGTTAACAATTACAAAGGCAGCTCCATAATTTCTAAAGTTACCGTAACATCTCCTGATTTGCTGATAACCGGGGCAGAGACTTATCTTGGCTGGACAACAACCCAAACAGCTTCTGTCGCAGAATGGAAAAACGGAAGCATTGGAAGCAACATTAAAGACGCAGCATTCGAATTTGAAGTAAGCGCTCCAACGGTAAGCGAAAATACGACTGCAGATGTAACAGTATCGTTTGATTCTTCTAACAATGGAATGACTATCACCATACTTAATGATGCAACACCCCCAACAATCACAAACATAAAACCAAACGACTACGCAAAAGCAAACAATCCAGCACAGCCAGTTAGCGTTAACGTCACTGACGCTGAGACAAGCGTGTCAAGCGTTACTTATTCCTTCAACAATTGCCTTAGTGGAGCAGACACGAACGTTTCACTGACAAAAACAGGAGACCTGTATACAGGCACGGCAGACTTTACTGCATACGACGAAGGAATGAAAGCGTGCTACAAAATAATTGCGAAGAATGCTCCGGGAGAAGTTGCAACAGTAACAGGTGAATTATTATTTGACGGCACAGCACCAAGCGCTTCCATAATTTCACCAACAGGATTTGCCACAGAAACAACAGACTTTGTCTTTAACGCAACAGACAACATTGCAACGACATTATCCTGCGAGCTAAAATTAGGCACGACAACACTTGACACAGTAAATGTTGCTAATGGCACAACAGTAACTGTAGGAAAAAACCTGAGCAGCTTTGACGAAGGCAGCCAGACGTGGACAGTAACGTGCACAGACGGAGTGGGATTGAGCGTGACGCGCGCGCAGGCAATATTACTTGACAAACTGCCCCCATCAATAACTCTCGAATACAACTCAATGGTTCCACGAACAACATCGAGCCAGTTCACAGCAACAGTGGTTGATACGGTTGGACTGGCAAGCGTAAACGCAACATTTGACGGAAATACAGCAATGTTAGCACAATCAGGCAACACGTTCACGGGCAGCTTCAGCTCAAACACGCTGGGAACGAAAACCTTGACTATTGAGGCAAAGGATGACGCAGGACACATTGCAATAAAGACAGTTGATGTCGTAATTGTGCCAAATCACGTCCTCACACTCAGCTTATCGCCATCAAATGCGAACCCTGGAGAAACAATAACGGCATCAGGCACGCTAACTGCAGACGGTAATGTGTCTGTTAACAAAGTGATTGTGAAGAGTCCAAGCGGTGACGACATTGTTGACTTGAGCGGCAATGATTACTCAAGTACCTTTACTGCACCAAGTGCAGGAACTTACGTTATAACAGCAGAGTTTACTGAAGGCGGATACACGTACAAAGCAAGTGCAACATTGACAGTGGCTGGAGCAGGACAACAACAAACATACTACCAAAACGGAATTGGCGCAGAAGCGTGGAGAACAAGCGGCTACGTCAAACCAGATGAAGAACCACAACAAAACCCTGACGGAAATGGCAACCAGCTGACAGAAGAGACTCCTCCATCAGCAGCACCAGCAGAATACGAACCACTGCCACCAGAAGAACCACGCTCGGCTATCACGCCAAAAACAACAGGCGTCTTTGACCTAGGCGGAACAATCAAATGGCTGGCATTACTATTAGCACTCGCACTGTTGATTGGACTTGGCACTTATGCCTGGAACAAGCGCGGCAAAAAAGAAGACGGCATAGACTGGAACGGCTATTTCAAGCAAGACTAAATGGTGCTGGAACAATTCCTTGACAGAAAGTTTGTTGTCCAGCATACCTTCTTCGTTTTTATTTTAAGCGCTTTGTACGTATTTGTTGCATATGCAGTAGAGTACTTGTTCTTTCCCAATCAAGGGCTTGCAATAGTTCTTCTTGTTACTATATTGCTTGTTCCGAGCCTGCATCATCTTGTTGTCATAGAAGAAAAACTGGAAAGCAAAGGAGCATCACATTTCTGGAAAAGACACAAAACCATAATACAATGCTATGTAGGGGCATTTCTTGGCCTGCTGGTTGGATTTCTCATCCTGGGCTTTGTAAATCCATCAACACTTGATTTTCAAAGAATACAGCTTGAACAAGAACACCTGAAGCCGGAAATTATCTCAACATTCTTAGGCCAGCCATACGAGCCAGACATGGCAACAACTATCGCTTTATTTTCACACAACATAATGTATCTGCTGATAGGCTTTGTATTATCAATCTTTTATGGTGCGGGCGCGATATTTCTTGTAACGTATAACGCATCATTCTTTGCAGCATTTGTGATAGAGTTGTTTAGCAAATGGGCAGCTGCAGGACAACTTGCGGCTGTTTCACTTGTTCATTTGCTGCCTGAGAGTGCTGGGTACATTTTAACAGCGATTGCAGGAGCAGAAATATCACGCGCACTAATACACGAAAAAGTAACAGGAGACGCGTTCAGAAACGTGCTGAAGAACTGCTTCTTGCTGCTGGTATTTGCTGTTTTGTTTGTTCTTTTGGCAGCGTTCCTGGAAACGTATGTGACTGCGACGTTTTTTCATAGTGTTATTTGATAATTTCCGGGTTTTTTGATATTTTCTGTAAATCTTCCAGACACACTCGTAAAGTTTACAATTTCTTCGACGAAAGAAACTTTAAGGAGTAAAACAAATAGAAAAATGCTGGCTAACGCCAGCAAACGCCGGCGACGGTAAATCAGGTTTACCAGCAGCTTGAGCAGCTGTGACCCGTAAGGGTTTCGGGGTTCAAATACTTTTCGGTTGCTGGTCCGAAAGGTTGACAATCCCCGCGCCGGCGCACATTTTAACACTGAAATAAAGCTTTGAATAAATGGGGGTTTGAACTGGAGGAAAGGGCGAGGTTTCCGAAAGATTTAAATACTAATTGTCACTATAAAGTGACAATATGGTGGTTTCACAAGGGTTGCTGGAACGTGTACAACAGCTAAAGCAGGAATATGGCATCGGCTCCAAACAGGCGTTTGAATATGTTTCTGCGATACAAAAATACGATGCTCTACTCACCAAAGTGCAAACTTCTCAAATTAAACTTCAAACCTCTATGGACCAGCTCAATAGCTTGATGGGCATACGGAAACAGAAAAAAAACAGCACGCCGTCAGTCGACGAACTCATCAATGTCTGTGACACTTTCCGGCTCGTGTTCAGGGGCTTAGACGTGCGTGACGTGGCAGATTCGCCCAAAAAGGACTTCACGCACACATTTGCGATCTTGCAATCCTGCTACAGCGGCACTCCTGCATATCACGTGCTAGACACGCCTGCGCTTGATTCTTTTCTTACGGAGCAAATGCATAAAGCGTGCGCGGCAGACCCTGCCCAGCGCAACAAACTCATCAACATCACAAAAAATCTGTATGAGCTCGTGGTTTACAACTATTTCATTGAAGAAAGACGTCAGCCGGTCACTGAAGAAAAACAACTCCGTGGTGTTGCTAAAGCAATCACTACGTCTTTTGACGTGAATCCACGTAGCCTGCATAGAAGGCTAAGAAATCTGGATTCCCTGCGCGCCATTGACTCGCTTTCGCTGAAAGACACGCTATACGGAATGCACGGTCATCTGATCGAGCTTGAAGGCATTCCTGGGGACCGGCTTTCGTGCTACGCGCGCGGAGTACTTGAACAGACCTTGCACTCCGTTGATACCGAACGGCGCATTGCACTGCAGTATATCCGTTCCACGACAGACACTACGCTTCCGAAAGACGTGCGTATTTCTAATGCGCTTAAGGAACTTGGCAAGGAACTGCGCCTAAGTAGGGTGCCGACTTTTGACCTCATGGATGGTGATGCGTCTGAGCCTGACTTTGATGAAGGTGTTGCGTTTTGTGCGGGCCGCAAGAAAGCAGATGAACTAGAGAGTTTCAAGCCTGTGCCTGTCGTAAAACGCTCAGCCGAAAGCATTTATCCTCTTCTTCGTGGAACAGCCACACGCCAAGAAGCACGGGACTACCGCGCGAATGAAGCGACGTACACCACGCGCGCAATTCTTGAAAATGCAAACTGGTTAAAAAAAATACTCTCTTGAGCTTGCCAATAGTAAAACTATTTCTCGGTTAGTAATTTATCGTACAATGATTTTGAGACTCCCTTTTTGAGTTCTTTATCAAGTTGTTCCATGAATTGTTCCCGTTGAGAAGGCGGTGGAAGTCGCATCCGTAATTTAAATTCATCCTCATCCATCCTTCCAGCCTCATACTGCTTAGTTACCTCAGCAACATACTTGTCTTCTGCAATCCGATTTCTTTTCTTATCAACTTCACGTTTCACATCCTTATTTTTAAGAATGCTTTGTTCGCTGTCAAACGCGTCTTGTGCATTTGCTTTTGTGTATTCTGTCAAGTCCTTGTAAGTTTTTTCATCAAGTGGAATCTTTCTCAATATGGCATCATCAGGAGTTTCCAATATTTTTTCAATGCTCGTCATCATTTTTTTCCATTCAATTCCCGTCTCGGGTGTAATATCCTCTTCGCTTCCAGAAAAAATGTCAATTTCGTCCAGGACACACGCACGGCACACGCGCCTATATGCTTTAACACGCGCGTCGATATCGCGCACGCCCTGCATCGTACGCTGTTCTTTATACATATTATACTCTTTCGTTACTCGTGCGTGTTCCTTCTGCGTATCAACCTCGTACAAACGTTCCACTGCCAAGGCCAATGCTTTTTCTGCTTTAGCAAAATCTTTTTCCTTATATGCTCCCATTGCTTCAACAATCTTCTCGTATGCGCTGGCTTTTTTGGCTGCATAATCATTCTTTGTTTCAAACTCTTTCACCAAAACATCCAGCTCGCGTCTCTTTTCCTCACTTTTCTTTTCTTGGCTGAAATCATCTTTCTTCCAATCCTCAGCCAATTTCAATGCTTTATTGTAACTTTCAAAGACGCTGCTGATAGTTTTCTGATGATTGGCCAATGTAGCAATGTCCACGCTGTTACGCGACATTTCAATAAGGCTCTTCTGCCTCAGAGTTTCGTATGACTTATTCGCTGCTGCTCTTATTGCATCTGCGGTAGACACGCTGGAATTTATCTCTGCAATATAATTTTCAACACGCACATTGCGTATACGTTCAGGCTCTTTGGCTTTATGCAATGACGTGGCAAGCGCAACAAGTGCGCCAGAAACCGCTGCAGTTGCCAACCATTTCAGACCCTGCTTTCTCAACCTTCTTGTAGTAGGCACAATGAATGACGTTATTGGGCGTGCTTTAATGCGCCTGCCATCCATCCAGCGCTTCAAATCATCATAAAATGCATTTGCAGACTCATAACGCTTATCGGGATCCTTTGCAGTAGCCTTGTGAACAATTGCTGCCAGATTCCTGTCAACCTTTTTGTTAAGAAGACGGATGTTTGTTGGGATTCCATTAAGAATAGTTGCGGCACGTTCAGCAAAGCTTTGGCCTTGGAAGTTATGCACGTATTCCCCTGCCAACATATGATACAATGTTGCACCAATACCAAACACGTCAGTTCGTACATCAACAGGATCAGTGCCGCTTACTTGTTCAGGCGCCATGTAAGCAAGCGTGCCGACGGTCATTGTACTTTCCTGCTTCTTAATCAGCATTGCAAGACCATAATCAGCCAGCGTCGCCTTATCTTTATTCTTTTCTTTATCTTTATACATGATATTTCCTGGTTTGATGTCCCTGTGCAGAATTCCTTTATCATGTGCGATTTCAAGCTGCTCTGCAACTTGAATCACCGTGTTTACGAAATAATCTATGTCAGCTTGGTTGCAGATATACTCTATCTTAGGCTCCCCAGCCGGTACTTCTTCCTTTTTTACAATCTTCGTGAGATTTCTCCAAATGCCTGAAGAGGTGGGCACTCCGAACTGCTTATCCATCCGATTTTTAGCTGAGCCGCCTTCAAGCAATTCCATTGCGATAAACATGTTTCCCTTCCATTCAGAAAAGTCATAAACTTGGAGTATGTTTCTTCCTTGAAGGTTCGCAAGTGAAGTTGCTTCAGTCTCAAATTGCTCAAGTTCTATAGGAGACGCATTGGTGTTCTTCAAAAACTTCAATGCCACCTGCCGTTTTAATTTAATATGCCGTGCACGGTAAATAATTCCGCTCGCTCCTTCTCCAATATAAGTTGTATTGGACTCCTTGTCCGGGTTTTCTTCAATTTGATACGCGTCAACCCTGTCGCCCACTTTCAATTTCTGCAAGTCAACCGGCGGATTAATCTGTTCTGCAGCACCAACAACAAGCGTCTCCAAGGGCCCGGCACCTTGCGCTTCAGGCGTTGGTTTCGGTGGCTTGGGACCGATGGATGCGTCAAGCAACGATTCATCTATATTTTTCAGGAAGTCTGGGAGGCTGCTTTCTTGACCTGCATTCTGGCCTTCTTCTTGAGGCCCGTCAGTCGAATCCTTATCATCCGGCATATTTACTTAAGAGCAGCTATCGTATAAAAAGGTTACTTAACAGAGCAGAAATACACCTACTCTTCAGTGGTTATAGTTCGGAAGCTTTATATAATGAGAGCATCTGAAAAAAAGCATGATAAAGTATCTGAGACAGGCCTATTCAATAGCCAGACCATTGGTCATGACAGGAATTCTTGCAATAACCGGCTGTGCAGATACAATAACAAGGACAGAATACGAAGCAGCGAGAAAAAAAGATGAAGAAACAGCACAAATGATCCGCGAACAGCTTACCGCTGCCGACAGCCGGTACGAAAAAGCATTAACTGACCTCAAAAAACTTGTCACAGAACGCACAAGCATACCTGAGCTCATGCCACTCGTTGGGAAAGCAAAGGCAGACATTCTTGAACAACTTCAAAAAGACTACAACGATCTCACTGAAAAATTAAAGACAGAGGGAGAAAAGCTTGAACGCACCCGCAGAACAACAGTTTCTGACTTGGAACAACAAAAAAGATGGTTCGAGCAAACTGCAAAACCAGCGATCGGCAATCCTGAAAGTGCTGAAAAGCCAGCAGATGGCGTTTACAAAGACAGGATAAGAATAGACAACCACGACACACGCCTTGCAAACCAAAAAAAAGCATTTCACGATCTCGAGCAGAATCTCGTCTACCATCGCACTGTCCAGGAATGGAGCTACTCCATATATGTTGAATTCCGCAACAACATCGAACTAAGCGCAGAAGACCTCCAGAAAAAAATTGAAGCGTTAAACTCAGCAAAACCAGAAGAACGCGCAACAGCGCTGGAAACATTTGAACGGGATGTGGCGATTTTTGAAAAAAAGATTGAGAATCTATACCAGCAACAAAAGGAAAAGCGGAAAAAAGTGCCGCCAAGGCCTGGGGAAAAAAATGATTGACAAAATATTACGCAGATTACTTTTCTTGGGCGCTCTCGCCACAGCAGGATGCGCAAGCACTGTCAAAGAAGAAGAATTTCTCGCATACACGGCAAAATCTGAAATGACTGCAAAGTCACTAAGAGAAGATATAGCCACGGCGCAGAAAAAAACAATGGAAGTAAACGCGCGCTATGACATTCTGCTTAAAAGCATTGAAGACTTAAACGCGCGAATGTCAGTTTCTTCAATTGACAGTTACGCAGTAGGACTGGAAGAACAGGCAACAAAACAAGCGCGACAATATGCGCAATTAGTGCGTTCCATCGTAGCACTGCAAAAAAAAGGATGGGAGCTTGGTGACACAACGACTAAGGGAATTAACCAGTTACGTGCAGATTCAACATCAACTGATAACTCGCTCGACGCAAAAATCTTAGAGCTGAAAAAATTACATGAAGATGCCATAAAAGCATATGAAACGTTCAAAAAAGATGATTATGCAGACTTCAAAGATCGAAACTTGCGAGAAACTTCAGCACAAAGGCAAAAAATAGAAACCTTTGAGACCGGCTTGAGAAATCTTTCACGTGTCATTGCGCTCCTGGAAAAACGCCCAGATCATCCAAAAGCATTGGAACAAGACGGAGAAGGGGCAACGGAATTTGCGTGCGCTGAACTGCACAGACAAATGTTGGGATTCAAGGCAGCTTCAATAGAACCAACAGCAGATTATGCAACACGCGAAGATATCTCACGCATACTGGTTACACCAGTGAACGCAGAACTTGTAGAACGCGTCCTTGGAAATATGGCTGTTGGCAATCTGGACCTTGACAGCAAAATAGAACTCTACTCAAAAGCCATAGATGTTTTATCCAATGATTATTCATATCGCGAACGACTTTATGGCGTTGCTAATAATAGAAGTGCAATGCTGGCTGTACTAGACGAACTCATCATTCTAAAATTAAAATTACTCGTTGGCCAGGAAGAGTCCACTGTAATGAATTATGTTAACGGTTATGCCAAATTTCCTTTCATAAGCAGGCAAAGAAACGACAACCGTGTTCTGCTGGACCTTTTCAGCGGTTTGGGAAGGAAAGGTGCGGACCTTGGAGAAGTGCTCCTCACCTTCAACGACGGAAAACTTGCCATAGTACAAACCGGGCCAGATGGAAGCTATGTAGCGCTGCTTCAATCGCCACAAGAAACTTTCAGACAACAAGTTGTACTAACAAACAATAGTGAAACCGATGCGCACAACCAGCTATTATTCGAGCGTGACAAAAAGACATACATAAACGAAAAAGAAGAACTCAAGCGTTCTTATACTGATTTAGAACTGCAGCAGCAAACTGACATTCTCCGCAAAAAATACGAGCACTTGTTTGAACCTTTAAATAAACAATTAAACAAATAGGCGTTTGAAGGAGAAGGTTTGTTATTCTTATCGTTTTGCGAGATCAAAAAGACCTTTTGATACTCTTTCTAGTTCTTTCTTAATTAAAAGTTTATCGACCCAACGCTTCGGAATACCACTAAAGCCGTAATGAGCCCCCGCGATAGCACCTGCTATTGCACAGGTGGTGTCCGCATCCCCTCCTTGATTAACAACAGCTATCAGCGTATCTTCAAATGAAGTGCGAGTGAAAAGGCCGTATGATGCTGCTTGAATAGTATCTATGATGTAGCCAGATGGCCTAAACATTGCAGATTTTTGATAGAGACAAGAAATCAATCTCCCATCAATGGAAAGCTCAGCGGCTTTTTGCTGAGCTTCGGGTAGGGAGGCACCTGCCAATAATTGTGCAATTAGCTCATTTACCAACACGCAGGCAGACAAACACAAAGAGTTCGCATGTGTTATTGAAGAATCTTCCTTGCTATAATGCGCCCTTTTCTTCGCGTCCTTCCAATAAACAATCCCAATCGGGGCACAACGCATAGCACTTCCATTAGCAGCAGAAGGTGCAGGTACCCCGGAGGAGACTGGACTCACTCCTTGCTTTAATGCCTTCAAAGCTGTTCTTGTTGTAACCCCCATGTCCACTGGACCACTTTCCATCCACTCGACGTATTTCTTCGCAGCATCAAAAATATCATATCCTGAACAAGCAATAAGTGAATTGGCAAGACACAATGCCATATCGGTATCATCACTTACCTCTCCAGGTTCAACAGAAAGCCAACCTCCACCAATTATTTCCTTATGAACACCGTGTTGTTTCCAAATCTCGTCAGGACTCATACGTTCAACAGTCAAACCTAAAGCATCGCCAACAGCAAGACCAAACATACACCCCATTACCTGATCGAGAAGATCGTTCCCCATATGACATTAAGAGATCTTGTCATTTATAGGCCTTTCGCATCAATAACCATCAGAAGCTTCTGCTTTTTTTGCGGTTAAATCCACTCACCAACTGTTTCAGCGCCTTCTCGGGATTCTTGGCGTTTGTAACGGCGTGGGCAACAAGAATGCCTTTTGCACCAAGCTTGATGGTTTTTGCGACGTCTTCGCGCGAGTGAACACCTGCGCCGCACAGAATAGGAATGTTTTTGATTTTATGCGTTGTGCGCGTTATTATCTCAGGTTTTGCTTCCGAAATCGAGATGTTTCCGCCAATCAACTCGGGAGGTTCAATCGCAATAATATCTGGCTTGAATTTTGCAACTTTAACAGCCATTGCAGGAGTGCTTGCGCAGACAACAGACAGCATTCCCAAAGAACGCAAGCGCTGAATTGTTGCCTTAATCTGCGCCAAAGGAATCTGGTGCTCAGAATGATTAATTAAACTGCCAATAGCTCCCATCTGCTGAACACTTTCAGGAAGAATCCAGCCAGTCTTTGCACCAAACTCGATAGCGTCAACGTGCTGGGCAAGAACTGGAATATTTGTACCGGCAACTGCAAGAATGTCGGCTGGTTGGACTGCAACAACAATATTAGCCTTCTTGGCAAGTTTTGCGCAAATTTTTGCTAATTTAATTGCATTCAATCCTGTAGAACTCTTATAAGCCTTGAAATTAATGATGGCGAGCATCAGCCAAGAATCGCTGTCAGCTTCTTTTTTAGCGTAGCTTCGTCCTGAAAGCCGACAACACGGTCAACCTCTTCACCGTTTTTGTACACAATCAAACAAGGAATACCGAGCACGCCATTCTGTTGGGCAAGATTTGCGTTATCATCAACGTTCAGCTTTGCAAACTTCACATTCTTCATTTCATGTGACAATTTGTCAACAACAGGAGCAATCATCTTGCAGGGGCCGCACCAAGGAGCCCAGAAATCAACCACGACAGGCTTGTCGCTCTTCAAAACTTCCTGCTCAAAGTTTTGTTCGCTTACTTCCATTTTCAACCCCCATATGATGAGTTTCAACCTCTTTTGAAACAGGCAGCCTCTTTGTCGGCTTTATCAAATATTTTTTCGTGTCTTTATCCAAGTCAAGGAAGTCGTCTGCAACTTCAATAGATTTTGCACTTGCAGACTTGCCGAATGCAACTACTTCAACACGGCAGCCCAATGCGCGCTTCAAGTGTTCGATAAGCGGTACGAAGTCGCCATCGCCGCTTACCAGTACAATCGTGTCAAGTCTGGGAGCAAGCTCGATGCAGTCCATTGCAATGCCAATGTCCCAGTCGCCCTTCTTTGCACCGCCGTAAAATATCTGCAAATCCTTAGCACGAATCTCAAAACCAATATGGCCAAGAGCATCAAAGAACTTTTCTTTGCTAAGATCTTCAGTCTTGATAACATATGCCAAAGCGCGGACCAAAGTCCTGCCTTTAACTGCATCCTGCAAAATTGCCTTGAAATTAACGTGCGCATTGTAGACAAACCTTGCAGAATAATACAGGTTTTGCACGTCAACAAATACACCAACTCTTTGCGCATTATGTATTTCACTCATAGTATCACACTCTTAGTTTGGCTTCATAGCCGCAGGCGCTGCATATAATTCTATTTGTTTCAGGGTCAAACGACAGCGTCATCTTATAGCATTTAGGGCAACGCTGCGAAACGCCAGTTGGCAGTACCTCTTTTGGGAAAGCCATGTAACTGCAATTTATTCTGCGTTTAAAAAGGTTGCTAAATAGATTGTTGTTACTGTGTAGGGGTTATAGCAGATAGTTTTATAAAGTTGAATAAGTCAGACTATGATATGGAAGACGAAATGCCATTGGCAGTCATTGCTGATTCGCACAAAGAACTCTGGAATATGTATCGTAATGTCAGCGCACTTGCTGAGATAGACTGTCATACCACAGATTCGCGCGAAGATGTTCTTAACAAATTGCCAGATGCGAAACTCCTAATCGTGAACAAGCAAAACTTGTCTTTTGCAGGAATGGCGCGCGGTGCAGGATATAAAGGAAGAGTTGTATTCGCAACCGGCGGAAATGTGCAATATGGAGATTACAAAGAACTTGGCGTGGATGAAGTCTTGATGAAACCATTTAAAACTTCTGAATTACAAGGAATAATCACGAAACACACTTCTCCACAGAAACGCATACTGATAGTTGAAGATGACGGAACAACTCGCTTAGCATTGTCAACAAAAATCCGCAAAATGGGCTACATTGCTTCGACAGCATTAAATGCTGAAGAAGGAATGGAGAAATTTGTCTCAGTGCACGCAGTTATAACAGATATAAGTCAGCCTAACAGCCAAGGAGGTTACTGGCTTCTCGACAAAATAAGAGAAAAGTATGATGGAAAGCAACTTCCAGTCGTACTCATGAGCTCAATGGACATTGATATTGGAAAAGCTCAAGGAGCCAATGCATTCATGTCTAAGCCATTCGAAATGAGCATATTAGAAAAGATTGTGGACGCCGTAGTCCCGCAACATTTAAAACCAAACAGAGAGCAATAATTCTCGTGACAAACTTTTATCCGACGGATATAACATATACGGTAAAGAACGGCAAGCCAATAATACAGCTCTACGGCCGCACGACAGAAGGAAAACAGATTTGCGTACTGGATGAGGACTTTGAGCCATACTTCTACGTTGTTGGCAACGTGGATAAAGAAGTACTAAAGGCACTAAAACAAGATGACTATCAAGTTGTCAAAATAGAAAAAGTAAAGAAAAACTTGAATGAACATCCAATAGACGCTTTCAAAGTTTTTGTCAACATACCAAAAGGAGTTCCAGCGCTAAAAGATTTGGCAAAAGAACTGCCTGGCGTGGACGGAGTCTACGAATACGACATTCTTTACACGCGCAGATATCTCATTGACAAAGGAATTATTCCATTAACATTGACAACAGTTGAAGGCAAAGAAGTTCCGTGGCAGTCAAGAGTACCGTGCATCAAAGCAGAGAAGATAATGCCAGCAAGCGATGAGATACTTAATCCGAAACTGCTTGCTGTTGACATTGAGACTTATAATCCGGACAATAAAATGAACCCGAAAAAGAATCCCATTCTAATGATAGGTTTGTACGGCAAAGACTTCTCAAGAGTTGTAACGTGGAAAAAGTTTGAGACGCAAGAAAAGTATATAGAATTCGTGCCGACAGAAGCAGACATGCTGCAAAGATTTGTGGAACTTGTGAATGATTTCGGTCCGGACATGATTGTAGGCTACTTCACAGACGGATTTGACTTTCCCTACATTGATGAGCGCGCTAAGGTGAACAAAGTCAAGATAGACATTGGCCTTGATTACAGTAACCTTGAAATTTTCGGCAAACAACAGTCAGAGGCAAAAATCGCCGGATTAGCGCACATAGACATCTTCAAATTCATCAGAAAAGTCATTGCTCGCTCGCTAAAAACAGACAGTTATTCACTTGATGCAGTTGCCGGAGAACTGCTTGGAGAAAGAAAACACAAAGTAGACATGGAAACGTTCTTCAAAGCATGGGACAAGGGCGGAAAAGAACTTGAAGAGTATTGCAGGTATAACCTGCAGGATTGTATTTTAACGTATAAGCTTACAGAAAAAGTATTGCCTAACTTAATCGAGTTTGTAAGAATAATCAGGCTGCCGCCATACGACATAAACAGAATGACATTCTCAACATTCGTAGAATGGTACTTGATGAACCAAGCAAGCGCCAGAAATGAAATATTGTTGAACAGGCCGAACAAAAGAGACGAACTTGCCAGAATGGGCGACAGAATCAAAGGAGCGTTTGTTTACGAGCCAAAACCAGGATTCTACCAGAACATAGCAGTATTTGACTTCAGAAGCCTGTACCCGAGCATAATTGCTTCGCACAATATCAGCAAAGGAACACTGAACTGTGATTGCTGCAAAGATACACCAAATGTAGAAACAGAAAGAGGAACATTCTGGTATTGTGCAAAAAGAAAAGGACTCTTTAGCACGGTAATTTCAGATTTAATTGTACGCAGAGGAGAAATTAAAAAACAATTGAAAACATCAAAAGACCCGCTGCTTGCTGCACGTTCGGAAGCGCTGAAAGTGCTTGCAAATAGCTTTTACGGCTATATGGGATTTGCGCCGGCAAGATACTATAGTATAGAATGCGCTGAGAGCACAACAGCTTGGGCAAGACACTATATTCATAAGGCAATTGAATCTGCACGGCAAGCCGGATTTACGGTCCTTTATTCAGATACTGACTCAGTGTTCCTGCTTTTGGATAAGAAAACGAAAGAGGATGCTCTGGCATTAATGGAAAAAATTAACAAAGACCTTCCCGGATTAATGGAGCTTGACTATGAAGGACATTATCCAGCAGGCATCTTTGTTTCGCTGAAAGCAGGAGAATCAGGGGCGAAGAAAAAATATGCTTTGATTGATGACAAAAACAACATGAAAATCAAAGGTTTTGAAAGCGTCAGAAGAAACTGGAGTGCAATTGCGAAAGACGTCCAAAGAAAAGTGCTTGAAATAATCCTGAAAGAGCACGACGCAAAGAAAGCAAAAGATTATGTGAAAACGGTTGTTGACGAACTGAGAAAAAACGCAATTCCGCTGGACAAAGTAGTTGTTCACACGGCATTATCAAAAGGAACAAGCTCTTATGCAGCTATCGGACCTCACGTTGCAGCCGCGCAAAGAATGGAAGCGAAAGGGCAATCGGTAGGAGCAGGAAGCGTAATTCATTACGTAGTCATCAAAGGCAAAGGCAAGATAAGAGATAAGGTCAAGCTGCCGGAAGAAACAACGCAGGAAGAGTATGACGGAGAATATTACATACAGAATCAAGTCCTGCCAGGCGTAGAAAGAATATTTGCAGTTTTAGGAATAAAAGTGGATGACTTGGTAAGTTCCACAAAGCAGAGCTCGCTGGCGGGATTTTAGGCAAAACTTTAAAACACCTCCTTCTATTTATCAATAAAAAAATGGTGAGCAACGAGTTAAAGAAAACAGCGCAGCAGCTGCTAGACCTGACGGTGCGGTTATCTGACGCTATAGAAGCAAATGATTATTCAAAAATTCCTTCAATGCTGAGCGAATTTGATGCGCGGCTAAACGCGTTTAACTATTTCGCAAGAAAAGAATCGCCAGCCTTTCTTGAAGACAGGCGTTCAGTGCTTTCAAATGAAGAAAACAAATTGCGTCAAAACCCTTTCAGGTCTCCAAATGATTTCAAAGGAGCATCCATTATAGCGAGCAACATTCTGCGCATCCTGCAAAAAACACTTGACTTCTTTGAAGGCAAGCTCCCTGACCCGGCCAATCGATACATCATATATGCGCTCGCTCTTGTTTTCAGCATCTATCGTTACCGCATTCAGGCAAATGAGGAGCGCGTAGCGGCAATATTGGTAACCAAAGAACACGAAGAATTGTTCAGCGGCAACAGCGAACGCATCCTGCCAGAACACGGCAGGCACGCGGAAGATAATGCATTAATACAGGCAAGCAAAAAGAAATATGACGTTGCCGGGTCAACGATATTCATTTCCAGCTTGCCATGCTACAGAAAAAAAGTCCTTCAATTGCAGACTGAGAATAACAATGTTCTGAGCTGGAAAGTGGTTCGGCATACTGACGCACAATATATGGGGCAGACAATAACATGGAAAAGAGCGCAGCTACGAATGCCAAAGGCACAATACTGGACTGTAGATTTCATGCCAGGAGTACCTGTTTATGAAGTTTATTTGGATCCTGAAAGGACAAAATCAGAAGTGTATTACGTATATGACGGCGTATTCCTGCCAAAAGAGCTTAGAAATTACTTTTCTGACGCATCAGGCAGATACGTCGAGATAGAAGAAGGATGCGCTGTCATGCTTGCAATGATGGGAATCAAGCAAGTATTCTATTTATATTATGAAGAGCTATACGCAAAAGCTATTAATTTCCTCAAAGAGAGAAATGTGCTTATTGACTTGATAGAGCACGTTTTAACCATTCAAAAGTATGAAAGCAAACAGCTAAGAACTGAAAAAATTGATCTTTTCCACAACATAATGTCAAAAGCAAAACATCCAGAAGCAAAAAATCTGGATGAGATACGCCAATATGTCTTTCAGCTCTGTGAAGAGCTCGAAATCTCAGATCCATACGAATTCATGAGGAAAAAATTCGGAATTGATTTCCCAGAACTTCTCAAGGCCTAGTTTGTTTGCCGAGATACCCGTTATAGCAAAGGTTTGCTTTTAGAAGTTGCTTGAATGTCTTGGATGATGGACAGAGCGTATCATTCTCTCTTTCAAACTTCTCGTGCTCAACAGTTGTAATCTGGAACTCGCAACGATGAATATGACGGATATCGCCAGGCTTTGGCAATTCATCAGCAAGCGGACTGCGATAGATATCAGAACCTTTGTACATATATCGAACAGAAAATGAGCCTCCAAACGGATCACCAAATGAGAATCCAATGAACGTCTCGAGTTCAGGGTGTTTCAGTGCACCATCGTATACTTTTCCCTTGTATTCGACAAGCTGAGAAAAACTGTTTCCATTTTTATGAACTGCATCCTCTACAACATTCGCTTCATTTGCATCAAAATTTGGCGGAATGAGCAAGATACCCTCTTTACCGGCCTGACGGGCAAGATCGCATAATGCCGCATTCACATTAGGAGCTTTTGTCCAAATATCTGCCGCTCCATTTATTGGTTTTCCATTGGCATATGAAAACTTCACAACAACGGGCTTCTTTTTAGTCGTTAAAGCATACACAACATTAGGACTTCTTTCCATAAATCCAGCATAAAAAAGAGTGTCAACAGCATCCTTCAAAGTCTTTGGGATAATCTCACCATTCACATCGACAGACCCTTCAGCAACCTGGAAAACAGTATCTTCAACTACAATGCGCGCGATATTTCCTTTATTCCTGAATGCTTCTATCAACTTCATCGTGTTTTCTCAAAGATTTGTGCTGCTTCAGCAATCAACTGTTCAGGATCATAACGCTGGCTGAAATGCATCAGCACAAGCTCTCCCACATTGCAAGCTTTTGCAATTTCAGCTGCCTGCGAAGCAGTAAGGTGATGATTCTTCCTTGCAATGTCAACATCAACAGAAGAATGATTGGATTCACAATATAAAATATCTGCGCCTTTTGCAATCTGTGCAACCTTTTCTATGGTTCCATCCTCGAACACAAAATCAGTAACGTAAACAACACGCTTGCCCTTGCGTGTTTCCAGCAGAGCGGAAAGCTCATCAAATTGATACTGCTTTCCACCAATGTGCATAGGATGTTTTGTTTCTTTTTCAGCCTGGGTTTTCAAAGCCTCGAGCCAGGGACCAGGACGTAAATTCGAATCAGCCAGCGCTTCCTTGGAAATTCCAACGCGATCATATTCCTCGAACACATATCCGAGTGAAGGAATTCCGTGATTCAGTTCAACAAAACGAATGCGATAATCAGGAGTTTGGTGAATGACGTCTCCTGTTAATTGTGTTTTTCTGGTAATTTTTCCTTCAAGATCATCAGAAATGGAAATAGAAGTTTTAGTCATTTCACCCTTGTCAAGTTCGCAAATGTCAACAAGAACGGCGCCACGACCTGCAAGATTCCACGTGTATGCCTTGATTTTTGAACGCACGGAATTGGTAATTCCGTTCGGACCAAAAACAGTCACGCGTTTGTTTTCTGCATGCTGCTTTAAGCCAACAATCTCGTCAAAGCCGACGAAATGGTCCATATGGGTGTGAGAAATGTAAACATTTGTCAAAGGCTTGACAAGGTCCATTCCATAAGATGCCCGGCCGCAGTCAAACAGGTGTGTTTCAGAGCCAAATTTCACGTACACGCCCGGACTTCGCTTCTCCCCATTCAAAAAACCAGTTTCCATTTCATGCACTCGACTAACACGGGTGAATATACCCTTATTTTTAAACCTTTGTATTGTTTAATTACTTTATAGTGGTGAATATGGGAAAGATTTAAATATGTCCCTTTATTAATTCTATTTATGAAAAAGACACTTGCAGCGCTCTTGATGGCAGGAGCATCGCTTATAGGATGCGATAAACCAAAGCAAAAATTGGTAATTCAGCCTATTGAGCAGACTGTCAAAGTGCAGAGGCCTGTAAGCGATAATCAAGCGGAATCTGAAGACGAAGCACAATTGAGAAAACTCATAGAAAAAGAGATGCGAAAACAGGATGCCTGGGCAGCAGATGTTGTGCGTCAAAACTATACCACTGCAGAAGGCACTGAATGGGTCAGCTTAGTTCGTGAAAAAAAGATGAAAAGTGAAAAACTTATCGGCCACATTGCCGCATACAGCGAAAAAGACGACCAAATCATACTGCCAATGAGCGAAAAGCCAGAGGAAGACGCGCAGCTTATCGATGCTGTAGACCACGAGCTCTGGCACGTAATATTTGATCACGAAGGAAACAAGGGAGTTTTCTTTGGCAAAAACTACAAAGGGCCAACTGAAGCAGACGTTACAGCACACTGCAATGCAAAAATGATGCAGCCAGAATACGCAAAACTCAAACAAGATGTCAACATCAGCCTTCGACTGGATGCAATTAACAGAAAAATCAACGACCTTGCCTCTTTCTACTCAAACCTTCTGATCCAATCATTAGAGAAGCAAACCAAGATTTCAAAAGAGCTTGAAGAAATGCCAGAAAAAACTCTTGGATTTATATCAGAAGCAGACAGGACAAAAGCAAATGAAACACTCCAACGCGTCCAGGAATCATACACAAAGCTTCGAGAAGAGTTTATGAGCCTAAAAAAATGGTATGAGCAAAGTCTTGTCCCGCTTGGCAATTCAGCACTTACACCTGAACGCATTTCATCCATTGAAAAAGAAGTTGAGCAGAAAGCAAGTTTGCTTCAGCCGCACGCAAGCTTAGGAAAGGATACTGAAAAAGCAAGCGATTTGATCTACACTATTGTTTTTGCGGCACAAGACAAAGCACACGAAGCACGTGTTGCAGAACTAAAAAAGCAAATCGAAGCCAATGAATTTGGCAGGCGTGAAACATATGAAAAACGCCTCAACTCTGAAAATAAGTTTCACGAATTGAGCAAAGAAATGCGTTCTCTACGCAAAATGAACCTTTCAGACTTAAATATGTCACGACTTGATTCCGTTATGGGCGAGCTGAAAGGCAGCTTAAATGAGCAAAGGCTGAATGATATTTTCAGCCCAAACGAAACAATGGCGCGCATTGTAGATGCAATGTACAGCCTTGACTTCGGCCAGCCAACACTACAGAAATTCCAGCCGTCTGAAAATGATTTAGAATTCCTTTTACGCTTCACCTACAGAGGACAGCCGCTATTCCGAAAAGGTGTCGAAAAGTACAGGCTTGGAATTCAAATGACAAAGGACGGCATTACGCCTGAAAAAATCAAGGAACAGCTTGAGTATGCCACGGAATTCTCGTACAAAGGAAAAACGTACAGCTGGCCGGAAACAGACTTCAGAATAAAGGGCTCCATACCACATGATGAAAAAGATTAAGTTTTATATAAATTCTACAGGTTAAATATAAAACGCTGAAAGACAATCATATAGAAACTACATCTTAAAAGAGGCAAGTACTGGAGGGAGTGACAATGGAGCCAATAAAATACTTTGATGCAGTAGATATGGTAGAGCCGCACTGCAAGGGATGCCAGCATATCATGCATTACGACAAAGACGCTACTTTTGACAACGAAAAACAAGTATTGAACTGCAGATATTGCGGAACTGTTCTATAGAGGACTTTGAATAACTATATTTTTGTCAAAGTCCTCTTAGAGAATTTTGACTATTTTGATAGATATTCAAAATTCTCTTTAGAAAGCATCGAAAATCCTAGATTTTCGGGGCTCTCGAAATCCCTCAAGGGATTTCGAAAGCTTTAAAAAGCCCCCACTATAACCGCAAACACATGGGTGTCTACAAATATTTAGTGCAGAACTGGCGGGAAAACCAGATGACGGCAGATTTGAAGCGTGCCCGCTTAATAGCATGGCGACGCGAGCCTGCCACTAACAGAATAGAACATCCTACAAGACTTGACAGGGCACGCGCACTTGGTTATAGGGCAAAACTTGGCGTGTTTATTGCAAGACAAAGAGTCAGCAGAGGCTCGCACCGAAGACCAGACTGGAGCGGTGGAAGACATTCACACAACATGGGCGCGCGCATGAACTTGCGCAAGAATTACCAATTAATAGCAGAAGAAAGAGCTGCTCAAACATATCCAAACTGTGAAGTTCTCAACTCATATTATGTAACAGAAGACGGCAAACATTATTGGTTTGAAGTAATCTTTGCAGACAGCGCACACCCAAGCGTGCTGGCTGACAAAAGAATGGTTGCAGTCAGGCAGCCTGGAAGAGTATTCCGTGGATTAACCAGCGCCGGCAGAAGAACTCGCGGTCTGCTGAACAAAGGCATGGGTTCAGAAAAAGCCAGGCCGTCACGCAGAGCACATTCACGAAGACTATAATTTTGGAAAACTTTCGGGGCAGTGCTGAGCAAGTTCAGCGTGTCTCAAAATTCAGTGGAATTTCGAGGTGGTTGGTTTGCCCAAAAAGAAGGAAGAAAAACACGAAGAATTAGATAAAGAAGAAGAAACAAACGACGACTACGTCAAGGACGACGAGAAAGACCTTGCAGTCAAGGACGACGACGTCGAGTATGAAGAAGATTTAGAAGCTTCTGAAGAAAAAACCGAAGAAACCGAAGAGCCAGCTGCAGAAGACTGGAGCGACGAGTGAATTTTCATCTTTTTTGTTCTATGTTAACTTTCTTAAAGTAGTTACTTAAATTAATAAATAGACTAATGTGCAATTATTCTATATTTACGCGAGGCGGATTAGAAGATGAGAAACACACAAGGTTCTTTTGGTTTATCTGTTATGATAGTGGCAGTAATTGCTTCACTAATTGTAATATTGGCAACGGTTGCACAATACCCCACACCAACAATTAGTCCTACAATTACACCTACTGCTCCGCCGACACCCGATCCGACTTCAACGCCGACACCGACTGAGATATCGTTCACGCCTACACCGACTGAGGAAAAAGTTGACTTATGCCACAAAAATCGTCCTGACGCACGATACTGGTTTATCATTAATGTTGATAAATCCGCGGAAGCAGCGCATTTAGGTCACGGAGATTTCCCGCCAGACAATCCTCCAATACAGCTGCGAGTGGATTGCCCGAAATTTCACAGTTGTCCACACGAAGAAGGGGATACAGTGGTACGCGATTGTGGAATGGGACAACGTGCCGGTGTCTGTTCGTGTGGTTGCGAGGTAAAATTGCGTGACGGTAGTATAAAATTCGAAATCTGCAAACCAAACTCAAATGCGTGCGGTTGGTATAGCTGCAAATACGACATCAAAAAGAGCAAGCTGGTGACCTCATGCGCTGATACCCCTGTTCTCAGCCGTCGATTCTGCAGGTGTACTATTCAAGACCGTGAAACTGGTGAAATGAGCGAAGAGGTATGCCACAAAATTGCGAATCACAATTGCATTTCACAAAATTGTGATGCAAGTCCATTCGATGAGGTGTTGGAAGACTGTACAGATACTGGCAATCGGTGCGAGTGCTTGGTTAAAGTATACACCCCGCTGAGAGGACATATCGAAAAACGAGGGTGCGTTTGAAAAACTTGAAGCAAAGATTAAGGAACTTCTGGAAAAGTAATTTTTCTAAAATTTTATATGGCGCTCATATTTCTTGTTTACTATGACAAGACTTGAAGTAAATCATTCTTTGTATATAGTTGCTGGATGGTTCTGGGACTCGCGAACAGAAGACGGTTCAGGCAGGTATCTATTTGGTGGAGATTTTGAACTTAAGGGGCAGCGCCTTGAAGGACGGTTGTCAGATGATTGCGGAACATCGCGCATTACTGGCGTGATGACGCCAACGGTGCTTGAATTCAAGAAAACATATAATCCAAATGGCCATCGCAAAAAACTGACATATAATTACAAGTTCGAGAAAAAGAGCGGCATCTGGGTAGGCGGCTGGCACTGGAATGAAATAGAAACCACTTATGTCGATACTAACCCTTCCCTGCAGGCGCGCTGCCGGACGCTGTGTGTTTGGGATACTTATCTGGCGATGAATGCGCTCATTCGACGATAAGTCCTTTTAATGCCCTTCTTTATATAGCTTCTAATATATAGTCTAAACCGTTCTATTATGTTGTCACTTGATAGTGCTAATTAAACGAAACCTTTATATATTGGTGTTTCTTTTACTCCTCTCTGGGGGTATCAAAACCATGGATAACGATACAAACGAATCACTTGAATCAGTAACATCAAGATCTAGCTTCTTCGGCAAAGTTGCAGTTACAGGAGCGTTTTTAGCAACCCTCGCAGGATGTTTCAACGCAGGCGGGCACTACCCAGCAACCCCAGAAGCACGCGCACGAATCAAAAGAGTGGCAGAAACACAGGATTACAAAGCATCGTTAAGTGATGTTGAAAAAGCCCATTTCTCGCCAGAAGCACTTGATCCAACAAAGTCTCCGGCTATTTACCAGTTACCTCCAACGCTTGACGGCGTAATTGACGCTGCAGCAAAGAACGGAACTTTTGCCGCAACAGGACCAGAAGTTGCAACTTACAATTCAATCAAAGAACAAAACAAAATAATCAATGAACTTGTAAAATCAGCAAACGTCAGACGTGCAGTTGTTAATGATATAAAGCATAACGTTTCATACAACGCAATTGTATATGAGCCGGTTTCAAAAACAGACCTTCTGGCAATTGATTACAACTTGAAAAAACTCAGAACAGAAGTTGAAAAAGCATCATATGCAGGCAGACAATCATTGCAAACAAAACTTGCAGATGACAAAGAACTGCAGGCAATGCTCAACTGGAACAGAGAGATGCTTGATGGAAAAGAAGTTGACGGCAAAATGATTGGCGGAATTGCTCAACTTGCAATAGCACGTTCTGACATTAATCACCACGAATTTTTCTTGAGCACCATAAACGAAAGTGAATTACTTGCAGGCGCAATCCGCAAAAGCACCACAGGTGCTGACGTTTATGCAAATGGCGAAAAAGCCTGGCAGAAAATAATGAACGATCCTGTAGGCGGCACGGGCGGCATAATTGATCAGGCAAGCCCTGTTGGAGAGGCATACGGTGACTTCGGCAACAAGAAAATCTCAGAATTATACGAAGCAATCAAGGTAAACTTACGCAAAGAAGCAGCAGCATATGGCAGACATTCAAAACACGAAATCGGCCAGAAACACTACTTCCACGCAAAAAGCATACTCGACCAAGCACACGCAATAAATGCACTTACAGACGAAGAAGTTGCAGCTGCAGAGAAATATATTACTGCAGACCTTGCAAGCACTGTTAACGGAAACCTGCCGGATGAGCCAAGCGTTGGCATTTGTGAAAGACTCTGGTCAATATTTCCATTATGGCAGTTTTACGTTGCATACAGAAGCGCAGGACCTGCATTCTCAAAAGACACTGCAACACCAGACAGCATAGTTCAATTGCTTGAAGATGGTGCAGTGCAAAGATACGGAGCAGGAACGGGTTCAAACGTAAAGGGAAGCACTGCAGATGACATTTGGGACTTTGCATTATCAACAGGCTCAATTGTGGTTGAAGGAGGAGCAACATATTTCCTCGTAAAGGCCTATAACAGACACAAAAAGAGCAGCGACAGCGGAAGCTCAGGGTCAGGCTCATCAACACCATCGTCAGGCGGTACTGATATTATCACACCGGGAACAGGTCCAAGATGAAAAAGATACTTTTAGCACTACTTGCACTTTTGATCGTACCAGCAGTTTATGCAGCAGTTGACGTTACTTATGTGTTCAACCAGAACAATGTTGAAGTAAGCATGTACAACTGCAATGATTCAACCTGTTCACAAGTAACACCATTCTCAGGCAGTATTATAGATGGACCATCTGTAACAGACGGCACTATTACTATAAGGTATCCAGACGCACTTGCAACACCATTCGGCTATGCAGGATTCTTTGTCAGCAAAGGATACAGACCATTAGAATTACACTCAACAAGACACACAGGCGGACAAAGCGGACTCGCTCCACCTATAACTGTAAACGCAGAATTCACAAAATACCCAGTAGTCTGCCGCGCAGTTGTATCAGAATTAAACTTTGTAAACGAATTACAACCAAACATACCATTAGTAGTTAACACCACAGCAAAACTTGACGCGCAAACATCCTCAGCATTCCAGCTTACAGACAATGATGTTGGTTATGTACCAGCAGAATTCAAGCAGGAATACTACGGCGCAGACACAATTGTCAAGATGGAAGTATTGCAGAACAGCAACGTCATACATTCACAACAGCAGGAATTCAGCGCAGTCAAAGGAAACTCACTGATTGCAGACAGCACCGTGCCTGTGCAGTTTACCTATTTGCCAAGCGCAACAGGAGACTTCACAGTCAAGGTAACAGCACAAGTCGTTGACGACCAGTGCGCCTCAACAGAAGACCAGAACGCACAAGGAGCATTCTCAGTACTCGCTGCAGCGCCACAAGGCCAGTTCTACACAATACTTAACGGATTGACAGTCAACAACACGCACCCGCGCGTTGGACAGCCAGTCCTTGTTTCATATAACAAGATAACCAACCACGCAGACGGTTCCGGTGTATTAACTCCGATACAAACTAACGTTACATACTCAGTCAAAAACGGCGCAACAAACGTGTTCAGCCACATTACAACCCTTTACGTGAACCCAGACGCTTTAACACCAGTCACGTACTCATTCGTATTCACGCCAACAGCAGCAGGCGTACATACTATAACAGTTAATGGTTTCTCAAACTCAATCCTGCCAGTAAGCCAGCTTGAAATAAAGGACACGGAAACAATGCAGTTGAACGTTATCGGCTCAATGAGCTACAAAGTAGTATTCTCAGTCAACAACGGAGCAAGCGGATTACCAATAGAAAATGCAACAGTAAGCCTTTCGGGCATAGGAAGCAACCTGACAAACGCGCAGGGAGTAATTGTGTTCCCAATAGTACCTGAAGGAATGTACACTTACACAGTATCAGCAGCAAACTTCAGCACAAAGCGCGGCGACTTAAGAGTAACAAGCGACGTAACAAAAGCAGTTGTATTACACCCTGGAGAAAATGAATCAGTTGCAAACACTGCACCATACATGAACCTGCCTGACAATTTCCAATTACAAGTAAACGGCGCAAGAAGCTTCAACTTCTTCCCATACGTACAAGACGACCAAGACCGCGACTCAGAATTAAAGCTAACAGTCATCAGTGGAGACACTGACATTACAGTTGACATCAACCCAGACGGCCAAGTAACATTCATACCAGACACAGGCTTTACTGGAAGTAACACAATCAGATTCCAATTAAGCGACACGCAGAACGCAACAGCAACAGACAGCATTGTAGTCAGTGTAGTTGCAGGCGGAGCAGCAGCTCCAGTATTCTCAACAATACCAGAAATCGAAACAAATGAAGACACTGCAGCAGTCAGAGCATTAAACTTAAGAGACTATGTTTCAGACGCAGACACTGCAGATGACAAACTTGTCTTCAGTGTGCTTTCAGTAACACCAAGCACTCTCGCAACAGCAAGAATAGATGACGGCCAGTTCCTGACAATTTTGCCAAAACCAAACGAAAATGGATTGGGCAGTGTTGTAATCGTTGTTACAGACGGCACAAATTTCGTAAATGAAACAGTTGATTTCGACGTATTTCCAGTCAACGATGCTCCAGTAGTTATTTCCGTGCCAAAAATACCAGCAATCAACGAAAGCACAAGCTACACGCTCAACTTATCACTTGTATTCTTTGATGTAGATAATGACCCATTGATATACAACGTCACGCAACCGGCAAACGTTACTCTTATTCCGAACGCATCAGTGCCAAGCGTTACAATCGTTCCAGACTTTAACGTAAACGGCATAAGAACATTCAACATAACAGCAATTGATCCAGATGGATTAAGTGCAAAAGCAACCTTTACATTATTCTTGAACTTTGTAGACGACAAACCATTCTTCAACATGATCGTGCCAAATATCAACACCTATGAAGAAGTTCCAAACAATCACGACCTGACACCGTACGAAAATGATCCAGAAGACGGACCAGATGCAAACGGCAATTCACTGACCTGGAAAATGCAGATCGCAAACCAGAGCAACCTGTCGCCTGTAACATCATTGAGCACTTCATTGTTTGACGCGGTAATTAACACAATCACGGACATGCTGATTGTAACACCAAAAGCAAACCAGTCAGGAACAATGGACATAACATTGTACTTGTTTGACAGCACAGGCAAGAATGTTTCGCAGAACATCACAATCAATATTACAAACATAAACGACGCACCTGCATTTGTAAACTTAGGCAACAAGGTAGCAGAAGCAGGACAAATATTTGTCTTTGACGTAAACGCAACAGACTCAGACCCAACAAATGATACAATAACGTTTGGCTTGATCAATGTAACTCCTCCATTAACAGGATTAAGCATTGACAACGCAACAGGAATGATAAACTTCACTCCAATGACGAACGGAGTATTTACAGTAAACTTGCAAACGTGCGACTTTGCAAACTGCAGCAACGGAAGCTTTGTATTAACGGTAACGGACAGCACAGCGCCTGTTCCAGACGGCCAAGTAATACCGCCAAACCCAAGCATTTACGCTCCAGGAGCAAACTACACGTTCAGCATCAACTGGACAGACAACGGAAACATAACCAATGTCACATTTGAACTCGGTGGAGTTACTTATACAAACGTTTCACAGAGCGGAACTGAATATACTACAACAGTAACAGACCTTGCAGCAGGAAACTACACATTCAAATGGATTGCAAAAGACGGCGCAAACAACATGAACATGAGCAACAGCTCAAACTTCATAGTGTTGAAAGCACAAAGCGACTTACAATTGCTCTTGAACGGAACTGCAGGCAACATAACTGTGCCACAGGGTACAGTTGTTAACACAACCGCAAACCTGACAAATGCGACAGGAACGGTTTCAATATTCAGAAATGGGACACTTGTTACAAGTGGTGCGTCACCATTGAGTGCAAACATCACATTCCCGACACAAGGCAGCTTTAACATAACAGCAACCTTCGCAGGTAACCAGAATTACACCGGCAGCAACACAACCTGGTTTGTAACAGTGCCAGACACAGTTGCACCAATTTTCACTACTATAACATCTGCAACACCGGGCACACCTGCAATGTTCACTTCATTATACACATTCAGCATTGCAGTAACAGACAACGTTGGCGTTGCAGCTGTAACACTTTTAGTTGACAACAGCACAATTGCACCAGCAACACAAATAGGCAACAGCAGCTCATACCAAGTCAACCTGACATCATTGTCAGTTGGCAACCACAGCATGACTTGGTTTGCAATTGACGCAGCAGACAATGTAAACACAACGTCATTCAATTACACAGTGACGCCAGGAATTGCAGCCTTGACATTAACAATCAACGGTGTTGCAGGAAACACAACTGCACAAGTAAACGATACTGTTTCATTTGTTGCAAACGTGACAAACCCGGCAGGCGGTCCAGTTGACTTGTATGTAAACGGTACACTGGCAACCAGCAGTCCAACAACGCCATTAACATTCAACACCAGCTTTGCGAGCTTTGGAACTGTTCCAATAACAGCAGTGTTCACAGGCGATGCAAACGTTTCAGCAGGAAACATTACAAGATTCCTGACAATCACGCCAATAGTAATGCAGGCAAACATCACGCCAGCATCAGGAAGCCTGTTGAACTACAGCTCATTCATAATGACGCTCAACACAAACGGTGTTACAAGCTGTAAGTGGAGCTTCTTAGATGAAGCACAAGGAAGCATGACCAACAGCTTCACAACTTCAAACGGATTGAGCCATTCAGCAAACGTTTCAGGTCTTGGCCTTGGAGTAAATCCAGTATTTGTTGCGTGCAACAACCAAAGCGCAGCAACAAACTCAGACTTAGTCTACACTGCAGTAAACATCCTTGACGGCAGCGTATTGATAGGAAGCAACTCAATCAGCGACACGATAATGAGAAGCAGCACGCTCAGCGGCAATACAATAACCAACACTACAGGTACGACAAACACGCTCACAAACGTGACTGCATCAGCAAACTCAGTCATAAACAACTCAGTATTGACAAACTGCATAATTACAAATGCAATTGTTCTTTCAATAACTGCAAGCGATTGTGTATTAGCTGACGGTATCTATGACCCAAGCAACCTAACAGGAAGCAACATAGGCGGCAGCAGCTCAGTAACAAACAGCACAGTAACGTTCAGCAACGTGACAAACAGCACGATTTTGAATGCAAACATAAACAACACCACACTCAATGGATGTTCAGTAACGAACAGCAGATTAGGCACGACCACAATTGACTGTGTCAATACCACTGTTCCGCTTAACGACAACTTCGCAAATGGACTTACTATCCCTTCAGTTCCGTATGCTCAAATAATCAGCACGGCACTGGCAACTACAGAGGCTGGAGAACCTTCTCCTTGTGGTGGCACTCAGAATACAGTATGGTATTACTTCACACCCACTGTCAGCGGAAATTACGATTTCAACACATTCGGCAGTGATTACGACACAGTATTGGCCGTTTATACAGGAGCAACACTCGTCAGCCTGACTGATGTCGACTGCAATGATGACACTGTATTCCTTCAATCACAACTCGTACTTCCTCTAACTGCTGGAACTACCTATCGAATTCAAGTTGGAGGCTTCTTTGGGGACACAGGACTTCTCACAATTAACTTATTGACTGAAGGCGGTGTTCCAGCATCTGCAAGCGCGCAAGGCGGTTCACTAGCAAACAGCAACGTAACATTCAGCAACGTGACAAACAGCATAATTGTTGACAGCAACATCAACAACAGCGTAGTCAGCAGCTGTATAATCATAAACAGCAGCTTTAGCAACGCAGCAGTCAGCAACTGTGTCATTACAAACATGGTTATCAGCTCAGGAAGCATCAGCGTGTCAACACCAAACGGCACTTTTACCTATGATGCAAACGTGAGCGGACCAGCAAACCTGTCAGCAGTAATACCAGTACCGCCAGTAGCAAACTTCGTGCCATTAAGCGGTACAACTACACCAGGAACTAACATAACATTTACCAGCACAAGCACTGATGCAAACATCCCAGGACCATTGAACGATTCATTAACGTTCTTCTGGAACTTCGGAGATGGCAGCAACGCAACAAGTGCAAATGTTTCAAAAGCATACAGTGCAATAGGCACGTATACTATAACCCTTACAGCAACTGACGCATTCGGCTTTACAAGCACAAAAGTTGGCAGCCGCACCATAGCAAATCCAGTTGTCCCATCAAGCGGTGGCGGAGGCGGCGGAAGCAGAGGAGGCGGTGGCGGCGGAGGCGGTGGAAGTGGCACGGCACGCATAGCACTCTCAGACGTTCCAGTAGTCAGAGTAGTCTACCAAGGACAAGCACTTCAATTCACGATCGACGGCAAACTACAGCCATTAAGCGCAACATTGCGCAGAGTTGACTTTGCAAAAAGCAACACAGAATGGGTAGTCAATGGAGTATTCTACAACGTAGGCAAGAACGGCAGCAGACAATTTGATTTGACAAGAGACAACAAGCCAGAACTTGACCTGACAATTGTAGAAGTTACAAGAAACAGCGCAACAATCAGCGCAAAACTTGCAGGAGCAGCAAAAGTTGCAACACCACCATTGCCATCATTCAACTTCACACCTGTAAAGCAGCCAGAAGTACAAGGACAGCCTGAAGCACCGGTTGTAGACGTACAGCCAGAAGTAGAAACAGTCCCAGTCACTGCAGACGTTGAACAAAGCAAAATGCAGAAGTTCACGCAGAAACTGAAAGACCTGTTCATCTTCAAATTATCTGCAAAATCAGCAGCTGTCAAAGCAGGCATTGTGATTGCAGTTATTGTGATCGGCTTGATAGCCTACGCACTCTTCGTGCGATGGGAAAGCTTTTAATTTTTGATTATTTTTCACCATTTTTTATAACATACATATGGCAACTATGGAAACTGAAGTAACAAGCGGATGGCATCCTGTACCAAAAAAAGCAGAGCCACTTGAAGTATTGGCTGACTTTGAATCATATGAAGGTTACAGAATAAAAGTAGTTTCGGGTAGTGAGATGCGCACCTTCACTGCAGATGTTGCAAAAAGTTGGGAAGATGTGCAGGAAGATAGGAACAGGAGGCTTCCGTATTTCTCAACAAAAGTTTACGTTAACAAAAAACTAGCTGCTGAATATAGCTATGGTGATTTGCCTGAAGCATGGCTTCCTTATGTTGATGTCAAACTTCAGGAATTGGCGCATGGAAGAGCCGACGCAGAAGAAGTTATAGGAACTATTGACAACATAATTGCTGAATTGAGTGAGAAGCGCCATCGCGCACTTGATTCTGCAGTGTGGCCAGACGAAGGCGAAATATTCGATGATTTCAGCCGGATATCCACCAAATATGACGAGGAAGTGGCGTAGAATAGACAAAGTTTATATGATTATTAGACAATAACTCACGTTATGGCCAATCTGGAGCATGCTTTCAAGGATGCTGCCGGGCGCGCAGCAGAGGAACTAGATTCTATTTGTTTAGATGAAATACACAAACTTGGCATATCAAAGACCCATACGGATTTGCTCGGCAGCCATACTGTTGTAACTTATCCTCCATTAGACGCACTTGAGCCAATCAATGGGAACAAGGTGTTTAGTGACATTGATTTCCAGCCTCTAGTTGATGCTTATGTGCACATACCATTTTGCGAATATCCCTGCGAGTTCTGTCCGTATACCACTTTGAACGTAAATGGTCCAAGCGCTGGCAAAATGCCTGAGTATTTTGCAGCACTGCAGCAGGAAATCAAGACTTGGGCAAAAAAACTGCGGGAACAAAAGGCAGAAGTGCGCTCACTCTATGTTGGAGGAGGCACGCCATTTATTCTACCAGCAGAAAGTTTAGAAACAATCCTTTCATTTATCCGTTCGGAACTGCCGTTTATTGAAAATCCTGAAATCTGTGTTGAAACGTCTCCAAAAGCCACAATACAACCTGATGCGAAAGAAAAACTGGCAATGCTGAAAAAATTAGGCGTTTCACGGATGAGCATTGGAATACAAACATTTGATTACGAAAGCCTGCGCGATATGGCAAGAACATTCAGAGGACATTCTGCAGACGATGAAGAAAATGCGGCGCGCACGCTGCTTGAATCCGGCATTTCAAATATCAACATTGACATGATTCAGGATCTTCCTCTCAAATCCAAAGATTACTTGGAGCGATTAAAGAATGACCTCTTCAAAATCTCGCAACTAAGGCCGCAACATATAACCTGGTATAATATGCGGTTGCGTCCTGAAACTGCTTATGCGGAACGCGATATAAAGATGGTAACCGAGGAAGAAAGCCTTCACACAAGATTGACGATATGGAACTTCATAGAAGCAATAGGATACAAAGTTCTTGAGGGCGACAGGTTTGTCCTGGACGAAGCTTTTGAAGACAACTTTAGAAAAACACGAGGTTCGGTGGACACAGATTTGCTTGGCATGGGAGTTTCAGCATATTCGCACGTTTCCATCAGTTCAAGCACTGACAAAGCCTCAAGCGTTTTCTTCCAAAATCCAAGAGTAATAGGCAATACAGTGCGTGCAGACTCAAAAGCGGCAACAGATGCGTACATTGCGGCGATGAAGCAGAACGGCCACGCTATAAGCGCAGCTTTCCTAATCGGACCTGACGAACGTTTGGCAGGAAGACTTGCACTGGGGCTAAAACGAGGAGTAAGCCATGAACAAGTGCACGAACTCTATAAATGGCACCCGGAATGCGGGGGATATTTTTCCTTTGTGCTAAATTCTTCTGAAGACCTGCTGCAAGCAGGACTACTGCAAATCTCAGATGGAATGATAGAATTTACAAGAAAAGGAAGGCTCTTTGAAAACGAAATATGCGCTCGATTTTACACTCCAACAGTAAGATACCAAGCGAAAAAAAGACGAGGAATACTTGACAAGGAAACAGAAGAAGCATTTTACGGATATTCAACAAGAGTTCTTATGGACGAAATAGGCGCGGAACAGAAGCCACTGTAAGATTAGCCTATTCAGCTGTAACGCGCAGCAAAACTGCCAAGGTTAATGCAAGAACAATCGCGACAGCGCTCGGCCACATAGCAATCGACCAGTTTCCAATTATCAACTGCCACCCTTTCAATAAGCGCAGCAAGTGGACAAGTGCTATCAGACAGAAAAGTGCTGCTATGAATATGTGCAACCTTCCGTGCCAGTTTTTCTTTGCCATATAGGCTGAATGTTTCACATACTTAAAAACTTGTGCGTTATATTTCTTAGCTACTATTAAGTAGTGGTTCAAGAAAGATTTATAAACTTACAAACAAAAAACTGGTTATGGGAATTAACGAACTTGGAAGGCGCGCATTTCTCAGGCTCACCGGCGGAGCGGCAGGCAGCATTGCACTCGGCCCACTTGGCTGCACGGTTGTTTATGAGAAAGGTGTTTCAGTCGCGCGCTCCACCGATGGAAAGATTGATGATGGTGTGGCGGAATATTACGTAACTCCACAGTCTATCCAAAAGTACGATGCAGAAATAGCAGACGTCGTAAATGAAATCTGGGTTAAAGAATTCAACCAAGGCATAAACCGTCACATCACGATTCAATTCGTTGGCGATGCAGCAGCCGCGTGCGGGTGCGATTCACTCGGATGCTACAAGACAGATGAGCACATTGAATGGTCCAGACTGGAAAAAATAAGAAAAAAAGAAATCATAATTGAAAAAGGACTGACTCCATACAGAACGACATTGCTGATCGCACATGAACTCGGCCACCAAATGGATTCTTCTGAACGCATTTCAGAATTGACCGATTTTCGTTACGGAGTTAAGTCAAACCTTCACTTCCCGCAATTTGGACAGGACACTTCATACAAGCTCCTCGATGCGGCATATTTGGACATCGAAGGAGCAAAACAAGCATTCTGGCCGGAAATTGGAGCAACACGCCACGTGATGGGCAAGCTTTCGGCATTATTTGCGCTAAACTTGAACGGCGGCTCATTTGAAACAGCACACGTCCAGCTTATTTTGAATGCAGGTTATTACTCAAACCGCGCAAATGAATTCGTCGATAATGCACTGTTTGAATCTGAAGCACGCGGACCTGTATCTGTGACACGCACGCTGTTTGATAAAACTACAGAAACAATAAACGTCGAATACTGGAGAATTGCGTTTTCTGACTTAATGGGAGTTGTAACCCACCAGATCATTAAACAATATCTTCCAAGCGGATCTCTAGAAACTGCTACAACTCTTGAGAAAGAACTTCAAAAAAACGCATTCACGCACAGTTGTAATATTTACAATGCAGAAATCAAGAATCCTGATATTTCCTATCCACAGGATTACGATTACAGCATCCCTGCAGGAATAGGCCTGCCAGAACCAGAAAGTCCTGGTCATCCAGGACCGCCAAACGGCCACGGACATGTACATTAGCCTTAGCTGAATTACAGTTGCAACAACCTGTCCAATTCTTCAGCCGCGTTCTTCATCTCATTCATCGCTCTTTGCATATCACGCTGCAAGTCGTCTACCAAAAGAGAAAGTTTGTCTCCGCGCATCACGTATTTGTTGCCTTCATGACGGACGATGCCTCTTTCCATCAAGGCATTCAAGTGATGAATAACAGTTGCCCTGGTAAGACCAAGCCTTTCAGATAATTCATCACTAGACAAGCCGCCAGCAACTTTTATTGCCTTGATTAATTCAATAAAAATACGAAAACAAGATTTATCCCTATCACGTTCGCCAAACAAGCCCAAAGTATGGCCAAACCACTGAAGCTCGTCATTAACAGAAACTTCTTTAGGGCGCCTTACATTGACAATTGTAATTCGGCGGACGAACATGCTCAACCCATGTAAGTAGGAATGTCCGGGTGCTTTTCACCAAGCTCTTTCATAAGCTCTTTTTGCTTCTTTTCAGCCTTTACAAGAGCTTTTGGTTTCTCAATCTTGCCGAATTCGTCCTCATACTTCTTGACAACGCTTGCCAAAACTTCCATGAATGCCTTGGCGTGCCAAGGATCCATCATGACAACGTTGTGCTTCAAATGAAAGCTTGGCTTCTTACTTCTAGGATCAGTTCTCGGGGTAATGCATTTCATATCCAACGTCATTTGAGTTGGAGTAAAGTTTACTGTAACCTCGTGAGCAAAAAACGGCTCTCCTTCGCTAATGTTTAAGTTAATTTGTTCTTGTGCCATTATAGTTCACCTCGTACGGTTGGAAAGAGCCAAAGTATATAAATTTTGCTCTTTTAAGCGAAAGGTTTATATATTAGTATTGTATTCTATCAACTTCGTTGACGTAAAGTAAACCAATGTGGGTTAGTAAGATGGAAAAGAAAGACACCAAAAACGACAAGAAAGAGCCCTCTGAAATAGAGCAACTCAAAGCAGAGTTGGCTAAAAATCAGGCAGTCATTGCAGACTACACTGAACATTTGAAAAGACTGCAGGCAGAATTTGAAAACTACTGCAAAAGAGTAGAAAAAGAACGCAAAGAATACGCAGGAATGGCATCAGAAAAGCTGATTGTCAAGCTCCTGCTAATCATAGATGACTTTGAACGCGCCCTGGTGACGATAAAAAGCGTACCAGAAGAAGCGCGAAAAGGCATCGAAATGATTTTCAAAAATTTACACAAGATTTTGGATGAAGAACAAGTTCATAAAATACATGCTCTCGGGCAAAAATTTGACCCGTACAAGCACGAAGTCCTGCTCAAAGTGGAAAGCGAGCAGCCTGAAGACATTGTTGTTGAAGAGCTCCAAAAAGGCTACACAATGAACGGCAAGGTCATCAGGTATGCAAAAGTAAAGGTTAGCAGCGGCAAGCAAAGCTTGCCAGTGGGTGCTGGAAAAGCCAGTGGAGGCAAATAAACATGTCAAAAGAAAAAATAATCGGAATTGACCTAGGAACATCAAACTCTGCAGCATCCGTATTGGAAGCAGGCAGGCCAAAAATAATTCCTTCAGCAGAAGGAGTATCAATGTACGGCAAAGCATTCCCGTCATTTGTAGCTTTTACAAAAGATGGACAGCTATTAGTAGGAGAGCCGGCAAGACGACAAGCAGTTTCTAACCCGCACGGTACTGTTTACGCTGCAAAAAGAAAGATGGGCACGAATTTCAAGTACCAGATTCACGGCAAAGAATACACGCCGCAGCAGATTTCTGCATTTATTTTACAGAAAATCAAAAAAGACACGGAAGCGTTCTTAGGAGAGCCGGTCAAGAAAGCAGTCATTACAGTGCCAGCATACTTTGATGACAACCAAAGACAGGCAACAAAAGACGCGGGAACAATCGCAGGACTGGAAGTTGTTAGAATTGTGAATGAGCCAACAGCAGCCGCGCTCGCATATGGCCTGGACAAAGCAGGCAAACAACAGAAAATTCTCGTCTTTGACCTTGGTGGAGGCACTTTAGACGTTACCATAATGGACTTCTCAGAAGGAGTGTTTGAAGTTGTTTCAACATCTGGAGACACGCAGCTGGGCGGAACAGACATGGACAATTCCGTGATTAATTACATAATCAACGAATTCAAGAAAGAATCAGGCATAGACCTGAACGAAGACGCTGTAGCAATGCAGCGAATTAGGGAAGCGGCAGAAAAAGCGAAAATTGAACTCAGCACCACGCTTGAGACAGAAATCAACCTGCCATTCATAACAGCGACACAGGCAGGGCCAAAACACTTGCAAATGAAATTCACCCGAGCAAAGCTCGATGAACTTGTTGACCCAATAGTCAAGCGTTGCAAGAAATCAGTTGACCAGGCGCACTCAGACTCAAAACTTGGAGTAAAAGACCTGGACAGAGTTGTTCTTGTTGGAGGACCAACAAGAATGCCAATCGTTCAAAAATACTTGGAACAATGGTTCGGCAATAAGGTAGAAAGAAGCATAGACCCAATGGAATGTGTAGCTATGGGCGCGGCAATCCAGGCAGGAGTGCTTGCAGGAGAAGTTAAGGATATATTGCTTTTGGACGTAACTCCACTTAGCCTTGGAATTGAGACACTTGGCGGCGTGTTTACCAAATTAATTGAACGAAACACGACCATTCCAGTAAAGAAAAGCCAGACATTCAGCACTGCAGCAGACGATCAGTCAGCTGTTACTATTAGAATCTCACAAGGAGAACGACCAATGTTCGCAGACAACAAGCCCTTGGGACAATTCGACCTTGTTGGAATCCCGCCTGCACCGCGAGGAATACCGCAGATTGAAGTAGCGTTTGACATAGACGCGAACGGAATCCTGAATGTTTCTGCAAAAGACTTAGGCACTGGAAAAGAACAAAGCATGAGAATAACCGCTCCAAACAAGCTTGATGCTGCAGAAGTAGAGAAAATGAGAAAACAGGCAGAAGAGTTTGCAGAAGTTGACAAGAAAAAGAAAGAAGAAATAGAAACAATCAACCACGCAGACACGTTAGTCTACACTGCAGAAAAGCAGATGAAAGACTTTGAAGGCAAAGTAAGCGAAAAGGAAATAAAGGACGTCAAGGATAAGGTAGATGAGCTGAAGAAATTGCTTGCAGAGTCACCACGCGACCCGGCAAAAATCAAGAAAAAGCTTGATGAGACAAATCACGCCTTGCACACAGCTGCAACTGCATTATATCAAAAGGCAGGCGCAAAAGGCAAAGCACGACCGGCAGAAGACGTGGTGGATACGGAAACCGTATAAATGGACCACAGAATAATCGGTTATGTCGCTTTAGGACTATTGGTAATCTACTTGGCACTCCGCTTTATGGAGCAGTACGCATTCAAAAAAATAGTCCGCGCAGAAGTTGAGCACGTGCTCAACAGCGACGAGCACAAAGTCAAGGGTCGGTATGGATGAGCAAGGACTATTACAAAATTCTTGGTGTAGAAAAAGGGGCGTCAATTGAAGAAATTAAGTCTGCTTACAAAAAATTAGCCAAGAAGTATCATCCTGACATCAATAAAGAAGCAAGTGCTGGAGATAAGTTCAAGGAAATAAATGAAGCAGCAGCAGTTCTAGGAGATCCTGACAAAAGGGCACAATACGACCAGTTCGGCACGGCAGGATTTAATAGCCAACAGTTCTCAGGCTTTGATTTCAGAGATTTTGCTGGCAATATGAACTTTGAAGACATATTTGAAAATTTATTCTCAGGATTTGGATTCAGAGGCGGCAGAAGAGGAAAGCCAGGCAGAGACTTAGTAGCAGAAGTTGATGTTAAACTTGAAGAAGTAGCCAAAGGCACAACTCGCGAGATAGAAATGCAGCGAATGATACAATGTGAGAAGTGCGACGGCAAAGGCGGCAGCGATTTTGTTCAATGCAGCACCTGCCAAGGGCAGGGAATGGTAAGACACGCCAGAAGAACACCATTCGGCGTGTTCGCAACAACATCTGCATGCAATAAATGCAAAGGAACAGGAGAAATACCTGAAAAAGTCTGCAAAGAATGCGACGGAGAAGGAAGAATCGTAAGCAATGAACCTGTAAAAGTCAAGATTCCAGCAGGAATACACGACGGAATGCGTTTAAGAGTAGGAGGAGCAGGAGAAGCAGGCGCAGAGGGAGCGCAAGCAGGAGACTTGTACGTTATGGTGCACGTTCTTGAAGACAAAAGATTTGTCAGAGAAGAAAACGATTTAATTGCAGAACAACCAATAAGCTTTACCACTGCCTGTACGGGCGGCGAAATAATAGTAGAAACACTTGAAGGCAAGAAAAAAATAGAAATAAAGCCAGGAACACAAAACAATTCAGAAAAAAGATTAGAAGGGGATGGGCTGCCAGACTTAAGAGGCGGACACGGAGACTTCGTCATCAAACTATCAGTAGAAGTTCCAAAAAAGATAAGCAAAAAACAGAAAGAATTACTGGAAGAGTTTGAAAAAGAAGGCAAGAAGAAATGGGGATTGTTCTAAATGAAAGTTGAGAGCATTTTCGATAAAGGATCAGGCAAAATAAATGAAGACGCACTAGTGCTGAATGCTCCTGTCTTTGGCGTTTTTGATGGCGCCACAAGCCTTGTTTCCTACGACGAAGATGGAAAAACCGGTGCGTATCTAGCGGCACATATCGCGTGTGAAGTATTTACGAATACTAAAAAACCACTTCTAGACTTGGCTCACGATGCAAACAAAAAACTACTGGGGGAAATGGAGAGCAAAAACATCGACGTATCCAAAAAAGAAAATCTCTGGGGCACCACCGCATCCGTCATCAGACTTGGCAAGAATCAGTTTGAGTATTTGCTGATTGGCGACAGCGCGATACTTATCATCTATACAGACAACTCGTACAAACTTGCCGTAGACTATAATGACCATGATATGGAACTGCTAACAAAGTGGAAAAAATTTGCAGATATGAAGACAAAAAACATTCTGCACGTTCTTGATTCTGAATGCATTGAATTGAGAAAAATAAGCAACGTTTCATATGGTGTTATGAATGGCGAGAAAGAAGCCGTTAAATTTCTTCACACTGGTACAGAAAGCCTCCATAATGTCAAACACGTACTCCTTTTCACCGACGGGCTACTTATTCCAAAAGAAAATCCGCAGAATGCTCCTCAATTTGATGCTTTGGTGAAGCTATATTTGGAAGGTGGACTCGCTAAAGTTAAAAATCAAGTCCGTGAATTGGAGAACAATGACCCGAACTGCTGGAAATACCCACGTTTCAAGCAGCATGACGATATAGCTGCTATTGCAATTTCGCTGTAAGTTTAACGAGGTGAGAAAATGGGAAAAGATGAAATCAGACATTGCAAATGTGGGGCGAAGATCAAGGTGTACACGAGTTCAGAGGCGCAGAATGAACTTTGTTCCACGTGCCTTGAGCCTTGGGTAAAGCAGATTTTGCAACTAGTTCCAAAAGTAATTTGAAAAAAAGCAAAAAGAAGTGAGGGTTGTTTTAAGCACTCGCTAATTGCTCACGCAGTTTCTTGTACGCTCGACGTTCGATGGTCTTCACCGTGCCTTCTGGGAGTTTCAGCATTTTGCCAATGGTACGCAAAGTCCGCGGCTCCTTTCCATACAAGCCGTGATGGAACGTGATGACAAACCGTTCATGCAATGGCAACACCTGCACTGATTTGTACAGTTGCGTGTTAAATGTGCGCTCTTCCTTTTTCACTATCTCATCCAGAGGTGTACTGTTGTATGCAGGATCCTGAGAGTCTGGATCAAATGGACGGAAATGCTGTGCGCGCCGCCTTTCCATTTTCGCAATATCCATAATTTTGTTGCTAATACACGTGCAGGCATATGTTGAAAAACTTGCTTTTTCCGGATCATGGCGCCTCGCCACCTTCCATAACTTAATGGCAGCTTCCTGCGCCGCGTCCTCACGCAGATATGGTTTGCACCGTTTTTTCGCCATAGCATGCGTAAGATTAAGATTTTTAAGAACTAATTCTTCATAAACAGCTTCATTGCCTTCCTTCACCTGAGCTGCCGCATCATATTTACCCGCGTCCCCACTCATGCAACAATGAAAGAGAAAACTGTTTAAAAGAATATCTGTGCTTCAGAAACGCTGCCCGACAAAGACTTCAAATCCACAAAGCTTAAAAGGACATTTTAGAGAATTTGAACTATGGTCAACGTATACTTGCACGGTCCAAAATGGTTTTTCGGGGTGGATGCCAGTTTGGTTGCATTTGCAGCCCTGATAGCCATTTGCGTTGCATTTGCCTCATTAAGACTATATAGAATGACAAAGGAGCGCAAGTACGCATTCTTCACGGCAAGCTTTGTTCTATTAACATTAGGTTTTCTTTCACGGGCGGTTGCTGACATTCTTCTAGAAGAAATTTTCATGGGCGTGCCAGCAAACATGGCAGGCCTGGTGTTCTTTTATGGCTACGTTTTGCACATTTTACTTGCACTGACTGCATACTTGTTGCTGATAATAATTACTTATAAAATAACCGACAAGAGAATAATTGCACTGTTGTTTTTAGTGCTTGTGCCGAGCATGCTTTTGAGCGGCAGCTACTATCTCAGCTTTTACGGACTAAGCACAATATTCCTTGCATTCATCGCAGCAGCATATTACCAAAACTACAAGAAAGTATGCTCTGCGGCAAGCTGTCTAGTCTTCATATCTTTTGTTCTGCTTGCGCTTGCACAAGTACAATTCCTGCTCGAAGCAATAAAAGTCACTTTTTATGTTTCAGGGCATATAACCCAGGCAGTTGGATTCCTGCTAATCCTGGCTGCGCTGATTAAAACATTACTCAAATGAAACGCACTAAAATAGACATTATCTACGACATGCTTCGGGCAATCGAAGACAAAGGAGGAAAGATAATTCCCACCCATTTACTCTACAAGTCAAACCTTTCTCACCAGAGAATGAAACTGTATCTGGAAGAATTAAAACAGAAACAAATGATTGCGGAAACGCACGTTAAGGATAAACTGTTCTATGAAATAACAGATGAAGGAAGAAAGTTCCTGCAAAACTTCAAACAGATGAAGCAGTTCACGGAAGCGTTTGGACTGTAGGCTGAACTGGAGCGTATATTTGGCCGTTCCACAAATATCCTGTGGCTTTTTCTTTTACAACTTGAGGAAAGTCCAAAAACTCGTGGTAATGTGTAATGTTTTTGCTCAGTCCAGAAATGTAAGCAGTGCTCCTCGCCTGTTGCTTTTCAGTATTTCGGACTAACGCAACTGCAAGAAGCAGCGAATATCTATCTTCTTCAGATATCTCTTTTTTCCAAACGAGATCCATTGTCTTCCTGCGCAGAGCTTTATGATCCTTGCGACCGATACCTGTGGTGAAATCTGCAAAGGCGTTCTGAATTATATCTGTAATTCCTCCAGAATAAGGGTTTGGTGAGCCTAACCATTGATACATGTGCTGCGGAATGCGCCTGTTGGGAACACTCTCAATAACTTCGACAAATGTTTCAAATCCGTTGTAATAAAGATTGGAGATTTTCTGGCCCGCAAAAGGAGCAAACAACGCAGACATGTCAAAGACAACTAATTCATGCGCTTTACAGATTCCTTCCAGCCCAAAATCACTCCCCATCCCACATGAGAAAAAGCATGCCTTTAAAAATTTTAGCGACTTGCTTTAAAAAGAGAATGATTTATAAATATGGCCTGCATTATATACATAACTGATACGGGTGGTGCAGGTTTATCCGTGATTTCCATCCGTACCTAGGTATACATTGGAGGTCGGTTTGACGAAACTTAACGTTCCATATATACCAAAAAAAGGGGGGCTTGGGGTCCTTGCGCTCTTTGGAATTCTATTTATTACACTGATTTTTGCGTTTTACTTCCGGCCAGCAGACGAAATTGTTGCAAAACCTACAATTGCTGAACAAACAATAAATGAAGCAGTAACGCAGCTGGCGGACAATGAAGTTGTAATACCAGTGCCAAAAGTTACAGGCGTTGTTTCACTTGATGACCCGAGACCCAAAATTGATCCACAACTGGTCAAGGAATTAAAAGAACTCAAACGACAGAAAAAACACAAAAGAGTCACGGTTCTAGTTGAATTAAAAGATGAACGAGCGCTTGAGGCAATCAGGCAAGCAGGCGGAATAGTACAACAAAATTTTGATATTGGAAATATTGCAGTTGTAGAAGTGCAATCTGACAATGTAGAAAAAATTTCAGAAGCAACAGGAGTTGAACAAGTAGCATCTGAAAAAGAATACGTTGCATTGTTAGCAGACAGAATCCCTGCGTTTTCTATCGATACTGCGGCCTGGGAGAATAATATAACTGGCAAAGGAGTCAAGATTGCGATATTAGATACGGGAGTTGGGCCACACAACAAGATTACAGTTGCTGAAGGTGCATCTTTTGTTGACGGAGAAGATACAACAGACCAAAACGGACACGGCACGCACGTGGCAGGCATTGCTTATGGTGTTGCGAAAGATTCAGCAATTTACAATGCAAAAGTCTTGAACAAAGCAGGAGCAGGAACAACATCGCAAATAATTGCCGGAATTAATTGGGCAGTTGAAAACAATGTCGACATAATTTCAATGAGTTTCGGAGGAATGTTCACGGAGCTTGACGGGCCACTAGCGTCGGCTGTTAAGGAAGCAATTAACAATGGAGTTATTTTTGTTGTAGCATCTGGAAACTGCAAAACAGGCTGCGGCGGATTCTACGGAGTAACAACACCAGGAAATGTAAAAGAAGTCATAACCATAGGAGCGGTTGATAACAATAATGTTGTTGCGAGCTTTAGTTCAGGAGATACGTTTGGCGAGTACATCAAGCCGGATGTTACTGCTCCCGGAATTGACATTACTTCTACATGGCTGAACAACGGCGAGAAAACATCAAGCGGAACGTCAATGAGCACGCCGTTTGTTGCAGGTGTAGCTGCTTTACTGCTGGAGAAAGAACCTGGATTAACGAACGAGCAGGTGAAGCAGAAGCTGGAAGCGACGGCAACGGATGTAGGGGAAACAGGTAAAGATGTGCTGTATGGACGCGGAATAATCAGCGTCGCCAGCATTCTGTCCTCAAATTACAGCACCCCAGAAACTCCTCCTCAGATGGATGATACTGATCTTCCACCAAGTGACCTATCCAAATACACTTTGCATGAAATAACAGGAGGCGCATCACCAGAATACATAACGACTGATTGCCCGGAAAGCCTCGCATACTCCACAGAATTGAATCTATCACGTGAAGAATTTTACATGGCATACGAGTATTGCATACTTCAGATCGAGAACAAGGTTCCTGAGTTACCTACTCCAGATCACTATCAAAATATCACAGATACGAGTGAGTATATCAGACAAGCTCCAAGAATATATTTTGAAAACTGGCAATCGTACATTCCCGCCGGAGATGTTAACGAAACGCTCATACAAGAGTTAAAGCTAAAAGTCCGAGATCTTCAATCCTTTGATTTCAAAACACTGGCAAACCCAGAACCTCTGTTTGATACCCAAAACCACATAGAAGTGGATTATGATGATAATTATAACGTGTTCCTGGGGAGTAATGATGATGGAGTAGTGTGGGGAGGTTCAACGCTTTCGGGTCGCTTGCAGGAAGGAAGCAGCAGTCCAACTAATGCTCAAGTAATTTGTTACGATTGGTGTTCTGAATTTGATTCAGCATGGGATCATTGTTTCTCCACGAGCTCGACGGGCGCAAGCAGATCCGCTGATTTTTCAGCCTGCAGAGCAAGAAACTCAATCATCAATTCAGTTTGCTCTGCAAACAATTGCGCGATGGGTCAAGCAGAAGGAGAGCACTCAATAGGCACAGGAAGTTCCGGCTCTCGTGAAAAATGCACAGTACGCTCATTTTATGTTACTGGTTGTTCCTCCGCATACACCTTAAGTGGCACTTTCAGTGCCACACATTACACGATTTCACCACGACAATTCTGGTGTGCGAATAGCGACACGGCATATGATGATGTGGGAAGATTTGGGAACAATCTTGAATGGATACTAATGCACACAATCTCCTGTGGAACAGGAAATAAGTGTGACGCAACCATAGATGCTGACAATTCAGACTTTGGAACATCGGGAACAAGCGTGCCTAGCTCTCTTTGCAGGATAGACAATGGGCAATCCGGCTGTTCTCAGAACAGCCAATGCCTTGCAGGATCGCATTGTACGAGTAGCCATTGTTGCCTGAACGGACAAGAATGGGACGGTACGGGGTGCAGCATTCCAGGTACATGCACAGCTGGATTCAACGGCAATAAGCGATGCAGCGGCAATACACCACAATGGCAATATCAAAATTCTGACTGCTCGACAACCTGGCAAAACCAAGCGGCTTGCTCAACAGGAACAACCTGCCAAAATGGAGATTGCGTGTCCACATGTAACAGTAATGGTCTCTGTGAATCTGGAGAAACCAAGCCTGGGTGTCCAAGTGATTGTAACAAATCCATAGGTGCTATTTGCACTGCAAACAACCAGTGCAGTACGAACTTCTGCGATGGCAACACAGGCACGTGTCAAGCACCAACTACCTGCACTGATGGAGATCAAGATGGTTACGGAAATCCAGGAAGCGCAACGTGCTCAGCTGGGTCCACCTTGCTAGATTGCGATGACATTGATCCATTCATAAATCCTGGTGCAATAGAGCAATGTAACGGAAAAGATGACAATTGTAACGGTCAAACAGATGAAGGAGGAGTATGCACGCCACAACCGACATGCAATGACCAAGACCAAGACGGATACGGAAGCCCGGCAACAGGATGCCCACAAACACTCCCAGATTGCGATGATTCAAAGTCAAATATACATCCAAACGCTCCGGAAATATGCGATGGATTTGACAATGACTGCGACGGATCAATTGATGAAGCAAATGTTTGTTGCGGAAACCAACAATGCGACACTGGACTTGGAGAAAATCTGCAAAGCTGTGCGCAGGACTGCTATTCAAGCTACCAAATTACAGGAATACAATCACCAAGCAGTGTGAATCAAGGACAAACTGTGCAAGTAACAGCCAGCATCAAAAATACGGGCACCTGGCCAGGAACAACAAATGTGGAAGGAGGAATAATACCCGACGGCTGGTTGCCATTTAGCAGTTCAAAATGCTGCGGCAACAACAACTTTTTCGGCACGCAACAAACAACAATACAGCCAGGGCAAACAAACAACATACAGTTTACGTTAACAGCTCCCGGTGTAACAACAAAAGACAGTTGCGGAGGACAATCGGCGTGGGATACAAGCCACGAAATAACAATTGGACTCTACGATAATTGCGGAAACACTTACCAGCTAAAATCAAATCAAGATATAAAGATACAAGATAAGCCTTGCTCAAAGCCAAGCGATTGTGCTCTGCCTGCTGAAAAATGCGTCATCCTAAGCACAACCGGAACTTGCCAGGCAAATACTTGCACGAACCTATGCACAAGCGGGCAATATGCGTGTAGCGGAGAAACCGTTAGGCACTGTGAAGACACAAACAGTGACGGATGCTACGAATGGAAAGACACGACCGTATGCGCACCTGGACAAACATGCGTACCAGGGCAGAGCTCATGTACGGCCGTTCAGATATCGACGGAACCATTTATTGAAGAATCAGCAGGTGGACAAGTCTACAAGCAAATTGGCGACACTGTTATACTAAACCTGAAATTTTTCCAACAAGAGCAAATCTCATTATATTACGATTCAAACCAATTTGAACTGGACGCGACAACCTGCCAGCAGACATTTACGATAGACAAAGACACGGCCTGCAAGTTTAAAGTAAAAATAGGACTGCAAGGAGCAGAACTTGGAGTGCGAAAGCAAAATACGATCAAACCTGCAAAGGCTACAGTTGTTACAATAAACAATCATAATGGAATAATAATAACTAATAAGAAAAAGCTAAAGGAAAGATTTGCAGGGCAGGAAATAAGCGTTCAAAATCTTCTAAATGACGCATATAACTTTGCTGATGACAACAATCTAATCATCTATGACTTGCAGGAACTGCCAGTCATACATCCATGGGCAAACTTCCCAACATACCAGGAAACAATAGCAAACCCATTCATGGTGGACAACACTTTAGCTGTAGAAATAGGAAAATTCATACGCAAGAAATGCATTCCTCCACAATGCCAGAGCACGCTAATACTTGGCGACGATTATGTCGTTCCACACTATAGGCGTTATACACAATTCTTGAATTCATATTTCTTCTCTCCAGCTATTAATACACAGCTGCTCTACTCAGAGATACCGTATGTGGAAAGAACCACAAAAGAATTCTCACAACTGGATGAAGTGCTAAGCGATGACAATATTGCAAAGCAAGTGGTTATCATTAAGCCTGATTCTCTGTCAACAGAAATGCGAACTGCTGTTAACCGGCTAAAGGCAACTCTGCAAGCAAACTTTAGCTCAAGCATAACAGAAAAAGATTCAAGCAATGTGACTTGCAATGATCCTCAGCTCTTCAACAATCTAAATGGCGTGACGATAATAATACTCGGAACAGAACAAAACAACAGAGCTTACAACTGCATGCCATTCGTCGCAGGATTAGAGAATAGGGACTCCGCATTCCTGGAAGTCAACCCGTGGGACGGAGGCGAGTATTCCATTGTCATCAACACAGAAAATCCCAAAATTATTGAAACCTTCAGCGATGTACTTCGCACAGGAGTATACAAAAAGATAATTGGCAGGCACTGGTATTTCATAGAGATGGCAGTGACAGCGGCAAGTTTTGTCGCCATGGCCTGCGGTCCAATCCCCTGTGATTACGTTGTGGACTCTATTGATGCGGGAATACAATGCGGTGTTAAAGAAGATGCCCTAATGTGCGGTGTCAGCACTGGAGTCGCAATCTTGCCAATTATACCAAGTGGGCCGGTAAAATTGGTAATAAAGGCATTTATCCACTATGTTGGACCTGCTGGAGAAGCGTTTATACTGAAATATGGGCCTGGAGCTGTTACGTTCTTTGCAGGTATTGGAGGAAAATTCGATGATTTCAAAGCGTATCTTAAGAAAGCAGTAGATTACTTTGATGTTGAATGGAATGTAATTATCAAAAATTTCAACACACCGGCAGATGAAGAAGCTCTTGCGTTTGGCATAAAGAACATTGAGGCAGAGGGCAAAACTTTACAAGCATTTGAATCTGCCTTAAGCAAGCAGCAAAAAGCTCGCATCCTTCACTCAATTGGAAAATACTCCTCAGAATTCTTTGCGCAAAAAGGTTGGAAACAATTTGACAAGCTTGATAAGAGACTGTATAGAGTTGATTTACATACGCCTGATTTCATCAAAAATGCAGGCGGATGGACAAGAACGGGCGGAGATGATTACGTCGGTTATGTAAAACAATTGAAAAATGGAAGATTCGTAGCGACAAGCAGATACGTTTCTGGAGCATTCCATGGAGCGAAAAGCGCTGGAAGCGTTGCTGACGGAGGAACGGCTTACGTATACATAATAGATCCGCGCACGCGTAATTATATCGATGCCCTTGAAACCGTGCCAAATCCTGGATCCAATATGTTTATCGAAAGTGAAGTAACTGCTGTCGACAACATAGACTGGAATGATGTTGTAGGAACAGCGGTCTGGAAAGATGGTGATGATCTTCCACGGTCTGTATCACCAAATCCATCTTACAAAGGTAGCATGAGCCTGAATAACCTTGGCTGGGAGGTTGACTAATGACTTACATCTCAATAACGAAGTGGACAAATAAAGCGCTGGACTTCTTTAAAGAAATCGCTTCACGTGCAAACAAGCACTTCGGTACTCAGTTTGCTGTCCAGCGCGAAATAGAAATCCCTGATAGAGACAGATATTCTGTTTTTGAGAAGAATAATTCAAATGTTTCAATTAATGTTGACGTGCTTCCTGCTTACCCGCCGAAGTTTCCTCTATCGTCGGTGAACGTCAGAATTTCTGTAACAGGAATGGATGAGCGATTCGCGCTTCAAACAATAACCGAATTTTGCAGGAAAATTGCAATTGATTACGGAGACTCCATCGTGTGGGTGGGAGCCGAAATAAGTATTGAGCCACCTACTTATTACACAATTAATTACACTCGCGACCTTAATGAAAGAGCTTTCTTTGACAGACTTCAAGTTTATCATAAAGAACTCATCCATGGCGAGCCGTTTGTAATTTACGCCTACACGTTGCCTCACATCAAAGATGCGATTGAAGTCATCTGGGATAATGCTGAGTTAGAAGAACTTGGCGCACACAAAAAGATTTCTGTTGGATTCAAGCTGTTTGTAGTCCCCAAAAAACCAGAAATGGGCTGCATTGGATTGGTTGGAAAAGCACTGAATCCACCCCATGGACTTATGATTAAAGCTGATACCTATGATGAATTGCAAGCGAAAATTCGCGAGAATCTTGAAAAGCGCGGACTGCGGCTTATTACAGACCTCGTAGCGCTTATTGCGGCCAGCAAAAGCGTCAACGAATACGGTGTAGAATGGAAATGAAGAATACGCTTTGGATACTTGCACTGATTTTAATAATTGCAATTCCAGTAGCTGCCATTCCCTCAGTCTACGAGTCAACATCTGTCTCGCGCATAGTGGGAGATACTCCGCTTGAAATGCAAAATCAGCTGAAGAGAGACGACCTTGACCTTGAGTCAGCAGGACTGTTTGACGACTCACTCTCGCCCCTAATACAATCAAACATGTTCAACAGCTTCCCACAAGCATTCCAACAATCGCCAGATGATTCCTGGCTTCAAAACAGCGGAAAAACCCTGCTAGTCTATAATTCTCAATGGTATACAAACACTCATACGAGCAACAATTACATCACCACCGGCTCACTGCCAAAATTATCAAGCCCAGAATCACTCGTTATTGCCAATACGCACTATGCGGGAATCGCACTGCCTAAAATAGATGCTTTTGGAGATAGGCTTTCATCAAAAACAACACTAATAGCGCCTCTCTCACGCAGCAGCACTCGTTTCCTTGAATCTGTTATCTGCAACTTAGGCAGAAACGACGGACTGCCAATAGGAGAAACATTCAGACTAGCACGAAACAATTATCACTGGAACACTAAAGACGATCAAGATATAATCGGGCTTTCATTACTGTCATACGCTCTTTACGGAAACCCGTTCGCAAAAGCAGAAGTTCCTGAATTTGACACATCTGCAAGAGACTATCACTGCGAGAACCGATTAGCAGATTATACTGTAAGTGCATTATCAAGCAGCCCGATAACCAGCACAACTGATGGATTCCAGCAAACGCACACATATACCATCCAGGACTATGATATCGAACAAACAGGCACATTTGAAATAATAAATTCAGCAGACTTCGAACTCGGATACGAGCCAGGAGAATTAGTGCTGCCATACAAATCATTGATATTCCAATTCCCGCATAAAACAATTATCACAGGATACGACATAGAGTTTTCCAATCCAGTCGATATTACTGCAAACATACCAGAATGGAATGGCGAAAATTACACCAATAGAATTTGCTCAGTTTCCTCTCAAAATGAAAGCGCGACAATAAACCAAGTCAACTCTCCAGACTCACAAATCGTAATCGCTAAATTAAACCCAATTGAAATCACAGATTGTGAACAAGGCTCGTTCACTCTCTACCGGACCGCGTCAATAACACTTAGTTATTATCCATACTCGCCGATCAGAATTACGAGCGTAGAAGCGCCACAAGAATCACTCCCATCAGAATTTAAAACAATAAAAGTCAACATTGAAAATACGCAGAACACGCCAACAACCGGCACACTTATACTGAAAAACGAGCAAGGAATAGTTAGCGTTAATACGATCAGCACAACACAATCACAACACAATCTGGAAATTTATACTCCTGCAGAAGAAGGAACATACACTTATACTGTGGAGTTCGTACAAAACGGCGACGTGAAGACCAGTACAACATTCACAACTGAAGTAAGCATATTGGACGCAAGCCTCGAAATTCCAGATGTCGTCCAGGATGAGGCAGACATAGACGTGCACATTACAAATAAGAAAACAACAAGCATGCAGAGCGACATAACAGCATATCTAAGCAAAGACGGACAGACAATCAGTCAACAAACGCAAAGCATTCAATTACAACCAGGAGAAAATACTGCAACATTTACCTTTACAGACTTACAAAAAGACGATCAACAGTACGATGTTCTCGTAGCTATACCTTATGAGAACAAGATAAAGACGCTAACCGGTAAAATTGTCACAAATCATGATCCATCAATTCTCAATACTAATGTAATCTACCAAGAAGGCGACACGGTCTTGATTACACCAAACGTGGCAGATGCAGATGGAGACACAATAATCGCCAGTATAACTGACCAGCCATTTGAATTAGACGGTAGCCATACACTTGATTATGAAAGCAGCGGCGAATACACGTACACTGTAGAAGCAACAGACGGTACAACAACCGTGCAACAAACATTCGGCGTCCTTGTTCAAAACACTAACAGACCACCAGTCATCAGCACGCCTGAAAATGTCACAGGAAAAGAAGACCAACAAATCACCATACAAGCATCTGCAACAGATCCTGACAATGAAAACTCTGTTGATAATGATGATAACCAGCTCACAATAACTTACGATTATCCATTTGATCAAAATGGAGCATATACGCCAACATATGAAGAATCAGGCGAAATATATGTCACGGTTACAGCAAGCGATGGAGAACTTTCTGATGCCGTGCTAGTCAAAGTTGTTATTGCCAACGTCAACAGGCCACCACAACTAGACGATCTAGCAAATATCACCATCAATGAAGGCGAATTTGTAGACTTATGGAAAGGAAGAGACCCAGATAATGAGAATAATGTGACAAACGACGATAACACTCTCTGGATGTACTTTGCAGGCGGACCAGATGGAGGGCCGATAAACCATTACGGCAAGTGGCAGACTGATAATGAAGACAGCGGAGTGTATCCGATGACTGTGCAAGTGGAAGATGGAGAACTGAAAGCAGGCAAGCTGATTACGCTGACTGTGCAGAACGTGAACAGGCCGCCAATAATAACAGCTCCAGATGTAGTGTATGCTTCAGGTTCTGTTGATTTATCACAATATATTACTGATCCTGATAATACAAACAGCGTGGCGAACGATGACAATACTCTGAGCGTTACTTATGGCTCTCCATTTGATGGAAATGGCAGATGGACGCCAGCACAGCCAGACAGCGCAGCACAAGTAACAATAACAGTTTCAGACGGAGAATTCAGCGTAACAAAGACGATAATGGTAATGGTAGATGTTGTAGGAGTACAGCCGGTACAAAGCCCGCCAGTTCCAACAGAAGAGCCAGAAGCGCCGGAACCAACTCAGACTCAAGAAAGTACAACCGATACAAGCGATCCAAGCCCGCCAATACAATCAACGCCGCCTGCAAGTACACCTGTATCAGATCCAGCACCTGCGCCGGGCTCAACACCAGTACAGCCAACAAATACTCCGGCAGGACAAACAATATCGTCAAGCACACAACAAATTCCTCAGCAGGAAAGTCAGCCACAGCCAACTCCTCAACCAACAAGCCCGCCACCAGCACAACAAACCACTCCAACACCGCAGCAACAGACACAACAAACCCAACAGCAGCAGACAGCACAGCAACAGCAGACAACACCCACTCCAGGAACACTTGAAATCAAAGTCATTGTGGACAGCAAGGAAGTTGATGACGGCGATTCAGTAAAAGTAAAACCAGACGATGAATTCAAAGTCAAAGTGGAACTGGAGAATAACGCGGCAGAAGCCAAAGATGTAGATGTTGATGTGAAACTAAGCGACTTTGACCAGGAAGAAAGTGACAGCATAACTTTGAAAGCAGGCGAGAGCGAGCAATTCAAGTATACATTCGACATACCGAAGCTAACAGATGATGACGAGTATCTTCTTGAGATAAGAGTGAATGAAAAAAAATGGGAAATAACGCTGAAAATAGACAAGCCATCACACGAAATTAATGTGAAAGCAAATGTGGAGCCGGAAATCGTGCTGTGCGAAGAAACTTCAGCCAAACTTAAAGTCAGAATTGAGAATACTGGCAGGGATGACGAAGAAGGAACAATAAAAGTAGAAAGCAGCACGCTGAAGTTGTTGGACGAATGGCCGTTTGACCTGCCGGAAGGGGAATCACAATTGTTTGAGAAAATTATTAATGCGCTAGTTCCCGGAGAACACGGTATTTCAGTAAAAGCGCTTTACGGAAGCAAAAACGCAAAAGCAGACGCGAAATTAACGGTAGAATCCTGCAAGAAAGAAGAAACACAAAACACGCAATTGGCGCCGGAGGAAAGAATGGCATCGGCACTTGCAAACAAGAAATCTGCGACACCAGTTAATGCAGACGCAATGCCGTTTGAAGACACAATCAGCATAATATTTGTAGTGCTGAGTAGCATATTTGCAATTACACTACTAATAGCAATACCTAGAATATTCAGGTAGAATTTTAGACAGCTTTTTATACTAAAATAATACAGGCATCGATATGAAAAAAGAGATATTGATGATACTAGTGATATTAGGCCTGCCAACATTCTTCATAATGAGCTTTGGGCCAGCATATTCCGGGGCATTAGTAAATGAAGTATCACAGATGAGAGTAGACAGGATAAACATGGCATTACAGTTTCCACAATACCTAATACCGATGCTAAAGCAGCCGACATATGATGCACGAAATTATTTGATACAAGGCGCAAACGAACATTATTACGGGCCAACAGGCCTCATAGACGGCTCAGGATTCTTCTTCCAGGAAATGCAATTAATTCCAGCACTACTGCAATTAATGTGTTTAGTGCAGATTGACCAGCCAAATCAGGGATTGTATATCAGCGGACAAGGATTGCAAATACATTTGATTAACAATTTATGGTACAACAAGCAGCTGCCCTATCTTGGAAAAGTGTTATGCGATGGAACTGCACGAGACGCAGCACACGCAACACTGGCAAAAGTAATAGAAAACGATTTCAACCTGGTGGAATACACGGTAGAACAGAGCAACTGCCCTGAAGCAGGACGGGCAAGCCTGCAGAAAGCGCAGGAAAACTTTGCAATCGGAGAATACGAGATAATGCTTGATTATCTGAAAGCTGCAGTAATGCAGGCAAGTGCGTGCGCATGAAATTCTCGAAGTTTGAAATAAAAGAAATAGTGAAAGCCTGGATAGGAGTATCTTTAGTGTTTGCCATAGCGATGGCCGGCTTGAAGGGGCTGGTTGTTGCGCTGCCAATTGCTTTAGTAACAGGCGGAATAGGATTTCTGCTTCACGAATTAGCACACAAATATGTCGCACAAAAATACAAGTGCTGGGCAGAATTCAGAGCGAATAATTCAGCATTGCTCATTGGATTATTGCTGAGTTTCTTTGGATTTATTTTACTGGCGCCAGGCGGAGTGTACATCCACGGAGCAAACAGAAACCAGCACGGAAAGATAGCGCTTGCAGGGCCGTTGACGAATGTTATACTTGCGCTGCTCTTTTTTGGACTAACAACAATAGTTTCAACACCGTTGATGACTGCAACTGCAAAATACGGATTTCAGATAAATGCATTCTTAGGAGTCTTTAATTTAATACCGGTTTTGCCATTTGACGGTAGAGCTGTTTGGCAGTGGAATCGCGCGGTGTATCTGCTAACAGTTGCGGCGGCGGGGATTCTGACATTTTTTTCATTAGCAGCTTAGCAATTCTCGCTTCGTATGCTTTAAGCTTCTCCCGGTCAGTATTGAACAACTGAATCCACTGTTGAATATTGCGCTCGCCCTTATCCTGAACCTTCACTGCAGCATACCTTAATGCGTCATACGCTTCACCGATATCCTTGATCAAATCTTCACTAGTACGAAAATCAACAAGCACGTATAATTCAACAGTCTTGTTTGTCCTGATTTCAAGATTGATGCAGGGTAGACCATTTGGAAGAGAATAATCCGGATTCTGGTCAACGTACTCGGCATGATCATTATGTTGTGCAATAATTTTGTCAATACAGTCCAGCTTATTCATCTTCACTCACTTCTTGCGTAATTCCTTAAGCATTTCGTAAACTTTTTCTCCGTCATCAATTCCAATAAGCTTCTTCTTAATTACAGAAAAATGATAGACATTCTCAAGTTTGCCAAGACCATCGTTTAATCCCCTGTTAATTTCTTCAAAAGCGGAATCAAACCTTTTAAACGCCTTCAAGCGCTGTTCATCATTTTCTGCAGCAAGTAAATCAAAACTACCCGCAAAGAAACATTCATATTGAGCCAAAAACCAATCGCGTTCCAAATATTTTTCCTTCGTCATTTCCTTGGCCCACCGATACTTGGAAATTTCATATAAGAAATCAGCTGCTTTCAGTTTGTCCTCTCTTGTGGTGGCTTCTATCTTCAATCTAGTATTCACTGCACGCGCCTCTTTGTATGACAATTCCATTCCAGCAGCAATCAGTTCCAGCTTTTTATCGGCATTTCCGGGAAGCTTATTCAGTTCTTCCATCGCTCTTCCAGGCTGTTTACCTCCAGCACATGCACCCCAAAGACTCAAGTAAGAACGAGTATCATCTGGTTTTAATGTCACGCATTGGCGAAAGGCAGGCAACGCCTTGTCGTATTCTTTGAAGCGGCAATGAGTTGTTCCGAGGTAAAGCCACAATTCTGCATCATCTTGCTTGGCTGTAGTCGCAGCCTCCAAATGAGAAATGGCATCCTTGTACATTTGCATGGACAATTTTGATGCTTGTTCAGCTGATTCAATGCCATATGCATCTGTCAAAAGTTTCTTGCCTAAAGGAGGCAGCAACTCATAAGCGTGCAGTCCCTGAGCGGCTTTAAAAGTTTCGCGAGCAAGCTTGTCCTGCATTCTTAACAGGACTTCCTTGTGCTTATTGTCATTTGAAAGCTTGACTACCTGCTTGTATAGTTCAGTTGCTTTCTCCCTGCTGCTCGGCTGATCGATCTTGTACTGCTGATTTTCACTCCACAACTTTTTTGATTTCTCAACAAGCGCTTCAATGTCTTCCTGAAAAATCACGTGCCGGTCTATCGGCAAATTGGTATAATTATGAGGAAGAAAAGCAAGCGACGCCGCAATAAGTTCCTTAAGTCCCATTTGCACCCACTAATAGACGAGGAAATAGGTCTGTTTTTAAAGCTTTTGACCAATTTGTCAGAAAGTATTAATAGACGTGTGTGTAGTAGTGGCTGGGGTGTGAAAGTGACGACATACTGGTTTCCGTTGCCGCAAAAAAGAGCTTCCGATGACAAGTTTGCAAAACTCCGAAAACAGGGAGAAATCTATGTGCTCCGGCGAAAAATTCTTCAGGTTTTGTCGTCAGACTGCGACGTGCCTGTAAGCTTTGACCCAACAACAAAATCACTAACTGCACTCCTGCGCGGAAAAGACGGGAAAGACAATCTTTACATATCAACAGATGGACGAGAACTTGAACATTTGCAACGATTAGAATTAGCTGATGGAAAGAAAAGAAGCCATATTGAATACATGCGCGCACTAAAGGCAATTGTCATCGAGCGGCTGAATGCACGCGGGCTGACCTACCGTGATTTGCTGTTTGCAGATACCTGCAATATTCCTAAGGTCTACCGAGGCGTATTTGAACTATCAATTGACAGAATAGTGGACAAGTACTTTCTTTCACCAGAATAATGTCCACTGGACAAGTTCTCGCATAAGCTTTTTATAGCGTCTGTAAGATTAGAGTGGTAGAACAACAGCTATTAATTATTTTCAATATGGAAAATAATAAAACATTGACGTGGAAAGAGAAACCAAATACGGCAGCAGAAGTAGATACAATACTCACACCAACAGTCAAAAAATGGTTTTATTCCAGATTTCCAAACTATTCTTTGCCACAGCTGTATGGCGTTCTTGAGATACATTCACGCAACAACATCATTGTTTCAGCGCCTACAGGTGCAACAAAGACACTAACTGGATTTCTTTCTATTTTAAACGAGCTTGTTGACTCAGCAGAAAAAGGAGTTTTGCAAGACAAAGTTTATGCGGTCTATATTTCACCTTTGAAAGCACTGTCAAACGACATTTCCAAGAACTTGAAAGAACCGCTTGAACAAATAGAACAAATTGCCGGCAAAAGTTTAGGCATTCGAGTTGGTGTTCGCACAGGCGATACAACTGCCACAGAGAAAAGCAAGATGCTCAAGCATCCGCCGCACATTTTAATCACTACGCCAGAAAGTTTGTGCATAATGATGACCTCTATGAAGTTCAGAGAGCATCTGAAAGGAGTAGAATGGTGCATTGTAGACGAAATACACGCGCTTGCAGAAAACAAAAGAGGAGTAGACCTTTCTTTATCACTCGAACGCCTGCAGCACTTGTCTGCTGGAATGTGCAGGATAGGTCTTTCAGCAACAGTAGCGCCAATAGACCAAATTGCGCAGTACCTTGTCGGCAATGGAAGATCATGCAAGATAATAGAAATTCAGTTCTTGAAGAATTTAGACTTGAAAGTGCTTTCTCCTGTTGACAATTTAATTGACACGCCCCACGGTATTGCCCACCACGCGATGTACACGCTCATTGACGAATTAATCCAGCAGCACAAGACAACACTGGTGTTTACTAACACACGTGCAGCAACTGAGCGCGTTGTAGATCACCTGAAAACACGATTTCCGAGCAAATATGTAGGAAACATTGGAGCGCATCACGGCAGCATGAGCAAAAGAATGCGTCTTGAAATCGAGGATAAACTACGAAAAGGAGAATTGAAAGCAGTTGTCTGCTCAACATCACTCGAACTGGGCATTGACATTGGTTACATTGACTTAGTTATTTGCCTTGGCTCTCCAAAATCAGTTGCAAGATTCCTTCAAAGAGCCGGCAGAAGCGGGCACAAACTCCACGAAACAGTCAAAGCACGCATAATCGTAATGGACCGAGATGATTTAGTTGAATGTGCAGTATTATTGAAAAGCGCCATAGAGAAGAAAATAGACAAAGTACACATTCCTTGTAATGCACTTGACGTTCTTGCGCAACAATTATTGGGAATGGCGCTGGAAGAGGTCTGGGAAGAAAAAGAGCTCTACAAAGTCGTAAAACAAAGCTACTGCTACAAAGACCTGAAACTGAACGATTTCAACCAAATTCTCAGCTATCTTGCAGGAGAGTTTGTAGATCTTGAAGACAGACACATCTATGCAAAGATTTGGCGCCAAGACGGCAAAATAGGAAAGAAAGGCAAGATGACAAGAGTCATCTACATGATGAATATCGGCACGATTCCAGACGAATCGTTCATCACCGTAAAAGTAGGCACGGAAACAGTCGGCATGCTCGACGAAGGATTTGTAGAACGAATGAAACCAGGCGATGTGTTTGTACTTGGTGGAGACACGTACATGTTCAAGTTCACCCGCGGAATGGTGGCGCAAGTCTCAACTTCCGTGAATAGGCCCCCGACAGTACCCCGCTGGGCTTCAGAAATGCTGCCATTAAGCTTTGACCTGGCAAATGAAATTGGCAGATTCAGACGATTAATGATGGAGAAGTTCACATCCGGCGAGAATAAAGCAGCCATTCTGAAATTCATCAATGAACATTTGTATGTCGATGACAAAGCAGCAAATGCCATCTATGAATATTTCAAAGAACAATACGATTACTGCAAGAAGATACCCAGCGACAAAACAATTCTGATCGAATATTATGTTGATGAGCGCGATCAAAAAATAATCTTTCATTCCCTGTTTGGCAGGCGAGTCAATGATTGTTTGAGCAGAGCAGTCGCGTTCGCGCTTTCAAGAACAGAACACAAAGATGTTGAGTTAGGAATGAACGACAACGGCTTTTACATTAATGGAACCAGGAAACTGAACCCGATAAAAGCAATCAAACTACTCAAAGCAGACAAGTTAAACATGGTGATGAGCACTGCTATAGAAAAAAGCGAAGTTTTCAAAAGGCGCTTCAGGCACTGCGCGACACGTTCACTAATGATATTGCGCAATTACATGGGACATCAGAAAAGAGTAGGAAGGCAGCAGGTAAGCTCGATGATATTGATGAGCGCATTAAAACAACTTGATCCGGAATTTGCAATTCTCAATGAAGCAAAAAGAGAATGTTTGGAAGACGTGATGGACATCGAGAATACAAAAAAAATATTGCACGGCATTGAAGACGGCACAATCAAACTTGTTGAGATAGAAACAAAGATTCCATCTCCATTCGCTTTGAATTTGGCGCTTATGGGTTATATGGACGTGTTGCGTATAGAAGACAAATATGAATTCCTGCGCAGGATGCACGAGCAGATTCTGGCGAAAATCTCCGGCAAGGAAGCAAAAGCAGTCAGCGGAAGCTCATTTGTAGAAAAATCACGTGGAGAACGCAATGAATTCAAAGAAATCTTGAAACGAGAAGCATGGAATTTGAAAAAAGTTCCAAAATTCGCCAAAGCAGAGCTCGTGCGCGTTATTGACGGCGAACGAAGCAACATAGACCCGCGATTTATTGAGGGCATCAACACATACCGCGCCGAAATTGAAGCGAACTGGCCTGAAGAGCTGAAAAAGTTTTTATTTACTGTTTTGAACGACCTGAAAACAGGAGATTTCTCCTACCAAGACTTTTGGAATGAAGAAAGCGCAAAAGAAGAAGAAAAAGTAGAGTTAGAGAAGCAGGAACTATTTGAGCAGTTCAACGAAGCAGCGAAAAGAGCAAAATTAGACCCGCAAATACGCTATGACGTCTACAAGATGATTGCAGGAGACAAGGAAGGCTTCAGAGATGATACTTTAAAATGGCTCAAACAGCTGTTCTCCAAAACAGTTTCGTCAATGTGGAAGGACGATATAGCCAAGTTTTTACAGAAAAAATTAAAAGAGCTGGCATAAAATCATATATGATGATCACTGTAGTGGGTGCAGGCAAGTTCGGGCAGGCTATTTCCAAATTACTTGGCCAGAACAAGCACCAAATGGTAGACGTAGAGAAAGACGGTACGTATTCTTCTGATACTGTTGAAAAAATCAAGAAATCAGACAAATTAATCATATGCGTGCCAAGTCCCTTTTTGCAGGATTGCACAAACATGCTCTCAGGCATAATCAAGCCGGACGCAAAAATACTTTCCTGCACAAAAGGCATTTATGACAATTTGAAAACACCATCAGAAATTATCAAAGAACAACTTGCAAACCCGGTTGCGGCATTAATGGGGCCAAATCTTGCAGCCGAAATAATGCAAAACAAGCCGGCAATAGCAGTCATTGCAGGAGACAATTCACACGAATGGGCAAGCTACTTTAACAGCACAACATTCAAAGCAATTGCTGAAACAGACATTGTCGGAATAGAATTCGGTGGAGCAATCAAGAACGTTGTTGCTTTAGGAGCAGGATTGCTTGACGGATATTATGAAAAGGACACTTGCAACTCAATGGGAAGTTTTGTGGCATTTGCATTGCGCGAAATACAGCATTTGTATGAACACAAATCAAGCTCAACAATACCAGAATTAAGTTTTATCGGCGATTTATTTGCAACCTGCATGTCAGAAAATTCCAGAAACCACCAGTTTGGACACCAATTCGGCAGTGTTTTGCGGGAAGGAAAGCCAACACCAAAGCCGGAGCAGACAGTTGAAGGATATAGGACGTTGCAAATTGTGCAAACATATGCTGAGAAAAACAAGATAACAATGCCGACGATAACTGCACTATACAATGTATTCTTCAGAAATGGAAAAATTGAGAATATCATAGAGAGTTGGAGATAAAAATGTATACGAAAATATTAGCAACGGCAAGTTACGTTCCTGAAACCAGACGCACAAATGCAGATTTGGAAAAAATGGTTGATACAACAGATGAATGGATAATGGACCGTGTTGGCATAAAAGAAAGACGAATATCCAAACCACACGAAAGCCATGCGTTCATGGCAACACAATCGGTAATGAAAGTTGTTGAAAAAGCAGGCATACATCCAAGACAAGCAAGCATAATTCTAACAGGAAACACGCACGTACAAGGACTAATACCGCCAAAATCGCCCCAATGGGCGCTGGGGCCAAACATGGCAGCATATGATGTCGTTGCGGACAACACGAGCGGTATTGTTGAGTCAGCAAGAAACCTTTTCAGAACACTTTCAATACGAGGGGACACCAGCTATACAGGAGAAGTAAGCGGACAGCTTGGACAAGGAGTAATTTATCATCACCAGCAAACAGGCCTTTCACAAGTCATAGCCAAAGAACTTGGAATGAACTCAAAATTCTCATTCGACGTAATAACGGGCTGCGCCTCATTCAATTATGGATTAGCCCTCGCAGACACTCTTGTAAAAAAAACATATCCAGAATACGTTGTAGTAGCGGCTGTTGACAAATTGCTTGGCATCACAAATCCGAAAGACAGGTCAACAATCATATTATTTGGAGAGCTGGCAGGAGCAGCACTGATTGGACCAAGCAAGCAGGAAGGATTCATATCACACCACTTAGAAACAGAAGGCAAGCTAAAAGACACGATAGCGATAAAACAAGAGCCGGGATGGGACAAGCCATACTTCTGGCAGGACGGCAAGGCAGTTTACAAGTGGGCAGTGCCAAAAATAGTTGAACTGACACGAAAAGCTGTTGAAGAAACACGCGACATTGGCGGCAACAGATTGTTTATAGTTCCCCACCAGGCAAACCCGCGAATGGTTGAAACGGCAAAAAAGAATACTGTTTTCAAAAATGTCTATGCAACCATTGTAACAGGAGACATGTTCGGAAACAGCTCGACAGCCTCCATAGCACACGCGCTTGATGTGTTATTGACAGAAGGCGTGCAGGTCAACGGCCACAAAGCAAAACCAGAAAAAGGCGACTACATCGGCATACTTGGATTTGGAGCGGGATTGTCGTCAGCTGTCAATGTGTACCGCTGCGCTTAATTTATAAACTGTTAATTGTCAATTCAATAAATGAATATTAAGTTCAATATTCCTTTAATGTATGCAATTGCGTCTTTGATGTGGGCGCGATTCTTCCTTCCCGTGCTTGCATTATTCTATATTGCATCTCAAGTGTCCATTGAACAATTCACTATCATCATGGGCGCGTTTGCGCTCGCGAACTTCATTCTTGAAATTCCAACCGGCGTTATTGCTGACTTGATTGGAAAGAAAAAGACACTTTTGATAGGACGCTCCATGTATGTTATTGAAATTTTGATAATTGCATTTATGAATGGCTTCTGGCCTTTTCTTATTGCAAAAGTTATCAGTGGTATTGCCGTTAGTTTTGTCTCCGGAGCAAATGAAGCGATGCTCTATGACACTCTGAAAAAGCAGGGGAGAGTCCACGAACACAAGAAAGTCACGGGCATTATGTTCACGCTCACCAACATATCAATGGCATTTGTGTTCATTATTGGCGCTTATTTGTTCTCAATCAACAATAAATTGCCTGCGTTCGTGTCGTTGCCTTTTATCGTCGTTGGCGTCATACTCACCTGCTTTTTGCAGGAACCTTACAAAAGCAAAAAGAAGGCGACGTTTACAAATGCCTGGCTCCACTTCAAAGAAGGATTGGCGTGTGTCCGGCACAACCCTGTCCTGAAATACCTCATCGCGTTCTCCATGGTTATCGTAGCACTTATTGACATTAACACGTCCGTCTCATCGGCTTATTTCGAGAAGATTCTCATTCCAGTAGCATATATCGGCGCGGTTGCATTTGCCGCAAGTATGCTCATTGCATTAGTAAGCAGAAAAGTTCACACGCTCGAACACCGAATCGGAGACAAGCGCAGCCTTCAATTGATACTCGCGCTCATGATACTCGGTATGCTGCTCATGTCGTTGCTTATTCAATATTATGGCGTTTTGTTTTATTTCATTATCTCAATATCTGTTGGCTTCTATTTCGTCCTTGTCAATCATTATGTCAATGTGCACGTTGACACGGCACATCGCGCAACAATAATTTCTATAAAGCACATGGCGGTCCAACTGGCCGCATTTCTTCTGTTTCCGATGTTCGGACATGTTACGAAGAAATATTCGATGGGAACCGCATACTGGGCATTCGGCATATTTTTAGTTGCATATTCAGTATTCTTGTATTTGTATTCACGTAATATAAAAATAGGTGGATTAAACGAGAAAACTGCTTAAAACAAAATACTGCAAAGAAATCAGCGATTATCAGGCCGAGATGATTCTGCGTTTATTTTATCATCAATCGTGACAGACTCTCCTGTAATTTCCTGCGCCTTTTGTTCTACCACGTTTTTATATTTCATCATATAATCCAAAACATTTTTTTTGCGCTTCTTGACAGGAGCTGTTTGAACAAAATTGTCAGAACTAGGAATCATTTCTACCGCAGTCCTAAGTGTTGCGTTAATTCCAAATCCAAGAGCGATTACAAAAGGCACTGCAACCATATACCAGCGCTTGCCAATGGCTGTCTCGTACACAAAATTCGCTGTTGCTTTGTACGCACGCGCAACTGAATCAACCGTAACGTTGGCATATCTTGTTACATCATTATGAAATTTCTCAGCATCAACACCTAAGAATATCGACTCTTCGTGAGGTTTCCACTCTCTGCCTCCTGTGTAAATCCCTGTCTTCACACCCTTCTTTAAAACAACAGGCTTTTTAAATATGATGACCTAAATATGTCAACATGCGCTACCTGTTATTGTTCATTCTTCTTGCATCAATTGTACAGGCACTCCCGCAGCCATCAGGCTGGGTGAATGACTATGCAAACATACTTTCTCTTGATGAAAAAATGCAGTTAAATTCGCTCATTGACTCGATTGAGAAGAATACGACAGCAGAAATTGCAATCGTAACAGTGTTGAGCCTTGAAGGCAAGCCAGTAGAAGAAGTTGCGCTCAATTACATGTCAGAATGGGGTATTGGGAAAGAGAAAAATGACAATGGAATTGTAATCCTGGTATCGCCCACAGAACGCCTATATAGAATAGAGGTCGGCTATGGAGCAGAAGGCGTCATTACAGACGCGCGGGCAGGAAGAATAGGAAGAGAAATACTTGCGCTCTATTTCAAGGAAGGAAAGTACGGCGATGGATTATACATTGCAGTGGAAGAGATAGGAGGATTATTGCGGCAGGATCCGAGCATAATGGCAGAATACACTCCGCGAAAGGAGTTTTTCAACATACTTGCGCCGTGGATATTTTTCCTTGGGTTTTTCATCACAATGGTCATCGCGCGTATCTCAGCACACCAGAAGAAAAAGCAATTCAGGACTTACTGCATATCTGAAGGAATATTTGTACTAATACTCATCATTATCGGCATCTGGGTGCCGCACATAGCGTTTATTCTTGCAGCGCCATTCTTTCTAATTATAGGACTTATCGCATACGCTGCGGCAATAGCGCGCGGCAAACAATTCCACGGCTGGATACCGATTGGAGGGCATTTAGGAGGGCGCCCAGGAGGCTTTGGAGGATTTGGAGGAGGAACAGGAGGAGGCGGCGGGGCGAGTGGAGGATGGTAGCATTGTTAAGTGGTAACATCAGCAAGCTTTAAAAGGGCGACTTATTCTTTAGAATTTATGGGCGGCGATGAAATCATAGTCAAAACCTTGGAAGAACTTCTTCTTCAGCTCACTCCGGAAGAAAGAGCAAAGGCCCTGCCAGAACTCAGGAAACTTGTTGACAGAAGCATTGCGAAAGGAGAAACAGTGGTGCTTAAGGGCATAAGAACTGTTGATGTAAACTCAGAAAAAGAGAACCCTGCTGCCACCAATTATTACGTCATCAAGAGGGAAATAGGTAGAGGCGGAATGGGAATAGTTTACAAGGCTTATGATGCTGAACTCGAGCGCGAAGTTGCACTAAAAATTTTGAGAGGCAAAGACGAAGAAAGCATTAAACGTTTTGAAAAGGAGCGCAAGATAACTGCGCAACTCGACCACCCAAACTTTGCGCGCGTTCTAACGATCGGCGAAATGGACACGCCTGATGGAAAAATGCCTTTCTACACAATGCCTTATATCGTAGGAGACAATCTTGCAGACTTCATCAAGTGGCGCGGAGCGCCTGGAGATAAAGGACAAAAATTGCGCAGCGAGTTCACGTTAGTTCGTTTGCTGGGAATGCAACAGCTGATTTGTCAGGCGATACAAAGCGCCCACGGCAAAGGCATAATGCACAGGGACCTAAAGCCAGCAAACATACTTGTTGGCCCATACGGCGAAGTTTATGTAGTTGATTTTGGCCTGACAAAAAGAATCAAGGAAGTCGAGAATGATTCACGGTCCTTGGAAGCAAAGGTTGGAAGGGAACTTAAAGACGAACAGGACCTCACAGGTGACGCTGGAATGGGAACCCAGAATTACATGTCTCCGGAGCAGATTCTGGAACCAAGAAAAGTAGACCATCGCGCAGACATTTTCGGACTTGGAGGAATACTATATTACATCTTGGCCGGAGAAATACCAAAATACATCGAGCCAAGCAAAAAAGAGGTTGAGGAATCTGGAGCAACTGGAGGATTTCTTTTGGCTCTATCTTCCTACAGAATCAGATTTACACTGGATAAATGCAAAATAATCCCTCCGAGTCAGGTTGTTGCAGAAAGACGCGAGAAACTGAAGGTAATCCAAGAAAGCGGTATTGGCGTCATAATGCCAGAACCGGTAGATCCGGCGCTTGAAGCAATTTGCATGAAAGCACTGAGAAAAAATCCAGAAGAAAGATACCAATCCTGCAGGGAGATGTGGGAGGCGCTGCAACAATTCATCGAAGGCAAACCAGAAATGATTCTTGAGAACGAAGCCAAAGAACTGACAAAGGTCATGTCCAAGCAAAACCTGGACAAAACACTTGAGAATCTGGAAATGGCAGAAGTAAAAGTCCAAGAAGCAATCAACAAGCTGGAAAGAATAAAACGTATGGCGCTGGAAGAAAAGCTGAAAATGATAGATCTGCAGATCCTAAAAGCACGAGTTTACGACCAGCGCGGACTAAGCGGCCTGATTGTCGAAACCATAGAAAAAGCAAAAACCCTGATAGAAGCGCCACTTAACATTACACAACGGCAATACATACGATTGCTGATCATGGAAGGGCTCGCAAAATTCAACCAGAAAACCTATGATGAAGCAAAGGAAATACAATTGAAAGCCATAGAGTTGTGCAAATCGCACCCGGAGAAAAAACTTTTGGTATCAGCGTACCACAATTACGCCATGGCGTGCCTGTATGATTTCAGCAGGAGACAGGATATGGCTGATTTCAACAATGCAAAGCATGCATTTGGTGAGTGTTACAAACTCGCAGACCAGCTTACAGATGTTTTTAATGCAGTACACGCACGAACTATGCTGGCCAATTTGCTTCTTGAAAAAAATGAATATCGGGAAGAAGTAAAGTCAACCTTGGAAACAGCCTTAAAGATTGCTGCGGGCGATAATTCGCTTACCGCAGAAGTTCATACGTTGCTGAGCTGGTATTATTTCAAACAAAACAGCTATCACGAAACGATAACACATGGCGAATTGGCAGTTTCCCTTGCTGATAAGACAGACAACCAGATAAACCTGAACGAATCACGGCTCGCACTCGGGCAGGCATACCATCACCTTGGCAATGCTGAGAAGCGCATCCAAAACTTGAAGCCGGTGCTATCCTTCAAGTATGCCCGCGAGCCCTTGTCGTACGAAGATGCCATAAAGGAATTCTACGCGAAGAACAATTTGGATATAACGGAGCTTGATTAGTACATACAAAAGATTTATATAGGAGTAGGATACCTTTTTGTATACTAGTGTAGAGATAAAAGAGGTGCTTACTATGAGAAAAGGAAGTGCATTGATTCTGACTATCGTTTTGGCGGTTGCCGTTGTCGGCCTGGCGTTTATTTTTGCAAATAAAATGGAAACGCCAACCGGGTATACTATAGGAGGCGGCGGCAGCATTCCAGCGCTCTATTTAGATCCGAACTTAAAGGCAGGCGGTGGACAAGCTATTGGTTACAACCCTTCTGCTCAGGGCGCACTTGCTAACGCCATAAAGCAGTGCTGCGAATTGCTCTGCATGCAAGTCCAGATACCCATGGGCAACTGCATTGGAAGTTGTATGAGTGTAAAAGCAGACTTTGACATGAACGGTGTTATCGACTGTGCAGAGGGAACTCCTGAGCCAACAGAAACGCCCGCACCTACGGAAACGCCTACAACTGTTCCAACTCAGGTGCCAACGCCTACAACAGTTCCGACTCAAGTACCAACGCCTACAACAGTTCCGACTCCATGCGCTGGAGGATTCGAAAGTTGCAATGAGTTTGCGGATCCCCCGGTCCTGTGTTGCGCCGGCTTTACATGCATTGAAGGACAGTGCTTCACGTAAGATTACATTAAGTCTTCGTGAGTTTTTTCTTTTTTCTTTCTTGTGGTCCAAAGATTTTTCAGTCCTTAAAATACAGAGTTAGATTTGCTTCCATATTGTATAATTTGTGCCTTGCGGCTGAAAAACAGACCTCTTTCTTTTCTTCTTCAAGCTGATCGCACACTGCTGCTGTTTTGTCTGAGGCGTATTTTCCCATGTACTGCATGGCTCCCTCGATGCACATGATTTGTTCTTCTTCAGAACCGTGCGAGCAAACTTTCTGAATGCTTATGGTATTTGAAGAAATAAAGCCAGAGTAAGCATTTCCAATCCCATGAAAACAGCCATGCCTGAATTTCCCATTCAGCTGTTCGCATTCCTGGGCCAGAGCTTGGAGTACACCTTCCAAATCTTTACCTTGGAGATAGTACCGTGTAGCCACAAGACCTACTTTGCCACGGGCGCATGCGGCAGGATGGTCAAAGGTATCGCACGGATAGAAAAGACTCTTTGTTTTCGCATCCTCTTTGTCATGCTCTACAGTATACTCCATATAGCCTCCACTTGCACAATAGTATTCCATTTTTTTGTCATCAAACTCAGCACATCCTTTAAGCGCTTCTGCAATGTCATAACCCGATAAAAACATAATCGCATGACCAACTCCATGGGCGCATTCTCCAGGGCCATATGAAGTCGTCATTTCTGAATTATTAAAGCAGATTTCTTTCATCAGCGGTTTTAGCTTATCTAAATCAATGTGGCCTTCTTCATCGGACTGTGCGCCTGTAAATGCTTCCATGAGAACGCCGTGCATGCATCCTGTAAGACATTTGTTGCTGCAAATACGCAGGCTTTGTTCGATGTTCTGTTTTTTTGCAAAAATTATCTTGCCAAGATCATGCGCTTCTATGTGGCATTTTGGCCAAAGCGTTTCGATTCCTGACAAAATACCATTCGCACCAATAACGTCGATGTATTCTTCGTACAATGAGCGCTGGTTTTTAGTCATATTTTTCAGCTTTTCCACAAACTCTGCCTGTTGCTTTTGCATCGTGCTTGGCTCAACGAAAAACGGCAGTTTATCGGTTTGCTCCAATAGCTGTGTGCTCTGATTTTCCAAAGCAATACTGCCGGTTGGACTACGACAGGCGATAAGAAACAGAATAACAACCCACCCTTTGCACATGAAGCCCATTTGGATAGCTTTTGCTTGTTACCTTAAAAAATTTGCTTTAGGAGTAAGCTTTTTAAGCACGCGATACAGAACAGACGCTATGGCATTCAAAATGAAAGCATGGATGTGGATTTTATTAATAATCATTATTCTCGGCATCTGGTTCTTTTCAAGCTACAACGGACTAGTAAAAAGAGAAATAGCAGTTGACAAAGCGTGGTCAGACATTGAAGTCCAGTATCAAAGAAGATTTGACTTGATTCCTAATTTGGTTAATACAGTGAAAGGCTACGCAGGATTTGAAGAACGCGTTATTACTGCAGTTACTGAAGCACGAAGTAGATGGCAAGGAGCGGTATCTGCAGGCAATACCAATGAGGCAGTTGCAGCAGCAGGACAATTTGAAGGCGCATTATCAAGATTAATTGCAGTTGCAGAGAACTATCCAGACTTGAAAGCTTCACAAACATACCTTTCCTTAATGGATGAATTAGCCGGCACTGAAAATAGGGTGGCTGTAGCAAGAACAAGATACAATGAAGCATCAGCAGACTACAACTATGCAATTAGAAGAATTCCAACAAGCATCGTTGCAGGTATGTTCGGCTTTGAAAAGAAAACACTATTTGAAGCAAAACAAGGCGCAGAAGAAGTGCCAGTAGTAAAAGTATAAATACGAGTTCTTTTTTGCTTCCAATATGAGTGAAAGACAAGGATTACTTCCGTGGCCAAGCGATGGCATTTGTGATAAAGTTTCTGCTGCAATGCCACATTCTGAGTACATCCGTGAACAGTTTATTTTCATGGCACAACACAATCGTGTCGTTGCAAGCGAATTGGAACTAACATCCCGCTTTTTCGAAGAATTCGGAGACTATTGTGGCGAGATGCACTTGTTTGCAGGCCTGCAAACGCACCTTATGCTATACCTTGCATCACAAGAAAACAAGCAAAAGCTTCCATTCGCAAACCGATCAATCGTTGAAGTTATTGAACACAGCCTTGAAGAAGCTGACGATTATGTCAAGGAAACGTTCGAACGCCTCAAAGAAGACAACCCTCCTGTTCACGGCTATCTTCACGAGTTATGCAAGTCAAGAGATGCGATAAAAAACGGGCCGGCTGCCATGAAAGCAATCAAAAGCGGAGGAATATTCGTTTATTCAATGCTTGAATTGCAGGCAGAAGCAGACAAGCTAGGAAAACAGTTAAAGCAGTAAATTTTATATCTTGCACACGCTTTCTAGCCTTCATGAACGTCAGAGTATTAACCTGGAACAAACCGCGCGTGCCGACAGAAGAAGAACTGCGCGTGCAAATGGTAAAAGAAGGCATGAATCCGGTTGTTGAAGTCATGGACAAAAATGAGTTTACGGAAGTCCACTCGCACAAAACAGACGAAACACGCATATTAGTCAAAGGAAGCGTAGAATTCTGCGCAGAAGGAAGAAGCTATGTTTTGAAACCAGGAGACAGGATAGACTTGGAAGCAAATACGGCACATACAGCAAAGAATCTGGAAAGAGGGCAGTCAGTGATGCTTTGTTCTACCAAAGGAAAGACGGTTGCGATAGAAATTTACTGATACGTTTCTCTGAGCGCCTTTAAAACAAACTCATCGGGAACTTCGGTTGCATACCCTCCTTTAAAATCACACATTTCCCCAATATGTTTTGCCAGCGCGTATCGAGCTTTTCCCTGACGCGCCTTTTTGTCAAGTATTGTTGCCTTTTTAAGTTCGTCAATAGAAATTTCTGAATGAATTGTTGTCGGCTGACCAAAACGCTTCAACAACACTTCCTCGCGTGCCAATTCTTCCAGCGAGAAAAAGCCCATTTCAATAGCCATCCTGCCCTCGGCCTGCAGTCCAATGGAAACCGCTTCACCGTGCATCAGATTTCCATATTTCCTTTGTTCCAGCACGTGCCCCACAGTGTGCCCATGATTCAGTATTTGTCGCAACGCCGTTTCTTCTGGATCAAGCTCGACAACTGTTCCCTTAATGATCGCATTCTCCTTTGCACAATAGATTAAAGTTTCACGATCTTTTGCAAGAATCTTGTCAACATTCTGTTCCAAAAAGCCAAAAAAGTCAGCACTCCTGATAACTCCGTGCTTAACCCATTCCGCAATACCTTCACGATAGGAGCGCTCAGGCAGTGTTTCAAGCGTTGCAACATCAACGTAAATTCTTTTCGGCTGCTGAATCTGGCCATACCTGTTTTTTGCCTTTTTCGAATTGACTCCGGTCTTGCCCCCAATGGCTGCATCAGCCTGCGCAGCAGTTGATGTTGGGAACAATACGCAAGGCACTCCACGCGCATATGTAGCTGCCAGAAAACCGCCTAGGTCAGTAACCACACCTCCACCAACGCAGCAAACAACAGAATCTCTTCCAAAGCCCTCAGCGTCCATCTGATCGCCGATAGTCTCGTATGTCGCCAGCTGCTTATTTTCTTCTCCTGCAGGAAAATCAAAAATGTGCGCTTTAATACCCTCATTTCTCAAAGCAGAAGCCAACTTCTCGGCATACGGCTTTACATTTGAATCGGTTATGATAGCGTGCTTAAACCCATATTTCAGTTCTGCCAGCTCACGCGCGGCCCGCTCGAAAAGATTAACTCCAACAACAATGTCATAAGAATCCTTGCCCAGCTCCAGTCGCATGACGTCATCTTTGATTGTGACCATTCTGCTGACGATTTGAGCAACATTTATAAACATTTATCGACTTCAACGTAATGATTAATGGGGTGAAAATATGATATACGAAGCAAAAAATTTTGACCATCTAATTGGAATTAAAGGTCTTTCTGACCAATTGATGAAAAACCATTTTACTTTGTATCAAGGGTACGTTACCAACACAAATAAGCTTGCAGATGCACTTTCTGCAATGGTTAAAGCAGGAAACGTTGCAACACCGGAATTTGCGGAATTAAAAAGAAGATTTGGATGGGAGTTTAATGGAATGCGGTTGCACGAATTGTTCTTCAGATGCCTTTCAAAAGAACCCAAAGCAATTTCAGAAGGCAACCTCAAGAAAGCGCTTGTGCGTGAATTCGGTTCAGCAGAAAACTGGGAAAAAGAAATGAAAGCGATTTGCACAATGCGCGGTATAGGTTGGGGCGTATTGTATTATGATATTTCAACAGGAAGATTGTTTAATTGCTGGATAAACGAACACGATGTCGGGCATTTGGCAAGCTGTGCGCCGATACTTGTTATCGATGTGTTTGAACACGCATTCATGATAGACTACGGCCTAAAGCGAGCAGATTACGTGGAGGCAGTATTCAAGGATGTCAACTGGGCAGAAGTGGAAAAACTCTTTGCGTTAGTCGGCGGCAAATGAGAATAGCTGTTGGCAGCAAGAATCCCGTAAAAATAGCGGCAGTAGCGAATGTTGTTAAGAAAATATGGCCGGATGCGGAAGTAATTGGAATTGAGGTTGACCACGGCATGGGCATACAACCAAACTCAACAGAAGAAGGCATTTCCGGTGCTACAAAAAGAGCTGAACTGGCATTAAAAGAAGGAAATGCCGATATCGGATTTGGGCTTGAAGGAAACACGCGTAATATTGAGTACGGCACGCTACTCGACGGCTGGGTGGTTGCAATCGGCAAACAAGGCAACAGGGGCATTGCCAACTCGGGAAGTATTTTACTGCCGGAAAAAGTAGCGGCAGAAGTCAGAAAGGGAAAAGAACTCGGTCCGGTCATGGACGAACTTATTGGCGAACATAACACAAAACAAAAAGAGGGAACAGTGGGAATATTGACAAAAGGAATGTTAACACGCACACAAGCGTTTGAGAACGGAGTAACGTGCGCATTAGCGCCATTCCTTAGCCCACAATATTATCAATGAAACATAATCAAAAGCGAAATATTCTTTTTATTATGATGATATTGTGCGCGCTACTTGTAGCAGTTGCACTTTATACTTATTTTGCTTACGAAAAAGTAACGGCTTTGAAAAATCTGGACGTAAAGCTTGTCAGCATCCGCGCAGAAGAATTCAAGATAAATAGGTTCACTCTTGTAATTGACTTGGATATTTACAATCCAAACGAAAAAGAAGTTTCTGTAGGAGATTTCACGGCACAGGCATATTCCAATGACGTTCTGCTGGCAACAGTTGACTTGCCGGCATTCAAAATTCCTTCACAACGCTCACACCCAACAGAATACCATCTTGGCATAAATTATATCGATGTAGGCTTTGCTTTACTGCAGGCACTCAAAGAAAAAAAGGTAACATGGCAAGTCAATGGAACATATTTTATACAACTGCCGCTTGGCGTAGCGTATCCATACACTTTTGACATAAAACGAGAATGGAACCCAAGCTCTTCATAGCACCAAAAGCATTCATCGTGCACAACGGAAAAGTGCTCATTCTTCGCGAATCTCCAAAATATGGCGCTGGGACGAATATCGGCAGGTATGATGTTGTTGGCGGCAGACTCAACCCTGGAGAAAAATGGGATGAAGGATTGTTGAGAGAAATCAAGGAAGAAACGGGATTATCTGTAAAGGTTGGAAAACCATTTGCGGTAGGCGAATGGCGGCCTGTGGTTAAGGGTGAGCAGTGGCATATTGTTGGCGTGTTCTTTGAATGCCATACAGAATCGCCAAATGTAATTATGGACACGGAACACGATGAGCACCAGTGGATAAACCCAAAAGAATATCGGAAATACAACTTAATACCAAACTTGCACCCCATATTTGAGACTTTCTTACACAAATAGCATCTTATTCTTCACTACTCTACAATACATATTTGTCACAAAGTTTAAAAGATGAACTCATAAAGTGATATAGAAATCGTGGTGGGATGATGCGGGAAACTAATGATTCGTTATCTGGATTGATAAACGATTTATTAGGTATAGAATTAAACATTACAGGAGCTAAACTGGCAGCAAGAGCTTCAACTTTGAAACGCAGAGTTCTAGACGACCAAGATGTTTTTGGTCCTTTCTTAAAAAAAGCAGGAACCGGAAGAGCCACAAGATATGAAATTGTTGATGTTCCCAATTTCAAAGAAAAACTGAAGAAAGTTCTGGAGGAAGAGAATGAAGATCCTGAGGCAGGAAAATACTCTTTCAGAGAGCTCGTAGGAGAGGCTGTAGTTCAAGTGGCTGGAGAACTCACAAAACCAGAACTTAACAGTTTGATAACAATGTACATGTCAATGTACAAAACAGACTCACAAGTTGCGGAATGTATGACAAAAGGCCGAGTAGATTTCAGATATACAGTTCATCATCCTAAACAACTCAAAGAAAGATTAGTGGAGCTCATAAACCAGCACAGACATGGAGATATACACCCACAGTTGGAAAAAACAAAAGCAGAAGTATACACGATTAATGAGATAAGAAAAACAGCGGGATTAACCTTTGAACGAATGGCCGCATACATGGCAGAACCAAAATATGCAAAACTGCTAGGCGATGTTTCTAAAAACAAAGCAGGAGAAATAGGCTATCCCAAGAGAAATGCGGATGACTTCATAAAGGCGGTGCAAAGAAATGACGCATAAAGGAGAGGAAGTGGGCCTTTCAGCATACAGAAAAGACTACGTCCACCCGATGGAAGCGCCAGAAGTCTTCAGAAGCGTAAGAGCGCTGGACATTTATGAGGGATTCTCAAGGCATCCAAACCTGCGCAAGACAATCCGCGTTGAAGGAGTAATCCGCGAGGATATGGTGCAAGTGGATGATATAGGATTATTTCAAAGAGTAAGTTTTGACAAGCTTGCACAAGCATTTGGGCTGAAGGATTTACATTGCCTTCGGCAATTTTTCTTTGAAACCTGGGGAGAAAAAGTAGGCGCGGCATCAAACGTGCTTGTGGCGGACTTCCTAGCGTACGTCACGCGCGCGCAGAGCAGGCTGTTCCGCGTGTTCCCTGAAAATAATGGACAAATCACGACATACCCATTTATGGAAATGCACAATGTCGCACTGCCAGAATATTACAGGGAAAGAGGAAAAATTCCTGTAAGCGTGTTAAAAGACTACCTTGCGGCTGTGCTTGATGATTTGAAAGAAACAGGAGCGCTACCCAGAAAAAAACTAAGCGGAGTAGTAAACGCGCACTATCAAAACATTGCATTTGTTGAAGGACACGTACAAGCAGGAGATGAGTTCATTCCAACAAGGCAAGCATTCAGAGCGCTCAGCCCATATTTTACTGGAAAAGAAATCAAACATTACTTGGGCAATGGAAAGATAACATCTGAAAAAAGGGGAGTGACAAAATTATTCAAAGTAGCGGATCTGCAGAGCCTAATAAAAGAACACTTAACTACGGGAGACGACATTTCACGACGTGCACTTGAAAGAGAACTTGCACGGGACGTAACTTTACCGGTATTAAAAGTAGGAATAAAAAACAGCGCGATTCACTATGCCACACTTTTGTTGCAGCCAGGACTAAGAAATGCAGACTACGGAAAAATTCAGAGTGTTGTAGAAAAGCTGAACAAACTCGGTATCATGGTTCTAGAACCTGATGCAGAAAAGGTATTCAAAAATTTCACTTACAACTACAAATTAGACAGTCCGCCGGACGCTTCACAAAACCCGCTCCAGTATTACTTGTGGGATATAGGAAAAATAGAGATTCTTGATAAAGACTCGCAAAAAGACATTGGAAAAATAATGATACAACAGAGAGAAAAATTCACGTACAAATTACTGCGCAACCCTCACGCGGCAAGAAAAATTGCTGCAACACTTGCAGATATAATAGAAAAAGGACACGGATTGAAGTCCGCAAGCATATTCACAGGAGAAGACAGCCTGAATAAAGCACTAAAATGGCACGAAGTCGTTGAAGAACTGGAAAAACTGGAAAGCAAGGCAACAAGACTTGAAAAAGAACTTTCATCCGTACAGGAACGAGGCAAACTTGTAAAAGAGTACCGTTCGCTTCAAGACAAAATTGAGAACAGAATACGCGGATACGGCCTGCAAACAAGATGGCTGGCAAAAGTTGCAGAAAAATACATAACAGAAGAAATGCCTGTTGAAGAATTTGACAATAAAACAGAAATTCTAACCAGCCACCAATTATACAAAGATACGAGAGACTGTTTAATCAAGCAGATACTAAAACTGGTAGTGTCGTGCGCAAAACGCTATGTTTCCAAAAGCCCGTATGGAAGCTTTGCAGACAGAATGCTCAACCTAATCTCGCTCGGCAACATTGGAGCAATAAGTGCAGTTGAAAGATGGAATCCGGACTTAAGCTCAATCACCACATACGGATACTGGTGGATGAGACAGAGCATTACCAGACACATGTATGAAACAAGAGGAATGCAAGCCGGCGATTCACACGCAATGAGAGAAGCGGTACGTGTATATGCGAAAGAAAGACGGCGATTCTTCCAAACACACTTCCGAGAGCCAGGCCTGGATGAACTTTCAAAAAGACTAAACGTGTCAATAGAAAGATTAGCAGAAATAAGACTGTGGTCAAAACGCACCGTATCGCTTGACCAAGCAATAAATGATGATGAAGAATCACGAATGGGCGACTTAATAGGCAAAAAAGACCCAGATCTTGAAAAGCCAAAGTACGACGAAGTTGCATTGCAAATGTTGATTCAAAAAATAGTTACGCCCAAGCAATGGAAAGTTCTGTACGGAAGATTCTATGAGGACAAAACGCTTGAGGAAGTCGCACAAAGAACTGATTTGAGAAAAAACAAGATCGGCGCCACCGGGCCCATGACACGAGAACGCATACGCCAAATTGAAGCAAAAGCACTTGCCAAACTCCGAGATCCTATCCATCTCAAAAAAATTGAAGGACTAACTGGGGAAGTTCCTGGCGTTGAAATCCCGCTTGATTAGTCATAACAGAAACGTATCCAAGCGGTAGTGAATTTTGAATACTGCCTTCCGAAAACTTTAAAAGCGAGAGGGCTATATACTGTTAAGGGAGAAACATGAGTGAAACACTATTCGATTTATTGGTTGTAGAGACAGAAATTTCAGGTCCAACAAACTCGGTTCTAGAGAAAGCTCTGGCCAACATTGAAAAACAAAGAGAAACACAAATCTTCGACAAATTCGGGCGCGACATCAAATCAGCTTCAATTGATTACACGGTCATAATACAGCCAAAAGCAGAAGGCAAGAAACCAGAAGCAATCACTTCTACAAGCACAAAATCATACGAAGATGCAGTTGCAAAAGCAAGCAAGGATGGCAAGGTAGAATACGAAGAAACAGTAACACTAAAACTGGTCGAAAAGTTCAAAGTTCCATACATTCTTGAAAAAGCAAGGGCATCAGCGCCAAGCAAAAGAAGACTGCTTTCGGCACTCGAACGCGAAGAAAGAACACTGCGCGAACGCTACGGAAACGACATGACAAAAGAGCCAAACGATGTTCACTATTCTGTAGCATTCCATACAGGTGTGTGGAATGAAGACAAAGGAAGGCCAAACGGTGCTGTTGCAGGAGTAGGAATCAGCAGAACATCACTGGTTGAAGCGATGGATAAAGCTGCAGAGGACACAGGCAAAGCAAAGCACAGGGGAGAATTATACGCAGGAACACACACGTTCAAAATTTACATGACTGCCCAGGTTAAGGACTTGGTAGAAGCAGAAGCAAGGGCAAGAGAAGAAGCAAAAGAAGCTAAAGCTTCAAGCGGAGCGCTTGTCGGTGCTGGAGCATCAAGTCGTTCATCGGGTCGTACTTACGGAGGCGGCGGCACAATGTCATATGCTGCAAGCGCTCCTACAAAAACAGACCTATTCTAAATTTTAGATTTTCTTAACTTATCAAGAACTCTATCGCGATAGCCGTCTAAGCGCAGCTGGTTGTAACAATTAGAGGCCATGCCAAGCAATTCTGTGAAAATTCGCGCATAACTGGCAGACATCCAAGCATCAAACTTCTCTCCAAGTTTTCCACGCGCATAAGCTTCAAAAGCCTCCATGGAAGAAGTATGAGGAGCGAGAACTTCTTTAGCAAAACAAACCCTATCTGCTGCTTCATAACAAAAGTTTGCCTTCTTTTCCAAAAGATACAACGCTTTCTCATCACCGTTGCGCAAAGCCCTGAAACGCTGCATGTGCTCATCATCAATCTGTTCGGGAGCCAGCACTCCTAAAGTGCCTGAACCAAAGCTCATTCCCCCGATGTGAAAATTACCGCTAATGCGCTGATCTATCATTCTTTGCAATCTTTTCATCCGTTTTTCTACATTTCTTTGCGCGTCAAGTCTTGAAAGTTCGTCTCCGCCATCCTCATTTCTCAAATCAAACTCCACAGAGTGCTCTGACATGGAAAAAAGAAGATCCTTTCTCGCTTCTTTGCGAGCATTCTGGTAGAGTGCCTCAGCCATAGAAAACTTTCTGACAGAATCATTATTCTTAACTTTGCTGTGAGAATAAATGACGGCTTCCAAGAACTCAGGTCTTAGCTGGCTATAATCTCCTTCCAAGTATGAATTCTGAATCTTGTCCTCTAATTTGCATTGCTCTTCAACGGTCAGGCCAAGAAAATCTTCACGAAGGGAGCTTATGGTTGCCATCGGCAAGACCATGACTGGAATATTGTCAAGAAATTCTGCCCAGCCGGACTCCCTGAAGAAATAACCAGTGACCTCTTCCCGTATAATTTTATTGCCGTCAAAAAATATCTTGTTCTCTAAACCGCGCTTTTGCACCAGAAGGCGGTCAAGCGTTACTCCGCTTACAAGCGCCTGCTCTTTAGGATAATATCTTACAAACCATTCTGCAGGCAAGGGAGTTCTGGTTTTCCAAAAATCAACAGTAGAATAGCCGGCGCGCTGGCCTTTCACGAGCATCTTGGCAGCACCTTCGTCTGAACGCAAGTATTTGATGCGCTCAAGATATTCTGCTTCAGTAAAAGTGTCAACATAAGTGAATTCAAACTCATCAACCTGGCCGTGCTCCTCATTCTTAATGGAGAATGTTTTATCATCGTAATTCCAAGTAACTGCGCCAAGAGGCAGCATTTCCTGGCACAAAACCCATAAATTCTCCTCGCCAACATCAACTTCAACGATTGCGTGAGCAGAAACAAAAGAACTGCCAGCGCGCCTGCAGCCCTCGATTTCTCTGATTACTGGACGCAAGCCGCATTCCTTTGCAACCACATAATTAGCGACCATCTGCGTGGAGCATATCGCCTCAGACATTTCATGCGGAAGCTGAAAATAAGTACCTTTGCGCAAGGCATCCCCAAAGCCATACTTGTGGCCGAGGTGTTTTTTAATAACTTGTGCGATAAGCTTCTTGTCATTCAAGATATCTGGACGTTTAGGATGAGAAGGATTGTCAAGAATTTTTTCAAGATCACGAATCTGGCTTTTAGCGCCTTTTTCTTCCAGCTGTTTAATCTTCATCACGTAAGCAGCGTCGATAATCAACGCACGCTTTTTCACAGCCCACTCTAAAGTTTCAGGAGGAAAACTCATTTTGGCTAAAATACTTTGCCCATATCAGTGCCTGCCACTTTCTTTTGCGTTTCAGCGCTTGGAGGCCTTTCAATTTTCTGATATGTAGGTATAGGAGTTACAGTGACAAGCTGCATGCCAAAGCGCTCTTTCTCAGTATTAAGTGCATAGACAAGAGCGCGCTCGTGAATGTGCACTCCGCTTTCAGTCCTTATCTGATTCCTCAAATCATTAACGCTAAATGAACCATAACCGAATGTCGGCAAGGCTTTCTGGATTGCCACTCTATACTCATCTGTGACAGTTATTTCTGCAAACTCATAAACCCACTTCAAACCGTCTTTTCTCTTTTGCCTGATGCCAAAATCTTCCATGGAAAGAGACATGTTCCTGCCAACGCTGATAAAATCCAGTGAAATTCCAAGCTCTTTAACACTTTCACCTACGCGTTCAGAAGTGAATTCGTCATAGCCAATGTCCGCTCTAACTATTTCCAAAGCCCTTTTAATGTAAAACTTATTAACAGAGGCTCGTTCGATTGGACGCAGGCACGAAATAATTTTCTTGATGAACTCGTCTTCTGGGATCGGCCGTTGGCCTGTTTTGGAAAACTTGTGTCGTTCTTCTTTGCTGATGCCGAACAAAGCAGGCTCAGAACGAAGGTAACTTCCAATCAAGCCGGCGGTTAAAATACAGCCTGCTGGCAAGTCTTTCTTGACACGTCCTGAAAGAAACCGCTGGCCGGTAGCGTAACTGTCAATAACTCTCTTCATTTCCAAAAGTGCGAGCAATTCAGGCGGTCTTTCTGTAGGGCCACTGCCAAGAATACCGCTTCTGGCGGGAATTATTTCGGACGTTGGACTGGACTGTGCATACCTTGGAAGCGAGACTGCCACTGGATGGACCCTGAAAAGTTCAATTGGAATGCTAAGGTACTCATTTTTCTGCAATTTGTCAAGAATTTCATCAGCGCACGGGATAACGTAATGAATCCTGTCAAGGGCAGATAGTTCTGAAATGAAATTAAGCTCTTTAACAGCGCCTTCGAAAGTAGACAATGAGAGCTTCATCTTTGTTGCGTTCTCACGGTGATTTTCCAAAGGCAGGATTTTGTCCTGCAGGTCTGCAAGCTCAACCAGTTTATCAGAAGTCGGAGCAGCGCCGGGCTTCCTTAAAGCGGTCCATTCTGCATCAACTTTTCTTTTAATTTCCTCAAGTTCACCTATTGTCTTTTCACCGGCACTTAGTTCTGAAGCTATTTTTCTCTGCCTTTGGCCTATGGCACCGATTACACGGCCAAGATAAGCGCCCTGAACCTCGTTCCATCTGGTAATGATTGGCATTCTGGCTTCGTGGTCGCAGATTGTTGCAAGGCTAGCAGTCCTGTAGTACTTGTCACGAGTCTTTTTGTAAAGAACAGGATCAGTATTTTCCAAATCGCGGTTTGAATTCTGGCGCAACTCTTCCCACGATTCCTCAACCCATTTTGAGAGCTTGCTCTTTGCTTCTGGACTGAGACCTTGAGCAGTTTGATTATCTTCTGGCATAATTCCCCCAATATTTCATCACTCAACAATAGTCATTTAAGTGTCATTTATAAGCTTTTCTGTCTAAATGTATGCCGTAATAGACGAGCTAATCCTTATGTTCACGATGCTGTACGCCAAGCGCATCTATGTAGAATTCTCTTCGCTGATTTTCCATTGATGAATAATCAGCAGGTTTTTTCTTTTCCCAGGTCTGCAAGTCGTTAAGAACTATGTTACAAACGTGCTTGAGAGAATCAAGAGACTCCTTGCCCTGGTAGACAAATGTGCCCTTTCCACGCATTACAAGGACTGCGAAAGATTGATCGTGCCAGCGGTAGAATAATGCTGCCTTGTTATTTTCAAGGCTTTTTCTGTCAACGTGAATGTGCTGGAGAAGCTGCGCCAGAACTCTGAGCGATTCCTTTCTTTCAAGAGCTATTTTTAATCCTTTTTTGATTTCCCGTTCTCCCTTGTAGCCGAGCTCTTTGAGCATGGAGATTGCTTTTCCATAATTTTTTTCTTCCAAGTGTTGTGTTGCAGTGTCAAGGTCCTGATCGAATGCACTTTCTAAGTTGTCGAGCTGCACTTCATATGGCGCTTTGAGCTCTCGACGCTTTAGTGCAAGCACATCTGCATAGTTGGCCGCATCTCCTAATTTATCCTTCACAGCATCCAATGCCTGCTGTTCAGTCTCCCTTATTTTGTGCCGAATATCATCTGTTCTGCGCCTGACGTAAGCATCCCTTATTCCGTTCTCTTCAATGAAATCACGTAAATTTTGTACAGCATCAATAATGCCGTCTTTCGTAAGACGCGGCTCGCGGATTCCTGCCACTTTATCATAAACTACAGGATCATCAAAGCCCCTGTCGCTCAAATCATCTGCAACGCGCGTTAATCCATGCTCATAAGCAAGCTCTTCAAATCCTATTCCGAACAAATCACGCTGCAATTGTTCGCTCAGCTTGCTTGGATCTTTTGGAGGATCTATTCTTGTCATTACGGCAGTTTCCAGGACGCCTATATCCTTTCCCCTGAAGTCAAGAAGCCGGTCGTATTTTCCCGGCTCGCCCTTGAGAACGTCAAGAATTTCCCTGAATGTTTGAACAGAGTCATAGCCGCATTGGAATAATAATTCGGCGTAATGCCCTCTGCGCGAAAGCCTGTGCACCTCTCTTTTGCGCGGGCTTCTCAACAAATCTAACAATACCTCTAGCGGCTCCCACATGTCATATCAAATAGTTTTGCAGCTTAAAAAGTTTGCGCCTATTTTTTACTGGATTTTGGTGAAACTAATCCAATTTGTCATAATATTTATAAATACAGAGTAGGGGCTGTGATGGTGGGTGCGGGAAGTGAACTGTAGACAAGTATACGGGATTCTTGAAACACTGAAACAGGGAAAAAACCCTGCTTTTGATGAAAAGGCAATAGATTACCTGCAAAACCGCCCGTTAATTTTGCTGATGTCAGAAGAGGACTATTCTGCAGCAAAGCAGAAAGAAGCGGAATTAGAACGATTGAGAGAACAACTAGACAGCCAGGGAAAGGCAGTCCTTTTTACTAGCGGAAAACTTGGAGAGCACAGAAAAGTAAAACCAAACGGCATTTTTTCAAGCAAAGCAAAGGAATCATACGACAAGATTGAGTTCGCACTTGAAAAACGGCTTAAAGATGAAAGGGACAAGTTTGAGCTGGCGCAAATAGAGCACAACCGCGTAAAAGAAGTATGCGATGAAATTATTGGGTATGCCGGAACTGCTCATGGCTATGTTAAGGTAACCTCTCTGGGTGAAAGAAGAATAGTGGAACTAAAAGCAAGACTGTACAGGCTTGCAGACCAGGAATTTGAACTGCTGGAAAAAGAAATGAAAGAGACAAACACCCGTCTTGAACAAAGGTTTAATCGATGGCAGACACTTTATGCTATGGTGCGCGCAAACAAAAGCTGTCTTGATGGTGAAAATCTGCGCGCAGCATTTGCAACTTTATCGCAGCGGGAAGCAGACGGTGAACAAAATCTTGTAAGATTCAAATCAATGCAGCGAGAATTTGACCGGCAGGGCTTTTATAGCGAAAATGGAGGACTTGGTTACAAAACATATGCGCTTATGGCGCTGGAAGAAGGCAGTCCGGAAGAAATAGTGTCAAGAGTAGACATGGCACACAAGATAGCCCTCAAAAATTTCAATCCAGGTCCTGGAACCACAGATCTTGCAGCAATGATTGCCAGAAATACCACAGTGCAGACACTGCCGACAAAACTTGACAGGTTTTCAGAATTATATTACCGGCTTCCAAACATTGAAAATATTCACTCACGCGGAACTGCGGCTGCAATAATGGCAGAATCAGAAGAGACAGAAGCAAGATTGGTCGAGAAATTCGATTCAGTACATCAAAGATTGTGCATCATCGCACAATCGTCAACGTTGCTGCCTTCATTAGTTGAGGCAGCTGCTCGCTTTTCAAGGTTTGGAGAAGAAGAATTCAAGAAACTGGTGCCAGCATACATCCACACAAAGGACAGAGTGGCTGGGCTATACGGCTACAGCATAGCTGTAGAACTTGCGCTCAAGCCAGGAAACATTAACGAAATATGCGATATTTTCGACCTGACTGTTGAAAAGGCATGGCAATGCGCAGAAATACCTGCTGTTGAAAAATACTCCATTTCTGCGCAATTGATGAGCAGCGCGTGGAAACTCGCAGAACTGCAAATGGCAAAATAATGCTTCTTTCGTAACTACTCCAGAATAGAAATTCATATAAAAGGGATTTTGAAAGAGTTTGTTAGGTATTAAACGGGGTGGAAACTATGGAAATATCTGATGCAGTACAAGAAGCCATAGAGGCAAATAAAGGTTTTGTAGTCATTCTTGCTGGCTCGAACAGCGACCAAGGCCATATAGACAAAGTTGCTGCTGCACTAACGAAATATCAACTTCCTCATCAAGTCAGAATATGCTCGGCCCACAAGCAACCTGAAGCTCTGCAGGGGCTGATAGAAGATTATGACTTTATTGAAGGTGCGCTTGCATATGTCGCGATTGCTGGAGGCACTGATGCATTATCTGGCGGAAGTTCATTCAACTCAATACGCCCTGTCATCAGCAACCCGCCAGACGCTCCAAACGACAGCTGTCTCACAAACCCGCCCGGAAGTTCGAACAGTTATGTCACACGAGCGGATAACGCGGCACGATTCATTGCACAAATGTTCTCACACCTTCCAGGTACCCCTTATGCAGATATTCTTCGTGAAGAAATCAAAGACAAAATCAAAAAGCTGGAAGACGCAGACAGAAAATTCAGCGTTTTTCCATACGTACCACCAGAGGTGAAAAAATGAACTACCTGCGAGTTGTTGAAAACGAAACAAGTGTAAAATCGCTCGGAGTTATTAAAGAGCCAACTGATACAGAAACCGGCGTCTTTGATTTCATATACCGCGACGATTTCTACAGCATACAAGATTGGGGAAAAATGCCCATACCAGAAGGCGCTACATTAGACAATCGGCCTGTGGCGGTTGTGGCTGCCTTCAATTTTGAAATGATTCGAGACCTTGGATTTCCAGTTGCATATCTCGGAACTGTTGGAAACGATGGGGAAGCACGCAGTTTTAACGAATTTAAGGCAATGGGAGAAATTCCAAACAAGCTCCGCCTCAAAATGGTTCACAGAATAAAGCCAGACTACAAGGAAGGAGTCTATGATTATGGCAAATTCAAAAATCCCGGAGTCCAGCACTACGTCATTCCATTAGAATTCATCTGGAGAGCAGAAGCAGGACCTGACAGCAGTTTTTGGACACACATAAAGGACAACGATTACAAATTATCAGACTTCGGGCTTCCTGAGGATTTGAAACCCGGAGATAGGCTCCCCTTTCCAGTCCTAGACCATTCGAGCAAGTATGAAGACCACGACAGATATTTCTCAGGAGCTGTGGCAAAAGAATTGGCCGGGTTAAGCGCTGGCCAATGGGGATACCTGAACGACATGCGCTTGATAATCAATCACAGGCTAAGCCATCACGCATCACAAATAGGCATCAAAAGGCCAGACGGAAAACAAGAATTCCTGAGCAATCTGGAACTCGGAGACGTTGCAGGCACTTGGCACGAAGACAGATTTGAATACCAAACAAAAAGCGGAATAATGGTAAAGGTCAGCAAACAAACTCCAAGAGATTACAACGCACTGCGCAACCCAGAATGGGCAAAACAATGCAAAGAACTGAAAAAACAAGCGGAAAGAGAAGGATTCACAGACTGGAGGCAAAGAGTAACTGTAAAACCGGAACCACTTGAGCCAGAATTCTTCAAACAATACAACAACTTGATGTATGCTGCAACAAACGCGTGGGTTGGCTGGAGCATTTTCCCAGGCGCGTCAAACTTGGAAGAAGCCTGTGTTGAAGCTGACAAGTACCTGAAAGATTATAAGATGAGGCTGCAGAAACCTGCATAAATGGCAAAACAAATAATTCTGGAACCAGACAGAACATTTCAAACGGAAAAAAGCGAGACAAATTGATAACATATTACGGGTGAGAATATGAGCGATCCATACGAAGAAAGATACACGAGCAAGGAAATGCAAGAGTTGCATTCTGACAAAGTGAAGTATGGCACGTGGAGGCGGCTCTGGGTATCTGTTGCTAAAGTACAAAAAGAAATGGGGCTCGCAGACAAAGCAACTGGAAAACCAATAATTACTGATGAGATGATTTCTGAACTTGAAGCAAATGTCAGTAATCTCAATGTTGAACGTGCCAAAGAGATAGAGAAGAAAACAAAACACGACGTTATGGCTCATATCAAGGCGTTCAAAGAGCAATGTCCTACAGCAGGCGGCATACTTCATCTTGCCTTAACGAGCAGGGCAATAACGGACAACCAAGAACTGTATATGATTCGTGAGTCTATGAATCTTGTGCGCAAAAAACTTGTCAACGCAATTGACTATATGGCGAAAAGTGCAACGGAGTATTCCGGCATAATGACGCTTGCCTTTACACACTTTCAGCCAGCCCAAGCAACAGTTGTGGGAAGAAGATTAGCAATGCATGGAGAAGAACTGCTGCTGGCCCTTGATGATCTTGAATACAGAATTGACAATCTTCCGCTCAGAGGCGTTGCAGGAACCGTCGGAACTCATACTGATATGCTCTCATTATTTGACGGTGATTATGAAAAAGTCAAGAAACTAGAGGAAAAATTCGCGAAAGACCTCGGTTTCAACAAAGTTTTGCAGTGCACAGGGCAAACTTATCACCGAATGATAGACTACCAAGTCGGAAGCACTCTATTCAACATAGGCATAGCCGCGCGCAGGTTTGCAACAACCATACGGCTGTTGCAAGGACTCGAGGAGATGGAAGAACCATTCGCAGAGACGCAGGTTGGCTCAACAGCAATGCCGTGGAAACGAAATCCGAAAAATGCAGAACGGATGTCAGGACTTGTATATTGTCTTGACAGCGCCGTGAATGCATTAGGACAAGTGGCCGCAAACCAATGGCTAGAAGGCAGTGTAGAAGACTCCTCTCCGCGACGAATCAAGATTCGAGAAGAATTCTATGCCGTAGATGGGATACTTGATCTTTACATCGATATTGCCAGAGGCGTGAAAGTATATAATGAAATGATTTCTGCGCATGTAAGAGATAAGCTTCCACTGATAGCAACGAATACTTTCATGATGGAAGCCGTAAAAAAAGGAGGCGACAGTCAACAGTTACACGGAGTCGACCGTCAACAGTTACACGAGTTTTTCAGAGAACACGCGCACGCATCCACCACACAGTATCGTGCAGGAGGAAAAAATGACTTCCTTGAACGCATTGCAAACGACCAGCGAATCAACCTCACTAAAGATGAAATTGAGTCAATGCTCAAGAATCCGGCATTGTTTGTTGGAGATGCAATCGAACAGACAAACGATTTCGTTAATGCTGCTGCCAAACGAACTCAGCCGTACAAATCAATGCTTGGTTACGTGCCAAACGTAGAGGTGTAACGTGTCAGACAAACCAAACGTGCTTGTGCTGTTTTACGACAAGAAGGACAAGGAAAGAATCATAACAGTAAATAGAGAGGGAACTCTGGTTGACGAACAGGCAGCAAAAAAAGCAGGCATAGATGTATTCCATACAACGCTTGGATCTGAAATTGAAAGAGGCTTCAGCTACAGCGGAGTAAAGCCTACCATTCGTACAGCTTCGCCAAGCCATGAGCCGGCGCTCGTCAAAATGATATTTAACAGGTACAAAGAAAATGATGGTGTAAGATATGACGGCATAATGGTTGTCGCGGGATTATCGTGCACGTTAGATATGCCAAAAATGATTCTTGATGAACTTTACAATTACGAAACAGTAAAAGCAGAGTCTGTAGATTTCAATCTGAAAGTCGAAATGAAATCCAATTACTACGGACAGCCGAAAAGGATTCCATTTATCGGCGTGCCAACAAAAGATGCAAGCTCGAATGGACACAGAGCTTTTTTCTCAATGATTGAAGCAAGCGGTCCAAGAGACACGGTATGCACAGGAGTTGAGCACGGATATGCTGCAGCAAAGCTCATGACAGGAATGCTCACCAACAAATGGGACTATGTTTCCATAATAGTTCCGAATATGACGGGAGGCTTAGGATATGATACCGGGCTTATTTTGAAGGCAGAGCTTGACAAATGGCTGAAGGATTTTTACCAGCCGCTTCAGGACCCTGTTGTGCAATTTGGTCTAACGTCATTCGATGACTTTGTAAGAGGACCAAAAAGAGAAGACTTAAGTGACTGGAAACCACCATCAAACATCCTGCCAGTGTGTATATACAGTGATATTTATGAATTAAGAAAAATTAACGAGATGGCAAACTTCGTAGTTGGTGTTTCAGCTCTTGAAAGAAAGGTAAGCGACGAAGAATTCGTGAAAGAAACAACAGGATTGGATCGTGTTTTACACTCGCGAACACGGCACGGAGTAAATCCGGCGAATTTTATCGCAAAAATTTTGTCAATGCAGCCTTACGCTGTCCAGAGGTATGAGATTAAACACAACGAGGTTACGGGAAAAACCGAAAAAATGCCCAAAGCGCCAGAAATATTATTGCTGAATCCAAACACATTCAGCAAAGCGCGCGCAGAAAAATCAAGGCCGAACTTTGTGGAATATTTGGGAGACGAATTGGTGGCTTAAAATGGCTGAACGCGGAACAGATATTTCAAAATTCAAGCGAGTGTATAGCAAACGCAATGAAGGCGCATTTCCAAATGTCATGGCACTTATGCTTCAGAAAGAATGGGATTTGAAATATGGAGAAAATCCCAACCAGCACGCTGCCATTTATTTCATGCAAAACGCCCGCACGATTGCTGAATTAACCAACTTGCAATATGTCCGCTCGGATGGCAAGGGCAAAGGCGGATTGTCATTAACTAATACGATGGACATAACGCGCGCGATGGACAACCTGAAATGGTTTTCAGACCCTGCCTGCGTCATAATGAAGCACAATGTTGATGCAGCCTTCAAGAAAAAGAAGAAAGGAAGCAATGAAACACAAGACCAACTTTACAGAATTGTGCGCGACGTGGATAGAAGAAGCTGTTTTGGAGGAACTGCCGTTTTCAATAGTCCATTAGAAATGAGAACAGCGGATGCATTGTTTGAATTGTATAAACCAGAAGAAGGCAGCAGATACCGAATGGACGTCATCGCCGCTCCAGGATTTGAGGAAGGCGTTGTTGGCAAGATTGAGAAATATTCTAATGTCGTCCGCATAGCAGAATTTTCCGGCTGTGACAAACTTCCCAAATTTATCGGCGATGAAACTTACGGCCTTGTTTCAGTCAAGGAAATGCCAACAGGCAGAATTGGGGTTCAGGACATTTACTTAACCAGCATCAAAGGCGTTGAAAACCTTGTTTTAGACGCGATGATTGTAGATAAAGATGGGAAAAAGCACGTTATTGAGCGCGACCCAACAAAACAAGAGCTTGACGACATGCTGACTGCCTGGTGGCTCAATATCACAGGCGCACGAAGCAACGGCATTGTAATCGTGAAAGACGGAGTTACTGTTTCAGTTGGGTCAGGACAAGTTGAAAGAGTAGGCGCTGTTGAACAAGCCATTGTCAAAGGCATACAAAAAGCAATGGATCGAGAAGGTATTGAATACGACCCGTTATATGGAATACAAGGGTATGAGAAGCTCAATGAAAACCCATTAAAAGGAGCAGTGTGCTCTTCAGACGCATTCTTCCCCTTCCCTGATGCGGTTAAACTGCTCGGCAGAATGGGGATAACTGCAGTAATTCAGCCATTTGGCGCGGAAAATGATGCTTTAGTCATTGACGAAGCAAACAAATACAAAATGGCGATGACGGCGACAGGAGAACGATGCTTTGGGCACTGGTGATTAAGTGAGAGACGAAATACTTGTTGTTGATTATGGCGGACAGTATACGCAAAACATAGCCAGAAGAATACGCGAGCTTGGCGTTTATTCTCGTATTGTAAGCTGCAATAAGGTAACACCGCGCGACATTCAACGGGCAAACGGCATCATCAACTCAGGAGGGCCAAAAAGCTGTATTGATCCAGATGCGCCGCACTATAACCCGCTACTGTTCTCAACAGACACGCCCTCTCTTGACATATGCTACGGCATGCAACTCAGGGCAAACATACTTCCCGGAGGAGAAGTTGTTCACGGAAAAAAACGTGAGTACGGCAGAAACCTGGTTACAATTGTTGAGCGAAATGACCTGCTCTATAAAGGCCTTGAAAAAAGAATCCAAGCCTGGATGAGCCACGGAGACAAGGTAACCAAAGTGCCAGACGGATATAGAGTAACGGCAAAAACAGAAAACGACATCATTGCAGCAATGTCTAACCCTGCGCTAAACAGTTACAGTGTGCAATTCCATCCAGAAGTCACGCACACGCCAGACGGCATGGACATTCTTGCAAACTTTGTGTATCGCATTGCCAAATGCAAAAAAGGAAGCTGGGATCTTGAAAAATATGTTAATAATATCCTGAATGACATTGGAAAGAGTGTTAGAGGCAGAGATGTTATCATGTTTGCATCAGGCGGAGTTGACAGCACTGTTGCAGCAGCACTGCTTGCAAAAGCAAAAGAAAAAGGCAAAGATGTTGGCAGAGTATATGTCGTGCATATTGACAACGGACTAATGCGAACCAATGAAAGCAAGCGAGTTGTAGAATATTTGTCAAAATTAAAAGGAATGGAAAAAATAATCTTTGAAGATGAGTCTGATTATTTCCTAAATAAACTAAAGGGAGTAGTAAATCCAATCAGAAAGAGAGAGATCATAGGCGATGCTTTCATCGACGTTCAGCAAAAGATCATAAAAAGACTCAAGTTGTCAAAAAACACAATGCTATGCCAGGGAACGCTTTACACAGACCTAATCGAAAGCGGAAAAGGTGTTGGAACGCACGCATCAGTCATCAAAATACACCACAACGTAGCCTCTCCCTATGTACTCGCGAAGCGAAAACAGGGATTAATCGTAGAACCTCTCCGAGAACTCTTCAAAGACGAATCAAGACGCATTGGAAAATATCTTGGCATTCCTGAAGAAATTGTCTGGAGGCAACCATTCCCCGGACCTGGATTAGGCATCAGGGCTATTGGAAGACCGCTAACCAAAAAACGGCTTGATTCGCTCAGACACGCCACAGACATCCTTGAAGAAGAAATCAAAAAAGCGGGCCTTGACAGGAAAATATGGCAATACTTCCCGGCGTTGCTGGGCACGAAAGCAGTTGGAGTTAAGGGAGATGCGGGCACTCATCAGGAAATCTGCGCCATAAGAGCAGTTACAAGCATAGACGGCATGACTGCAGACTGGTTCAGAATGCCACACCGAGTAATGGACGCAATTTCACGCAGAATCATGAATGAAGTTTCCGGCATTGGCAGGGTGTTATACGACGTTGGTTCAAAACCGCCGGAAACAATTGAGTTTGAATGAGGTGAAACAATGGTACAAGACCAAATTGAAATCAAAAGAGCATTAATCAGCGTCAGCGATAAAAGCGGACTTGCAGATTTGTTGAAGAAATTAGATCCGCAGCGAAGAGGAATTGAGATTATTTCAAGCGGCGGCACGGCTGGTGCCATACGAAAACTCGGCTATACGGCAATCGATGTTGAAATTTACACCGGCTATCCGGAATCACCGGGTGGATATGTAAAAACGCTACAACCAAAAATCCACAACGGCATTTTGTTGGATACTGAGGATAGAGTACACACAGAATTTATGGAAAAACATGGTGTACTGTCGATAGATCTTGTGGTCAACAACTTGTATCCTTTCAAAGAAACAGTCAAAAAGGAAGGAATCACTATTGAAAAGGCAAGAGAAGACATCGACATTGGCGGATCAGCATTAATACGCGCGTCTTCGAAAAGCTACAAGAGAGTCGCAACACTCATAGACTGGCAAGACCTGGAACTTCTCGAATTGTCTGGCAATTCAATCATTACGCAGTTCGATTCCAGATATAAACTTGCGCAAAAAGGGTTTGAGCACACTGCTTCGTACGATGCAGCAATTGCAGATTACCTGCTTACTCAAGGCATACAGAACAAAGTGAGGCCATTCTACTTTGGAGACAAGAAATAATCTGCCTGAACTGAAATATTTGCTATTGTTAAGTAGTTAAAATAGCAAGTTATTTAAGGTTGTTAGTACTATTTTTCGTCGATGAAACCATATTTTGCTCCTGAACTAACGGACAAAGTGAACAGCATATTGTGGAGCATAGGCAATGAGCAGCGCGCCATACTTACCGGAGCAGTGCTTCTTTGGGAGCAACAGGACACGCGGCAACTGGGCGACGCTTATCATGCATGGAGCGGCAAACGCGACTGCCATGTAATTAAAAAACACCTCACTGACTGCTTAGTGCCGCTAGACATTGCGGTTCACGACCCAAAACATAATACGTACTGCCTCACCGAGAACGGCGACTATTTTGCAAAGCCAATCGCCGTTGCCGCATTACATTTTGTTGCTGAAACCAATATTTCCTTATGCGAGATATTCCCAGGATACATGCGTACAAGACGCAATTTACCTCTTGCGCGAAACACAGCTGAATTATTACTGCAGCTTTCTCTTGGTAATCAAGAAACTGAATCGCTTGAACGAGCCATGATGGTACAAGCGCCAGTAACTTTGCTCGTAAAGAAGCTTTTGCAAAGTGATTTGAAACGACTAAGCAAAGCAGGCCTAGTTGAGTATTCTACTGATGGCGCGCAACTTACGGGCCGCGGCCGCACAGCGTTGCCATTCTTTTATAAATTAAGAAACGCCTTTCTTGACGAAGCTTTGCTTAAGGAGTTGCAGTCTAAAACACTTGAATTAACTGCGGACATTACCACAAAAGCAATGGAAATATACCGAAAAAAATCACCGTATTAGAGATGATAACAATTTCGCGCCTTCAATTAATCTGGGGCCCGGACGATTAAGCAAAGAATCATCAATCACGAACACTTTGTTGTTCTTGACTGCCTTCAAGTCTTTCCAGCCCTCTCTTTCAGTGATTTTTTCCTTAGGAACTCTTGTGCTTACACCGCACCAAGAAATTACGATGATGTCAGGATCAAATTTTTTGACATCTTCTGTCGTGATTAAATGGCTGACAATGCCGCTTTTGCCCAAACTAATGCCACCGACAATTTCCACTATATCCGGCACCCAGTTGCAGGAAACAGTCATTGGCCACTCCTCAACGTAAACTTTAACAGAAGGCGAACGCTTAAGACTTTTCAAAACATCATTCATACCGGCAACAAGATTGTCAGCTTCAGCAGCCTTGTTTACACATCTGCCGATAGCCACGAAAGAATCGAACACAGACTGCAATGTTCTCGGATCGGTATGAAGCACGTTCATACTGATGGACTGCAGCTCACTTGCCAATTTTTCCTGCACGATAGTTGATGTGAAAATGACATCCGGCTTTGCTGCGCGCACCTTGACCAAATCAACATCAACCCAGCCACCCATTTTCTGCTTTGCAGTTGCGGCAAGCGGATAATCACAAAACTTTGTCACGCCAACTATGTCATCATCCAAACCAAGCGCAAACAAGAGTTCGGTGATGCTTGGCGACAGGGAAACAACCCGCATACCGACGACAGAGATGCATTAATATATAAGTTTTTCAAGCCTACAGAACATATCAAGAACCACCAATAATGCGTATGTTTGTGGTGGTTCTTGAGTATGCTCGGAAACCCCGTGCTTATCCAACCGGATAAAACTAGTGGTTTCCGAGCAGGGGTTTCCGACATATGCCGACCAAACTAGCACCAGGAGTTTATGCAGTAGACGTTTGCACGTATCTGCCAGATGTTAAAACACTCATAATTTCTGATTTACACTTGGGATATGAGGAATCGCTAGGGAAGCAGGGAGTTCTTGTGCCAAGAACACAATATAAACGGATATTAAAACGGCTTGACTGGATACTTGAGCACGTTGCAGTTGAACACGTTGTTCTTAATGGAGATGTAAAGCACGAATTCGGCACGATTTCAAAGCAGGAATGGAGAGAAGTAAGAAGATTAATGGAGTACTTCCAGAAGAATAACATTGAGATTACTGTCGTCAGAGGAAATCACGATACCATTCTTGGACCAATTGCACGCGTTTTGCAAGTGAAAGAAGTTACAGAAGCGTGTCACAAAAACATCCTGATAACGCACGGCGACTATGTTCCAAAGAAATTATCTCCAATTATCATCATGGGGCACGAGCATCCTGCAATAACTCTCCGAGAGAAAGCAAAATCTGAGAAATTCAAGTGTTTTATCAAGGGAAAATACAAAAAAAGTACATTGATTGTACAACCATCAATGAATCCCCTTACTGAGGGCACTGATGTACTGAAAGAACAAGTGTTAAGTCCGCTGATAAAAGATATTCTGAGTTTTGACGTGTTTATTGTTGACGATAAAACGCACGAAGTATTGCCGTTTGGGAAAATAAGAAAACTTAGCAGTCAGTAAGACTCTTTATCGGTGTTGATTCATCATCGTTTGAGAACCATCTGTCGCTGCCGTCAATGTGGCCGCAGCTCTTACAGACTGTCTGCACTTCGCCAACCTTCAGTTTTTTGCATTTAGGACACTGTATCATGTTATCCACCCTTTCAATAGAGTAATTCAGAATTTACGACTTTATAAGCTTTTCGGTTTTTGTCACAATAAGGTAGTAAATTACTGTTTATTTTCTATATATAAATTATTCTAACTCTTTAACAGAAATATTCTCATCATCCAGAGTAAACCACCTGTCGCCACCAGTGTTGAAAGTATACATGCAATACCTGCAGAAACTCTGCATTTCTCCGATGGCCAATTTTCCGCATTGCGGACAATGTGTCATTTTGTACCCCTTTGGAACCCCGCGGTCTCTAGAACAAGTCCCGCAGGCACTTGCGCACCTGCGGGATTGTCGTAGTGAGTGAAGACTATGAATCGAGAACATTCGGTTCTCAGGCATGGAAAACTTTCAGTTTCCTACGCGTCTAACCAATTATACTCGGGCACGTTTCGGTGCTCACAGGCACGGCAGACATACGGATCATTTGCTGCACTCTTGCCTATGATTTCCCCGCAACCCACGCAGTGTAGTTTTTTCATCGTCGCATTAACCGGCGAAGAACACTGTCAAAGTGTTCTTCGTCGCTCTGATGTAGTTTAACAAAATCCCTGATTTCCTCGACGTCCCGGATGAAGACCTTATTCGAATTCATCTTCATCCTCCCAGGCATCGACCATTTCGTTGTCTGCTAGCTCCACCCCCTTCTCAAAGGCAATCTCCCATGGAGCCGCGTCATCAGCCTTATCTTCCATGATCTCAATCTGGTCCTCTTCTTCCACGCCTAGGTGGTCATTGAAATGGGCCTGCTCAACAAGTACTAGTTTTTGTTTCATACACCCCACCTCCTGATTATATTATAACCCTGAGAGTCAATATGGGAGAATTTCATTTATATTTTGTCCTGATAGAATATAAAATTTATATAAGATGGCTGAATTTATAATGAGGAGAAAGATTTATATAGAAATGCCATATTTATCAGGCACTATTAACCATTTATAGTGTATAAGGGGGCATTGCTAAACTTTAAGGGGGATTATAATGAGGAGAAAAGTTATACAAATAGCGGAATCAACACAACTTATATCACTCCCGCGCAAGTGGGCGCTCAAACACAGTGTAAAAAAAGCGCAAGAACTTGAGGTTGAAGAGCAAGGAAACAAGCTCGTTATCTCCACAACCACAGAAGACGAATCCAAAAAAGGAGTTCTAGATTTAAGAGACCAGCCAAAGCTCAAAAGACGCTCGGTCTGCGCAGCATATCTCAGAGGTTATGACGAGCTTGAAGTTCTGTATTCCAAGCCAGAATACATCCAAATCATCCAAAGCATCATCCCAGAATTCACTGGATACGATATTATCAAACAAGACAAGAACAGTTGCGTCATCAAGCAAATTTCAAAACCAACAGCCGAAGAATTCGAGAATGTGTTCAATAGACTATTTCTTTTGCTTCACGACACGCTCCAAATGATGACGGACGGTTTAAAGAAAAATGACCTTGAGCAACTTAAAGGCATCCAGTTCAGAGAAGTAAACATCAACAAATACTCAAATTTCTGCAGAAGACTTGTCAACAAAGGTGGCTATTCAGCTCCGGAAATTAACAGCAGCATTTATTTCATATTGATGAGTATTGAGTTTCTTGGAGACGAATGCAAGGATTTAACGCGATACATACTTGAAGAAAAGAAATTTGACAAAGAGCTTGTACCAATTCTTGAAGAAATGAGCCTTTTATATGAAAACATGTATTTAGCATTCAAAACAAGGAGCAGAATGAAATGCGCTGAGAATGCTCTGGTGTATGACAAGCTGCATTTGCATGTTGAAAACATGTTTAGAAAGGCCAAAGCAGACCATATCGTTTACCACTACGTATCCCGCATAATCCAAATCATTGTTCAAATGCAGGAAGCAGTGCTGTTACTTTCGGTATAATCCGAAAATCTCTTTTAGAATCAGCCTGTAGCTGGCAAATCCAGCATATACTTTTTTCGCGCCGGCCTTTTTCATCTCTCCGCCCGTATATTTACTTGCGTGCAGAACACCGATTGGTATCGCTTCAACCATTTTAGCTGCTTTCATATCATTCAATGAATCTCCAAACACCGCAACTTCAGCATGATTGAAATCATGCTTGTATTTTTCCTCAAGCATGCCAACACAACTTTCAATTGCGCGAACACGATCGCTTGCAGATACTATTGCGGTAACGTATCTACGAATTCCAGTGGCGCGCAATATTGATATACACGCTTCCTCAGGCCCGCCTGTATAAACGCCAATTGGAATATCCGCGCTTCTGAGCTCCCTAAAGAACTCCTCTACATTTTCGCATAAATATTTATTCGGATTTTTCTCGGCCCTTATGCGCCTTGCCAATCCAGATTCGTACTCATTCTTGCACGCCAAAAATCGCCCGAATGAAGCGTCTTCTGGAACAAACACCTTATTTGCTTTCTTGTATGCGAGTTCCAAGACATCAATTATGATTTGAGTCATCGACACACCACAATATGCATTTCTTTTCAGCAAAGTCATATCCCCGTGAACTTTGAAATTTCTCCAAAGAGATTCAGCCAATGCCTTATTTGCAACATCTGTAATTTCAACCAACGTCTTATCACAATCAAATAATGCGACCTTTGCTTTAAACATCATTACACCTTCACACCAAACACTTCGTAAATTATTTTCTTATAATCACGGAAACTTTCATAAATTTTGAAAGGCTTCTCATTCTGCAAATCCTTCTCTGAAAACAAGCTTTTTTCCAAAATGCCAACACTCTTGGCCTTGTATTTATTGGCTGAGCGAATATCATTGGGTGCGTCGCCGAACACAGCAATGTTATTTGTCGGCAGACTCCCGATTTTGGGCCGCAGGTCCTTGATGCACATGTTAATGAGCTGAACGCGGTCTACTGCGCTTTTGTGATCGCTTGTGCATGTAGCTTCAAAATAGCCTCCAAGGCCTGTTACTTCCAGAACTTTTTTATGTACATCGGAAATTCCTCCAGTAAACACCCCGCGATGAATTCCTGTTGCACGAAGAGCATCTAGGAACTGATAAACCCCAGGGCATACAAGTCTTCGCGGCTGTGTGTGCTCTGTAAGATGAGAATTCAATGCTCCTACATAATTTCTCATAGCGTCCTCAATTTTTGAATCAATGTACCAGTGTTCATAATCAGTTTTTTTTTCAACAAGCCGTGCAATTATGTATGCCATGTGCTGGCCTGCATATTCAGAAGGGCTAAGATCGCCCAGCACACCGTGAATCCCGAACACCTTGTGCATTGTTTCGTCCAGCGCGCGGTCTACAAGGTGCGAAATCTCAATCAATGTCTTATCGGTATCGAACAGTGCAATCTGCTTATGTGCTTTTATCATTTTGTGCAAGATCTTTCCAGCCAATGTAATTGATCAGGAAGTTACGGAGTCTAGATATGTTGAGATCCTCAAGGCGTCTCTTCACATAACCCATATGATGTGTCTTGTCGGACAACAAGTCTTCACAGAACGCTTTGTATTTGCTATATGCTTTAAGAGTCTGATAATTGTCTTTTCGTTCGCTTCCCTCAAGCTTGTCCAAGCGGTCATATTCCTGTTTAAACGTTCCAAGCGGTTTGTAACGCTCGAGTTCTGGGTACTTCTTTTCCATTTGGCTTATCACTTGGCTTACAAGTTCCACCTCACCGTCTTTGTCACCGACAATTGTCATATGCCTGAACAATGATTCGATCTGCTGCAGGCGCCTGAACTTATCAAGCGTGAAATTTGGCTGGATGCGCGGAAGATAAGTTGTAAGCAATTCGCGTATGTTTGCCCTGCGCTTGCCGTTGGTTTCTGTGTCCAGCACTGCAGTCGCCCTCTGCTTGAAATCATCATACGCCTTGTGCCGCTCCTCAGATATCTGTTCTGCGCAATTTTTCCAGTATCCCTGCAGGCGGTCAATGACAATTCGCGCGAGCCACCTGTTAAGCAAATAATCAGTCATAACTGATTTAGAAGGCGTGTTAAACCCGACCAGTTCGTGCTCAACCGCAGTAATCGCGTCTGCAATACCAAGACGTTTGTCCCTGTTCTCAAGATCAACGCGCGATTTCCTGCTGTGCGTAATCAAGTCCACGTGAATGTTTGGATTTTCACCCGTATACTCAACCAGATAATTGCGGATGTTGCTGTCGGTATAGAACAGCCAGAGCCACTCAGGAGAACGCAGAAGCTCATCTTCCAAATTGCTGAGTATATATCTCAATTCTTTTTTCTTTTCTCTTCCCAAAAGAATGCGCGGTTTCCTTTCATCCTGCAAAGTCGCTGGGCGGATTTCGCCTTCAACAAGCTTGGTAAAAACGCGCTTGATGTAAAAGCCGACTTGACGATAGCGGGTGCCTCCCAGATGTATCGCATGCCTCGTTTTTCGCACGTCAGTCAAATTTGTCAAATGTTCTGTTCCAACAACCTGAAGCTTTGCACAGGCATCAATAACCCACTCCAGATGCCCGACTTTTGTTTCATCAATGCTTGCCTTGAGCTTTTTCTCAGCTTCAGGATCTTTTGCGAGTGCGTTCAGGTCCTCAAAGTATTTCGCCAGCTGCCTGCCGCGCACGCGTGGCATTATTTCGAAAATGTCATAGAACTCAGTGTCTGATGGCTTTCCCAGCAAAGTTGCAGAGCCAGGCAGTCCGAGCTGTTCTTCTTCAGCGCCAATCTTGATTTTCAGTTTGTCGGCCTCTCCGGCAAGCTCGTTAAGATTCTTGCATTCATTTAATGCACGGTCAACGCTCACTGGAGCTTTATAACGCTTGGCGACCAAGTCATCGCTCAGCTCATATACCCTGTTCAGGCCTGTCAGCTGCATAAGGCGTGAACCCTGCACATTAACTTCGCGCTGGTCAAAAATCTGCACGATTTCCAATTCAACATTTGAGCGCGGCGTCAAGGGTTCGGAAAGAGGATCGGCCTGCTTGATGATGCGCTTGATTAAATCATTCGCCCTTGCCGCATTTTCAGGCGAACCCTCAAGAACATACGCCTGCACCAAATATGCGAGCGCGTCATAATTGTAGTATGCACGCGGATCTGATTTCATGTACTCGTGCAGGTGGCCAAGGCCTTGCTGCAGGAGCACCTCATTATCTTTCTTTGTCTGTGCGCGCTTTGATATCGGAGTGATGGCATTTTTCTCATCATAAAGAATTACAAACGCCTTGCCCAGCAGGTAGCTAATTTCTGTAACTGAAGAGGCTTTTCTCTTCTCCTGCAGGAAACCGATAAGCCCTTCCAAACCGTCAGAGAATTCCTTTGGCAGCGCATCCCTGCGCATTTTACGGCGCAGGAGCAATCCAGCATATGCAGTTATTGAACGCATCTCATAGCGGTGAATTTGCAATATCTGCGAATACAGAGCAACTGCTTCCCTCCACATCCCTTTCCTTCGCTTCCATTCTGCTTCTTCGCGCATCTTCGGGATGTCTCGTCCTTGCTCTTCGGAATCATCTATGCGTACGCGCACCACGGTATCGTGCTGCGAATGCTGTTCAGCTAGCCGCAATTCTCCGAAAATTTGATCAAGATCTTGATGGACTTTCAAAACGGGCGGGAAAGTGTGCGCAGGATAATTTTTGAATGTTGTATTAAACTCGGTTTCACGGTGAGTTATTGAAATGCATGGCGTCACTGTTTTTTCCAGGATGTTTTGAACGACCATGAAGCGCTCCCGTCCTTCTTCCGCGCTTTCGTACCCTGCGATTATGCCTGTAAGATGAAACTCTTCAGTCAACCTGTCATTGTAAAACTTCGTAAGTTCTTCAACAGTATGTCCTGGAATAACGCGATAATTTTCAGCGCTTAATCTAAGTTTTAGCGCCTCGGCAAGCTTCTGATTAGGTTCAGAGATGAGAACAGATTTCTTTGTGTGTTCCATAAACAGCGCCATCGATTCTTTAATCATTGTTTTTTCATCAGTAGAACGACTTCTCAGAACATATTCAACGCGACGTGTGATCTTTCTAAGCTCCTCAGCCGCTTCTGAGTTGAGCGTGAACATCGCGATTATTTTCTCTTCTAAAGATGGCGTATCACTCATGCAGTACAAGTCAGGTATCTAAGATACCTCCCCCTTGGTTACTATTGCTAAGTTACTAATACTGGAGCGCCATTTATAAAGTTTTCCTAGTCTGAGCAATAGATTTAAATACCCAAACTTCTTACATTTATTTGAGTGAAGATGATAACGGGGGTAAGCATGACGGGTCCAGGTACACCAGACACTTCAATAGACATTTATGTAGCTGCGCTTACGCCTGAAGAAAAGAAAGCAATGTATGACTTGATTATGCATCGCGAAAAAACAAAAAAGACCTGGCCAGAGTTGCGCGAATCTTATCAGCGTACTGCTGATCAGATAGTTCTGTTCAGTATGCGTGGTGATTTAGAAAAAGACATTCAGCGCATTGATATACTTTCCACTTTTGAAAGCAAATATGGCGATGTTTCAAAATATTTCGCGAATGGCAAGAACGGAAACGGCCATTAGTTCTTTCTTTTCAGTAGTAACAGACCGAAAAGCATATAAACCCTCGACGGAGACCTATATCCATGATTGAACTCGATGTGGCTGTTGAACTGGCGCAGAAAGCAGGCAAGCGCATAATGGAGTTATACAACGACACAACTGCGGGCATCCAGGAATGGGCAAAATTAGATCATTCAATTCTAACGCAGGCCGATGTTGATTCCAACCGCATAATTCTGGAAGGCTTGAAAGACGCGTTTCCAAGATACGCCGTTCTAAGCGAGGAAAGTGTTGACGACAAGAGAAGACTTTCCAGCGATGATTTATGGATTGTCGACCCATTGGACGGCACAAAAGACTTCAAAGGAGGAACAGGAGATTTTTCAGTACTGATAGCGTACGCCTGGCAAAAACATCCTATTGTTGCTGTCGTTTATGCGCCGGCTCTTGGCAAACTATACACTGCAGAGCTCGGAGGCGGTGCATATCTTCTTGAAAAAGGACAACAAACAAGATTGAAAGTCTCATCTCATCCGCTTGAAGAAGCAATCATCACGCTCAGCAGAAAAGAATTTGCTCCAGATGCGGCAGAAGCAGTCAGACAACTCCTTGGAATGAAGGGATTCATACAAGCAGGCAGCATGAGCATCAAAGTCGGATACATTACGGAAGGCAAAGGAGACCTTTACGTAAATAACGATCCCGGCGCGGGCGAATGGGATTCATGCGCACCAGATCTTATCCTGACAGAAGCGGGTGGCAAAATAACTGACTACGATGGCAAACCAATCGCCTACAATAAAGAAGACCCGCACATGCCGCGCGGCATTGTTTGTTCAAACGGACCAATTCATGATGACATCCTAAAAAAGATTGAACCGATAATCCCACTCAAGCGGACATCGTGAAAATGACAGAACTCGACATCGCGGTTGAACTGACAAAAAAGGCAGGACAAAGGATAATTGAAATATACGACGCAGGAGATGTCATTGCTTGGCAAAAATCTGACAGAACATTCCTGACTCAGGCTGATGTTGATTCAAACGACATTATCGTGGACGAATTGAAGAAGATATTTCCCTCGCACGCCATTCTTTCTGAAGAAGAGGAGGACAACAGGAGCAGACTCTCCAACGAGCATCTCTGGATTTTCGATCCGCTTGACGGAACTTCTGATTTCAGAAGCAGAACAGGAGATTTCGCTGTCATGATTGCTTATGCTCACAAAAACGAGCCAGTATTCGGCGTTGTATATGTTCCAGTACGCGACCAGTTATACACTGCAGAAAAAGGAAAAGGCGCGTTCCTTACTGAAAGCGGAAGCACCAGACGGCTACGTGTAATACCACGCCTTCTGGAAGAATCAGTCATCGTATTAAGCAGAAAGGAATTCACACCAGAAGAAGCACAAGAAGTTGGGCGCAAATACGGAGCAAAAGGCGCCATTCAGTCAGGAAGTTTTGGTGTAAAAGTAGGCCTAATAGCAGAAGGGAAAGCAGACTTTTACATCAACAACGACACCAATGCAGGTGAATGGGACAGCGCTGCACCCGGGCTCATTCTGAAAGAAGCTGGAGGAACAATCACTGATTACGATGGCAAATTGCTAGCATATAACAAACCCGACCCCCACTTGCCGCGGGGAGCAATATGCAGCACGGGCCGAATACACGAAGATATCCTTAAAGCAGCCGAGAAATACGCACCACTCAAGCCGCGCAAGTAACGACAGCAACCTTTAAAAAGATACTTCTGATTTTTAGCACTATGCCAACAGAAGAAGAACTCATAGCAGAACGCAAGAGAAAAAGAGAAGAACTCTTGAAATTGGGAATTAATCCTTATCCTTACAAATACGAGCCGACGCACAAGTCAAACGAGCTTCTTGACAAGTACAAAGGATTGCAGCCTGAACAAAGAACTACTGATACAGTGAAAGTTGCGGGAAGAATTGTTGGTCTTAGAAGAATGGGCAAAGCGACATTCATGCACTTGCTTGACCAAAACGGAAAAGTGCAGATTTATTTCAAGTTTGATGACATTCCTAAGATTTACGAACAATTGAAACTAATGGACCTGGGAGACTGGTTAGGTGTTGAAGGAACAGTTTTCAAAACAAAAACAGGCGAGATAACAGTCTGGGCGAATAATTTTGAGATTCTCTGCAAAGCACTGCGCCCGCTGCCAGAGAAATGGCACGGACTAACTGACATTGAACAAAGGTACAGAAAAAGATACGTTGACTTGTTTGTAAACCCGGAAGTGCGCAAGACATTCTTCCAACGCACTAAGATACTTAATTCACTTAGGAATGAACTTGACAAAAGAGGATTCCTTGAAGTTGAAACACCAATCCTCCAGCCAATTTATGGTGGAGCTGCCGCAAAACCGTTTAAGTCGCACTTGAACTCATTAAAAATGGACGTTTTTTTAAGAATTGCGCCAGAGTTGTATTTGAAACGATTGATTGTCGGCGGAATTGAACGGGTCTATGAGATAGGTAAGCTCTTCCGCAACGAAGACATAGACAGGACACATAATCCGGAGTTTAGTTCTATTGAAATTTACCAAGCATATGCAGACTTTAATGACGTAAGAGTACTTACCGAAGACCTATGGGTGGCAGCTGCAAAAGCAATTCATGGAAGCACAAAGTTTGAATTCCAAGGACAAGTCATAGATGTAAAAAAGCCATGGCAAACCTACACGATGGTGGAAGCACTGAAAAAGTTTGCAGGCATTGATTCTGAAAAGTTAACAATGCAGGACATGAACAAACTCTGTCAGCAGCACAAGTTGCAAGTTGTTGCCAATCCGTCAAAAGGACAGTTAATTCAAGCCCTATTTGAAGAACTTGTTGAAGATAAACTAATACAACCAACATTCATCACACACCATCCTGTAGAAAGCACGCCTTTATGCAAACCGTGCAGAGAAGACCACCTGAAAGAACACTTTATTGAACGTTTTGAAGGATACATAGCAGGCATGGAAATAGCAAATGCATACTCAGAATTAAATGATCCAGTGTTGCAAAGATCACTTCTTGAAGCGCAGGCAAAAGAACTCCGCGCAGGCAGCGAAGAAGCACACCCAATGGACGAAGACTTCATCGAAGCAATAGAATACGGAATGCCGCCAACCGGCGGCTTTGCCATCGGACTAGACAGAATGATAATGCTCCTGACAAACAATCCAAGCATTAGAGACGTACTATTTTTCCCATTTATGAAACAGTGATACAATGAACAAAATAATCTTAGGACTAACGGCCAGAGTAGTGCTCTTTGGCAAAAATGGAAAAAAAGAAGTGATTGCAAGAGTTGACACAGGAGCAACAAAGAGCAGCATAGACCGAGATTTAGCAAAGGAACTTGACTTGGGGCCTACATTAACGCATACGAGAATAAAAAGCGCGCACGGCACAAGATACAGGCCTGTCGTGACTTCCGATGTGCTTATTGGTGGTCAGATGATACACGCAGAATTCAACATCGCAGAAAGAGAACACATGAAATACAAAGTACTAATAGGACAGAACATTTTAAAAAAGGGCTTCCTGATAGACCCGAGCAAACCATGAAAGCAGCACTTATTTCACTCGGAAGTATTTCTTCGCGCTGGACAATAGAAGCGCTGAAAAAACACTTTGATACAGTAGACCACATAGACATCCAAGAATTAGAAGTTTCTCTGGGTGGCAAGAAAGGACAAGTATTGTACCAAGGCAAACCACTGCCAGAATACGACTGCATCTACGCAAAAGGAAGCTTCAGATACGCAACACTTTTGCGGGCAGTAACCACTTTACTCCAAAAAACAACTTACATGCCCCTGAAAGCAGCATCATACACAATTGGGCATGACAAAGTCTTGACTCATTTGAAATTCCAAGAAAACAATGTTCCGCAGCCAACAACATACTTAGCTTCAACAGCTGATGCGGGCAAGAAAATAATCAAAAAAGCGACCTTTCCTGTAGTAATGAAGCTTCCAGCAGGCACGCACGGCAAAGGAGTAATGCTTGCGGACAGCGTGGAAAGCGCGAGCTCAATGATAGACGCACTGGCTCTGCTAAAACAACCATTCCTGATACAAGAATACATTGAAACAGATGGCCGCGATTATCGCGTTATTGTAGTAGGAGACAAGGTAGCTGCAGCAATGAAAAGAGTGGCTGCAAAAGGAGAAAAAAGAGCAAACATACATTCAGGTGGCCACGGAGAAAAAGTAGAGCTTGACGAAAAAACAGCAAAAATAGCCATTTCCGCCGCAAGGGCAACTGGGTGCGATATCTGCGCTGTAGACATCTTAAAATCACCAAAGGGCCCCTTGGTGCTTGAAGTAAATTTGTCGCCAGGACTGCAAGGTATCACTAAAGTTACGAAAATAGACGTTGCAAAAATCATCGCTGATTTTCTCTTCAAGCAGACAAAGGTATTCAGAGAAGGCGGCAAGGAAGCAATACTGCGAGAACTCGCAGCAGAGCAGGAAATACACGGTCCATTAGACTTCAAAGGAAACAGGATATTGCTCCCAGAAATAGTCACAATGGCATCAAAAATAAAAGAAGACGATGAAGTCATGCTCAAAGCAAAGAAAGGACATATAGAAATAACAAAAACAGGTTCTGTGGAAAAAGGAAAGGAATAATTGACTGTTTTTTATTTGGTATGAGTTACTTCGTAATATAATATTCCATATGAACTGCTACCTGGTCTCTTGACAAGTTTAAAATATTCTTCTGTCGGGCGTTTTTGTCTGGAAACATCAAAGGTAAGCTCCACAACCTGGCCTTCTACGCTTTCTCCCAATTCCCACTGCTTCAGTTGAAAGTTCCATTTCTGTAATGCATATTCCTCAACCGGCCCGTGTTGAACGTCAAAATTTCTTAAAACGCGCACGACAGCTTCAGGAGTGACTTCACTGAGCGCCTGCTTATCAAAAAGATTTGCTGCAGCCTCAAATTCGCCGTATGCAAGCCGGTCATACCATTCTTCCACTGTTAACATTGCCTCATCTGCTTCCTTTTGACCAGTCTCAATCTGCTTTTGTGTGATTTGAGGAGTACAACCTGCAAGGAGAATGAAAAACCCTAGAAAGATTCCTAGTTGCAGCTTAATCATAAGTTACTAGCACTCGCCAATAACAATGGAGACAATCTCTCCGCCGCAGTTATCTGTGCAGACTCTCTCTGCAGCTTCTCTAGTAACTGAAGTAATTCCCTGCTCCATGCAGTTGCAAGTGTAACAACTCTGGTCAGGCAAACCTGTTTCTGCAGCCCTGCCTGCAGGGAAAGCAATAGTACCCGGCGCTGAAACACCGCTAATGCTTCCTCCATATTCCTTTGCAGCAGGAATGACAAAATGGCCAGTAACAGGGCTTTCAGATTGGACTTCTGAGCTAATCGCCTCGCCAGAGCTTGCCAATGGAAGATAAGCCTGGCCGGATGCAGAGTTGCCCGGTAAAAGATAGAATATAATGCCTCCCAGAGCAGTAACTGCTACTGCCAGGAAAATCAACAATTCCGCATTACCCTTTTTGGACACCATCATTCATCACCTGCTTAATATGAAAATTTTTAAATGTATTGCTGCCTGAAAACACCTGGCGGCAAATCTTCTCTTGACACCTTAGGAATACCTTCTTTTTCCAATTCACGCGGATACGTCAACTCAGGACCCCCGCTCGCAATACTATTTTGCTGAACCCTCAAATAATCAATATCATATTTCCCAGGAACCAATTGTGCACCGGCAACACGCCACTTGTTACGGCACCACGCCAAACACTGCTTAAGAAAATCACCGCCTCTTCTTTCTAAATCCCATTCATGACGCGGTTTCTCTATAGGCGTGCCGTGACAGGTAGATTGACATTGAAGCAAACCATACTGCATTTCGCCTGGACTGGGCATTGGAGGAACATACGCGGCACCCCAAGTGGACCTTAAGCTGAACATACCTTCTGCATTATTTTGAGGCAGCAAAACGTAGAATGCGCCTCCAAAAGCAATTACAACAATAACTAAGAATATCCACAACTCTACACTGCCTCTTTTATGCATATCCTGATTTCAGACGGTTTGATATAAAAAGCTTTCTTTATCTATTGTGATTAAGGTGGATAACAAAACCAACAAACATAAACCAAATGACTATAAGGACTGCCATGAAAGGCGAAATAGGATCAGTGCCTGGAATACCCTGCAACGCTCCGCCAACCTGAATTGAAGAACTTGACGAAAGCCGCCAGAAAAGAAGGAATGCTGCACTGACAACAATAATCAATGCAGTATACAAATGAACCTCTTTCATATTGGTCTTCAAGAGCAGTTGTTATAAAAAGGTTTTTAATGTGCTGCCTGTCCGACGATAGCATGAAGCTTGGCGTATTGTATTCGGGAGGCAAGGACAGCACTCTGGCATTAATTAAGGCACAACAGCACCACGAGGTTGCATGCCTAATCAGCATTATTTCTGAAAACAAGGAAAGCTTCATGTTCCACACTCCCAATATCGATATGACTTTATTGCAGTCACAGGCACTAGGCATTCCGTTAGTGCGCGTTACGACAAAAGGAGAAAAAGAAAAAGAGCTTGAAGATTTGAAAAAAGCGATTGATGAAGCAGTTAAGCGGTATCAGATTGAAGGAATTGTTACGGGTGCAGTCAAAAGCACTTATCAGGCAAGCAGAGTGCAAAGAATCTGCCACGAACTGGGAATCTGGTGCTTTAATCCATTGTGGCTGATGGACCAGGTTGAATTATTGCACGAAGTCTTGCAGAAAGGAATAACGGCAATAATATCTGGCGTTTTTGCAGAGCCATTGGACAAAAGTTATCTTGGAGCTGCAATTGACAGTAAAATGATTGAACGACTCGCTAAAGTTGGCTCTACTCACCACATCAATCCCGCAGGCGAAGGCGGAGAAATAGAGACAACAGTGCTTGACGCGCCAATATTCAAGAAAAAAATCGTGATTACGAAGAACTCAACAGAATATGCCAATTACAGCGGTGTGTTTGCGATAGAAGATGCGAGGCTGGAACAAAAATGATTCTTATAATCTCGACTTGCAAAGAACATCTCAGCGAATCAGAATTTGTAAGACCAATAGCCATGTTAATAGAAAACCACAACATTTTACATTATTCAAAAGTCAAGCCAGCAGACATTAAAGCAGCAGATAAAATAATCATTGCGGGCACGGCACTGAAAGACTTCGATTATCTTGCAGGAGATTTCAGCTGGTTGAAGAAATACGACAAGCAAGTCTTAGGAATATGCGCTGGAATGCAAGTCGTTGCAAAAGAATTTGGAGTACCACTTGAGGAGCATACAACTATTGGACCGCAGAAAGTGGAAGTAATTGAAGACAATAAGCTTGCAAAAGAGGAATTTAACGCATATTTCCTCCACACTAAGACAGGAACAGGCAATTTTAAGGTACTTGCCACGTCAAATGGCAAACCGTGCATGATAAAACATAACGAAAAGGAAATATATGGGTGCATCTTCCATCCAGAAGTTATGAACGAAGATATTATCAGGAGGTTTGTACAATGAGGTGGGTGATTTTGACGTTACTTCTCATTGCTGGGTGCACACAAGGAGAACGCACGGCAAAATCTGAGAACCAACATCAAGATGTCCAAGAAACCTTGCAAGAAAGCCAACCAGCGGCACAAGAAATAGAGCCCGTTGAACTTAAACTTGATAAAACGAAGTATGAAGAACTGATTAATCGACACTGTGCAGACTTCTTACAACTCGAAATACATGCTGGAAAATCCATTCAAATGCAAAAACTGGAAAAGGAAATAATGAAGATGGGAGCAAATAATTGCTACGATGACATTGCGACAGTTACAAATGAGGAAAAGCTTTGCAAACTAACAGAAGCATTTTCGGCAAGCCAATTACATCACACTACAACGGAAGCGTATGAATATTGCTTGAAAAGCACCGGTGCCTATAACTTACGACCTGAACTTTGCGAGCAAATAACAACAGAAGAAATCAGAAAACTTTGCTTTGCAGATTTAGAATTTTACAAGGAGGAAAAGGCAAATGCCAGTCAGTAAAGCCTCGTGGATAACAGTGCTGGTGGGCGCAATTATACAATTATTTACTGCTTATAGAATGGTTACGATAAAATACCTGAACTTTTTGGCAAAGTATCCCGATTCAGCATATCTTTTTCTTATTGCCGGAGCATTATATTTTGTAATCGGCTTCTTCATGTTCTATACTGTTTTACTTTTACGCAAAGAAAAGACGTGCAGACGCGGAAGCATATTCGCAATAATTCTAAGTATACTTGGGCTGAATATTGTTGCTCTTGTAGGAGCCATAATAGGCTTCATAAAATCACGCAAGTGATTCCCGCAAAACATAAATACTCGAACGCTCCCCGATGGTTTATGAAACTTTCATTTATTCTGTTGATGTTATTTCTTATCAGCTGCGCGCCAGCTGCACAGGAAGTAACTACAAAGCCAATTGTTGAATCAAAGCCAATGGTGCAGCCGAAAATCGAAGCGCTGGAGCCCCAGGTCAAAGCTCCCCAAGTCCAGATTACAGAAACACAACCTCCACAGAAAACAACACCGCCAAAATCAAGTTTGTCGCTGGAACAACAATGCATTGATCTTTGCGAGAATAATTGCGCAGAAACAGCACAAAATTCCTGCACGCAAAGTGAACGTTCAACGTGCAAAGATTATTGCGGCGACAATCCAGCAGTAGACCCGTCAGCCTGCACGCAAGCCTGCTCCTATCTCAATCAGCCAAACGTCTGCAAGCAACAGATGGAACAGTTTTGCTCGGCAAATTGTGTATCGTTCTGCCACTAATTAATCAACTTTACAAGTTTTTTCTTTTGTGTTTTAGAAAGCGCGGACTTGACAGCATTATCCAGCGCGCTTGATTCGCGTTTCACGTAATCGTAAGCAAGTTCAGGACGAGAAACAAGCTTGCCTGCATGAATGACGTATTTTTTCCACGAGATATTTTTAATCTGGTAAATCAGTTCTGCAAGTTCAGCAGCTTCGGATGAATGTTTTTTTGCGTGTTCTGGCATGCGGTCCGGACTAAGATACGGTTTTCCCTGTGTTCGCTGCAAATACTGCAGGCGTGTTGCTTCGTATAATTCTCTGTCGCCCATTCTTCACTCACTATTTTGTTATATAAACTCGTCGTCATCAGGAGTTACCTGTCTATATGCTGGAATTAAATTCGGTTTAGGCTTTGGCTGACCATTTTCCCTGGTATATCCTGCCTGCCATTTCTTGAATTCTGGCGTTTTTTTAACGTCCTCCATCTTGGGAAGAGACGCTTCTGTAATCAACTCAATAGGGCTCTTTGAATTAATTTTCTTCGGAAGCTGCCAGTTGACAGGATGAAAAGATTCTTTCAGGCTTTTTTCAAGCTCTCTGACTTCGCGAAGAGTTTTGCCTGCGTCCTTTTCATTTATCATCAAAGAATACCAAGCAGTCAGTCCGTGACCGCAAACAGGAATTGGCTTGAAATAAAACCGTTCTGAACGGATGTAAAAGTCGCCTTTGTCAATCTGCGTTACAACAACTCTTGTCACCTGTTCAGGCTCGTAGCAATTAAAACAATACTTTCCCTTGTTAAATCCATTATTACCTGTCATTTCACTCACCCTGACTACGTCACAAAGCACTTCTTTATCAATGTTACTCAATCAAAACTTCAAATTCGGCCCAGCTTTCTTGGCCATCTTCTTCATCAGCTTCTCAGGATTCTCTCCCTTAAGCATTTTAACCATCTTCTTTGACTGCTTGTACTGCTTAATCATGTCCCTAATGTCACCAGTTGAAACACCAGAACCCTTGCTGATTCTTTCTATTCTCTGCGCGTCAATAACATCCGGCTCTTCCAATTCTCCCTTTGTCATTGAATTCATGGCGTGCTTCCACTTCTGCAGCTTGCCTTCTTGCACCTGCAATGCCTCTTTTGGCAGGCTTATGGAGCCCAAACCAGGAATCATTTCCAAAACTTTGCCCAACGGACCCATCTTAGACATAGCTTCCATCTGACTGTAAAGGTCAATCAAATTAAACTCTCCTTTCAACAGCTTTTTCTCAATATCTTTAGCTTCTTCCTCAGTAATTGCTTCTTTGGCTTTTTCTAATAAAGCTTCCAAGTCGCCCATGCCTAAAAGTCTGCCAACAAAACCTTTGGGATTAAACTGTTCGAAATCGTCAACTTTTTCTCCAACACCTATGAATTTTATTGGAGCGCCTGTAACTGCACAAGCGCTTAAAGCTCCTCCGCCTTTTGCAGTACCGTCCATCTTCGTAACAACAACACCAGTTATAGCGCCGGCCTCGTGGAACGCTTTGGCCTGCGATTGAGCGGCCTGGCCAATGTCTGCAGAGATGACTAATAACGCTTCGTCAGGCTTAGCTAATTCGTGAACTTTCTTTAATTCTTCAATCAGGTCCTGAGATAAAGCGTCTCTGCCTGCCGTGTCAACGATAATTAAGTCAAACTTCTTGAACTCTGGTTCAAAGTGCTTATAGATTTTTATTGGATCTTTCTCGCCTTTATTGACAAAAACAGGAACGTTAATTACCTTTCCTACCTGCTCCAACTGGTCCATAGCAGCAGGACGATGAACGTCAAGACCCAACAAGGCAACACGTTTTCCTCTTTTCATGAAATATTTTGCAATCTTGCCTGAAGTAGTTGTTTTACCTGAGCCAAACAAGCCAATAAGCATAATCTTGTTCGGCATTTTGTCGCCAAGCTTCAATTCAGATTTCTCTCCGCCCAAGAATTTAGTTAATTCCTCATAAACAATATTGATTAAATGCTCCTTCTTTGTCAAAGCGCCAGGAGTTTCCTCTTTCAGAATACGGTCCTTGATTTTTTGCGTTAATTCAAACACCAGCTTGACATTAACGTCAGCCTGCAAAAGCGCTCTCTGAATATCTTTAATTAGTTCATTAATGAGTTTTTCATCTACAAACATCGACTTTGCAATCTTCTGCAAAGTATTCTTCAAGCTCTCAGAAAGCTTTTCCAAAACCATACATAAATGCCTATGAGGAGGGTTTATAAAGGTTATTGCCTGTCTGCAAAACATGGCGGCTATAGACGAGGTTGTCAAAACAATTGACGAAACCATTTCACAGGCACGAGCCACTTTTGAAGACCAATTCCAAGCCCTAAAAGCACGCCAAGAAAAACGTTCAGGTCCTGTTGCTTTTTCATCCACAAAGGGTCTAACGCAGCAATGCGTTTCTTGCAGCAAGGAAATCGTCAACTATGCCGTTTTTGGCAGATGCATCGAAGGAGAAAGAGAAGGTTTTGTCAACATCAGCTGGAATTGCAACAATTGCAAAAAACGTTTTGTTTTCATGGGCCCCAGAAGCTCAGTCGTAGATAAGCTATTGCACTTGTCTTATCAGCTAAAAGCGGCCTAAATATTCTTTTTCAGACGAGAAAAAATTATAAACCTCGCTTATTGACGGCAAGGCATGACTAATTTAGCGGGGGTAGAGCATATCAAGACTCTTGGATTTCCCACAACGAAAAAGTTCGGGCTTTACCTTCCGGAGAATGTTTACGGAATAGATCTTGATGAGCTTTACCGCGATGCACCATCAGGCGCAACCATTTATGTCAATTACCGCGGTATCAAAATCGACCACGGCCCAAATGGAATACGACCTATCAAAATAAAAACAAGCAACGGCGTTCCCAGAGAAAAGTTTTTTGAAACATTTGAAGAAATGAGGCAAAACTGCAAATTGCCGCTCTATGACCAGATATTCGGCGTCTGCCAAACAATTTGCCAGCTGGATGCCATCATCTCAGGCATCTGCGTCAAAGACGACCAAGACGGTTTTGGACGTTTAACAGCAGAAGCAACTTTTGGAATGAGAAAAGGCGACTTTGACCCTCATCTTTCCATTGGAGACCAGATTGTCGGAGACAGAAGAATAGCCCATAACAGGCAGTTCAATGTCGCGCCTGTCGAAAAAATACCTTCTCAACATCAGCATCTCTATTCTCACAAAGATTTGGCAATTTATCATATGCTAGATGTTATGCGAACAACAATGAGAAACTTCGGCGAAGGAATAACTGGCATTGAATTCATGGTTGATTTGCGCAAAAGCGAAATCTTTTTTGTGGACTTCTACCACTCCAGACATCCGAACCCTGATACGCAAGCAGGAAAACCATCCGTCTATCATACTGCTGAAGAAAAAATCGAAGCAGACAAAGCCGCGTGACTACTTTTCCCTTGCGGCATGTATCGCGTGCTCAATAATGGAAGGAGTCCAGCCCTTTTCTGCGAGCTGCATCCTGATGTCCTTCAAAGATTTTTGATGCTCAAACTGATGCTTGACAAAATTAATTAATTCGTCCGGAGCAGGATGAATGTGCTCTTCTTTGTGGGTTTCCCTGTGGACATAATACTGCTCTCTCAGCCAGAATATAAGAATGACGATTACGATAAGCAGTAAAATGTTAAATCCGAGCAAAAAAACAATGTATGTTGGGAACCTAATTTGTGCGGGAGCTTCTAGCGACGGACGCGCGTCAACCTTATTCGCTATCGCATCAACAGTTGACTGAATCTGCACAACATTTGCCAGCATAGAACGCTGGAAACTGTCCATCTGTCCCTGCAACTGCGAGATTTCATTTGTACGCTGTTCCTGCCACACTCTGTTTTCGTTTCTTAACTCTGTAACATTGCCGCCCAATGATATAGCTGCATCCTGCAATCTTAGAATGTGAATATTATCCAACGGAAAATCAGAATACCGCTTGATTTCGCCGGAAGTATTAGTTATAAGATTCTGCTGGGCAAACACTGCGGTTGCAAGCAACAGAGCTAACAACAAAAGCCTCTTTTTCATTATGAATAATTTTCAGAGGTAAAGGTATTTAAAGGTTGTGCAGGAAATCAACATCGCACCACGGGGCTGTCTGCTAGTGGTAGGCTACATCCTTGGGGAAGATTCCAAAATGGATGTGACCCCGGTCCGATTCCGGGCAGTCCCATTTGTCATAATTATCTTTTCAACTGATTAAATTCATTCAGAGTTGAGACCATGCCATACCTGCTGCTGCATTCTGCAAAGAATCTGAATGCGACTTGTGCACCTTTTCGAAATCTGAGGGCGCTACAAACAACAACTGCTCCCATTCCAAGATAGACAAACCCTTTTAGAAGCGCCATGGCTGGAAGGCGTGCATGTTTCAGCACAGGAATGAGCATATCAAATTTGGGATTTGGGAAGTAGCGGGAGGAAAAATCCTCACCATGCATTATCCTGATTCGCGTGCGATCTTTGCCCTGTCCGCTAATGATGCGCGAGTAGTTGATAAGCTTGTTTTCATTAAAATGCCACGAGCTGTTCGACGGAAATTTCCGAATATTAATGCCCTTCTGATGAAGCCGTGCTCCCATCTCAAATTCTGCTCCAAAAGGAAGCTCTTCAGCAAAACCTCCCATCGCGTCAAAACATTTTCTTGTCAAGGCTGAATTGTGGAAATCAAAATAATAATCATTCACCTTATAGCGTTTCAACCGCTTCCTCACGGCATAGAAAAAATTGTCCTGCGCCATAAACACTATTGAATCGCTTGGAACAGATTGAACACCCCCTGCAGCTGCTTGAATATTCTCCTTTTGGAAAAGTTCAGCGTATCGTTTCAGCCAGATTCTATCGGGATGACAATGCGATTCGATAAAACAGAGAATTTTCCCATATGACTGTTTTACGGCTTCATTAACGAGCGCTGCACGATTCTTGCCAGGACATCGGAGGACACGCAAATGCGGATAGCGCTTTTCAATATCAGTAAGGAGCGCTTTATCTTCTTTGGAAAAGTTGCCGCAATCTGTTAAAATCACTTCATACTTATCAGCATAATCTTGTGTACAGATCGCGTGGATGCACGGCAAAAGCGTACCCTGCGAGTCCACATCGGACACGATGATGCTGGCCTTCATTTCTTCACGCTCTCATATACATCAGGAGAACACGCGCACTATTTTAAATCCTTTTGTCGCTCAGCCGGGAATTATGAAACCAACAATGCCTCCGATAATGAATCCGAAGATAAAGCCTACAATCGTCACGATTAGCCAGGCAAGTGCTGACTTGCCCCACGATAGTTCGTAGAACTTTCGAATGAGCCACAAAAGCACGGCTGCGTTGATAACAAAGAACAACAAATTAAGCAGTGCGTTGCCGACAAGCACCGGATTAAAGGTTGGAAACAGGCTAAGAACAAAGCTCACTGCACCAGCAACAAAAGAAACACTGAGCGCAGTCTTAAATCCCTTTTTAGCAGAATCGCGGTCTGCACTCAACAGTTTCTGCGCAGTAAACCACAGCGCAAGCGCGTTAATAAAAATAATGATTACGATTGTCACAATATTGATTAAAAATGTGCTTAACATTGCCATATTCACCACCTCAACTCATGATATAGTTCGCCGTAAATGGAAAAGCTGAAAACTGTGAGCCAGAAGGCCATAAATCCCATGATTAGGAAAGGTCCTACGAACGTGAATGAAAGAAGAATGGTTGCAAAGTTCAACAGGATAGCTATAATAGTGCCAATTATGAAGACCAATAACCACGTGGCCAGATATTTCCCAGAAAAACACTTTGCAAATACACTTCTGTCAAACGCGTCCTTAAAACGCCCGTTTGCATATGAAACCCAGGCCATAGGCAAGAAATAATACGCCAAAATTGCAAGAATAATGGATGCGACTAAAACTGGAATGTCAAATTCTTCAGTAAAAAAGCCAACTGAAAAAACGATAAGTGCAGGCAGAGCGTAGATAATCATTATTACGGAAGCAAGAAGGCCTTGAATCCACATAGCTCCAAATTGCCACATTGGCAGTTTTTTTCCATATATTCTTCGAGCGCACTCAAGACCATAGCCGTATGTCATAAAGTTGACAATTGGAATAAATGACAGGATAATTCCTATAGCGAGCCTGCGCCAGTCAGAAAATGTCAGCCAGAGAGATTGTTTGAATTCAACCATAATAACCCCATATAGTACCGCTCTGCCCTGCTTATAAGCTTTTATAGGCACTGAATAGTGAATACTTTATATACTAGATTTGCTCATTTCTTAGTCACTTTATAGTGATTAAAATGGGAAGGTTTATAAATGAAAAGCGCTTCCTCAAAGGCATGTACAGCCTGAAAGAGCTAGAAAGCAAAATGCCAGTTTATCTTGATCAGCGCGTCAAGATTGATCCGGCAATACTTGCAGAGCAGCTGAACTTAAACGGCTGGCTGGACGAACAACTCGTAGAACAACTTCTTGGAAAGTCCAAAAAATGCGTTATAACAGTATTTGCCACTGATTACGGTGTTGAAGCGGTTGTGAAAGGCGAGTCTGCCAAAGACAAAGATGAACAATCAACATTTCCAGGATTTTATGTTGCGGCCAAGGCCAGCGATCTGACGATTCCAAAAGAGCTCGAACGTGCAACAGCTTACATAAGCAGAAAATACACGCCAAAACTCGGACGCTTCAAGATTGCCCCTGAATCTTTCCGCATTGCACGAGTTGAGCCAGACGTCAAAAACAAACAAGCGCTCGTAGACATAATCTCGGAAAAACTTCCATTTTCAACCGAACAGGAATATTGGGATAATTACGTAACCCCAGAACTCACGATAAGATACGATTGCGGCAGGGCAATGCGCGTGCTTGACGAGGCATTTGAACACCACTATGCCAGTGCAAGAATTCCGCACGACAAAACTGAAAAATGGGCCCGCGGAATGATGCATTCAAGTCTATACAGTTTTGTTGAAATGATGAAACAACACGGCAGACAAAATAACAAAGTGATGCAATATAAAACAAGTCAAGGCTTTTTTAACATAAGCAATCTTGACTTCTGCGTCTTTTACAATCCAGAGGTTGAAAAACAGGTCATTGCAGGCAAACGACAAGTGAAAGTTCCAGTATCATTTATTGTAAAAGCGGAGGAACAATGAAACTTGAAGACCGTTCTATAGGAAGTTTTGTCGGAGGCGTAATAGGCGATGCATTCGGCATGCCAACCGAAGGAATTGGTCCGGCAGGATTGCTGGAAAACTATGGCGGCTGCGTGTGCGATTTCGTTGACCCTGTAGCTCCACATCCAAATGGACATCTTAAAGCGGGTCAGTACACTGACGATGGACAGCAAATGATAGCACTTGCTGAGACATTAGTAAATTGCAAGCGCTTCGACATCCACGATTTTGGCAAGCGCATCGCTGTGTGGGGAAAAAGAAACCTCACAGAGCCTGGTTACGAGCGCTTTCCAGGAGCAACCAGCATGTCTGCAGCTTATTCCTTGGAACAGGGTATAAGCCCATTTAAATCAGGAAGCACAAGCACGACAAGCTGCGGATCTGCAATGCGCGCAGGACCAATCGGCATTTATTTCCACAAAAACATCGATGACGTCACAAAATACGCACATCTATCAAGCGTTCCCACACATAATACTCAAGCGTGCAAAGAAGGCGCGGCAGTTGTCGCACTAACAGTTGCACATTTATTGCGCGATGAAAATCCTTTGGCTGCAGTACGCAAAGTAATTGAAACCGTTAATCATCCGGAATTGCGGAAGCAATGCGAAATGGCTTACGAACTCAGAGAAGCACAGCCAAAGTTAGTTGCTGACAAAATAGGCACGTCTGCAAGTGTGCTCGATACAGTGCCATTCGCACTTTACAGCTTCCTTCATTCTCCAAACGATTTTCTACAAGTAATGATAACTGCTGCAAACGCAGTTCCTGGCGACACAGACAGCTTTGGATGCATAGCGGGCAAGTTTGCAGGAGCGCATCTTGGTCTTAGCGCAATTCCAGAGCGTTTGCAAACAAGGCTTGAAGACGGGCTGAAAATAAGGGAACTTGCACTGCAACTCTACAAGTCTGCAGAAAGATTTGGATGATTTTTTTATTCTGGTGATACCATAATAATGTTTTTTTCCTTAAGCAATCTGCGCAGATTGTCAATGTGCCCTTTGCATAAGTTGAATTCATTGATTGCTTCGCTTAGTTTGCCGGCTCTTGCGTGTTCAAGACCTTTGTGTATTCGCTGAACAGAAATGCTAAGCAGATAACGCGCAGCAGCAAAATAATCCTGCGGAAGACTTGGAGAAAAATGTTTATTTATCTGCTCGGTTAATTCCCTTGTTGGACTTCTTTCGCATGCATGCATTTGAGCAGCCAGCTGGTTAGACCGGTTATAGAAGGGTACTACCTTTTCGTTGACAAGCTGAGCTGCAGCATCGTTAGACCTCAGTTTACTAACCAATGCGTCCAGGATGCTGGAAAAATCTTCCAATGCGTCTGTCATAATAGAATAAAAATTCATTTAATTTATAATGATTGCGAAGCCGATTTAAGTTTCCTGAGATTTTCCTTCAAGCGCGCAAGACGCTTGCTAAAATCATCATCTTTTGCGGAAACTTTCGGTTTTGGCCTGCGAGGACGGAATGCGAATGCCAGGCCAATAAGTACAAGAGAGATGATTGCAAATCCGGCAATTGGCATTCGAAGATCCCTAATATCCTCTATGAAGCGGCCGGCAATTTCCGGCAGCTTTCCTGACTCCGGAGTGTAACTCCACGTCTTCAGATCAACAATAACCACTTCATCACCCTCAACAACATAAAAGTCAACGTTAAACATGTGCTGGCCGGGCTCAGAGACATCCGTGATAATATTATCTGGCATGCGCTCATGCTTTGCAAACTCGATATCGGGCTCACTCGGCCCTGCTCCTTCTTTGAAACCACGCCATCTTCCCTTTTCGAAAATTTCCTTTTTGAAATTATGTCCGTGCCAGGTGCCAATCGGCTTTTTTGCCGGAGAAATAGCACTCTTTCGCAATTCCGAGCTGTGATGATACGCACAATTATCACCCACACAATCAGGCTTTACGTCTATAAGTCCATCCTCGGTCCAAATGCCACCGCGCTCGGTCTCAAAGTCATTCAAATCATCCACAATTATTTTTCCAACACTATTTTTAAATTCAGGAGAAGATAACATAGTTAACTCGAGATAAATACGGTATAGATTGACCACAGAAAGCTTGGATTTGGCATCTTCCCACGACTGTGAAACTGGAGGCAAGTCATACAACGTACGATCTACCGAAGGTTTATTTTTGAGGATATCGTCAATTTTTTCTGTCAATGAAGTACGGTCCAGCTCCTTTGCGTCAACCCTGAAGAGCAATGGAAGGTCGCGTGTAAGATCCACCTGTTCTCCCAGGTCCTTTAGTTTTTTGATTGTTTCCAGAGCTCTGTTTACTTCTGTCATTGTAACATCTTTGAAAGCTATAATAGAATACGCGGAAGGATAGAATCCTGCGTCAGCAAGTGCGGCGAAAACAGGTGAAATTTGTTTAATACTGGACACGAGAGCAGATGCCATTAGCTCCTGTGCATCGGCATCAGTTTCTTTCAGGAAAGCATCGTGAAGAATCTTTACGGTTGGGTCATCCCGGAAATATTGAAGCAAAAGAGCAGCTCTGCCACGAACAGCAGAATCTGAATCTTCCAAAAGTTTCAAAAGAGTATCGACAGAACCCTTAACCTTCTCACCAGGAAGTGATGTGCTGTCCATTGCTTTAAGGGCGGCCTCACGTACCTTTGGATCTGCATCCTCAAACAGAGGAATGACATTATTTCCTAATTCATCAAGGACTTTCCCATTATCGGAGATAACTCGTGCAGCCGCTGCACGAACTTCAGGAACAGAGTCTTTCAAGCCAGCAAGGATGATTTCTTTTGCCTGATCAGTCCATATCGGAAGTCCGGCTGCTTTATACATTGACGCGCCCAGTGCCCGCAATACGCTATACCTGACTTGCTGATCAGAATCTTTTGACATCTCAACAATCCGGTTCATGTTAAATTCAATGTTGTTCAATGCTTCCAAGGCACCAGTCCTGATTGCCGGATCGCTATTCTGGAGCGCCTGTTTAAGCAGTTCAACATTTTGCTGGCCTCCAAGAGCTGCAATAACATATCTATGAAGTTTAGGATCCTTCAACCATTCAAGCCAGGATGAATCTGCCTTTACATTGATCAGTACAAGTGCTGCGCGCACTTTTACAGATGAACTTGTATCTTGAAGAAGTGCTTTTATTGCAAGTTCACGTGCGGTTTTAACAATTGACGCATCCTGACTATTGATAAAGGCTCTAAGATTTAAAACTGCAGTTGCGCGGATTTTTTCATTTGAGTTCTGCATTGCTTGTACAAGCAAGTCCAGCGCTTCTTTGGAGTCTAAAAGACTCATAAGTGCAGAAAAGGCAGCGTTTCGTAAATCATTATCGGGACTTGTGGTTTTCTCCATCAGAATCTTGCGTGCTTCCTTGACCTTAAGTATGCCAAGTGCATCTGCGGCAGCAGCCTCTGCAGCAGAAACACCACTCTCGAGCAAACGCAGCAAGCCAGGCGCTGCCTGCTTCTTGACCTCGTCCAGTTCTGCAGGCTCAAGCGTATTTGCAGTTTCTCTAATAAAGTCTGCCGCCTTGTACCTGACATATTCATTTTCATCATCAACAAGCTTTGCAACAGTAAGCACAATTTTTTTTGTTGGCTCAACTATTGTGAGGCTTTTAACCGCTTCAACACGGACTGCACTATGGACGTCTTTCAAACGCTTAAGCATCTCAGGAACAACATTTTGAACATTGCGGGCTCTCAACAATTTCAATGCAGCCTTGCGAACACGGAAGTCCTTATCTTCAAGTTGTTCAACAAGCTCGTCGTCATCCGGCAAAATGCTTCCTAAATTAACACCCTTTACATCACGCTCGCTTCCGTCTTTATTGAATATGATCAATTTCAACTGCTGGCCTGTGTCAGCACTAAAGAATTGGTCAACTTCCTTCTGAGACATTGCTCCTCTGTCCAACAGAGCACTCATAGTTTCCCGCTGTTCAACAGGCCCGCGCCCAGGTTCACCTGGCCCTCTTGACATTAGCGAACAGCCGGCTATGGTGCAGAAGGTTACAAGCACCATTCCTGCCTTTGCAACCCGGCTTGCCTGCTCAGCAAACCAGTCCTTGAAACCCTGAGTTTCCGGAACTGTTTCCCTGACAATATCGCTTTCGAGTTTTACTGGAGCTTCTTCAGGCACTTCAGCGGGTGCAACTTCGGCTGGCAGTTCTTCCTTTACAGGCTCTTCAATTTTCGCAGGCATTTCAACCGGCATTGCAGGCGCTTCTGCCGGCGGGGCAGCAGGAACTTCAACCTTTGGAGCAGGCCTTAATTTGCTTACAATTTTACTACCAACCGGCTTAATCAACATTTCCCACCAGAAGAATGGATTCAGAACCGAGGTAACGTCAAACAGTTTGACTCCTGGTTTGACGGCGACGGGCTTTTCTGGCATTGGTGGTTCAGATTCAGTTTCCTCTGCCGGCATTGCGGATGGAAGGACTAAGTCGTTCAATAGCTCCATCGCCCTTCTGTATTCCCCGTGCTTCTGGGGAATCACCTTGTTCAGGATAATCTGTAAGTCACCTTCTGTAATTCCTCCGGGATACTTATTGATGAATTGTTGTACAATCGCAGGAGAAATCTGATGCGATTCATCATATTTCGATGTCATGAAACCAAGATTTCCAAACAACAGCGAGAGCAATATCTTTTTCGCTTGATAATAGCGAGGCGCTGACTGGCCGACTTTCAGCAGCGCTTCTGTTCGTGCGCGCGGAGTGTTCAATTTAATTGCCACTGATATAGTATCAATCTCTCCAGTGGTAAGAGGAGTTTTCTCTCCAAAGATGAAACTGGTTTTTATCTTACCAGCTTCCTCAAACACGTTGATAGAAACTTGCGTTTCACGCATCGTGCCATCCGGCAGTTTTACGGTTATCGTAGACATAGTTTCAACATCCGAAGGATCAAGAACTGGAGCCTGGCTAAGATGAACCTCGACCGGCTGCAAGACAGGAACGTCATCAATGGCTTTTGTAACTGCCGCTAACTTTTCTGCTTCGCTCATCTTGCCCTCTGCTACTTTGGCTGATGATTCATCATACGCTTTGGTCACCGCGAGGCTTCTGAGCCGCGACTGCATGGTTTCTATTTCATCTTTAACCCGCTCCCTGAACACCGGCATGTCTTCTGCAGTAGAATGCGAAACAACTGCTTCAACAGTTTCAAGAATATCAAATTCGCTGCTTTCAAGTATGCCGCCGATGGCTAACGATTGTGTCGTATCAAAGAGAACCAGGGCGTCAGGGTTGACGCGCAAAATCGCCTCAAATGCCGCACGCAACGCTTTCTTTGTTTCCTCAACGCCAACCTTCGCTTGCACTGCATTTTGGTATGCAATAAGCGAATTAATGAATGCACGGGCTTCTGAAATCCAGATGGTAACACCCGGGTTGTGAACAACAAGTTCAGGGTCAATGCGGATAACATATCGCGGCTTTACAGAACCTTGCACGGAAAGCTTGCCCGTATCCGGATCTGTTGATACAATATAAGCCTCGACGTTCTCAGCATTAATCTCTTTTGATAATTTCAACAGCCCTGCGCTTTCTTCCTGCACGTCCTTCGGAAGCTCGATATCAACCTCTGGAGTTTCAATAACGTCATAATGGCGGCCATCAGCTCCAACTACTGACTTGTGGTTTAGAGTTTCAAGCTGTCCAGAATAAACATAGTACATTCTATCTTTTGCACGGTGTTTTAACTCCTTCTCGACAGCAGAGTTGAGCAGAACTAGTTCGATCATATATTCTCTCAGCATACTTTCCACATCAGTCAACTTATATTCACGAGGCGACGCGTGCACAACAGGGAAAAATTCATCAGCTTCAAGCTCTCCAAGACTTACTGGAAGAGTAATCTGTGTGTAATCTGCAACGCCCAACAGTGAAGAAGTTTCAATGCTCGTTTTCTTGTATGCGAGCAACGCCTCCAGATACAATGGAATTGTTCCAGCGCAGCACGTGTCCAAAAAGCGCAGTTTTTTCTGCTGAAGAAGACCTGACTGCTCAATAACACCCCAAGTCACTTCTGCTGACTTCCTGAATTCCGGATTTTTTCCAATTTCTTCCGCGACCAGTCTGAAAAACTCCTTTTTGAAGCGGGCAAAGCCTTCAGGCGTATCAATATTCTCGCCCTTCATTGTTTTTTCTGTCTTTTTCAGCAATTCTTTTGTTCGTTCATAATTATCATCGCCCATTGATTTGCGACTTACATAAAGCGTGCCGAACTTGCGTTTCTGGCCCGTGAGGAACTCGCGAGCCCGTTCGTATTTGTAACCAAGAATCATATCTCTCTCCAGATGAACATTAAATGGAGGCTCGATGCCTTGTGCAGAAAGCCCGGAATCCACTCCTTCAAGTTTTTCCATGAACTCAGTGATAAGCTCTGCCTGCCTTTGTGCACGCTCATGAACGTCTCCAGAGGATTCCAAGATTCTGGTCAAATCCTTTTCATACGCCCTTTCAAGCTCAGCACCCCTGATGTCGAACAAATCCATAATTTGCTGCTTTTTGAGCTTCAATTGACGAAGTATTTCTTCAGACATAGGACCTTCCATCACTATTCTCTCCAAAGGCGAGAAAATACGTTCAAATGCGGCCTTCCATTCTTTTACAGGAATAACTTCATTTGGCTGCTGTTCATACGGCCTGCGTGCTGCCTGCTCAAATACTTCAGGCCTTCCACCAATACGCGCCCTCATTAGCGATATGAACGTGTTCTCATCAATGCCGCCCTTGATTATGTCCTCGAGCCGCTGTCCGGCCAACGGTGCCTTTTGTATTTTTTCAATTTCCCGCAAAGTGTTCCTGGCAGTCCTTACGTTGGTACGATCAACAAACAGGATAATTTGCCGCTGAGACTCTGGGCTTAGCTGCGCAAAAATCCTGATGAAACGTGAGGTAAACGCAAAAATCTTTGGCGATGCAGCAATTGCGATGAGGGAATCCAATGTATCTGAGACCACATCAGGATGAGTTTTTTCAAATAATTCCAAAGAAGGTGCGCTCGCAATGCGAGTTCGCTGCTCAAGTGGAATTGCCTTATTGACGATGGCAACAAATACATTTGTTGGCAGTTCAGTGCCAACTACTGCGGGCTTGCCATAACCCATTCTGATGATTCCTGCAAGGGTTTCTTCAGTTAAAATCTCCGCATCGAAAACAGTGAACGTACCTTTATTCACCTCTTCCAAGAACCAATTTCTTGCAGCGGGGTCAACATAGCGAAGCGCGCTTATCATATGTTGCTTAAACAAGAATTCGTTTTTAAGCTGGCCAAGCAGCGAGACATACCTCTGAATAAATGCAGCATCCGTCATAAGAATATTTTGGGCATTGTAAACCATCCACGTGCCAATTCCAGTTTCGAGGTTTTTTGAGAGTTCTTTCAAATACACTTTAACAAGTTCAGGGTCTGCATTTACAAATCTGTCAAGATTTTCCGGACGTATGACGTTGTCAACATTGATGGAGAGGAATTCTGTAGGTACGCTCAGAATTTGAATAAGCTCCCGCTGGCCGGTCTTCATCTTTGCCAAAGTTTGGATGACTTCCGGCAGCTCCAATTTGTCCGTCTTCATCTCGAGATCAAGTTGCGCGTTACGATACGTTGATTTATACACTTCCAACGCCCCTCGCGGAATTTCTGCCTTTCTGAGCTTGGGCCAGATATTTGCAAGCGATGCTATATTTGCAATATCATAAAAGTCGATTGACACAAATATTTTATCAGCAAGTTCTGGCGCATATTTAGTCAAGTCTATGTGAGAATCTACCCCTTCTGGTGTTTTTGTAATAAAGATATGACCGTTTCCGTAAACAGCTGCCTCATATCCATTCGTGAACTTAATGATTTCTCCAAGACCATAACTTCTTCCCTCAACTTCGAATTTTTCCTTTTCAAGCGCGGGCAAAATCATTTTTTTGAAATTTTCTTCAGCGCCTGAAGGATCAAGCTCTTCATCAACGTCAAACTCCCTGAAGATTTTGGCAAGCGGCGTTTCTTTCGGAAGCTCTTTCTTCGTCACTGGAGGCTCTGCCACTCTGGGTGCTGCAGGATGTGATTCGCGATACTTGACGATGGCGTTATGGAGGAACAGCTCTGTGATGAAAGACTGGAGCTGCGTCTCTCCCTTGGCGGGCTCAAACAGAGGCTCACGTGATGTTCCTGCATTGTCGCTCTCTACAGGGCTTAGGAAATCTTCAATATCCTGGACTGCAGCACCCTTATCACCGCTGTACATAATTGCTGGATCGTTAAGGTTCGAGCCGTAGAAGAAGCTCGCGGTCTTGATGTTTGGATTTTTCAGTCTGATGATTGCTTCAGCAATAGGCGGAATTCTCAGGCAGCACCAATCAATAAAGACAATTTTGTCTTGCTTGAGAACGCCGCTTTTTTCCAACTGAGCATAGGCATCATTAACTTCTTTTGCGATTTTAGGGTTCGTTTTGACGAGCTCTGCAACCTTCTTGAATACCTGCTCACGTAAGTTGACAGAATCTTTCTTGTTTTCCTCGGCCAACTTTAACATGTAATCAAAAAGTGAGTGGTACAGCTCGTTGATATTGCCGCGGCTGATGTATGCAGCGAACACTTCTTCTTCTGGCTTCAGCGCGCCTCTGGCTTGTATCAAAGGTGCTGAATCGCGAAGCAGGTAGACTTTTGCATATCCGGGCAGTTTCTCATCGAGTTCAGCCTCAGATGCAGGCACATCATTCATGCTAATGGGAAGTTTCCAAAACAAAAAGTCCAGATGATGCTCTAATTTTTCAGGATCCTTTAACTCCTGAAGATCTGCATCATCCGGATATTCCTTGATCAGTTGCTCGAGTTTTTTCCTGGCAAGCTTCCTGATTTCGTCTTCGCTGAAAACTTTTTTGTACGCATCAAGCTGTGCACCATTCCTGCGCAAATAATTGACAAAGTCCTGCATTGTGCCTTTAGGCGGTAATGTTTTCAATGCGGTATAACTGTTGATGAAATCTTCTAATGTGTCGATTTTGGGCGCCATAACAGGCGGAGCTGCAGGCACTTCTTTCGCAACAGGCTTCGGCAGAAGCAGTTCGTTCAACTGGTCCATTGACTTGCTGTATTCACCGCGCTTTTGCAATGGAAGCCTCTTTAGAATGCCATCCTTGTCTTTCTCTGTCAACCCATTTGGATACTTTTTAACGAACGCTTCAACTTCCTGCTTTGATACGGGCAGTTCATCATATTTATCAGTCAGATACGCCAGATTATTACGCATCAATGCAAACACTATTTTCTTCATCTGATAATAGCGGGGAGAGCCAGGCTGCTGCTTCGTGACTGAACGGGGCGTGCTCAACAGTTTTGCTGCTTGCTCAACACTAACTGCTGGAGAAGGTTTTTCGATAGCAGGCGTTTTAGCTTCAAGTTCAGCAATCTTCTTTTCTCTATCTTTCTTAAGCGTATCTTCATCAGTGAACTTTTTATCACGGTTCTCTCCATGAACAAGTTCCTCTCCAAATTTGATCTGAACTCCTTCAGTTCCGAAAACCAAAATGCCCTGCGCGTCTCCCTCCTTGGCGGCACGCGGAATAAAGTTAATACCAAATAATCCCCTATCATAATCAAGCAAGCCTTCAGATTGTCCTCCCTTTATCACACCGTGCGGCGTGTGGCCGGTAACAATAATATTTCCGCCCATATTTATCTTGAACTCATTAATTTGTCCAGTAAGGAAACCTTCAACAGACACGGCAAGGGCGTGCAGTTCATCTGCGAGTGCATTATGCGATTCCTTGTCATCAACACCGGTTCTCTTAAGCCTGTTGATAACATCCACCACTTTATCTTTGATAACGTTCTTGAAATCTTCTGAAACATACATATCATCAACATCAGAGATAATTCGTGATAGGGCCGCATTTGCTTGTGATTTGTCAAACAGTTGTTTGATAGCCCGAATCTTTTCCTCCATAGCTTTGATGTCCTTCCCAAGCGTATCCCAATATCGGCCCCACATCATACGGTGTTGTGATTCAGATGTCTTGCCCAAATCCTCCATTGACTTTGCAGAAAAGTCCGGTGAACCGTGCACAAAAATAACATTATTGACGCGTACAGCAAAAGGCAGCCCTTCAAAGAATTTAACGTACTCCTGCCCTTCCTTGTTCTTCCTCATATGCTCGTGGAACATCGCAAATAATTGCTCATCGGGCATCGATTTGAGCTGCGTGATTATGTCTTGTTCTTGCGGCGATCCTTTCTGTGCGCCTTTGTCCTTGCGCATCTTCGCGAGGACAAACGAGAATGCGGTAGCCTTGCCGCCCTGCATCCACCACGAATTGCCCGCATACTCATACGTCACTCCTTTATCCGCCTGCTCAAGAGCATCGAGCAGCATCTGTTCGTGGTTGCCACGGACGACAATGACTTTTCCACCGGATGCCTCTGCCTGAGCCTGCAACTTGCGTATGAATTCTGCTGCACCATGCGCATCTTCACCTGCATCAACAATATCGCCATCAAAGACAAAGACTGCCTTTCCATTCCTGTTCTCAGGGCCAGTGTTCCAATTATCATTGGCATCAATAAAGCCAGCACGATGCATAGCTTTACGCGCAACCTGATAATTGCCCTGCACGTCACCCATCGCACCAAGACGAGCAGCACCCTCAACGACTTTCACGTGCGGCAGGTCAACTTTGAGGTATGGTTCGCCTTCTTTCAACATTTCAATTTCAGGCAGAAGAGGTTTTTTTGCCACTGGCGGTTCCGTGACTACTTTCGGTATGGCAGTTATCTTCGGGCCCTTGCCTATTTTAACAAGCTCAAATGTTTTCAATTGACTCATGTAACGCGTTGCTTCAGAGCCGTCAGGCCTACGAATTATCAGGTCACCATCTTTATCAAGACCAAGTACCACAACATCTTCAGTAACTCCGTTCTTTTGAGTAAGTATGACTCTGCTGCCCTCAGCAAGCTCGTCTAGACGCATAACCTCGGCCCGCTTGCCCATTGCGCTGACAATGATCCTGATAGGGATATCAATTCCCAAGAAAAATATTGGAGCAATCCTTGTTGTTTCCAGCATAGCTTCACCCAATGCGCTGCCCAATGTGCGCCGTCCGGTAATCGGAACCGGCAAAGGAGTAACAGGCGCGCCAAGAATTCTTGCCTCGTACGATTGGCGGGCCCCACGCGCATCTGCAAGCAATTTATTGTACTCCGCATCCACAAGCTTCTCAAGCTGCTTCTTCGTAGTGAGCCAGCGCTTGATTGACCGCATCTCTTCGAGAATTTTCTCACGTAGCACATTCTGAATGTCCTTGCCATATGCTGCTCGCTGAACCGGTTCCAAGTGTTCAAAGGCGTAGTCAAGAGAGGCGAGTGTGCGCTCATCAAGAGGTCCTTCTTTCAGCATTTTAATTGCAATTAGCGTCAGATCGGCTGGTGTTCCTACATAGTACAGCTTCTGTTGAATGATTGCATTGTGAACTGCGAGCTTGTTGATCAATGTTTCAACTAGCCCAACGTCATTTCCATTTCTATATAGCGGCTTATCCGCAGTGCTGCTTTCATCAAACTTAACATCCTCAATCGCGCCCTCAAGCACAGTTTCTGCAACGCCGCTTTCCTTTGAAAAGACAACGCGCGGATCTCTGAAATTGGAAGAATAGAAGAATGCACCAATGTCGAGCTCCTGGCCCTTGCCGGCAAGTTCTGGAATTAACCTGGAGCCAACTTTCAACACTGCCTCGAGATAAAGCGGTATTGACCTGCAACAAGTATCCACAAACACAATCTTGCCGGATTTCGCTGCACCAGATGTTTGCAGATAATTATACAGATATTTATGCACTTCTGCAAACTTTGCCCTAAACTCAGGATTTGTGCGCAGCAAGTCTTCTATTTCCCTGAAGAATGCCTCCTTGAACCTGTCATAATTGCCATATCCGACCTCGTCCGCAAGCCTATCTAGGATTTTTTCAATGAGCGTCCAATGCGGGCCATCGAATCCGCCAAGAGTGTCTCTGCTCACGTATGCTGCATGGACATCCGTGTCTGGATTCATTGATTTGTCCGTAACAAGCATAATGTGGCCGTCGCGTCCAAGGTAGACTTTGCTGTAGCCTGGATACTTTTCATTCAGCTCATCAATTGCCTGCGGAATTCTTCGTGCCCTTCGATTGGCCTTGAAAAGCATATCATCAAACATCTTTCTTGTAAGTCCCTCAGCAGGCAGCTGGTCACCAGGCTGTTTTGCAGACATAAGCGCCTCTGCCTTCCTGCGCGCGAGCTCGTACATTTCATCCTGCGTGAACATGCGGCCAAAGGTCTCAACATCAGCAATCTCTGCCAACATATCATCAAGAGTCCTCTGTGGATCACCTGACAAGTCCTTTCTTTGCAAATGCTTGGCAATCCTGCTTTCAAGCTCTTCTGTCGTGAACACTTTTTCAGGCGCTTCCTCAACCTCTGGTAGAAGAGGCTTCTTTGCAACTTCAGGCTCGGCAGTTACCATTTCGCCCAGTGCTTTTTGCAGCATTTCGTCTTCGTGCCTTTCAGTTTCGTCAGCAAGAGCAGGAGCTTCAGTTCTTGATTCCTCAAGCTGTTCGCGAACCACTTCGCCTTTCTTCCTGATCACAGTCTTCTCATATCTTTCAGGAGAACTTACGGTAGTTTGCTCCAACTCCTTCGTCGCAGCACCCTCAAGACCAATTTCACCTATGGCTACAGGTCCTGCCCCTGTTGATTTCAGCAAATCTACGCTATCAAACTCAGCACTGCCTACCTGCACATTGGAATGACCGCGCGTAAACTCGAAAATATCAATCACGCGACGCGCTTCTGTTTCCAGTTCAGCAGGAGTCTTACCTTCCTTATATCCCGACTCCATGGCACCAATAATCTCTGAAACTGCCAAAGGATTATTTGTTCCGTGCCTCTGCTGGAATTTGGCCCAGAGATCCATGAAGTTATTCTTTGAAAGCACCTTTGAATCATACTCTGCAACAGAAAGATGAGGCTTGTAAGTTTCGGGTGTGGAAAAGTCAAATATTTTCTTGACTGCTTCTCTATTTTTCTCAATATCAACACCCTTGTCTTTCAAAAGCTGCTCAACTGACTCAAAGATGGCAGTGTTTATCTGGCGTGTGATTTCAGGAGAAGCTTTTGCAACTACTGAAGTTCCCAATATGTCAAGACCGCTAAAGGTCACAACTCCGGCCTTAATCTTTTCCACGCGCTCACGCACGAGGCCTAGAAGAGCATCAATGTCCTGCGGGGAAAGCCGCACTGAAGGTCCAAAGTCCTTAGCGAGACGTTCGTTCAGCTCATTTATTTTGCCAACAAAAAATTCAGTCATATGAAGCCCTTCAGGTGCGTTAATATCAAATGTGTCGCTCACATATGATTCAAGATCACTCAAGATATCTTGTGAAATAACAATTCTTGAAGGCTTGACGCCGAAATACAGATTGCGAGTCATTGGTGTCCTGAGAATCTGCTCTACTATGGAATAAATTTCAGGCCTAGACCTGAGGAACTCGCGCGCTTCAGCAGACATAGTCTTCAGCAGCTCTTCCTTAAGCGGCTTCAGAATTGCCCCTGCAGCTTTCGGATCGTCCAATTTGCTGAGCGCCTCTATTACACGTGCTCTGGCAACATCCGCACCAACTTGAGGAGTATCGGTTCCAGAAATAGTGAGTTCTTTCAAATGCCCTTCAAGCTGCGCCCTGACAATGTTGATATCGACAGGCAGTCCTTTCTCCAATGCGATGCCGAGCGTCTCAAGCTCATCAGCAACTTCATTAAGTCTTGAAAAGAATGTACTGTAAGCCTGTGTGAGAGTCCTTGCGGTTTCCAAGTCGCCTTCTGCAACTGATTTCTTGTAAAGACGCTTCAACACTTTGAAGTAGTTTTCATGAGGATCACCGACTTCAGCATACTTCTCAATCTCTTCTCTCATTATGTTTGAGTACTTCTCTCTCAATGATTTGTCAAGATACGAATAACGTCCCTGCGTGCGCAATACAGTATCTGCAACAAGATCTGCTTCGCCGCGGGTAAAGTAAACTTGCTGAAGCGCATTTATTGGCAGCGTTCTGGGGTCTGCAATCTCTATTGCATTGGTTGCAGGATCCTCAACAGCAGTGTTCAAAACAATGCTCATTGGTTTATATCTGCCGTCGTATAAAGCAACCAAATCAATCTTCCACAACACCCTGCCTCCTCGGGCAATCTCACTTGCCATTTGCTCGCGCGCGGCCTGGACAAGAGTAATTTTCCTTCCTTCCACAATTTTCTCTCCAGCCAAGACTTCTTCGAATGTCCATTTGATCTTTTTCTTGCCTGTTGAATCAGAGCCAAGGTCTAGCACCTCAAATATGACATCTTTGCGTCCCTGCAGTCCACGCACGTATCTCTGCAGCATCGTGGCAAAGTTGGCATAAGCTTTTTCAGGAGAGCCTCGCAATCTGATAAGCGCGGCAAAGTCAATGTCGCTCGGGTACGGGTTAATGGCAGATTGTGCTGCACTACCTGCCAGGCCAACTGCAACCTCTGCATCCAATCCGTCTGTTGGAAGATCGGCCAGCTGGCGCATCTTGCGCATTTCTTGGAGTTTGACTGGATCTGCGTCAATAATTGCTTCCAAAGCGCCAAAGACTTCCTGTCCTTCAGCCGAGCGGCGGAAAATACCTGCTGGGCTCACAAGCTCAGTTCCTTCAGGCGGCAGGATATCGCTGCGGATAACAGGAGCTGGCTCAGCAACCTTCACTATTGTCAAAGTAATGTCATCATCCCTTGGAGCGTCCTGCGCAAAGTCCCTTGTGCCCCTCAAAACAGCATCTCTTATCTGCTCAGCAGTCCAGCCGTTCTGAACTCCTGCTCTTATGATGGAAATTGTATCTGACTCAGGGTTGAGAATATGGTTGCCATTTGCATCATACATAACCTGGCCTTCTGCATCGCGTTTGAAGATAAAGTCATACTGTTCTTCACCTCTATACTGTTCATACAATCCGTCTGTAAGATGTATTAACAAGTCGCCCTTGCCAAGTTCTATTTCAACGGGCTTCTCGACTGTAAACGGTTTGGGCAAACCTAATGGCAAGATTCCATCAATGGTTCCTGGGTACTTAGACCTGACAAGTTCCATATCGCCGTTTGCCCGAACAATAAGAACAACTTCGCCTGCAGTCACGATCTCAGCTTTTCCTGTTTCAGGATTCAGGACAGTCGCGGAGAAAGTCATGAAATCACCAGACTTGTAATATTTCCTTGTTTCAGACGCAATCAATGCTGTCAGTTTCTCTGGGTGTTCAAGCAGGTCGCGCGCAGAATCAGAAACTGCCTTGTCCGTTGATTTGTAATCTGCCGTTATCTTCCTAATAATGTCAGCAGGAATTGATTTCAGCAAGCTTGCTTCAATGCTGTGGCCTTTTCCATCACCGTTAATAATTAACACGCGCGCCTTTCCGTCACTGCCCGTGAAAGTGAACGTAAGCCTTGCATCGCCACCAGAAACTTCTTTTTCAGGAGAGTTGATACCAGAAATCTCAGTACTTCCAATTCTTTCTGAACGCGCGCCGATGCTTGCCATTTCAGCATTTGCTACAAGCATTGCAACCCGTTCAGCGCGCTGCGCCTTGAACATATTGTCAAGCGCTATCTCGCGCTTTTTAACATCCTTAATCTGGTCAAGCAAGTTCTTATTTTCAGAACGAATCTGCTCCTTGATGTACTTATCAACAGCAGATAATGAAGATTTGATTGCTGATGGCAATTGATCGGACTTCCTAATTGCATCAAATGTCTCACTTAATATTGCCCTGCGCGCATCAGCGCTAAGAGCAAGCGCGGACAATGCTTCGTCAAGCACTGTCGCATCCCACAAGCCCTGCTGGATGTAAGAATTAATGATTTGCTTTACGACGCCCTCCATTGCCGGATCATACAAAACATTCGCTTTTTTCAGAACGTCCCTGACTGCGTTTTCTGCACGAACCTCCTGAATGAGAATATCGCTAATAGCTGCACGTACATCCTGCTCGCTCGTTGTTCTCTTGTAGAACGGTTCTTCAGCAATGCCCGGCAGAACAGGTTTTCTGGCCACTGCAGGCTCAACCACTTTTTCAGGAACTGCAGGCTTTGCGGCTTCTTCAGGAGCGTAAAGCTCCTGCATTTCCTTCAAATGCTCTATCGCAGTCTTTACGCCATTGAGTTTGGATTGAGCAATCGCCGCATCACCAGCTTTTTCAATTGCGGCCTGCCTGGCTTCCAAGATTTTTTGTTGCTGAGCGCGCAACGAACTTTCAATTCCGCTGAGCTGCGACTGCAATCCTGCAGCCTCATCAAGCTTTCCTTCGCTCACGCGCTGACTGATTAAGCTTCTGAGCTGGCTTGTTGTCTGCACACCAGCAGACTTGAGCAAGTTTGCAATTTCCAGATACTCTGGAGACTGTGAAGCAGCTTCGTAAGCAGGCAAGGCCAACTGCAATGAATCATCAGCCTGCGCTGCACCCTGCAGTTTGACAAGCTCCTGCTTCAAATCAATATCTCCATTGTCAGCCAATGAGCTCAAGACATCAAACTTGAGCGACTCATAGTTAACTTCTGATTCGGCAGCCTTTGCACGGACATTTGCGATAAACGCTTCCTTGGCAGCATCCATACCAAGCGTGCCAAGCTCCTGCGGATTGATTGCCGCAGCTTGAACTACATTAATCATAAACTCAGTGACATCAGCCCTTACACGATCCTGCTGCAATGCCAGATTGGACTGTTCAACCTCGATCTGAGCGCCCTCTACCTGCAGAGCGGCCACATCAACCTGAGCAGCATATGATGCGCGTTCTTCAGCAGTTACTGCCTTTGCCAAATTCTCCTGTGCTGTGGCAAAATTATCCAGCGCATTTGTGAGCTTGTCACGCGCAGACTCAAGAGCTTCAGTGTTTTTAACAGCACTTTCACGCGCCTGTGCTGCATCTGCCTTCAAACTGTCAATCTTACGCGTTTCAACTTCGACAATACGCTTGACTGCATTATTAATAGGAGTATCGCCCTTGCTAAACTCATTATAGCTGTCCTTGCTTCTAACATCCTCAAGAATTTCCTTGAACTCCCTGAAGTTTTTAGCCTCCAAAAGAGATTTTCCTGACTTGAATGGAGCAGCATCACTGAGTGCAACTGGCTTGGCATCATAAGATCCAAGATCCTTGAAAATGTCTTTTCCAGCCTCGCCAAGCTGCTGGATTTCAGGAGAATTCAACAAGTTATCCTGCACGTACTTTGCACGGCGTTCAATCTCACTCTTCATTCTATCAACAGTTTTCTGGCCGTATGCCGAATCAAGAGATGGCTCTTTTGCTGACGTGAACTGATCATACCTGATGAGCTGGTCCTGCAAGCCCTTGATGTTGCGCATCGCGTCTTCTCTTGATATCTCACCACGCTCTGCCCTTGCAAGCTCGCTCTTGATAGCGCGGCTGAATCCGCCACGCACAACCTGGTCAAGATCCTGCAAGTCGCTACGCTCAGTGTATTCCTTAATGCCGGCAGCCTCACGCCTCAGAGCGCTTTTCAGCAAGCTCTTGACGTCGTTAATCGAAGCATCCAAGGACCCGACTTCAATAGAGTCTCCAACATTTCTCTTCCTGCCAAGCGCCTGCTCCACATCAGTGAGGCTTGTTGATTTGTCAACAATAACCTTGAATCTTGTTTCACCGAATTCAGCGCCAACTTCCCCACGCTCCAATCTCGATTTAAACGCAGCATTTGCATCAATGTCCCTGCTTTGAGTAGTCTTCAAATCAAGACCTTCGATTTCATTAGTAATAACTGCGCCGTTCCTGCCCTTCAGACCCTTCTCCAGCACGACCCGCTTTGGATCAACTTCTGTAGTCTTGATTTCCAGCTTGCCCTCAGCAGTCTTGACAACTTCAGACAACAAGTACTTTCCGCCAACTTCCTTTGGAGTTCTTACGAGCAGGAAATCACCTTCTTTTGCAGTTCCTTCTAACACGCGTGATTCAAGCGCTTCACGGCCAATGCGCACTGCATCTGCATAGCCCTTGCCGGCAGCATATATATAGGAGTCAAGGCCTCCTTTCCTGAAACCATCCTCAATATAACTCTTGACGTTATCAAGAACTTTAATACGCCCTTCAAGGCCCAAATTCTCTCTTGCGTTCGGACCTTCACCTGCCTTGAGCCTTGCATCAGCACGTTGAGCATCAAACTTGAAGGCGTCAGCAACTTTCTCACCAAACTCTGCCTTAATTGCATCCCTAAGCATTTCAGGAGAGACCCATCTAAGCGCACCAGATTCAAGCAGAATGGTTTCCAAGCCGGTTGAGCCCCGGAGCGCGCCCTCAACAAGCTTCTGCGTAGCAGTCAAGGCGGTATACTTGCCAAACTCACGCAAGAAGTCCTTCATATTAGACTTTGCAGACTTGGTAGTTATTTCCAACTCGCCAAGACTTGCCTTTGCTCCTGCACCCTTAACCAATGTTTCAATAATTATATGCCTGTTGACGTCTCCAAAGCTCATACCCTCTTGAGCAACTGCACGTTCTTGCATCGGACGAACTTCTTTCACATTTCCTGCAGCATCAACAATAGTCTCGTAGCCTTTCTTCAACGATTCATCCTTGAGAACATCTTTCAACTCGCCAAGCAGTTCCTTATACTGCTTCAAGTCACCAAATCCTTTCTTCAACGCGTCAACAGTAACCTCTTTACCCAAAATCTTTGAAAGCTCACTTGCGAAATCCTTAAGCGCGCTGTCCTTGAATTCATTGAACAGATCATTCGGCTCCCTTGCAAGTTCTCTTGCAGCGCTTTCAAGGTCCTTGGCATCTGCTTCAAGGCCGCGCTTTCTTAGCTCAGCAACCTCCTTGTTCAGTTCTGCTGCCTTATCACCATTAGTCTTGAGCAAGTCCTCAATGACTTTCTTATTGTTGGCTGCAAACTCGTCCCCTATCTTGAAACCCTTTGACTCCAGCAGTTTGAGCACATCTCCGGAAGCCTTAATCTTTGCAAGACCATCAACAGATGCAGATAATTTTTCAGTTGCAAGCGTACGAATAAGGTCAGTCGCCTCTGCAATCTTTTGAATTTCATCAATCAAACCAGCGCGCTTCTTGAGCGCAGACATCATTCTGTCTGCAATTGAAAGTTCTTTGAAAGTTGCGCCAAAGAGCGATGCACTTGTGACGCGCTGGATTGTTGCAAAGTCAGTAATCAGCACTTTCGCATCCCTTGCTGCCTCAAGGTCAGATTCGGTCAAGTCACGGTCCTTCATCTTGCCAGTCTTTGCATCTATTTCAGTCAAGGAGAATTCTCTGACTGAGCCTTCTCCAAGAACACGCTCAACAAAGCCCTTGATATCCTTGTACAACGCTGAACGTTTCTGCGCCTCTGTCTGAATATTCAAGTGAGCGCCCTTGCCGAACAAAACGTCCCAAAGGATTCTATCAGGAGTGAACGTAGCAGTCTTTCCAAAGCCAGTCGGGGCCTGAATAAGAACACCTTCCTTGACAATGGCATTAATAATAGTTTCAACCTGATCAGCTCTGGGCTTCCTGCCCTCTTCTCCCTTCACGCCTTTTGATTTTGCAACTTCTGAATACACTCTTTCCAAATATGTCTGCAATTTCTTAACCAGCTCTGCTGCATTGGGCTTGCTGGCAATCTCTGGAATCTTCATCAACTCTTCGCCAAGCTTCTTTGCATCAACCTCGCGAACAGGCTTTCCGTCCGACCCCAGAACTGGTTTTCCATCCTTACCAACAACTGGTTTGGACGCCTTGTCAACAGCGCTCTTAATCTGATCAGGTGAAGCGCCCTTGAAAGCTTCGTACATCTTTCTGCCAGTCTCAACACCATCACGCATCCTTTCAATATTTGTCTTCTCAACTCCGAGCTTTTCCAACTGGACAGCAGCATCCTTGTTAATTCTATCAACAACAGCATCTCTGTCAACAACAGCATCTTTGCCTTTGGGCAATTTCAATAATGCATCTATTTCCTTCTCGCCAAAGCCGCGAGTGCGCAATTCATCACGCAAAACATTCGCCTCTGTCAGCTTTCCTGCAGTCGTGAGCTCATTTATTTGCCTGAGAGTTTCATACACTTTGTCAGCAGCGTGGATTTTTCCAGCTTCCATTTCAACACGCATTTCAGGAGAAGCACGCAATCCTGCTTCGTACAAGCTAACCTTTGCCGCTTCAACCAATTCCTTTCCTTCAATCTTCGCAGCAGCCTCATTCAACCTATTCTCAATATCCTTCTGGCTTTCCTTGACTGCAGAATCAACCACTTCTTTGCTGAAGAACTGCTCTCTTGTTCTCAACAAGCGCTCGCGCTCTAAACCAAGATTCTTCAAAGAATTCTTCAGCAAGTATGCTTCCTCGTAAAGTTTTCTGACTGCCGATGCTTCAGGAGCATTACGTGCTTCGAGCATTTTGGCCTTGGTAGCAAGCTCGGCAAGCGACTTCACTCCTCCAAGTTCAAGAGCTGACCGCAACTTTCCATCCAAAACATTCTGAAGATTACTGAGCTGCTTAATTTCCCTCGTATAAGCCCGCCTCTGCGCCTCTGCATCCTTTGCAGAAATCAGGCGTTCCTTGGCCTGCCTGTTAATTTCTGCAAGATCCTTGGCCAGTATTTCACGGTGGCTCGCCAAATCCTCGCTTTGCGCCTTGAGAGCATCCGAGTTCATGAAAGACCATTCCTCAATCTTTCTAGCTTCCCGCATCGCGTCCTCAACCTTCATTCGCGCAGCAAGCTCATTTCGCAATGAAGCTGCGGACAATTCATCAAGCTCACCAGAAGCTTCAAGTTCCTTATAGTAACCGTCAAGGCTCGACATCCAGATGAGAGTGTTAAAGTCGCGCAAACGTTCTGCTCTCAAAGCTTCTTCACGCGCTGAACTCAAGGTTTTTTCCGCAGCAGAAAGCTCTTCCTTGAGCACAACTTCAGGTTCTTTCAAGAATCTGTCAAGCTTGCTGAGCTTTTCACGAATCTCTGCTTCCAAACGGTCAGCTTCCTCATTCTTGCCTTCTCTTCGTAATGCCTCGGCATCTTTGGAAAGCCTGTTGATTTCATCAGTGCGCTGTCCAACCTGCTCATCTATGACTTTCTTCATTGATTCGCCGGCCTGTTCTCCAGCCTTCAAGGCGTCCGCATTCTTCGCCAAGAATTCATTATAATCCCGACTGAGCCGGTCAGCCTCGCGCTGTGCCTCGCGTGCAGCATCAGCTTTACCCTCTGCGCGCAGTCGGTCAGCTTCCTTTTGAGCATCTTTGACATTCTGGCTCTTCTCCAGCTCAGACCTGCGCAGCTGTTCAGCATTATCAAAGCCTGCCTCTTTTGCAGCAGCATCGGCTCTCTGTTGTGATTCCCGCGCTGTTTCGTGCGCTTTGTAATTGTCAGAAATACGCTGCACTTCACCAGAAGCTTCGGCAAGATTAATGCCTGCACGCTGATAGTTAATTTCAAAGCGCTGCGCGTTAATCTGATTCTTTGCAGTTTCATAGTTTGGCGCGTTGGAGTCAAGCATGTTTTGCTGCCTGTTAAGCGCGCTTTCCTGCGCGTCAAGAGACTGACGCCTGGCGTTAAAGATTTCAGCTCTTTCTCGGGTAGTGTAATCAGCGTTAGTAAGCTGTGAAGGATCCTTGTTTAATCTCTTTGCTGCGTCCTCCACAATCTTGCCAATCTTTGCCTCGCCTGACATTCTGCCTAATTCGCTATCCATTCTTGCAAGCTCGCCAGACGCAGCCCTGAACTGTTCTGGACTGATTTCTCCTGCCTTTACGCGATTGACAAGATCCCTTTGTGCTGATTCGATCTTGCCTCTAAGACCTTCCGCTGATTTTCCGTCAAACTTGTTTTGCTCGAAATTATTGCGGGCTGATTGGAACTCCTTGCCCATTGCTTCATACTTAGGACCAAGTCTACGTGCCTCGATCTGACGAGCCATTTCATCCAACGGCCTGCTCGCCTTGTCAACCCAGCCGTGCGTTGCTTTCAGAGCACCAAATGTCAGAAGGTTCTTGATGAAACTCTGGGCAATATGGCTCGCGTCCATTTTATCTCTCTGTTCCTGGCTTGCAGTTCCAAGCTCAAACAAGGAGAACGCACCAGACTCAATCATAAGGTTGAGCGCAAATGCCACTTTTACACCAAAGTTCTTTCCAAGGCCCTTTGCAAAGGCTTTGCGCAATGAACTTTGAAGAGGACTCATACCGGTTGAGCCAGCCATCATTGCAGCACTCATTATAAAGGCACGAGCACCCCAATGACCTTCATCAATCTGATCCTGCAATACAGCTGCAAAACTTCTGCCCTCTGCCAGACTTACTTTTCCTGCCTGCAATAAATTGTTTGTAACGTGGAACACGGCTGCATTAGCAACGAACGTGCCAACTTTAATCGCGCCCTGGCCCCACTTGGCAGCAACCATTGTAACCCTGACAACCTTTGAAACAGCTCCAGCGACTCCCCCGCTCACAATCATAAGGCCGACGTCAATCATTGTTCCGGTGTTGAGAATACCGTCCCAGAAGTCCTCAGTATACCTGCCCTGCGAATCAAAGTTTGCCTTGAAGGGGAAATCGGTGGTGAGAAGGTTTTTCATCCTGTAACGATCTACAGCTGAAAGCCCTTTTCCAGCATTCTCAAGCTTTTGCGCAACAGTATTGCCTTCAGCACTGGCAAACTTGCCTAGCAGCCCGGCATTCTTCAAATGTTTAGCCAACTCAGCTTCAAATTCCTTTGCTCCATCAGACAAGATACCGTCTATCTTGTAGCGAGCTACTCCAATCGAATTGCCCCTCAGATATTCATCTTTATTGGCCACATTAATATCTGTAAAGGTATTTGCATAAGCACCAGCTCTAAGCGCCCAAGCAGTCAGAGCATTAGCATAATCTTGTTCTGTCAGATAATCAGATATTTTCGGAGGCCGCAAATCAGTAGTAGGTTTGCCATTCTCGTCAAAGAACTGCCTGGTGACGGTCTGTGCAATCGCATTCGCCGCCTGCTGTGCGAGCTTGCCTCCAGTCCTCTTCAATTCATCAATCAAATAATTAGCGTGTTCAGATATATCACGCAATGCATACCCGTCAGCAACGTTAGCATCAAGATACGGATGAGCTATCGGATAGAACGTCCTGTACTCTTCCTGCGCTTTCTGGTAATTCTTCTGTGCCATAGTGAGAGAACCTTGAGTTATCTTGGTGCTCACTGATTTGTGAAGTTTCATCGCATCAAGCAAGTCATCTCTGGCAGTTATCAGGCTGACTTCAGCCTCATCCATATACTGCCTGGCAAGAGTTGGATCGGCAATCGCCCTGATTGCACGCGCGTTGTTATATTGACGCTGCTGTGCCTGAACAACAGTTGAAGGAACTTTCTTGCCCATAAGATGCGCAACCTGCAAGTCCAGCAGGTTATTCAATTCCTCATTCACTTCCTTTCGCAGAGCAAGATCCTGCACTTTCAGCGCAGCCTGCAATGATTCAAAGAGTTTTGGATCAAACTTGCGCAATGCAAACATCCTTGCAGCAACATTGTCAATAGCACGGAAAGCAGTTGTCTTGCCCTGAGCTGCATCCCTCAGCTCCCTATTGAACAAATTGAGAGTATCCTCGACAAGATTGGCAAGCTGCTGCTCAGCTTCAAGATTCTTGATAACCTTTATCTTGTCAGCAGTGAGGGAAGTGCCAACTGGCACGTAAGTAACCTTCGGGAACTTGCGGCCAACTTCTGCCAAAGTCTTTGAAGAAGCCTTCTTGCTGCCGAGGAGAAGACTTCCTTTATACTCTTCATAGAGTCTCTCCACTTCAGCCCTGGTATCGTCAGACAATTCGTATCTGTTCTTGTACGCCTCATCCCAATTGATATCACCATACCTGATATACTCCCTGGTGAACTTGTCCTTTACTGCTGCCAAAGTTTTTGAAGAAGCCTCCTTGGCGAGCTTTGCACGATCTCCCTTGACTGCTTCATAGAGCATCATAAATTCAATCGCGACATCATCCGGCAAAGCATGCCTGTTCTTGTACGCCTCATCCCAGTCGATATCGGAGGCAAAGTGCCAGTCCTTGTCTTTGAGTTTGGCCTTCAAATCTGCAGTCAGCGCATCATCCTTCTTGGCCTGCGCTGCAAATGTTTTTCCTTTAGTCTGCGCATTTGCGATTTTAGTCAACTTTAATTCGCTTAACTTGCCGACTTCAAGCACGTCGCCTTTCTTCAGTATAACGGGCTCGCCTGAATTGTCAGTAAGAAGCATATTTCCTTCCTCATCGTAGCGCACTTTCCAGCCATTTTGGTTGATCTGATTCTTGAACTGCTCAGACAGGAAATCATAAGTTTTGGCTTTCATTGCCTTCAAGACATCATCTGCGCGCACTCCATCCCACTGAACAACAGTCTTTCCTGTTTGCGGGTCAAAAGCGACAACCCCTGGTATTCCGCCATTCTTAACATACTCTTCAAAGGCGGCAACCTGCCTGTTGTACAACTCTCCAACCCGCTCTTCAAAAGTCTTGTACTTGTCAAAGAATTCCATCGGTTGAGAATTGAGCGCGACCTTAAGCGCGTCTTTCATATTATTCTCAAACGTCATCTTATCGATGTTGGCGTCGTTGACTGACAACATTTTCATGTTGTTCATTGCGCCAGCAATGCCGTTAATCCTCTCAGTCGCGCCTTCACCCACAATAATTTCGTTAAGCACCTTTCTCATGTGGTCCTTATACTGCTGGGTGAATTCATCATTGGGAGTTATTCTCGCACCATCAAATTTAACTCCAAGAAGACGTGCAGCTTCATCAACAGCATTCTGCAGCATCTGAAGCTTGCCGGCGTGATTTGCGTCAGGCACTTTATCAGCATCAATAATTCCCTGATTTATAGTAAGATCAGCCAGCTTCTTCCTGTAATCAAGATTGAGATTGCTTGGATCAAGTGCATCCTTGATTTTCTTACTTAAATCATCAAGGTCCTTCTGCAAATTATTGTACTTTGAATCATTCTTGATGTCTTCCTTGATCTGCTCATCAGTCTTTCCAGCAGTCTTGCCCTCATCAATCAACTGTTTGAGACGCTCATCACGCTTCTTTGCAGTCTCAGCATATTCATCCTGCAATCTGTTAAGCTTCGCGCCGCCATCCTTGAACGCAGAATCGATGCCTGTATTGTCCTTGATGTCCTTGATTTTCTTGTCAATATCCTCAAGTTCTTTTTTGGTATCTTCGAGACGTTTATTTTCATCAGCAGTCCTTGAATCCTTGTCCTTGCCCTCAAGAGCATTCTTTTCTTTCTCGAGCCTGTTCTTTTCAAGTTCAAGCTCCTGCAGCTTCTTCAAATCAGCAATCGCTTTCTTGACATAATCTTCGCCAGCCTTCTCCATCTTGCTCTTGTAGCACGGTAAAAGCTCAGGCGGAATCTTGCTGACGTCAATCACATTCTTTTTGATATACCTGCCAGTCTTGGGGTCGTACTGCTCAAGATAACCGCCTGCAATTGGCTTGTCGCTTGTCTCTCCCTTATCATTTGCCCAACGGCTCATCGGCTTCATTCCTTCAGGAGTATTGATGAACTCCTTGCCGCCCTTCTCAAAGATAGGGGTGCCATCCGGTGTCATTCCTTTGTAAGTAGCGGACTTATCCGCAGAAGTTATCTTGCCGGTATCAGCGTTCATTTCGAGACCGGCTTTTCCATACTCGGCCTGCAATTTCTTGACTATGTCCTTGGTATTGCACAAGTTCTTTGCTTGCCACTCAGGGATTTTCTTGAGAAGTTCTGCGTCTTTTGTAATCGCTTCTTCCCTAATCTTAATTTCGTCCTCCAGTCTTCTAACATCACCGGCCCTGTTCGGAGCATCTTTGGGCAGGTTTTTAAGCTGATCTTTATAATTTGGAAGAGTCTGGACTAGATTGTCATAGTGCTTTTGTGTTCCAGCCAAATCCAAATTCTCTGTGTGCGCCTTGTAAGTATCAATCAAGTCAGCAGACTGCTTGTTAAACGCTTCAAGCTGATCGACATCTGCGCTGCTCAATGAAGTGTGGAACTCTTTTGTAATCGCGTTTTGGAAGTCAATTCCGCCATCAGCCCTTGTCTGGCCTTCAAGCGGAACTCCATCAAGCGTGCGAGGGCCACCTTCCATCGACATCCTGCGCCTGCCAAGAAGCTCATTGCGCTGATCGTCAACCTTCTTGAACTCTTCACCAGTCTTTTTGATTTCCTTATTGCAGTTCTTGAAGTCGTCCATCAGCTTGTTGGCAGCGTTCTGGTCAAATTTATTCGGCTGGAATGGACTGTCTTCAACCGACTCGCTCAATGCTTTGTCCTTGTCAATAGGCTTGAACGGCTGTGCGCCATACTGCCTGATAACATCATCACACGGATTCTTCTGCTTGGGAGCAGCTTCCTGCGCCACAGTGGACCTTTTGAAACAATTATGCTTCAAAGCATTATCATAATTATCCTTATCAGCACCAGTAAGTTTGGACGTATCAATTTCTTTGCCTGTTGCCCGGTCAACAATCTTGTAGTCCTTGCCAATCTTTCTCATATCATACTTGGAACCTGCACACGGGTTAACAGCAGGGTTGGTAACATTCGGAACAGTTGGAGCAGGAACTGTAGGCTTTCCAGCACTTGGAGTGGTTGAACCAGACTGTCCGCCAGGAAGCTTTGGAGGCTTTCCAAAGTCAGGCGCAGGAGGCCAATCAACGTGCGATGGCTCTGGTTTTTTCTCTGGCTCGTAATACGGCTTATCGTTGTAGAAGCACGGGTCACAAGGATCTTGTGGAGTGCCAGGACTGGCAGGAGCTGCTGGCTTTGCAGGAGCAACTTGCGTCTGGCCAACTGCTAAGCCAGTTATGTCAAGGATCGCACCAGTTGTTGGACCTGTTCCGGACTGTCCAGTTGCCACACCTTGTGTTCCTGCCTGCTGAGGAATGCCGCCCGGACCAGTTCCGGTTGGAACTTTCATTCCTTCAGTAGTATGTCCGGGAGTTGCAACATCTGCCAGTCCCGTCGGCTTTTTTGGCTTCTCTGGAGTTGGCGTTGGCTTTTTCTTGCCCTGCTTGACGTGACCAACATCCTTGCGTTTTGGACAGCACTTCTCATCATTGAATCCGGCTCTAATAAGGTGTACGACATTGTCCTTGTACTCAATATACTTGTAGTGAGCGTTTTCAAGCCAGACCAGTGAAATCATTGCGGAATCATACGCCTTCAGAATATCCATCGGAGTCTTTGCAGCATTTGCCTGCTTTACCGCGTCATCAGCCTGAGCGCCGGCCATATTCAAAAGAGCATTAACCTCGTCCATCGGAGGAGAGCCAAGACAGACTTTTTCTGGCACAAATCCCATGCTTGCAAGCTTTCTTGCCTTATTTGCAAAATTCTGAGCAGATTTCTTCGGGTCAAACTTATCTAGACGGTTAGGATCATTCTTTTCTTTGTCCTGCTCTTCCTTCTGTTTCTTTTCCGCATCCTTCAGATTTTTCTCTGCATCGTTCTTTGCTTTCTGTGCTGCATCAGCATCTGCCTTGGCTTTTTCGTACTTATTCAATAATCCAGGGTCTTTCTCCTGCAATGCTGATTTTGCCTCATCAACTTTGTTCTTAAATTCTCCAGCCCTCGGAGTGTCTTTCCACTTGTTATAATTGTCAATGGCATCATTATACGTCTTTACAAGAGGCTCGCTGGCAATCGCATTGACCGCACTGTTTGCAGTATTGGAGTTGCCGGTCGTGCCAGACAATGCTTGTTGCGCTGCACCAACCTGTGCGTCAAATGCTGTAGGACCTGCACCATAGTCTCCAACACCCTGTGCACCGAGATATTCTGCTGCAGAACCTGCCTGCTCAAGACCATAACCTGTCTTCTCGAATTCCTGTATGGCATCCCTCGCTGCCTTAGCAGGATCAAAGCCCTCTGGGAATTTTCCGGTCTTTGGATCCTTGAACTGGTCCTCCCAATTCTTCTTGGCTTTGTCAGCATTTGATTTTTCTTCAGCACGCTGTTCATCCGACTTGAACATCTTGTCAACCGCCATCTTCAAATCGCCATCAAGGAACGGAGCAATGCCATCCAGGATTTTCTCAGCAGACTTCATCGCAGCCGTAGCGTGCGCCATAGCCTCGTCAGCCTTGCCCTTGTCAATGCAACTATCTTCCTCAGCTTTTGCCCAGCCAACGTTGTCCTCAAAATGCCTCCAGAAGTTTTTCGTGGCCTCCCAATTACTGCCCTTTCTGTTTGCGTTAGAGTAAATCTCATTAAGAACTTCAGCAGGGCCAACAGGATGGTCGAATTTCTCGTAATCTGCTTCTTGTGCCGGAAGATTGCCCTTCGCAGGCTTAACATCAATCTTTCCAGAATCCATTCCTGGATTGACTGCCTCGCCACCTCTTGACATATCTAAACCAGAATTCTTCCATTGACTTGGAGGTGCAGGAAGCTTTGGCGCCACAGGAGCAGCTGGAGCTGCCTGCAAACCAGTAATCACGTTAGAGAATTCAGCAGCAATTGCGCCAGTAACAGAATTCGGCGCAGTTTCTGCAACGTGCCCGCCAGTTATTCTTGAGACAAACGCTTCTGGAGAAACCATGGCTTGACCGTGCTCATCAGCTTCGCTGTACAAGCGTCTTACTTCCTTAGCATATTTCACGCCAACGGCCGAATCTCTATCATCAATTCGAACCTTTTCAGTAATTTCAGGCCTGTCAGCAAGCTGATCAAGCGTTTGCGGCTCTGCACCACAACCGCTCAAACAGCCAAGATCAGCAGAATCGCATTGTGAAAGACAATCCAATGATTGAGAATCATCCTTACAGGCATCCATTGCAGATGTCTTAAAGTCAGGAAGCAACTTGACAGACCTTTCGGCCGTTCTATAAGTGTCTGCAATCTCTGCTGATGCCTGACGCGCCTTGTCTATTCCCTCTGAAACACAAGGCGAAGGAGCACCTGCCGGCACGCAAAGAACATCAGAAGATTCTTCTTCAGCATCCTCAGCAGATTCGCGTCCTGCATTGAAACCAGCAGAAGCAGCATCGGTAAGCAAGTGAGGCTGCGATAATGCTGACTGCGCAGCTGCAAGAGCGCGAGAATCCAGCAGTTTTTTCATAACTACATCCATATTCAATGCAGCACCGCCCGTCACACCTGTCTTCAATGGTACATTGGCGCACTCGAAAACTCTAGGCTCTGCATCCTTCAATCCAAACGCATCACGTTCGCTTGTCTCGTCACAAGCCCCGCCTTCGCACTCAGGACCATTCGCGTCAGCAGCACGACGCTCTCTAGGCTCGACGCAAGTCTTCGGATCACGGTTGTACGCAACATTCACATCAGGCCTGATACTTGCAACGTCAACTTCAGGCAACACCTGCTGCTTTTTGACAGGAGTATCAGCGCCATACTTTTCACCCTCAACCTCGACATCTGTCTTATCAACAGCACTTTGAGCATCACCAACATTTAGGTAATCAGTATCCTCAACCTTCTTTGACTTTCCATCCCACTTGAAAAGAGCAATGGTGTTAGAATCAATCTTGGCATTCTGAGGAATACTTCCGTCAAAAATTTCAATCATTAACGGAATACCCGCATCTCTTACAAGCGTAGCGTTCGGCTTATCGTCATACACTTGCTCATACGCTGAAGCATTAATTGCAATCACGTAATGCTCATTTGGAGCAACAATACTATTGTTCGGGAAGCTCGCAATCCAATAACCCTCAGCAAGCGCACTTGGAGATATTGTTTGAGAAGTGTTTACAGTAATCAAGTAATAATAGAAGTTCTCAGGCTCTGAACCCTCGATTTCCTGCACGCTGACAGGCTTGTTAGTTATATAATATGTGCTTAGATTGAGAGGTTTGTCTTCAGGATTATACAATTCAATGAATGCAGATGTCCTTAATTCATCCAAATGCTTTCCAATATCCTGATCAGATTGTGCAATCACGCCCGCTGTACCCAGGCCAACCTGAGGCTGAGGAACAATACCCAAAAGTTTCTGCGCAATAGCCTGACCAATACCAAGACCAGCACTTGCCCCGCCACCAAGTCCAGACTGAGTGCCAATGACATCTCCTGCATCAGGCAGGAGCACACTCTTATCTGCAACATCCTCAAACGATTTGTACTGAGGCTTTGCAACAGGCAGCAACCAAGTCGGATAGTTCGAGCCAGCAAGCGCAACAACAGAACCCTCATACCTGTCAACAGACTGGCCCTCAACAACAGCAGGAGCGTAGCTCAAGCTGACGATAAGGAACATCATGAACAGACCAATAATTCTCTTTCCTTTATCTTCCCTTGAATATAATGTCCTGAATATAACTAGTGCGATAATAGCAATAAGAGCTGCAAGCAAAAATCCAAGTATTCCAAAGCGCAACTTTTGCTTGGATGCCTCAAGAGGCATTTCAAGAGCAGGACTTGCAAACAACGGCGGTGAAACTTGGCTTATGATAAAGCCCATATGAGGCTCCTCAGGAGGTGGAGTCGGCTGTGTTGGCTGCTGCAACGGCTCGTTTGGCTCAAATCCTCCATCTGAAGGAACTTGAACCGGCACAAATCCTTCAGGACAAGTTGGAACACCAGGAGCTCCTCCTGGCATAGCTTGTCCAGCACAAGCTGGATGGTCTGCTCTCTCAGGAGAACCACCCTCTTTCTTGCACTTTCCTGGCTCTTTCTTATCCTTGCCTCTCTGCGCCTGCTCCTGTAACTTGTCAAGAGCTTGCCAGCCAGTAATGCGTCCGGTTGCCTTGCCCTTGCCTTTACCCTGCGGCGATTCAGGCTTCATGCCATCGCATTCTTCGTCCTGCATCGGCTCACCAATGCATTCTTCCTGAATTACTGCATCAATGTCAACTTCTGCTTCAAGGACTCCTTCTTTTCCACCCTCAGTTTCAACCTGGCCTTTCATTCCTGCTGCACGTTCGCGAGCTTTTTTCTCGCACTCAGGCATTTCATCAGCATCCTGAATCTGCCTGCCAGTAATTTTTTCAAACGCTGCCAGAACATTTTTCTTATCTTGTTCGGCCTTGTCTTCTTTTTCCTTCGTCTTCACGCAACAACATTGCTTCTTTGGAGGATCTCCAGGCTGCTCTGGCTGTTGAGGCGGCAAACCATCCGTGTAAAGAGGCGGCTTGAGCTCCAGTCCTTTGTGCTCGTTCGGCAACTTTGGCTGGCCACCGTGACCTGACTCTGGACAGTCCGAGCATTCTTCCTTGCACTTCTCATTTTCAACACACTCAGTCCTGAACAATGAAGAGCCAGCGATTTTCTTGCAAGCATCCTTGCACTGCTGAGTCGGACCCTTAGCATCACACTTGAAATGCATTTTCTTCTCGCCCTGCTTCTGCGAAATTCCGAAAAGCGGCTTCGTGGTCGTGCTTGTGATTCTGCAAATGCAACATCCCTTGCTCGGAGTGCACGCCGCGCCAGTCTTGTCAACCTTGCCGCCTGCCTTCTTACAATCAGAATCCAATTGACCTGCAACAACGGTTTTACCAGGCTCTGCCTTTTTCTCTGAACAGTAATCAGCACCCTTCCACTCTGCCTTTCCGTCCTTGCCGATGCAACAGCACGGTGCCTGTGTAGGAGTTGGAGTGGGGCCGCCGGCGCACGCAGGATCGTTAAGATTGGGAGTTGCGCCTCCACAAGCGCCCCAATCTGCAGGCACGTTCTGGCCAGTTGCCGTGCCAGTCTTGCAAGCAGCACCTTCCATGATTTTACCTTTATTCGGCCCGCTCGTGCAGCAACACTTCTCCGCTGATGGAGTTGGAGTGGCCAGACATTTCGTCAAGTCAGTGGTGGGCTTTCCACCGGCCTTATCGCACTCGCCGAAATTTGCAGGGACACTTTCGCCAGTGGCAGTGCCGGTCTTGCACGCTACACCCGTCATTATCATGCCCGCTTTTGTTCCTCCCTGACAACAACATTTGTCAACAGATGGTATTCCCGGTGGAGGTGGCGGAGGAGGCGGGGGTGGCGGAGGCGGAGGTGGAGATACTGGAGTCTTGCACGGCGTCGGAGTTGCGCACGGCGTCGGAGTAGGACAGTCTTCGTATTCATCACTACCAGTAATAGGCCCAGTAACTGTAGAGCCAGCTTCCAAACTTATAACGACTCCGCCAACAAGCGTTTGGTCGGCAGGAATGCACTCAAAGGTTCTTGGAACAGCATCCTTCAATGTAAATGCGTCGCGCTCGCTCGTCTCATCACAAGCCCCTTCTTCACACTCAGGACCATTTGCATCTGCAGCACGGCGCTCTCTGGGCTCAATGCACGTTGCCGGATCACGGTTGTATGCAACATTCACGCCCTTCCTAATCTGCGCCAAATTAACTGTTGGAAGCACCTGCTGCTTTTCGATCGGAGTATCTTTGCCATAAATAATTCCGGAAATGCGCACACCTGACTTGTCAACAGCACTTTGAGCATTTCCAAGATTCAAATAATCAATATCAAGAATCTTAATCGTACCATTATGCCATCTGAATATTGCAATCGTGTTAGAATCTATGTTTGCATTAACAGGAATACTGCCGTTGAATAATTCTCTCATCACAGAAACATTCGTTACGGATTTATTTGTCAGCGTTGCATTTGGCTTTTCTTCATACACTTTTTCATACGCATCAGCATCAAGCGCAATCACATAATGAGTGTGAGGAGCTAAGGTAGTGTTCTCAGGGAATGCTGCAATCCAATAACCATCAGCAAGCGCACTTGGAGAAATGGTTCTTGACTTATTTACGGAAATCAAATAGTAAGAATAGTTTTCAGGAGATAAAGAAATGTTCGTGCTATTCGGCTTATTGGTAATGTAGAAGTAATCCAGCTTAATGCTCTCATCATCAGGATTAAAGATTTCAACGAAAGCGGCAGCCTTCAACTCCTGAAGACGCGCCTCAAGCTCCTCAGCAGAAAGTTTTGCAGTTGCCTCAGCAGTTCCAAGGGCAAAGCGAGGCTGCGCTTCCTCACCACGCATATTTTGAGCTGCTGCCTGGCCAGCAACAATTCCTGCTCCTGCACCACCAGCCAAGCCAACCTGAGTTGAGATGACATCAGAAACACCAGGAATTAGGACGCTATCATCAGCAGAATCTTCAAGTGACTTGAACTGGTCAACTGACTGGCCCTCAATAAGTATGACGCCGAAAACTGCTGCAATGATAAGCATTGCCACAAATCCTTTCTTTCCCTTCTTGCGCAGCACAAAGTAGAGCATTACAAGAAGCAATACCAGTGCCAAAATCAACGGCCACATGTTTGATGACTCTGCAGTTACTGCTGTCGGTTTCTCGATAGAAGGAGCCAGAACCGCTTCCAACGGCGGAGAAACCTGGCTAATTATAATTCCCAGATGAGTTTTTGGTTCGAGAGTTGGCGACGGTGTGGGCGGAGGAGTTTCTTCCGGAGCAGCTTCTTCAGGGATCTCGCACGCTTGTATGCAGTCCAACATTTCATACGGCTGATCCTTGCATTCTTCAAACGCGCGCATCTTGGCATCAACACCACTGGTTGCATCACCAAGCGCAAAGCTAAGCGCGCGATCGACACAGTTCTGCTCTTCTGAAATGGTCACAGTAGGCACAATTGATTGCTCAACGGGAGTTGTATACGGTCCATAATCATACACAGACCTAGTCAACCCAGCAGGAGAAGGAACAGGCGTCCCATAATCATACACAGACCTAGTCAACCCAACACTAGAAGGAACAGGCGTCCCATAATCATACACAGTCCTAGTCAACCCAGCAGGAGAAGTAACAGGCGTCCCATAATCATACACAGTCCTAGTCAACCCAGCAGGAGAAGGAACAGGCGTCCCATAATCATACACAGTCCTAGTCAACCCAACAGGAGACTCTTTCACAGGCTGCCCGTGCGCAGCAGCACACTCCTGCATACAATCGCCCAGTCCAGACGGCACTTCTTCAGGACCTTCTTCCGGCAGACCTTCTTCCGGACCTCCAGCACAAGCAGGATGATCCGGCTTCTCAGGCTTGCCGCCTTCCTTCACACATTTTCCAGGCTCCTTTTTCTCCTCTTTTTCGCCACCATCTTCATTCTCAGATTTTTCTTCTGGCTTTTCCTCGGCTGATGATTCAGGAGCCTGCTCATCACACTCTTCCTCTTGCATCGGCTCACCAGTGCATTCTTCCGCGATCAACTTGTCAACAGCAACTTCTGATTTCACAATGCCAGGCTTTCCAGCCTCAGCCTCAACCCGGTCCTTCATCGATTCTGCACGCTCTCGCGCTTTCTTCTCACACTCAGCCGGAGGCCCTTTGGATTCCGGCTCTACGTCTTGAGAAGCTTGCTTCATCATTGACTCAACATTGAGCGCTTGACTTCCAGTAATGGACGACCTGAACTTTACTGCAGCAGATCTTTCAGGAGCAGTTGGAGGCTTGTCAAGAGCTTCTACTTTGCCATCTTCCGCTTGAGCATCTTCAGGACCGCGGCAGGTCTGCAAACAACCAAGATCTGCAGCATCGCACTTTGCCACACACTCCATAACTGGTGCATTTCCTGCACACGTTTCGCTCGCGAACTTCTTAAAGTCAGGAAGAACTTTCATCAAAGCGCCATTTTCACGAGCTGAAGATTCCTGCTCTCCCTTGAACTGCAACGCTGCAGCAATTCCATCCCGCACGCACTTTGCAGCCTTCGGCTTCACGCAACAGCACTCCTTTGGCTTAGGTCCGCCGCCACCAGGACCCTCCGCGCACTTGTCATTAGGCACGCAAGTAGGCTCTTCATAGAAGTTTTTATCACATTCCTTCTTGCAATTATCAGAAAACTTACCATTCTCACATTCGTTCTTGAACTGCTTCATGAAAGGAAGCTCAACTCCCTTTGGCGGCTTTGCCCCGAAAAGTGAAGTCTTCTTTCTCTTGCACTGGCAGCACTCTTTCTCTGCCAATTTACATTTTGGATGACCAGATTCAACAATCTCAGCAGTGCCTCCAACACACCACGCTGCAATACCTGCATCCGCCATTGCTTTTTGCGTTTTGCAAGTTGCCTCGTCCAACGGATCAAAGAAGAATATAGTCTTTTTATCCTTCTCGCAATAAACGCAGCAAGGCTTCTCAGGTATAGGAGTCTCACAAGGAGTTAGAGTTGGGCATGGCACCTTCGTCGGACAGGGCTTTTTCTTCTTTTTACAATTTGGATCTTCAGGGGTAGTGATTACGGGAGTTTCACCTGGCTTGCACGGTGAGGCTTGCGAGCCTTTGCATTTCGCAATCGGCGCGTCTGGAACTGGAACCCAAGTGACTTTTTTATTTTTCGTACAATAAATACAGCATCTTCCACCCGGTGTTGATGTTGGTGTTGGCGTTGGAGTATCTCCAGTCACAGTAGTAGGTGGAGGCGGCGGAGGCGGAGGTGGCTGCTGTGGAGGAGGAGGCGGAGGAGGTGGAGGCGGAGGTGGCGGGCACTCATCAGATGGAGTAGGACAAGGGCACTCTTTTGAAGTTGAAGTACTTGATCCTCCTGATGATCCGGCGCCGGGAATGTTAGGACCTGAAGCCACATTAGGACCTGTTGGCGGCATCGGGCCTTGCGACGGTCCCTCAAATTCTAATCCAAACATTCCACTGATTAAAGCGCCAGTTGTTTTGGAAACTTCAGGAGGAAGGCACTCAAAACTTCTAGGACTTGCGTCCCTCAATGTAAACGCGTCACGCTCGCTCGTCTCATCGCACATTAAGTCGTCACATTTTGGACCGTTTGCATAACTGGCACGGCGTTCCCTCGGTTCAAAGCACGTCGATTCATTACGAAGATACGCCACGTTCAAATCAGGTCTGACTTGTGCCAAATCAATGCTTGGAATCACCTGCTGCTTTCTAATCGGCGTATCGGCAGCATAAATAATTCCATTAACGTGAATGCTGGTCTTGTCAACAGCACCCTTAGCATCACCAACATTCAAATAATCAGTATCAGCAATCTTGACACCAGCGCCATCCCATCTGAACAATGCAACAGTGTTAACATCAATCTTAGCGTTTAAAGGAATGCTGCCATTGAAAATCTCTCTCATCACAGAAACATTACTTCCGGACTTGTTCGTAAGTGCAGCATCAGCATTATCATCATACATTTTCTCATACGCAGCGGCATCAACAGCAATCACATAATGTCCTTTTGGACCCAACACGCTGCCATTCGGGAATGCTGCAATCCAATAACCATCAGCAAGCGCGGCAGGGGAAATCGTTTGAGTCTTGTTGATAGAAATCAAGTAGTAGGAATAATTCACGGGAGACTGAGAAATGTTAGTGCTATTCGGCTTATTGGTAATGTAATAATCGTGAAGGTTAACTGGCTCGCTTCCAGGGTTGAAAATTTCGACAAAGGCAGAAGCCTTCAAATCCTGAAGACGCGCTTCAAGCTCTTCAGCAGAAACCCGCTTAGTCGCTTCAAATGTTGCAAGACCAACACGGGGCAGTGACCTGACTCCCAGCGCATTATGCACGACAGCCTGGCCAACACTAAGTCCTGCACCAGCGCCGCCGCCCAACCCTGCATGAGTTGCAATAATGTCAAACGTGTTTAGGAGAAGAACACTTTTATCGACGACATCTTCAAACGACTTGAGTTGAGACAAGTTAACTGACTGGCCTTCAATAAGCATAACACCGAAAACTGCTGCAATGATAAGCATTGCCACAAAGCCTTTCTTTCCCTTCTTGCGCGACATGAAATAAAGCATTACGAGCAGCAATATCAGCGCCAAAATCCACGGCCATAGAGACGAATCAGCTTCCTTAATGGATGAAGGAAGTTCAACAGACGGCGCTGCACCTACAAAAAGCGGAGGAGAAATCTGGCTGATGATAATTCCATCGTGAGGTTCATCCGGCATTTCTGGCCGAGCAGCAGGCGGCTGTGCTGGGAACTCTTCTGCAGGAACTTCGCACGCTTTTATGCAATCCAACATTTCCTGCGGTTGATCCTTGCACTCTTCCATCGCACGAGCTTTAGCATCAGCACCACTTGTTGCGTCACCAAGCGCACGATCAACACAACTGGACGGAGAAGCTTTACACTTTCGCATGCAACCAAGATCAATCGGATCGCAAACAGCCACACAAGAAAGAACATTTTCCTGGCCAGCGCATGATTCTTCGACAAACTTCTTAGCATCCATCGTGATTTTAACAGAACCGCCAGCCTCTGCCTCACCCTTAACTTTCAACATCGCGTTAATGCCTTCACCAACACACACGGCAGGCGAGTCTCCTGATTGATCAGATGAACTTTCAGTCGGAACAACTGGAGGCCGATCAAGAGTTGGCTTGCGAGCACGCTTCTTACAATCCTGCGCGCACAAAGTCGGATCATCAGCATTCGAACAACCAAAGACACAACCCTCATAATTGAAATCAATTAATTTTTCACCAGGACTTGCAATAACGCTGCCAGTAACAACATCATACTTCACACCAACATCACTAGAAACTTCAACAGGAGCGACTGTAGGCGACACTTCTTCAGACTGCCCGTGTGCAGCAGCACACTCCTGCATACAATCGCCCAATCCAGGCGGACCTTCGCCAGGTGGAATATCTTCAGGCGGATACTCTTCCGGAGGAGGCTCAGTGCACGCAGGATGATCTTCTTCCTTGCACACTCCGCCTTTGTCAACACATTTTTCTTTTTCAGATTCTTCTTCACCTTGTCCTTGCGGTGATTGTCCTCCGCCTGCTCCAGCGTCCTGACCAATCTGCTGAGGAGCACCCTGCTGGAAAACACCACCCTGACCAATTTGTTGAGGAGCACCCTGCTGGAAAACACCACCCTGACCAATTTGTTGAGGAGCACCCT
>CAZWVL010000002.1:0-160113 GCA_964637115.1 uncultured Methanosarcinales archaeon
AGGATGTTATTTCGAAAAATTCAAAAGCAGTTGAAGACTACAAAAAAGGAGAGCAAAAATCACTCATGTTCTTAGTAGGACAGGTCATGCGGGCGTCGAAAGGAACGGCATCCGCGCAAGTGGTGCAGGAACTTCTAAAATCACTGTTGAAATAAAGCATTGAAAGAATATTCTATTGTAAACTTTGCTTTGACGCAGCTTCCAATGGAACGGATTTTTGGCCAGCGATAACTCTGACGCTTGGTGTGATACCTACCACATCTCCATTCTGATCAAAGTGATATTGTCCCAATACACCATCAAATTTTTTCATAGCGTACAAGTAATCTCTGATGCTGGCGGCATCCTCTCCAACATTCCTTATGGCCTCTGCCAGAATGTACACGGCATCATAGCGCGATGCAGCAGGAAACTCCAAATCGGGATAACGTCCGAAGAGCTTTTTGTATTTTTCAAACAGTTCTGCCTTCCTAGGAGTATCTGCAACGTCCGGGTCAGCAAAGAAAATCATTCCCTGCGCCTCAGGAAGCTCTTGAACAGTCTTGCTTCCTCCAAAGAAGTTTCCATACACTTTTCCATTATATCCTTGTTTTCGCAATTCTTTCAGTATTGGGATTCCCGTTGCAGGACCAGTGGGGTTGATGAAAACGGCATCAGGTTTTTTTGCAAGTATTTTTGTCACATAGGTAGAGGCATCTTTATCCCCGACAGGGGTGTTTTCTTCAGAAACAATCTTCCCGCCTTTCTTGCCAAACTCTTCTTTGAAAATGTCCCGGAGATCTGCAGCAAACTCTGTAACTTCTGTCACAATGGCAACTGTTTGATTCGCGCCGATAGTATTAACCATAGTCTGGGCATAATCAAGGTTTGAGTAAGCATTTCTGAATACAAAATCGCCGCTGTTGGTTATTTGTGAACTTGCTGCATACGAGCCCAAAATGAGGATTTGCCGTGGTTCGGTATACGACGCAAGCGGGATAATCTCTTGTGAGCATGACGCGAGGAGAATGTGCACGTCATCAATCTCCACAAGTTTTCGGGCTGCAGTCAGCGCATCTTCTCCATTGCACTTACCGTCTTCATACTTTACCACAAGTCTTTTCCCATTTATGCCTTTTTCATTAATTTCTTCCACTGCTAAATCGATGGCGTTTTTTTCAATGAGTCCCCAGTATGCTCCGTCGCCGGTCAATGGCCCGATAAAGCCAATCTTGATTACATCTGCTTTGGGCCTGTCTGTTGCGCACCCTGTCAAGAATAACAGGCTCAGAAGCAAGCACAGTGAGACGAGATCCTTTCTTTGTATTTTGAACATCTTTTGTTTTTGTCGTGTCATGTTACCCTCTATTCATGTTGTTACTTTGTGATGACAAACTATATTTATATTTTACTCCCCCCTTAATGGAGAAGAAAAGAGGCTTGCAAACTGTGAAGGAAATCTTAGAAAAAATAGGGCTTACCGTTGGTGAAGCTGAAGTCTATGAGGTTCTGGTAGAAATAGGCACGACGACTGCTGGGGAAATAATAAAAAAAGCAAACATTGCAAGTTCGAAAGTCTATGATGTACTTCATCGCTTGCAAACAAAAGGTCTGGCAAGCCATATTGTGAAGAATGGTGTTCGGTATTATGACGCGACACCTCCTGAGCGGCTGATAGATTTCTTAGAGGAGCGCAAAAATCAGCTAAAAACCGCACAAGATGAGATAAGGAAGATTATTCCTGAACTTAAAGCAAAACGTGCCGCCAAAAGAGAAAAAAATGATGTTATCGTCTATACCGGAAGGCAAGGACCACGTATTGTCCTCAAAGAAACAATAGAGGCAGGAAGAAAAGGAGCGGAATTACTGGGTTTTGGAACAGACGAAGATCCGTACAAAGACTACCTTCCTGCAGATATAGAACAGCATTTCAGAGAACAGAGAAAATACCACGTAAAATGGAAGCTCCTTTTCACAAGAGGCAAATGGAAAACGCCAAGTCCGCTGGCAGAGACACGATATTTGCCAAAAACCTTGGCTCACTTCATTCAGCCAATTCGAACTATGATTTATGGAGATAAAGTTGCGCTTGTTGACTTCACCAGACAGCCCTGGATAACCATCATTATCGAGAAAAGCGAGATTGCACAAGCATTCAGACAACAATTTGAATTCTTGTGGAGGATTGCGAAACCAAGGAAATAATCCTGCCCTTTTGGTCATTTCTGAAAATAAAATTACTCAGGCCACCAAATGTCCGATAGGCATTGGCAGTGATGGTTTATCCTTATTTGCAGAAACGCGCAAAACAGAATACCCTCGTGCAAGCGAATATTCACGCCACGCATAATCTGCATGTATGCTTGCCTGAGATTTTTGCATAAGCTCTTCCCATTCTTGATGAATTATTACTTTTTTTCCATAGAAATGAAAATTTTGAAATTTATCATCTTTTGATGAGTTGACAATGCAGCCTGGCTGATTGCACACCCCAGCAGCCGCACGTGCAATAACAGAAGGCATGTCATCATAAGTCAAGGCAGGCCTTTCTAGATCGGGCCACGCGCTATCGATATCAAGCTGGACAATATGCCTGGGCACCTCTAGGTTACTTTCTAGCACTAAGACGCTGGAAGTAATTCCAAGCACCTTTTCTGCACTATCACAGTGCTCCTGTACCAAATTAGACAGCCGGTTCTTACGAAAATAACTTGCAGGCACAGGAATGAGTTCGTATGGTTTTACTTCAGCGGGATCAAGTTCATCAGAATCGGCTTCTGAAGGTGCGTAAGTAACAAAATGGAATGTGGCTATATTGTTTTCTCTGGCCAATCTTCTGATGATAATATCTAAAGGATATTTATGTGGTTTGAACACTTTAATTTCCCCCAAATAAACTATCCAACTCAGAATGCAACCTCGAATCAAAATCGGCATTTCTCTCGCCTTCTGCTTTTTCTGCTGATAAAGCGTGCATCAATTTCTTTGCGAGTTCAACGTCATTGGCAGACAATTTGAACTGGCCGGCGTGCTGCTGCAAGAGAGAAGTTTCAACTTCCTCAACATTTGACTCTTTAACCATGATAATTTCCATTTCCTTGCTAGTAAATGCGTTCGTGTTCTTCATCACAAAATATGCTTTCTTCATATAAGCATCATGGAACAAATCGTTCCAGCGCACATCTGCTGGTCTGCCCTGCTTTAAGCAGCCGGAAACGCGGATAGTTACGAGAGCACTTGTTAAATCGTTTTTCAGCAGATGCTGTTTGACCAAATTTTCAACTTCAGTTGGAGTTTTCTGTTCAGCATCAATAGAAATGCAGACAGTCGGGTATACTGTTAATGGAACGTGCTGGATATTGCCATTGTCCACAATCACAAAACTGCCGTGCTTTAATTTTTCAACTTCAGAAAAATTGTTCGGAAAAATCGGGCCAGGGTAGACGATGTTCTTGTACTTGCCAATTGTCTGCTTGTCCACAACGTGCACGTGGCCGCCGGCATAATAATCAAAACCGGCAGGCATGAGAGAAACGGCCATCGCGTCCATCTCTTCCAAATCCTTGGGCTTCAATTCTGCCAAAGCGCTGTGGAACATGAAAATCTTGAAGCCAGGCTCTTTTTCTAAATGCTCCTTGGCAAGATGATGATAATAACTCGTTTCAAGGCCGCCTTTCTTGCCAAGCATGCCGGTAATCTTTGCTCCGGTCTTATTGTCAACAGTAAAATGCAACTTTATCTTGTTGTCGTGAGTCTCTTCGCCTCGTGCAACATTAGTTGCAAGACCGGCATGCTCCAAAACGTCAAGCATAGTCTTGCCACTTGGCGAGAAATCGTGGCTGCCGGCAATATAATAGATGGGGATGCTGGCATCCTTGACTTTTTTTATCTGCTCAACAGCCATCTTTAAACTGTCAATGCCTGGCACTGCTGTGTTAAAGAGGTCGCCTGAAATCAGGACAAAGTCAACTTTTTCTGAAAGACATTTTTCTATCGCCATTATGAACGATTTAGAATTTGCATCCCTGAGTTTCGGCTCGCGCCAGCCGCCGATGTGGCAATCTGAGAGATGTGCGAACTTCATGATAATTTGAGCCCTCCAAAACTCTGTTTCGGTTTAACAATTGCTTTGCGCTCTTCGTGTAAAACTTTAATTGGCATAGCAAAACTCAGGAAATTGCTTGTAACAATTGCTTCGCCCTTGTCAAGAGATGCAATCATCCTGTCATCACTGCTCAAGTCCTGCGCTGCACTTTCTATGATGGCTTGACGCTCCGGCTTAAGTTCAATACCTAAAATAATTTTCGTATTTATATTAGCAAGCACTTCCCTTGGAATCAAGGAAGGAAGCTGAGTAATGGCGAGCAAACCAACATTAAACTTCCTGCCTTCGCGCGCAATTGTTGAAAAAACGTTTGGTCCTCTTTCAAGAACATCTTTGCCAAGAACTCTAGGAGCTTCCTCGAGAACAATGCTGACAACAGGCCTTGATTTTAATTCCGGCAATGAATAAGTCTTATGACGTTCAAGAACCATGTGCGCAATCATGCTTCCAACCAAAATTTCTACATTACCATGAAAAGAACTTGTATCAATAATGACGGTTTTTCCCTGCTGCAAAGCGTTTACAATGTCCGGAATTGTTGTCTGGCCGGCATTAATGTCAAAAATACCTCGGCAAATGATGTTTTCCTCATCAATATCCAAGCTCAACAAGTTAATCATTGTACGCTTGACAACAGCCAAAGTACCCTCATGGAACTTCTGATTAGGAAGATCGTGTTCGCGCAATATCGCCTCAATCCAAGAATCCTTAAAAGAATTATAGTAAGCGGCCAAAGCCTGCTTTTGAGCATCGGTCCAGGAAACAGCGCCGTCAAAATGCCGGGGAGTAAGCTGGCCAATATGAATTTTCAATGTGCGTGTGCCAGGCGGCGGAGAGTGAGGAGTGTAATAGACAACCTGCTCGCGCGCATCAGGATGCTTTTCTAACTTATCATAATATTCATCGTGAGGGTCAAGTACGAGCATAGCATTGTATCCCTTACCGAGCGTGTCCCACAATATATTAGTCATTAACACACTCTTGCCCCTGCCAGTCGTTCCTGCGATCAAGACATGATGACTGAGTGCATCCCTTCCATTGATAGAAACGGACACGTCAAGCACTTTAGAACCGCTTCTTAATTTGCCAAGAAACAACGGATTAAGAGGAGTAGTCAAGAAAGTAACATCATTTGCAGTAATCTCACGCACTTTTGTAAAAAAAGTCGGCAAGGTCTTCGCACTTCTGGAAGTTTGCTGCTGGATAAATGCCAGATTTTTCAAGCGCGCGAGAACATAAGTGCGCAGTTTAGCATCCATAAGCTCAAGCTTGTCATCTTCTTCAAGCTTAAGGCCGGAAATAAGCTCGAGATGCTGCTGCGTCAGCTGAGAACCATACAGCAAATCAAACGCCTGCAAAAGAATCTGCCCATTTTTGGTATCCGCAATCAGCAATTCTCCCAACTCAAGCGCTTCATCAGTCTTCTGCCTAACAAGAATATTTCCAAACTCGCCCCCAATAATCAACCCTTTAGTCATGTCGGAAATCCTGGCTCGGAAACCATTGACTTTGGTCGCAGGATTTCCGAGCATGCTCAAGAACCACCACAATCGATTATAATTAATTGGTGGTTCTTGACACGACGACAAATTTTGATTTTTGGCGCTATATATTATTTGTGTAAGTGGAAAATAGACATAAGATTTATAACAAGAAGGATGATTAACATGTGTAATGAAAAGAGATGCACGCTGAAATGAATTTCAGCTGGGCTTCTCTTTGAGTCATAGGGAATGTTACAATGAAAAGAGAAGTGCTAAAGGCAATGGCAAAAGCGAAGGAATTGGAAAAAATTCCTCAGCCAACCAAAGAAGAAATCGTTTCAATCTATAAAGCAGGTCTTGAAGAAGCGGAAAAGCTAAGAAAACTTCTCAGACCAGAATGGTTCATGCATGATATTGATGTAAAGAAGAAGCGCAAGAAATAGTTTCTGAAATATCGACGGCAACATGACGTTTCACCGTCGAGGAAAAAGAAAACTTTATAAAGCACAGCACTTTTTCAAAAAGAATTGAATATCGACGGGGGAAGGTTTAATTTTTAAGAACCTTCTGAAAAAAGACGGAGGAAAACAAAATGGCAGAAAAAGTTGCAAAAGTTGGCGTAAAGAAAGCAGACGGCTATCTCTACTTTGTAGACAAGGCAGGAGACGTCTCAAGGGCAAAGATGGCACGCGGCCGCAAGGGAAAAGCTGGCAAGTCAGAGAAAGTCGCAAAAGTCGGCGTTAAGAAAGTTTCTGGCTACTTGTATTTCGTTGACAAGTCCGGTGATGTGTCACGCGCAAAGATGGCACGCGGCGGCAGATAAATTATTTTTTTTCTTTAATATTTTTTTTGTTTTTTAGACGAATTCTGATGTGATGAATAGACAAGCTCGTGGCCTTTGGTTCAGTTTTTTTCTCCCCACGCAAGCGAGGGGAGAGAGATTGACAATAAAACACTTCTCCAACGAAAACTATATATACTTACTCCGTGGACAAATGATTATCAAAAAGGTGGGTGCATGCTCAAGAAAATCAAGAATTTTTTCATGAACTTTTTCGGAGGACCTAAGCAAAATTTTAAGCTCGGTCTCTATGGTCCGCCAAACTCAGGCAAAACAACCCTTGCCAACAAAATCTGCCTTGACTGGCTCGGCGAAGAAATGGGAAAAGTTTCAACCATCGCGCATGAAACCAGAGAAGTAAATGTCAAGGAAAAAATTTCCATCAAAGGAAAAAGCGGAAAAGAACTCACGTTCAATCTTGTTGACACGCCCGGCATCGCAACCAAAATAGATTATGAAGACTTTATGAAATCAGGAATGTCAGCAAGTCAAGCAAGAAAAAGAGCTCGAGAAGCGACAAAAGGAGTCATTGAAAGCATCAAATGGCTTGATGAAGTGGACACGGTCCTGGTAGTTCTCGACGGCACTGAAGACCCGTATTCACAAGTTAACGTTACTATAATTGGCAATCTGGCGGCACGAAACATTCCAGTGTTAATTGTTGCCAACAAAGCAGACCTGAGAAAATGCAAAATCAAGAAAGTACAGTCAGCATTCCCCCAATACGAAGTAATGGGCATAAGCGCAAAATACGGCAAGAACATAGACAAATTATACGAAAAACTTTTCGAGCTTGCGAGGCAATAAATGGTCACAATACAATTCGTTCCTTACACCGAAATCGAAGGACTTAGCGGACTCGGAAAAATCAGAAAACTCCTCAACATTGCAAAAATGAACAAGATAGTAATGCTGCAGGGCAGACTGAAAAAAGAGGAAGAAGTAGAGCTTATCAAGACAACCATGGAAGAAATTGACAAGAAGTTCAAAGGCATTGAAATGGCAGTAATTAATCCGACGCAAACAGCTAAAGACGGATTTCAAAAATTCAAGTACAGCATGCTTAACACCTTTTTTGGAGACACGCAAGGCCTTACAATTATTGGACCAAGCAACATAGTCAAGAGCATTAAAAAAGACCCGAACAAAATAGAACTTCTCACACAGGAGGCGCGCAAGCGCAAGTAAACAATGCCGCACCAGTGCGTCAGATGCAGTATATTTTATGAAGACGGCGCACAAGAAATCCTCAAAGGATGCCCCTGCGGTGCAAGATTATTCTTCTTCATCAAAAAAGAAAAGCTGGAAGCAGCAAGGAAAGTACTCCCTACAGCGCTGCCTCCAGAACAAAAGAAACAGATAGAACAAGATGTTCTCAACTTGGTAGGGTACAAGGAAGATTTGCCTGTCATATTGGACTTTGAATCAGTCCGCGTAATAGAGCCAGGCAAGTATGAACTTGATCTCGTTCAATTGTTCAAAGGAGCCCCTCTCATATTCAAACTTGAAGAAGGCAAGTACGTTATAGATATAGTGGAAAGCTTTGAACGGCTTCGAAAGCCCAAAAAGTAAACGTCGCATTAATAATCAAATGGGCGACGTTTACTATCCTCGACTTTTGCTCATTCAAAAGGCAAAAGTCAAGGAAAAATAAACAACAAATCCAAAACTAGCTCAGTATACGTTTTAGTAACATTTATATATTAGAACCAGTTAAGAATGCCTATTAAGTTCAAATGAGGCAGAGCCGAACTGGGTTCGGCTGGTCTCAAATTTAAAAAATTTGAGGTGATTACATTATGGAAGAAGAACACCGAGGAATAGCACTCGTCATTCTTGGAATCATAGCGATTATTGCGGTCATTGGGCTCGTGCTCATGTTCTCAGGCGCAAAAAAGAGCGCGGGAGCCGTATTTACAAACGTTGTTGTCACAAAGGAAGGTCTTCCATGTGACAGCCCGTGCACAGTTTTTCCAAGCGGAAACACGTATGACACGAGAATGATGGGACTCAGAGTAGACTTGCAAAACAGAGGCTGGGTATCCCTTGGCACAGTAAAAATTGACGGTACTACAAGAACAGGCTATATTTCAGCACAAACACCAGGCGGTTGGAACGATCCAGTCCTAGAATGCTGGTGCCCGCCAAAAGGCATCCCGCAGTTCCTTCCAACAAATGAATATGCTGCAATAGTACCGGGCCAATCAAGCGGCGCAGCACAATATGCAGGCAGATACCCAGGAACACCAGTTGACCAATACACAGACATTCAGTTCCCAGGCGGACCTGCACAGGCAATTGGACAGGTTCCGGATTATCCATACCCGGCAAGCCTGAACAAGTAATGCGTTTTTATTTTTTTATTCTTATTTCTATTTTTTTAATAAGTATTGTGACGGTCATAACAATCAATTCTATCACTGGAAATGTCGTCAACACACCCAACTGTCCAGGAGGGCATACGTATGCCTTCTATAGAACAGTTGAGGAAAAACAACGCGCAGAAGCGATGTGGGAGGAGGCAGGATTTGTGCCGGTAAGCTATGAGGTAGCCCCGGAAAGTTTCCACGCCTCAGGCAGGATAGGGGTTATGTGCATACGACCAAAGACAATGCAAGAATTAGGCCAAGAACAATTTCTCCCACACGACAGAGTCGTAACTGAAGGTTCGTCAATCTGACTATTCTTCATCCATTACTAATCTTGAAACGTTGTTCGTCAGTGTAACCATACTCTTGAACAACTCAGCAGTACCGGCAGAAAGTTCACTTGCCTCCTTCAAAAGACCCTCGCGCTGCAATGCAACACCATCAGCCAGTTTCTTATCTTTAGTAAAGTATGCCTTCATGACTTCCAGATAATTCTTTTCAACACTCTGGAAGACCTGCTTAACTTTATCTTTTTTCTTCTCCTTTGCCAAGTATTCAGACAAAGCTTTGGCACAGTCAGCAAAATTCTCCAAGTTTATCGTCAGATAATAATAACTCAGCACTTTCTCATTTGACAACTGGAAGAAATCAGCAATCTGCTTGTTAGCAAGAGAACTCTTCAGCAAGCGCATAAGCAAAAAGTAAGCCCTGTTGACCTCATAATCGCGCACTTGTACGCTCTGCGCAAGCTCTGCATTATCCAAAGCAGCTATTGAATCCTGAATCATGCTCCTGACAAGCATGTCCATACGACGAAGTGTCTTGTCAATGCTGATTTCTTTCAAATTAAGAAGATCTTTAGCAATAATGCTATTAGCAGTCTGGTCAGCAACTTCCAATGCGACAAAGTCGTGCAGCATCTTCCTGATGTCCTTAGTCTGCTTTGTAATGCTCTGGCCATTCAAAATAATCGTGTTGTAATTGTTAATGTAGGCGCTGGTTATTTCCCGCTGTATGGTGCTGAGGTCCTTATTATCAATCGGAATCGTAATCTCTTTCTGCGGAACTTCCTCATCAGCCTTGCTTTCAGGCGTTATAATAAGCTCCTTGTCCCCCTTCTCAAACAAATAGACCAAATCTCCTTTCTTCAATTTATGACGATCAAGCCATTCTTTAGGAAGAGAAATCGTATGCGACGCTTGACCTGCCTTTACTAATCTGCGGATAATCATACAAAACACCTCTCTTAATGCCGTACTGTCGTACATTCAATACCATAAGTATATATAAATCTTTTGCCACAGTAATATCATCATTGTAATACTGGCGTATTACAACACAGCAACGAAAGTTGCCGCATCACTCACAGGGCAGGTCTTCGGACCTGCCACTTCATATTGTATGCAAACCCCCCAACCCAAAAAATGGCGCACCCCCAACTAATTCTGCGCCATTTATTTTTACTCATCTAAAATGAACACCATCACCAACCCCAAATTCCTGGAAAAAGTAGACAGATTTCTGAAAAACGTTACTCCGCAGGATAAAGTGTGCATCATACACGACACAGACCCGGATGGCGTATGTTCTGCTGTTATTATGGCCAAATGCATAGAACGACTGCGCGGCAAAAAAGTAGATGTACGCATTCCCCTTGACAAAAAAAACTACGGAATTAACAACTCGATGCTTAAAAAAATCAAACATACGAAGATTACAAAGCTTATCACATGCGACTTTAGCCCAGAGCATGACGTTCCGCTTTTGAAAGAAATAGAGAAGCAAGCAGATATCCTTGCAGTAGACCATCATAAACTCTATGCAGACTATCAGACTGACAAAACCCTCCTCTACAAGCCCCAATACTTTACGACGATAGAACCCAGCACGTATTGCACGGCAAAACTGGCATACGACGCCGCCAGCAGAGTGACAAATGTAAAAGATTTAGACTGGATGGCAGCAGCAGCGTGCATAGCAGACATCGCAACAGCACCATGGAAAAAATGGCTTGCAGCAGTTTTCAAGAAGTACAAAGTTGTCCAAAAGAAAAACCCGTTTCATACTGACATTGGACAAGTCGCAGTAACCATAAGCAGTGCGGAAGTGTATGACTCAAAACTTGTTCCAAAATGCTTTGACATATTTTATAAAGCAAAAAAACCAAAAGATATCATTAATTCATCATTCGGCAAGTACAAGAAGATAATAGACAAAGAACTTAACAAACACCTGAAACTGTTTGAAAAAAAGGCAGAAAAACACGGTGATTTAAGACTGTATGAATTCGCATCAAAATACCGCATCCATTCACCATTAAGCACAATTTTAGGCCTAAAGCACCCGCACAAAACCATCATAATTATTAATAAGGGATTCCCTAAAGCAGCTGTCAGTGCAAGAAGGCACGACAAAAAAGTGGCAGTGAACAACCTGCTTGAAAAAGCAGTCAAAAACATACCAGATTCAAATGCTGGTGGTCATACGCCCGCGGCAGGCGGGGGATTTCCAAAGAAATATTTAAAAATATTCAAACAGCGCATTATGGGAGATTAAATGGAAAAATTACACGTTGGACTGGCAGTTGCAAGCATTGTAGCAGTCTTACTGATATTCGCAGCCTTCCTCATACTGAGCGGACGAACAGTCCTCATTTCATAAATTTAATAAAGAGACTCTAAAGAGGCGTACATCATGAAAATACTAATAACAGGGGGAGCAGGGTTCCTTGGCAGCCATCTATGTGAAAAGTACGTGAATGATGGCCATACGGTCGTATGCTTTGATAACCTTGCAACAGGCGATTTGCAAAATGTACGTTCACTCATTGCCAAACGAAATTTCAAATTCATAACAGGAGACGTCCGCGACAAAAAACTTCTTGAAAAAGTCGTACCAGGCTGCGATGCAATAATGCACTTGGCAGCACAAATTCACGTTGACAGATCGCTCATTGATCCGGAACATACCTACGAAGTCAATGTTCTCGGCACATTAAATATTCTTGAGCTCGCAAGACTGCATGATGTGGGCAAGGTAATCCACGCATCAACATCGGAAGTTTATGGCACTGCACAAATGTCGCCAATGCCGGAAACACATCCTTTGGATGCACCGCATCCGTATGGAGCGAGCAAAATAGCAGCAGACAGAATGTGCTACGCATACCATCAGACATACGGAATGCCAGTGTACATTACTCGCTGCTTTAACATGTACGGCCCAAAGCAGAAAGACACAGGCTATGGAGGCGTAATTTCAATATTTACGCGACGTGTCATGAATAACATGCCGCCCATAATTTATGGAACAGGAGATCAGACAAGAGATTATTTGTATGTTAAGGATGCAGTCAAAGCATATGACTTAGTTTTAAATTCAAAAAACAAGATAGCAGGAGTACCCATAAATTTTGGAACCGGTTACGACTTAAAGATCAAGACCATTGCAGAGCAAATCATCAAGCTGCTCAAAAAAGACATCAAGCCAGTCCACGTTTCTCCCAGACCAGGAGAAGTTGAACACTTAATTGCCGACATTTCACGCGCAAAAGAACTTCTCGGCTTCAAGCCAGAATACAGCTTTGAACAAGGCATCAAAGAATTCATTGAATGGTATACAAGCTACCGCTCAGAGGAGTGGACAAAAGTCAGATGAAGAAACGAACCGATTTTCTCCCATTCTGTCCACCCTGCATTGGCAAAGAAGAAATTGAAGGAGTTGTGGACACGCTCAAGAACGGCTGGCTCACAATGGGGCCAAAAGTCGCAGAATTCGAAAAGAAATTTGCCGAATACTCAAATGTAAAGCACGCCGTTTCTGTAAATTCATGCACTGCAGGACTCCATCTGGCAAATATTGCAGCAGGACTCAAACCTGGCGATGAAGTCATTACAACACCAATCACGTTTGCTGCAACAGTTAATATGATAATCCACACTGGAGCAAAACCAGTGCTTGTTGATGTTGATGAGGATTACCAGTGCATTGACCCTGAAAAAATAAAAGAAGCAATCACCAAGAAAACAAAAGCAATAGTTCCAGTACATTTTGCGGGAAATCCCTGCGATATGAAAGCAATAATGGAAATTGTTTCGGACAATAATTTACAAGTTATTGAAGACGCTGCGCATTCTGTAGGGGGAACTTATGACGGCAAGAAAAAAATGGGCAGCCTGGGAAATCTGACATCATTCAGCTTTTACGCAACTAAAAACATGACAACAGGCGAAGGAGGCATGGTAACGACAAATGACGACGCACTCGCCGCACGATTAAAAGTGTTAAGACTGCATGGAATGAACAAGGATGCGTGGAAACGGTATACATCTGCTGGTAGTTGGTATTATGAGATTGTGGAACCTGGATGGAAAGACAACATGACGGATGTTGATGCTGCAATAGGACTTGCACAACTTAAGAAATTAGACAAGTTCTGCAGACAAAGACAGGAAATTGCTGACACGTATGCAAAACTGCTCAAAGATTTGCAATTAATATTGCCGAAAAACAAGACAGGAAAAGTGTGGCACATCTACCCAATACAAGTTTTAAAATCAGACAGGGCAAAAGTAATTGAACAATTGAAAGAGTATAATATCGGAACATCAGTGTTCTTTATTCCCATTCATTATCACCCTGCGTACAAGTATTTGAAATACAAAAAAGGAGACTTCCCAGTTGCAGAAGCATACTATAACAAAACACTCGCGTTACCTTTATATCCACACTTGAAAAAAGAAGATATTAAGTACGTATCTGGCGCACTACACGAGATACTATGAAGGAAGTCATCAAGGCAATAATGTCGGTAATATGTTTTGTACTGCTTATACCATTTTTTATTCTTTATTTTATCAGACTTTTTGGCTTCATGTCAATTTCTCAATGCTTGAGCATGTTTCCAGGTTTTTTTGGAATAGTTCTCAGACGTGTCTGGTACAACTGCACACTTGCGGAATGCGGCAAGAATTTTACAGTTGATTTTATGGGAGTGATGAGAACACCAAAAAGCAAGGTAGGCAAGAACGTATACGTTGGCGTCAATACTTTTGTCGGATGGGCAGATATTGGCGATGACACAATGCTATCAGGGTACATAATGGTCCTCAGTGGAGCAGCGCAGCATGGCATCAAACCAGGAGTTTCAATGCGATTACAAGAAGGAAAAGTAGAGCACGTAACCATTGGCAAGGACTGCTGGATAGGAGCGGGCAGCATTGTTTTGACTGACATTGCAGACCATTCTGTTGTCGGCGCAGGAAGCGTTGTTACGAAGAAATTCGCTGCTTATGACATCATTGCAGGAGTTCCTGCGAAGAAGATAAAGAGCAGAAAAAGTTAAATCGCAATAATGAAAATCGTTCAAAAATTTCTTACAAATGAGCTCTTTATATCGCTGCTTTTTGTAGTTTTCTTCACTTATTTAATGTATCCGATCGCGGACCCGACAAAATACTACCGATTTAATTCTGACCATGCACTAGTTCTTTATATGATAACTGAAGATACACCTCCGCGCGAGAGCATATATTTGTGGGGACAATCGCGTTATGGCTCTTTATTATTCTTGATTTCCAAATTTTACTATATTGCCTTTCCAGCAAGCACCCTAGTGTTCGTCAATATTATGACAGTACTGTTTACTGTACTTGGTTTTTCCGTAATTGTATTCAAGAAAAAAGATAATTTTGTCCTGCTTCCTTTGGGATTGCTGTTCTTTATATTTGTCGTGAAGACTGTTGCACCAGGGAATGTTTCTCTCTATGAACTTACTATTACTACGGCTTTCCGTCCAGATTTTCTGTTCACAATCAACGCAACAATTCTTTTAATGCTGTTCAATTTCTATTACAAAAAGAATTGGTTTATACCCGCGCTCATTTTTGCCATATTGTCATCCTGGATAAACGATATTGCGCTGCCCCTTTTGTTTATCATTTGTGCCATATTCTCAATTTTTGATTTTATTAAAAACAGAAAAATATGCGCTTGGTATTGGCTTATCCTTTCAATCACGGCCATTGCGATTGTAGTGCTGAAATATCTTTCTCCCAATAAAGACAGTGTATGGATTTTTGCAAGCCTCGAACAGATAAGTGCAAATTTTGTTTTTGCGGTTTCAAAAACCTTCAATGTTATTCCTGCGTATATGTGGATAGTAATAGTTTGTTTGCCCGTATATTTTGTGTGGCTCTATTTTAAACACGATGGAAAAGATGAAGACGTTACCTTTTATTTAGGCCACTCCATGCTTCTGTTCATATTAGGCGCTGCGATCTTTGTTATTCCATTTTTTAGTGACCATATTTACAGAAATAATGTTTCACCACGGTATTTCATACACGGAATTCAGCTGCTTATGCTTGCAGCTTCCGTGAGCATTGTAGGCATTCTTGTTATTGTAAGAAAAAACGGATTCCTACGCGCAGTCCATTATTCTGCTTTTGCACTTATTCTTGTCCTGTTTGTGCCCATTTTCTTTACTTATAGAATGGAAATGCAGCAGCGGTCACCGTCAGCATTCTATAAATCAGGAGAGCTGCTTATTGAATCTGGGTGCGAAGCAGTTGTTGGAGAATATTGGCTGTCATATGGGTATACAATTGGTGGTCTCGGAAAACTAAAAGCAACACCTTATGATACCCGTCATACTTCTGATTCAAACATCGCACGCATATTAGCTATGAAAAACATCTGTGTTGTAGAGAAAACTACAAAGGATTTCAAAGATCAGTACACAATACGAGGACGAACTTTGAAAGTTAAGAATTCTGCAGAAAAACCAATAAAATTGCCCGATAGCAGATATTTCAAACATTATTTTTTTAAGTGATGTTTTTCAGGGTTCTAACGAGTAACGGCACAACCTTCTTCAAATCGTACTGCTTGACCTGCTGAAGACCATCTTTTGACAACTTATTTCTTAATTTCTCGTCTGAAAGAAGTTGGACAATCTTCGTGGCAAATGAGTTAATATCGCCTTTTTCAACCACAAAATCCTGTGCTGACTTGCTTACGATGTCGCGCACGCCGCCAACATCAGACGCGACAAATGGAGTGCCGGTTGCCATGGCTTCTAGCAGAACTCTTGGAAAGCCTTCTTCGTCGGATGGCATCAAAAAGATGTCGGATTGTGCATATAATTTCATAACTTCCTTATTTGGCACGCTGCCCAACGTTTTTACCCACTTGCTGAGCTTCTTTTTTTTGATTTGCGCCTGCAAAGTCGGTAAATATGGTCCATCACCGGCAATAATGAATTGTGCCTTTGATTTTTTCAGCACTTTTTCAGCAATCGGCACAAGATAATGCGCGCCTTTTCTTTCTGAAATACGATGCACGAACAATATTTGAGGAATTTTGTTCTTTGAATGCTTTGGCTTGAACCGGGAAAGATCAATTTCATTCGGAACAACAAGAATTTTTTTCAAAGGCACGCCAAACTGCTGATGATAATACTTTTTCATCCTTTCAGTGCCTGTAACGAGATAATCCACCATCTTTAATGATAATCTGAGCGGCCAATCGTCGTTAATCTTCGACTGCAGCCAGCCTTTTTGCCAGAAATGCTTGAAAAACAAGTGAGGGAGACCGCAATTCCAGTAAAAAACTCTTCCGCCGAAGAATTTTGTCATAATCGTTGCTGCAATTGCGCCGAAAAAGCTGTAATGAACGTAAAAAGTATCATATCCCTGAAGACGGAGCATCAAAAGGCGCGCAAATGTTTCACAAAAGCGTGGCACAAAAGATTTTGCGCTTATCGTCTCAATATTTTGTACGTTAGAAAGCTGTGGCGCACCCCTTGCCTTCTCTATCAGCACGGCCAGCCTCGTCTTCTTTCCCAGTTCGCCCAACAGTTTGTAAATATGAAAGAAATGTTCGCCAGCACCCTCGTCGTACTTCGGAAGAACATAAACAAGCTTCATTTTGCAACCTGCCGCCACAAATCAAGACAGTCCTGCAAGTTTTTCTTTGGGTCAAATTTTTCCATAACCAACTTTTGACCAACCTTGCCCATCTCCTTTGCTTTTTTGTGGTTTTCGAGCACTTCAAGAATACGCAAAGCAAGAATGTCAGGATTGTCTTTTGGCACGATAAAGCCGGATTTCTCGTCAATAACAACATCCTTTGCATCACGGACATCAGTACAGATAACAGGAAGGCCGGCTGCAGCCGCTTCAACAATAACTAACGGAATTCCTTCGTAAAATGAAGGGAGAACAAGAACATCTGCGGCTTTGTGATATTTTGGAATGTCAGCGTGTGGCACACGACCGGTAAAAATAATATCTTTACAGCCAGCAGCCATTGTTTTCAAATTTATTTCATCCTTTCCACTGCCGACAATTAAAAATAAAGTTTTTGGACGCTTTTGTGCAACTACTTTGGCCGCTCTAATCAGCGAGCCAACATTCTTCTCAACAGAAAGACGACCTATAAAAAGAACAATTCTGTCGTAGCTGCTAATGTATTTCTCACGCACGCTGCCCTTTTCATCAGCAAACTTCTTCAAGTCAACCAAAACAGGAGCAACCTTGACTTTTTCAGCAGAAACCCCGAGAGAAATGACTTTTTCGCGTTCAGTATCGCATTCAACTCTCACTCCATCCGCCGTCTTAATCAGCCATTTGCCGAACATATTGAAAAAAGGATTTTTCCAATCCTCCTTTTTCCAATAAGGATCATCGAAGAAGCTGGAGACGATGTTGACGATTAATGGAATTCCAAGTCTTTTCTTCAAAAGATAGCCAGCATACCCGCACACAAACGGATCCTGTGTTGTCACCAAATTAATTGGGCGCTCTTTGTGAATTTCCTGCGCAATCTTCGCAGCCTGCCAAGGAAAACGCCACTGATATTTGGAATTGGTAGGATAAGCAATAACATTCTCAGCAATCTTTACTGGCTTAAAGTCCTTTGCAGGAGTATAGACAACTAGAGAGATAAAGTCAACGTGCTCGGCATATTTTTTCAGCCGATCAGCTAAATCGCCCCTGCCCTCCTGAGTAAATACCGTGTTGTCCAAGCCAATCATTAAGACGTGCATACTATTTTTCACCCTTTAAGAATTCAAGATACTTTTTATCTATTTCTTCACGTTTCGGCAGGTGCTTTGCCTTTGTAGCAAACTTCTTCGCTAAGGAAGGATCCCCGTAATATTTTAAAATACAGTCTTTCAACGCATCCATGTTATTGTACTCAAACAGCAATCCCCTGTTTTTAACCAGCTCAGGATTGCCGCATACGTCAGACGCAATCACGGGGCATTCAACAGACATTGCCTCCAACAAAGTATGTGACATTCCCTCATACTCGCTGTTCAATACAAGAATATCAGATGCTTTCATTAATGAACGCGTCTCATTTTCATCTTTCCTGCCCTCAAAACGCACCATGTGCGAAATATTTTCTTCATGTGCTGCTTTCTGCGCATCAAAAAACGCAGGGCCGTCTCCTACGATGATTAATAACAGTTCAGGAAGCTCTTTTCTCAATTTAGCGCACATTCGAATTATCTTATCAACACCTTTGTAAGCGGTGATTCTGCCAACACTCAAAACCACGAACTTTTTGTCAAAACCAAACTTCTTTCTTAGAACATTCTTAGCAGGAAGTTTTATAGGGGAAACTGCGTTTGGAATAACTCTGCTCTTGATGCCCCATTTTTTCAGCACCGATTCAAGAAAATTACTGACAGTAATGACTTCGGACTTTTGCAATACTCCTTTCTGGATTCTCCGCAACAATTCAATTTTCCAATCATACTTTTTCTTCTGAAAAACTTCAAAAGAATCTTCAGTCCAATCATTTGAACGGGAAATTTCCCAGGCAGAGTCGCCAACAAAACGCGTTACAAGCCTTTTTTTCAGCTTCTTTGCTGCACGCGCAGCAGGCCAGCCGGCGCTAAACGTATCTGTAGTAAAAATAACGTCGGCATCACGAGCCGACTTCAAAACGGCACGGTAAAAAGACCACCACTTAACAGGATTATCGTGAGAAATCGTAATAGCGTCTTTTCTAGGCTCTCCGTAAGTTATAACTTCAACAATCCAGCTATTCTTCTTCAAAAAAGGCACAAACTCACGAAGAAAAGTAGCAGGACCGCCGATATCAGGAGGAAAAATTCCAGTGGCAATGGTTATTTTCATTGTAAAACTCCATCAAATTGTTTTGCAACAATAGACCATTCGTATCTCTGCTTTATCATTTTCTGGCCATTTTTGACAATTGTCTTGGCAAGTTTTTTGTTTTTTAAGAGCAACGTAATCTTGTCAGCAAGGTCTTCAGGATTATGCACCTTGCAGAACAAGCCGGTCTTTTTGTCAACAAGAAAATCGGGAATGCCACCAACAGAAGTGCCGATAATGGGAACCCCGCAAGCCAAGGCCTCAACAAAACTGTTGCCAAAGCCCTCGCTTAATGAAGGACGGACAAAAACATCGGCAGAACTCACATATTTAGGCAAGTCGTTGTACGGGATCAAGCCCAAAAAGCGCACGTCATCAGCAACACCAAGCTCTCTCGCAAGAGATTTTAATTTATCCTCATCCTCACCTGTTCCGCAGACGACTAAAACAGAAGGAATTTTCTTTTGAACAAGTGCAAATGCCCTGATAAGATCATCAACAGCATTCTTGTGCGTTAGTCTGGAAACGGTAATGATAACTTTCTTTTTGTCAGCATTCCAGTCCCGGCGTATTTTTTTAACATTCGCGCCTTTTTTCGTGAAAGCTTGAGTATCAACACCATTTGGAATAATTGTTATATTATATGATGGAACGCCGTGAGCGATTGCACGATTTTTCAAATACTTGCTTAAAACAACATACTGCGGTTTTTTGCCATACACCCAATTATACAGAAAATAGAACGGTCCAAGCTTCTGCTTTATCCACTCTTCAGTATCACCGCTCTGCAAATTAATGATGCATTTAGCACCCTGCATTTTTGCAACAACACGGGCAGCAAGAGCAGCCTGATTTTCCAGCAAGCCAAACACAATATCTGCCCTATGGAAGAGACCGTACAGAATCGCGCACGGCAAAAAAAGTAATTTGTCAAGCCACTGAATGCCAAAACCAAGACGGTGAATTGAGATGCCATCGATAACATCTGTTGACGGTAACATTTTCATACGAGCAGTGACGACTTGAAATTCATATTTGTCCTTCAAACGGGCCATAACTTCGCGAACTGCAATCTCTGCACCACCCACAAAAGGAAAGTATGCCAATGTGAAAATAAGAACCTTCCTCATAGAGATTTTAGCACCTTTTCAAACTTGTCTGTTACTTTATTCCAATCAAACTTCTCGCGCACAGTCTTTTGCAGGACTTTTCCAAGCTTTTCCCGCAGTTTTTCATCATTAACAAGCTTCTGAATGGCAGTTTTCAATTCGTGCACGCTTCCAGGGTGAACTAAAATACCGTTTTTACCATCCTGAATTATTTCACTTGTGCCGCCGACATCAGTAGCAATGGTGGCGAGACCCATTGCACCTCCTTCAAGAACGGCAGTAGGCAGGCCCTCACCATATGACGGATTGACAAGAATATCAGAAGCAGTAAGAATCTCTCTAACACCAGTAATGTCTTTTTCACCAACAAATTTTCCACCAAGTTTTCTCAATTCACTTTCATAAGGACCTTTTCCAATAATGACGACAGAAACTTTTATTCCTTTAACTGCCCTCAACAAATCCTGCACGCCTTTTTCCTGGATAAGACGGCCAACATAAGCTATCTGAATGCCTTTATGCGCCTTACTGCCGGTAAAGAACTTGGTATCAACACCATTATACAAAACCTGGCAGCTTTTAGCTCCAAATTTCTTTGTAAAATCGCAAGATGCTTTTGAAACACCAGCAACTGTCGCATTCCGCATAATCCAACTGCCGGCAGTCGCATCGAAAGTTTTCGCGCCAATATTTACCAGAGGATTAGAGTATTTCACTTGAGCAGTGCCGTGCTCAACGTGCAGCCAAGGAATTCCTTTAGACTTCGCAATCATTCCGCCGGCAACAGACAAAGGATAAAAACGCGTATGCGTGATAATAACGTCAGGCCTGCCAATCTTTTCCAATGCGTTCATAGCAAAAGGAACAGCCATCCTGCCAGGCAACGGCTCAATTGCCGGAAAACGAATGACTTTGATACCATCAATTGTTTCCTCTGGCTTCATCCCTTTGAGACGAGAAGTGACAACCCAGACCTTGTGCCTCTTAGCCAAACGCTTGCCGGTCTGGTAAACATAATTTTCAACACCGCCCCTGTGCGGCAGAAAATACGACGAGAAAATCACTATCTTCATTTTTTCAGGGAAATTTCCCTCACCAGCTTCGTAATCTCGCGCTCGAGCTTGTCAATTTTCATATTAAGCTGGAAGACCATGTAAAACAATATCAAAACCGCAATATACACCACCATATCAATGCCCCTGCCAACACCAATCGGCCTAGACAAAGCATCGATAAAAGGAGTAGCAAATACAACAACTAAAACGGCAAACCAAATCAGGAACCAAAATAAAGTTGTCCTGCCCGGAATCTTGTTTTTCTTCCATAAAACCAGAACGCGAGCTATGTGAATAACCGCAACAACCAACGCCACAATTTGAATCGGCTGCATCATTTTGTAAACTTATGCACCATCATCTTGTAAAAGATTTTCACGGCATTTAAACTGCTCTGACCGTGCGCCTGACTGTAAGCCGTATATCTGATAATAACAGGAACTTCAACATATTTCAAATGATGGCGCCTGATTTCAGACAAAATCTCGCTCGCGTGCTCCATCTGATCCATAGTAATCTCAATCTGCTCTGCTGCGTGCCTGGACAATGCGCGAAAGCCATTATGCACATCAGTCAAGCTGATGCCGTAAAAAAGCCAGACCAACAAAATGCCACCTTTCAACATAATCTTTCTGAAAAAAGGCACATTAGATCCTGATTTCAGAAAACGACTGCCAAGAGCAACATCAACCTCTCCATTTTTCACAGGCGCGATCAAAACAGGAATGTCCTCAACACGATGCTGGCCATCAGCATCAAAAGTAACAACAATATCAGCACCTTCATTCAAGGCAAAATCAATGCCAGTTTTCAAAGCAGCACCCTGGCCCCTGTTGATGACGTGCTTGACAACGTTCTTTGTATGCTGTTTTGCAATCCTGGAAGTATCATCAACAGAGCCATCATCTACCACAACCACGTTTTTGTAGCCGGCCTTTACAAGCTCTTTAAGAACAGCGCCTATGCTGTGTTCTTCATTATACGCGGCGATAACTATCCATACGTGCATACGCTTAGAACAATAATTTGGCTTTATAAACCTTTAGAACTACATGTACTACAACAATGCTTCAACACGAATCTTAAAGTGCAAAGTTTTATTGCCCAAGAGGTGCTTTGAAGGATCAGTGCCATAAGCTTCTTCAGGCGGAATAACAATGGTCTTCGTCTCGCCTTTCTTCATTCCCTGAATCCGCTTATCAAAACCAGGAATAACCTTGCCAGCACCAGAAACGAACGACAAAGGCTTCGCATTAAAATCCTCAAACTTTGAATCAGGAGTGACGTTCAACAATTTCCAGTTTTCTATGCTGCTGTCAAACACCTCATTGTCATCAGTCCAGCCAATATAATGAACTGAAACCTTCGCTCCTGGCTCAACGCTGCTCTTCGGCTCAAGCTCTTTTGGAACATATGCTTCTGAACCTTCCCAATCAACCTTGTAAGCGTAAATATTGCCGCCAATCAACTGACGGTCTTCAGCAAATGGTTTGAAGTGCTTCAAGCCAAGACCTTTCATAAAGAACATTCTAGTAAACATACTGTCAGCAAGCTCTGCATTCGCAGCAATCGCACTCACGCCACCTTCTGTTGGCCACATAACAACTATCAGTCCAGCGTTTCCATTCGGCACTTCCACAATTTGCTTTTCACCATTTGAATTGTAAATGATAACTTTGCCGGCACGAGCAACACCCTGCTGTATGCGTATTTCAGCATACTTGGTTGTCAAGTTAACAGCAATATTTCCGCCACAACGCGCAGTATCTCCGGAAACAGAACAAGAACTCGCATCTGATGCCAAATAACCAGGCCATGAACTAATCCAAGCATTAGCTGTATCTTCTGAAGTCAAAGCATTAGCTTCATTGTAAATGCGCTTCGCCTCTTCTTCAGTCCAATTAAAGCGCTTAACCATCTGCGGCACTGCCTCACTTTCATCCATCAACCGCCATTTCTGCCAGACCTCTGCTTTGTCAAACGTCCACATGCCAAAGTGCGCCCAGACACCAGCTTTTCCAATCATATCAGCACTGGCAATAAAGAAATCTTCAGGAGGACTGCAATGCGTGTACTTCAAAATTTCTTCAGAAACACCGGCAGATTTTGCAGTCTGCGCAGCAGAATCCTTGTCCTGCATAATAATATCCTTAACTAATTTGATAGAGACAACAGGATCCTGAGTTGCATTCAATGCGAAATCATAGGCAGAATTTGCACCGCAATCAAGCATTCGCAAAATTCCAACTGCCTCTTTTTCATTATCAGTTTGCAGAGCGCGGCCAACCCAATGCGCCTGGGGCGAGTTTTGAATAGCGCCGTCAGAAGTTGTCGCGCGGTCAGCAATGTACTTGAAATGATGGCCAAAGTCCCACCACGAGTTGATAATAGCATTCGGCTGGCTGTTGTCCTTAATCTTTGTCAGCACACCCCACCACGCGTCATTAACAAGAGGGATATCATTAACAACACTGCCGTATGAATTTTGCACCATGTGAGCGCCTGAAACAGCAGGATTCACAATTATCACTCCCATGACAACAATGACGACAATACTGGTGATAGTCTTGCCTAGATGCAGGCTTCTTTCGCCAAAAGCAGACAAGCGCTGCGCAAGCAAGCCGGCAGCAGCGCCAAAAGCAACTGCAAAAGCAGGGCCAAGAAGCAAAGTGAAACGTAAACCCTTCAAAGAAGCATAAATCGTGCCAATAAACCATAACGTCAACAATGCAGTGTAAGTAACGTCAATTTTGCCGTGCTCATCGCGTTTTAGCAATAAAAGCAGGATGCCTAGCATGGCAATAACAAACATCAACGTACCGCCAATGGAGGCGATTACCTGGCTGAAGCTTGCCGGATTCAATTCCGCAACAGTTGTGTATACGTTAGGCCACAAGTTGGGCAAGGAGGCGGATTTGATTATGGTGAAGCTCAGCGCGCCCCTGAACGCACCTTCAATAAAACTAGTGAAACCAATCGTTAACGAACAAAACACAGCTGACGACGCAAAGAATGCCACACCAATCGTGATAAATTTCTTAATGCGCGAATGATGCCAGAGAGTGCCCTCCTTCAACTGCTGCAGATGTGTAAAGATTTCGAACACAACAGCAACCGCAAATGCGCCGAGAACAAAATCAAAAACATACCACCAGCCGCTCCACAAATTTGAAAATACTGCAAGCGTAAGACCAGTGAGCACACCAAACAATGCCTGCTTTTTCAACGATGATGCGCTCAATGCGATAAATAACAAGTAAACAGCCAATGTTGGGAAAAATACGTTGTACGCATCTGTATCAAAGTGGCCCCAAGGAGTCCTGCCCATCACTGCAGGCATAACAGCAAGCACAGTTACTGCAAAAAATCCACCAATATTGCCGGAAACTTTCTGTGCGATAAAGAAAACAAAAATTAAAGACAAAAATATGAACACAATCGGGAAATAATTGGAAGACTGCATCAAAGTAATACGGCTGTCAAATAATTTCATGATTTTAAACAGAACAACGGCCACATACGGATGCCAGTTCTTGTCGGCTGGCAAGCCCAATGGAGCCATCATATGATCATCCCATGGCTGGCCGTCCTTCAGTATATCATATGCGTGTCCTTTCTCAACAATATTACGAGCATATCTCAAGTAGAAGTACGGGTCAATGTCAGGCATATAACCGAACTTTCTGCCGTCAGACTCATACTGATAATGATCTCTTATTTGATCTGCGAGCTTTTTTTCCTCCTGAGCCAGCTGATCCTTGTTTTCGTCCTTGATTTTCTTCATCACATCATTGACGACTTTCACCTTATTCGCATCAGGAAGATTTGGATACTGCTGATTTGCGATGACAGAGGCCTGCTGCCTCAGATAATTATCAACGCTTGATGCAGCAGCAGAATCAGCAATAGGCAGATCACTAGATTGCATTCGAATCCATATTCCGCCCCACGGATAATTACCGCCCGGATTAGGAATAAATTGCAGGATGAGCACTAATAATAGTGTAAGCAATACGGCATGCTTCTTGGAGAATGAAATGATCTTCTGGACTTGGGAAGTTCCCCCGCTGCTTTGCTCTTCCATGACGTGCAAAACCAGAGCACTGCTTAAAAAGTTTGTCATCACCAAATGTCGAACTAGTTGCCACTATAGAATAGCAACAGATAGAAAGTTTTAAATATCTCTTGCACTACGTCGATAATTAAGCTATATATAACGGGGGTTTATGATGAGCATTTGGAAAAGTTTCAAGAATACAGTTCTCACAGGAGCATTACTTGCAGGTTCTCTATTTGCAACGCAAAAAGCATACTCACAAGACACTTACAACGAGGACAACAAGCCGGCGAAAACAGAAAAAACCGCGCCAATACTCTCACTCACTGACGATAATATTGAAAGGAAAGTTGATGTTCTGCTTAGAGGCTCACTCCAGGCAAAAGCAGAAACAGATCCATTAGTTGACAGATTGTCAGCAAGCGCACAATTTGAATGGATGACAGGCAATCTTAGACCTTATCTTGGCATCCAGGACGTCTTTGAAAAATGGGATAATATCGACGGAAGCAAGCTTGAAGTAAACTCTTTGCGCGAAATAGCAGCACTTGGCATATATTTGGAAAACACTCCGAAACAAGAAATATACCTGCGTGCTATTCTGGGAAACGAAAACAGCAAATTCAGCGACGCTATAAAAATGGATTCACAACGCTTGATTTATGGTGTAGAAGCAGGCCTTGCAAGCGTAGAAAAAGGATACAAACTACTCGCAAAATTCTACAAAGGAAACGGAAAGTTTGACGCAGAACTTGAAAGCGGCTTTGAAATCGACGGAGATTTGGATACAACATATGCAGGTCTTGAAGGCAGATTTGCACTTAGTCGCGAGGGAAAAAGGCGCTCAGGAAGCTCAGAATTCGACAAACGCCAGGATGAAAGAGAAGCAAACTTCACACTTGACCTTCTTGCAGACGTGTACTGGAACAGAAACGAGTTTGTTGAACTTGAACAAGACGACACAATACAATTCAAGCTTGGGCCATCATTCACGTGGAATTACCGCGATGAAAAAGGAAATGGCGGCATATGGAATTTGACAACATATGGTGTCTACAAGAATCTCGAAACAGAAAGCGGAATTTCACTGAGACAAACACAGACAACAACTATGGGCGGTGGTGCTACATTTACCTATTCACCAACTCCACACTGGAGCTTATCCGTACTGCTTGGCGTCAACAAAAGCAAGCAAACAATCGACGATCCAGGTCAAAACTTTGACCGAACAGAAACAAGGAGCGGCGTTACTGCAGCCTTTATCATCAGATATGATTTTTAGGCAAACTTTTAAATATTAGTGCCACTCTACAGTAGATATAAAGCGTTTGACGCTCATATCGGGGGGATTACAATGAAAGGAATATACGGAGCATTGCTCGCAGCAGGATTAAGCGTTTTCAACTACGGATGCGCAGTACAAAAGGATTCTAAATTAGAACAGAAAGCAGCTGTAGTCCAGAAAGCTGAACAAGACTCATATTCTGCAAAAGGCAACCAAGAAAAAGTCGTATATCTCCGCGATCAGCTCAAAGCAGTCAAGAAAGACGGCGTTGTAAACCCTAATGAAATTTCTACAATTGAAACAACTGTTGCACGTGCAGAACAAGTGAGCAAATCACTCAAAGGCGAAGATGCAATCAGCAAAGCAGTAAAAGCAGAAGCAGAATCAATTGCAAAAGACGGCAATCAGTATAAAACGGACCTTCTCAACAGCAAACAGCTTGAAGTATATGCAGTTGTTCTCTATCAGGAACAACCTGGCAATCCAGCATCAAGCGTTAAAGCAATGGGTGTTAATGAAAACGATCACATGAAGCTTGAAGGCATATGTGCAGAGCAATCAACAGTGCTTGGCTTCAGCGCAGAAAAGGCATTTGCAAAACGTTCAACCAAGGACAGCTGGGGATATTCAAGAGATACAAAGCTCGGCCTAAGTAAAGAGGATTATCTGCGTTTGTCAAAAGAAGAGATAAAAGCAATCGAAGCAAGACAACAGGATTTTCTTGGCAGTGTTACCTGGGTAGAAAATCCAGAAAAATTAGCACAATACTTCCCGGGAAAGAAATTATCCTGCTCAGTGGATGCAGATACATTCAGCGAAAAGCGCTACAACGATGCTCTCGCAAAAGGCAAAATCCTTAGAGTCGGAGTTCAGTATGTACTGAGAACTCTTGAGCCAACAAAGAAAGAAAAGAAAGACAAGAAAACAGAAGCTCCTAAAGTAGAAGCACCAAAAGCAGTAGAAGCGCCAAAAATAGACGACGCTGCTGCAAAAGCTGCTGCTGAAAAAGCAAAAGCAGACTCTGAAGCAAGAGCAGCTGCAGAAAGAAAAGCAGCAGAAGCAAGAGCAACTGCAGAAAAATCAGCTGCTGAGAAAGCCAAGAAAGTAAAAGACCTCGGCGACATCGACACATACGTTGAGAAGTAATTTTTAATTTTTTTATCAATTATAAAAAGGGAAAAACCAAATGAAACCAACCAAAACACTACCATTCATTTCTATGCTTTTGATAGCAGCAATGATAACTGCACCATTCATCTTCGCATTCGAAGGCGGCTTTGACAGCAGCTTCTTCACAGGCGGTTCTTATGGCGGAACAGATTCGAGCGCGTTCTCAGGCGGCTCTTATGGAGGCCAAGATCCAAGTGCTTTCTCAGGCGGTTCATTCGGAGGAACTGACCCAAGCGCGTTCTCAGGCGGTTCTTATGGCGGAACTGATCCAAGTGCATTCTCGGGCGGTTTATATGGCGGAACTGATCCGAGTGCATTTTCGGGCGGCTCAGAAACAGGAACTGGAAGCACATCAGGCAGCATAACAGGCGGAACAACTGGAGGCAGCTTTGACGGACCAGGCAGCATAGGATTCCCAGGCGGAGACCTGCCAGGCGGACCAGCACCAGGACCAGGACCAGGATTCCCATCAGAACACGACGCAGTATGGCAAGATTTGCCAGATAAAACAATCCTGCGCGGCAGTCCATCAGGCACGCTCATACAAGAAAACGTATTTGACAAGTGCACAGACCCAGACAGCGACACATTATTCTTTGAAATAACAAGCACATCAACACATTATGAATTATTCTTCTTCGCAAACGACATCAGAATCTTTTTCCTTGATCCAGGTTTTGTAGGCAGTGAAACGGCTGTTGTAACCTGCAACGGAGTGCCGGAAAGCTTCTTACTGCACGTTGTTGAAAGAGGAGCATCAATACAAACACTGGAAGATGAAGATGACAGACTCAGTGTGCACATCGGCGCTATTATAATACCAAACGCATACGATGCGCAAGCAGGAGATGTTGTTCCTGTCACAATCTCATTCAAAAACAATGGTGACGAGAAGCTCGAAAACCTGAAAGCAGCTGTCGCAATTCCAGACCTTGGTGTAAAAGCATCAGTAGGGCCAATGGAAGATCTGCCAGTAGGCAAGCGCGTCAGCAAGACTGTTTATATCGAACTTCCAGAAGATGCCAAAGAAGGCATGTACTATGCACGCATAACGATTGACAGCGGCTCATTACACCGCGTCAAGCACCGCGATGTTGAAGTCATCGTGCAATAATATAGAAACCAACGCCAAACGCAGTTTGGCGAGGTCTCGAAATCCTTACGGATATCGAAACCTTTATATAATAGTATTTACTAGAAGGTAGTAACAGAGTAAAACTACTCCAGAATAGAAAAACTTTAATAGCAGGATACTGTCCTGCAAACATATGTGGGGGTCATCATAATGAAGGCAATACAAGCAATCGTTGCATTGGCATTATTCTTAGCAGTTATCAGTTCAGCAATAGCATTACCAGTTGTTCTTGACGAAGTAGAAGTCGACGACACTATTCTTACAGAAAATGCAGTTAACAGATTATCATTAGAACGCGGCGAAGAATACGAAGTCAGAGTAAGATTCACTCCAACATATGACATTGAAAACGCAGAAGTCAGAGTGTTCATTTCAGGATACGAATTCAACGACGTTGACAACATCGAAGACAAAACACCAGTCTTTGATGCGGACGCAAACGTCACGTATGTCAAGAAGTTAAACATAGTAGTTCCGGATGAAGTTGATGAAGACGACTACAAGCTCAGAGTTGTAATCTCAGACAGATTTGGAGACGAAAGAGTTGCAAACTACAATTTGAAAATTGACGTTCCACGAAATGCGATGAAAATTGAAGATGTTGTGTTCAGCCCAAGCAACGCAGTAAGAGCAGGCAGTGCATTATTGACAACCGTGCGCGTTGAAAACAAGGGCGAAAAATCACAGGATGATGTCAAAGTCACAGTAAACATACCAGGCCTTGGCGTTTCAGGCACAGAATACATCGACGAAGTCGATGACGGCGACGAAGAAGAAGAAACAGAAGAAATCTTCCTCAGAGTACCGAAGTGCGCAAAAGCAGGCCAGTACGACGTAACAGTCGATGTCGAGTTCTCACAGAGACACAGAAAAGTCAGCGAGAAACGCACAATCACTGTGCTCGAAGATGAGACTTGCAATGAAGACAACAAGCAGACATCAAGCATAACCCTAGGCAACCAGATGCAAAGCGTTGCAAATGGACAAACAGCAATCTTCCCAATCACAGTAACGAATGCAGGCAAGACCAGCAAGACATTTGTGGTCACTGTGCCAAGTACAGACTGGGCAGCTGTAACAATCACGCCAACCAGCATGCTCGTCGTACCAGCAGGCCAGACACAGACCATCTTTGTCAACGTACAAGTCAGCGAGGAAGCACCATCAGGAGCACACTCACTTGTCGCAACAATCGCATCAGGCGACAGCAGACAAGAACTCACGTTGACAGCCAATGTCGTATCACAGCAGTCAAAATCCAAGGGCGTGTTTGAGGTAATACTCATCGTCCTCGTGGTCCTGCTCGTCATCCTTGGCATTATAATCGGCATCGGACACTTGCGCGGCAAGGAACAAGCCGAAACATACTACTAAGGATACATTCGTTTTGGGGGATCAATGCAGCGCACAATCATTTTTTTGTTAATTGCTTCTTTATTTCTCGTGAGCGTCAGCGCCCAAGACTTTAATGCCTTTGGAGATTTAACCGTTAATGCAGTCCCCTGCGGCAGCGCAGTAAGAAACGTAACAATACAGAACACAAAAGAAGTACAATCAACCTTCGGCTTAAGCGTAGAAGGGGATGCAAGCGACTATGTAACATTCTCGGCAATCAGCTTCACATTACAGCCACAACAAAGCATTGTAATAAACACCTTTTACAACATACCCTGCAACGTAAAACCAGGCATTTACTCAACTGACTTATTCTTCTCAGATGAAGAAGTAGAAAAGCAGCTCACACAAGAATTGATAATTGCAGTGCCAGACAATCTCAATTTAACTCTTTCACAAACAAGCGCAGTCATTGCACCATGCGAAACAGCAGGCTACACGCTTTCATTGCACAACCCTCTCAATTTCACCGAAATATACAACCTGCAAGCATCAGGACATCCAAACGTTCACGTGAGCGAGAAAACAGCTGTTTTACAAGGCGACGAGAGAAAAGACATAATCGTTTCCGTGACACCAGATGACTGCACGCAATCAGGAACTTTCCCATTAACAGTCTCAATTGATGCCGACAAATCAAGCCAGCACAAAGAAATCGCACTTGAGCTTATCATCAAAGCAACAGACATTCCAGTTATTGCAGAAGGCATTACTAGAATAAGAACAGACTATGAAGATAGCACAACGGACATAAACATAGAAAACACGGGAGACAGAATAACACAATACACAATGTCTGTGGAGGGCATCAGCTGGGCAGGAATTTCACCAAGCACAGTCTCATTAAATCCGGGCCAGACAAAAACATTAGCACTAAGGTTCCAGCCGACAAAAGAAATCAGCAAAGGAACTTACACGGCAACACTTGTTGCAACAGTAGAACAGACAGGAATCAGATACAGCAAGGACATAACGATTTCACTAAAACCACAAACACTCTTTGAAAAAAATCCGGCACCAGTCATTGCGGCCATAATAATAGTCCTTGCAATCATCGCCGGAATATACTTCCTTGCCAGATATTTGCGAAGCCCTGCATTTAAAGAAAAAATGCGTCTCAGGAAAGAACAACGTGAAGCAAGACGCAAGGCACGCGAACAGAAACGAGCAGAAAAACTGAGACGAAAGCTCGAAATGCAGCACAAAGAAGTAGAGCGCAGACGCGTAGAAACGGAGCGCGTCAAAAAACAAATGCAGAGAAAGCTTGAGAAAGCATATAAGAGAGAATATCACGTTGTAGCAAAAAAAGATCTCATAGTAGGAAAGAAAAAGACGCCGGCCGCAAAAATCCTTGCAGTCATACTCGGCATAATCATACTCATCCTGATAGCAGCTTTCTGGGCGCTCATCGCACCAAACCTGGCTTATGTCCTTGTAGGCATCATAGTCCTTGCAATAATATATGCCGCAAAAAAACTCTCCAGAGCGCGCGTAATACGAGCAAACTGGAAAAATCTAGTGCAGCCGGTAAACATTACTGCTTGGAAGCGCGGATTATCATTACTAAGCATTACTCCAGAGAAAACAATCAAAAACTTCAAACTGCTCGTCAGAAAAACACGAGCACGCGTTGCACCATCAGCAGCAGTATATCAAACAATACAGCTTAAGACAAACGTTTCAGAAGACGCAACTGCGATTAAAGCAACTTTCTCAATTTCAAAAAGATGGCTTGCAAGAAAACAAGCAAGCCTTGACGACGTAAGAATTGCGCGCTATTCAAACCAGGCCTGGAGCACGATATCCTTCAAGAAAACAGGAGAAGACAAGAACGTGATTTACATCACGGCAGACATCGACAAGCACGGAACTTACAGCTTGTACGCACGCGTAACACAAAAAACAGTGCCGGGCAACAGAATCGTCTGGGGCTTTATCGGAGTAGCACTGCTCGTGTTAATCGCAGTTGCACTCACTCCATCAAGCGGCACTGTTGCACACGGCATACCGCCACAAGTCTGGCAGCAAGATTTAGTACACTCACTTGACTTAAGCAACTATTTCAAAGACCCTGACAGCGACAAGTTAACCTTCAGCGTCTCAAAAACAAACCGCATTGCTATTGACATCGTTGGCAGCACAGCCTTCATGACTCCAGATCCGGGCTGGACTGGAGAAGAAAGAGTCAAGTTCGGAGCCTCAGACAGCAAAGGAGGATTTATAGCAAGCAACACGGTTCCATTGCGCGTTCAAAGCCATCTAGTGCCACCACGCATACAACCGTACATTGCACTTCTTGTGGCAATCGTTGCATTAATTCTGATAGTGTGGTCAATCAGATCACAAAACAAGAAGAAATAATTCGTACAGCATACCGATAGCGAATAAAGCAATTAAAACTGTATAACCAAGCCAGTTTATTCTCAGACTAAATTCCGGCTTTCTCTCAGAACGCTTTCTTGCCTTTATATGCATCAAAACGACAGTAATGCCGGCAATACCTCCGGCAAAAGCACCTGCAACCTCCAAAGTCCTCACAAAAGACTGCACGCCGGCAAGAATCAAAGCCAAAGGAATGAGCAAAGTCAAAGACCACGCTTCCAAATGAGGCAGTTTGTAGTCAATCCAATACATTTCTTTCAATGCGTAGCCCAATGCTATAAATGATGTCGCCATGGCCAAAATAGCGAAAGCGTGCAATAGAATAAAGCCAATTCCACCAATCAATTGACCAACACCAATAGTAGCAACTTCAGTTGTTCCAATCCCAGTAACTCCAACAACAGCAGCAGCAAATAACAAATACACGACAATCGGAATAACAGAGCCGATAATGATTGCACGCTTTGTCAATAGCCTGCACGTCTTCATTTCTTCCCTTACTTCAGGAATGGCTGCAGTGCCGATGTATGCGAATAGCACGACGCCGAACGGCAGCAATAAAGCCTCCCACGAAAATCCGATAAAACGTTCAGCAAAGAAATGCGGCGAAGAAAACAAAATAACCAGAATAACGCCAAATATGATAAATTTCAATGCCTCCATAAACAATTCTGAGCGACCAAGAATACCGATGCCTCCAAATATTATCCACGCCATTAACGCATAAAACAAAACAGCCCACAGCCAGAAAGAACCACCAAGCAAAGCCTGCACGCTCTGCCCGACACCAACAGTATACGCGATTAATGCGCCATAAACACCGATAACCATTGAAGCTGTCATCAAATACTTGCCTTTCATGCCAAGATACTTTTCTGCATAGCCGGCCAACTGCATACACTTGTCAGAACGAAGAGTTACTTCGCCAATCAACAGATGCACGAACAAAGTTGCCAAACCAAGCCCGAGAATAACCAACATACCAGTCCAAAACCCGGCGTGTACTACAACAAACGGAATGCCAAGAATACCGGCGCCAATAACGCAGCCGGTCAGAATAGCTATCGCCTGATAATACGCTAATGGACGTTTCATGCAACCTCTTTTTTTAGAAAACAAAGCTAATATCTGTTTTTAAATGTGATGTACAGAAACTTTTAAATACGCTCATAATCGACGATTGTTTCAAGGGGACGTAGTTCAACCTGGTAGAACGGCCGGCTCCAACCCGGCTAATTCGGGTTCAAATCCCGCCGTCCCCACTTTATTTCAGTCACTCAATCGCTTCAAATACCGGCTTGCCATCAACAATGTGGACAATCGCAAGGCTGTAAACTGCATCGCCGTCCTCGCCAAATGAGAATGTTCCGACCGCTCCCGTGCGGTCTTTTGTGGCTATAATCTTCTCTCTGATGCAATCCTTATCATCTTCGCCGCACACTGTAACAACTTCTGCGAGCAGCTTAACTGCATCGTAATTCTCGGCGACAAGCGCAAAGTCAATCGCAGGAAGGTCGCCATACTTCTGCTGGTATACCTCGGCGAAATGCTTGCTTATTTCATTTGTATCAGGATCAGCATGCGGCGTCACGGCCCACGCTGTAGCAGGCATTGCTCCTTCGGATTTGACCCAGGCACCCTTGCTGATAGTAACAGGGTCGCCCATGACTGGCAATGTTATACTGAGCTCTTTGAGTTGCTTGAAGAACAGTGAGGTGGAATCAGGACCCTGCGCACTGAACAGAACCACATCAGGGTTTGTTTCTTTGAGCTTAAGGAGGTCAGTCCTGAAATCTGTGGTGCCGGGCGCGAACGAGTTTGCAGAGACAATTTCACCGCCAAGCTCCTTGAAACGCTTGGTGAAAGCGTTCACCACACCTTGCGGGAAGTCCCGCTGCTCATTGTAGACCGCGACCTTCTTGATGCCTTTCTTAAACGCGACTTCTGCCTGTGCGCCAGCATAGTATGTCGCAGATGGCGTGATGCGGAGCGCGTACTTTCCCTTGCCTGTAAATGCAGGAGATGATGTGTCGCCAGCGAACTGGAAGACGCCCTTTGCCTGCGTGACCGGCAGAATAGCCATGCTTTCGGTGCTGCAATGGCCGCCAATGATAATCTTGACTTTGTCCACGTCGATAAGCTTTGTTGCAGCCGTTACTGCGGTAGCGCCATCGCACTTGCCGTCCTCGGCAACAAGTTCAAGTTTCTTTCCGTTAATGCCGCCTGCCGCGTTAATTTCTTCTGCAGCAATCTGCACCGAGTTCAGTGCGGGCTGGCCATAGAGCGTTGCCGTACCAGTTAACGGGCCGATGAAGCCCCATTTCGTGATCTGTGCTGTTTTTTCCGCTGGTTGTCCCTGCGGTGCACAAGCTGCGAGCAGTATAAACATACTTATTGCGAGAATAGCGGTCATTTTCATATGTATCCCTCCAATATAGTGCACGTATTTTTCTAACATTTTAAAACTTGTGCTCGATACAGCTACTTCAGAATATGCACGACGTCTCCTACCTGTGTGCCAGACTTGAAAATCGTGCCGCGCGGAAGCTCCAAAAGAAACATAAATGGCTTGGAAGGATTGTAGCTGCTGTAAGTATCCCATTCAGATTGTAGTTCAACAACCTCCCAGCTCTCGTCGAGAAACACCAAGTCCATGTTGTCAGGACAGAACCAAGAATGCAGTTTCACAATCTTCTCCTTTGGAAATGTGAAAACCAATGGAACAACCTCTTTTCTGAACATCATCCCTTTTGTCTGCTGCCAGAAAGACCTGCATTCTTCAAAAGAATCAGCCAGTACACTGTCCTTAGTTCTGTTAATAATCGGCATTATAAGTATTTCACAATTTTTTCCTTAGCGAGCCTCAAAAAGCTAAGTGTTTGGGCAGATTCCCGCACTTTCCTCGCATTCGTGCCTTCGCGCGAACCTTCTAAGTTCTTCGTCACAAAGTCTTGATAGAATTTAATCTGTGCGTTTAATACAGCAATCAACTGGTCTCTAGTCTCAATTTCATTCTGCGATATCCAATGCAAGAAAGTCGACCACTCAGTAGTATTTTTCACAAAATCAGGAACCTTTTTTTCCAAATCAGCTTTTATCGCCATTTTTTCCTCTTTAATTTATCTTGTTAAAAACTTTTGCAATTTTTGCAATGACCAAGTGTTTATGACATCCTTTTCCTCAGCCCAGCCCCTTCTTGCCTGCGCAATCCCATACTCCATAAAACGCAACTGGTCAACAGCGTGGCTGTCAGTATCTATAGATATCTTGCAGCCAATCTCAACAGCAGACTTGATGTGCAAGTCCTTAAGGTCCAATCTCGTCGGATAAGCATCACATTCCAACGCAATACATCTGTCTTTTGCAGCTTGGGCAATCTTCTCAAAATCAAAATCATAAGGATCACGCCTGCCGATAAGCCTGCCAGTAGGGTGCGCAAGCGCATTCACATATGGATTTTCAAATGCTTTCAAAATACGCTTAGTCATGTCTTGCCTTGTTGATTTGAAGCGCGAATGAACTGCGGCAAGAACAAAATCGAGCTGCTTCAGATATTTATTGTCAAAATCTAATGAGCCGTCCGGCATAATGTCAACTTCACATCCTTTCAGAATCCTTATTTTAAATTTATTTTGCAGCTTGTCCAACTCTGCAATATACTTGACAAGCCGTTTCTCATCCATTCCATTTGCAATTCGCTCGCTCTTTGAATGGTCTGTCATTGCAATATACTTGTAACCTCTGTCCTGTGCAGCTTTCGCCATCTGTTCAGTAGAATGCAAGCCGTCGCTCCACTTGCTGTGCATATGCAAATCACCTTTCATGGCATTGTAAGAAATAATGTGAGGGAGCTTATGCTTTAACGCTGCCTGAATCTCGCCCTGGTTCTCTCTCAATTCAGGTTCAATGTACGGAAGGCCAAGCTTTGTGTAAAGCTCTTTTTCAGTCCTGCCGCAAACATATCTTTCTTTCTTGAACAGGCCATACTCAGACAATTTGAAGCCTTTCTTGATTGCCATCTGCCTGAGAGAAACATTATGGTCCTTGTTGCCCGTAAAATACTGCAGTGCAGCGCCAAATGATTTCTCGTCGAGAACACGCACGTCTGATTGGATTCCATCTTTCAGAATGACTGTGGTCTTTGTTGTACCCTTTGCCAGCACGGTCTGGACTTCAGGCATTTTAGTGAAAAAATCCATCACTTTTGCCGGTTTTGAGCTGATGACAAGAATGTCAATATCGCCAACAGTCTCCCTCATTCTTCGCAAACTTCCAGCAGGCTCTGCTTTTTTCACGCCATCAACTTCAGATAATCTTTCAGCGAATTCCCTTGCCATTGGCAGGGCAATGCCCAATAATGCGCGCTCTTTACCCTGTTTTAATATTCCAAGACCTCTGAGAACATCTTGTTCGCTCTTTGCGCCAAAACCTTCCAGTTTTTTCAATTTTCCAGCCTTGGCAGCAGATTCCAGTTGAGAAAGACTTATGATTTTCAATTTTTTGTAAAGCTTCATCACTTTCTTCGGGCCAAGACCAGGAACGTGCATCATTTCCTCAACGCCCTTTGGAATTTTCTTGACAATTTGATTGAATTCCTTCATCTTTCCAGTCTTCAAGAACTCCTCAATTTTGGAAGCCAGACTCTGGCCAACACCGGGAATGCCCATCAATGCCCTTATTCCACCCTGCGCATACATTTTTTCAATCGGTTCGCTCAATGTTTCAATGGCGCGTGCTGCTTTCCTGTACGCATTCGGCTTCCAATCAATACCCTGCATCTCAAGAATGTCAGCCATTTCAAAGAACATGTCCGCGATTTCCTTATTTTTCATGTGCTTTCAGCCATTTCTCTGCTTTTCTCAATATGTTCTTCGCATTTTGGAAGGTTGCCTTATTCACCGCCTCTTTATATGGCAGCCAGATAAAACCTTTATGCTCAAATGACAAGTTCACCTTTTTTTGCCTTGTCTTAGCAAGATAGAAAACAACGAACTTCAAAAGCCTTTTCCCTTTCCACGTGTAGATGAAACTGATTGTTTCCTTAAAGCCAGGCAGAATAGATGCCTTTGAAATGCCAGTTTCCTCTTTTAGTTCACGCAGTGCAGTAGCCTTGGATTTTTCTCCTTTCTCCATAATACCCTTTGGAAAATCCCAATGACCTGACTTTAAAAGCAAGTATTCCCTCTTTTTAATCTCATTGAACACCACAACTCCCGCGCTTCTCACTGGCATACCTTGCAAACATATATTCAGATATTTAAACCATGTCACAACAAAGCTTAAATACACCAGCTCTGGTATTTTTTATTATGAAATATCTTTCACTCATCGTCATATCATTGCTCATTTTGGCGGCATGCGCTGCACCAGAGCCAAACAAGGCAAAACAACTAACAGATGACATTAAGAAACAGGCAGAAGAACCAAAAACAGAGGCAACAACACCTCCATCAGAAAGTAATGAGACAAGTCCTGTAGCACAGGAAGCAATTTCTGCACCAACGCCAGATGAAGATTTGCAAAAAACATTAACTGAAACTGTCAAAGAAGTAACAGCAGGAAATGCAACCCGCACAAAGATGTACGATTTCCTTGATACGTTCGCAAAAAATGTCAGAAGCTACCAATTCAAATACAAAGGAACTGAATATTATGTCAAAGGAACACGATTCAAGATAATTCTTGACGCGCCTGTCATCGTCAAAAACGTCAAATTCGGAGAAATGCAGAAACAATTCTTCTATTATGATACAATATATGTCGACCGCGCAGCAAAAACAGCAATTGCCTTCTGCGAAGGCCACAAAAGTCCCGTCAACTCCCAATGTTACGACTTAAAATTATATGATCTTGCTTATCCAGTTCCGATAAAAGAATATGATGTCATACTTCCTGAAGACTGGCTCTTTGCAAATCTGAATAATGAACCAAATCAAATAGAAGCCAACAAATATTACATCAAAGGCAGAGCAAGCATCTTTGTCAGATTTGAGACTGACCCAGCACTTGAATTGAACATAGATCCCAGCACGGGGTTAATCATGCAGGCAGATTTAAAGAAAGGCAGTCAATTGGTTTCGCGCAATGAATATCTTGACTTGGTATCAAACGAAGTGCGCGATGTAGATGTGCAGCACAGAAGCAGAGAAGAGATTCCGACTTCTGAAGCGTTTTATAGATAAATTTTAAAGCTGTTTATTATTCTTCTTTCTTAATGAAAGACTCTCTCAAAGTTATTTCAAATGAAATTTCTGAATGCACAAAATGTCCATTGTATAAACACGCAATGCATGGCGTACCTGGAGAAGGGCCGGCAAATGCAAAAATATTCTTCATCGGCCAAGCGCCAGGCGCAAACGAAGACAAAACAGGAAGGCCATTTGTTGGCAGAGCAGGAAAATACTTGACAAAAATGATTGAATCAATAGGGCTCAAACGCGAAGATGTGTTTATCACCAGCACAGTCAAACATTTTCCACCAAAAAACAGGGCACCAACAGAACAAGAAATACACGCGTGTAGACCATATCTACTTCGGCAGCTTGATATTATCAAGCCAGAAATTGTGGTTCTGTTGGGCAGGACAGCGGAATGTATCAAACCCCTGCTGAACAGCAAGCACATCATGGTTACTGTGCATCCATCTGCAGCAATGCGCTTTACAAAAATGGCTGAGAGAATGGAAAAGGACTTTCAGAACCTTAAAAAGCTGTTATAGATAACTTTTTAAACGCCGTTCTGTTAAAACCGCACTATGTCACGAGAATTCGACAAAGATATGGAAGATTACCTGCGCGCACGCAAGCGGGCAGGCATCAGCATCAAGGGCCTAAAAGAGATACTTCAAAATCTGATTCCTAAACGAAAATTACCAGACCATATAGAGCTTCATGAGGAAGTAGAAGTATACCACGAAAAAGCACCAGAGACAAAACGCAAAGACAGCATGCTAACCAAATTCTTCAAAAAAGAAGACCATTCAAGCGAAGAATTCCTGCAGGCAAAAATGGCAGCAGAAGACGCCATAGCAGACATCAAAGAAATATCAAAAATCACATTGAACATGATAAGACAACTGCCAGATGAGCAATTAAGACAGTTCAGACAGTCAGAAGATTTTGAAAGAATGAAAACAATTCTGAAAAAACACGAATTGATTAAATGAAAACACTGGTTACTTTAGAAAAACTAAAAGAACTTCTCGATGCATTTGAAAAAGCTCACATACATTACATGGTCATAGCCGGTTTCGGGCTTGATGGACTAAGAGGACATCAAACAAGACCGCACCAAGATGTGGATATTCTTTGCTTAAAGAAAGATGCAAAAAAGATAGAAAAAACAACTTCTGATTTAAATTATAAAGGCGAATGGTTTCAGGATTTGTACAAGATAAAACGAAAAGAAGACGGAAGCAAAGCAGATTTGGCAATGGCAACAAAGGAAGGCGAAGAGTATGTCACTTATGGCAGAATAGCAGTTACGCGATTTCCCCGCATTTTATTCAAACCGCAAATAGGAAGAATCAGAGACTTTAAATTCAAGATAGCGCCAAATGAACTCCTGAAAACATATGCCCTCCACGCGACGAAAGGCGACGACAAAGCATACGCCGATAAAATACCTGTTGACACAAAAATTATTGGGAAGATCCGAAGAGTCTTGAGAACTCCTCCTCAAACTGCAAAGCAATCTGCGGGTCACGAATGATGACTATGTTTTCGTCGTTTCGTTCGTTAGCAGCTTTTGAAGGATTGTAACTGCCGGTAATAACTGTATTACCGTCAATGATGAAAACTTTGTGGTGGACTTTTGCGATTTTTGACAAGTCTTTGAGTTTTTCGTATTCACTGTACTTGTTTTTTCTGGGATCAAATACGCCTCTTATGTCAAGACCCTGAGATTTTTTCTCGAGCAACATGTTACCAATGCTGTCATCAGTAAACGAATAAGCCATGAAATGGATAGACTGCTTTGCTTCGCTCAATACGTTAATAACATTACTTTGGCAATTGTCCTCGGGGCAGAAATAAGCTTCAGCAAGCTGTCCATTAAGTTTTACCAAACCTGGAAACTGCGTGCCACCATGAAAATCTTTATTGTAAAGCTCATCAAATTCTTTTTTATACGCATGTGCCAAAGTCCTGCTCTGAATCAAAACAACATTATTAGGAATCGTCATCTCTTGCGCAGGATTCCAAGAGCCGGTCCAGACATATTGGTTATCAATAACACAGAATTTGTTATGCATTAAGCCATTTCCAAATTCCGCAACAGAGCCCGGCAATGGGTGCTCCTCATCAGTAACCAGCTTGGCATCCTTTTGGTCAAGCAGGCCAAAGAAGTTGTTGTTAATGTGGTATAAGGCACACGACAAAGACTGGGCATTAGCAATCTTTTCAGCAAATATCTGAGTACAATTCACTTTATCGCAAAAGAAAGCCTCTATGGTACCTGTTTCCTCTGGAATAGGTGTTACCATGCACCCAACCAACAGTAGGCAAATCAAGGCATACTTCATTTATAAACTCCTTCAGGGGCCCTTTATAAAGCCCCTGCCCATGATTACGTTGTTGTTACTCTTAAGTAGTCGGAAATCGAAAGATTTATATATTCCTATACTATATGAGAGTAGTAACAAGGGTGGTGTAGGGGTGATAAAACATTCTACGCCATTTCATTTCAAAATCACCTCTTTTTCCCTCGCAGGCGTCGCTCACGCGGCGCTTGCAGGGTTTGAAAATTACTAACAGACGAAAGTCTCTTTCTGGAAATCTGGCGCGCAATAATCCAAATGAAAACTGCACCAACAATCACTCCAGCTATAAATGCAAAGAACGTAGCGGGCAGTTTTGGCATGCTTAGTTTTACAACTGGTGGCTTTTTTTCCTCGAAATAAATGTCAAGATTTGAAAGCTCCAGAGAGTATTCAGTAAAAAGCATTGAAGAAACACGGTCAAAGTCTCTCAGAGACTTGGCATATTCATAATAACTGTACGCAATAATCGGGAAGACGTTCTTGCGCTGGGCCTTAATCAAGGCCTGCTTGGCAATCTGCAATTTAAGATCTATCACTTCACCAAAGCGCTGCTCCTCAACACCCATCAAACTAAGAAGCACATCAGCCTCAGACTTTGCTTTTGCAGCAGTGTAAAGACACATAATGTACTTGCCATTACTTAGCAAGCCATAAGCGTTGTCGATATCAGCTCTTGTAGCATCCAATGCCTCTGGAATAATACTTTTCACATAATTATAACGCTCCTCTGCTTCAGAAATCTTCTCAACACAAACCGATTGCAATGAAGTCTTGTCAATAACCACCAGCTTATCCTGGCCGTCAAAGAAACGCGACCAAGTGATTCCAGAGAATAGTCTTTCTTCAGCAAAACCAATTGTGCCTGCACTATCTGTCTGATTATTCTTCAGGTCATTGGAAACTTCATCCAGCAAACCCTTTGCTTCATCAACGCGCTCCATCACAGCCATAAACGTCTGCAAATCAGTCAAAGTGGTAATGTTCCGCGACTCAACCTCATTTTTGGTTTTGTTGACTTCTGCCTTCAACTGTTCAACCCTGTTCTCAAGCTCTAATATGGAAAGATTCTGTTCACGATACCAATAACTCTTGTATTCTACATTTGCACGGAAACAGTAAGAAGCAGCAGCGTAATAAGCACCCTTCTGTTGTTCAGCAACTGACCGTTCAGTGAAATTCCTGGCCTGTGTTAGATTATCCTTCAAAGGCCTTGAGAAATAATCCGCACTGCGCTTGCATAAATCTTCAGACACGTCCTTCATAATACGCTGATATCTGCCTTCAATCCTCAATTCCTCGTCTGAAATCTGCTGAGGAATACCGAGCACAAGATCCAAGACTTCGCCCAATGTTGCGACTTCAGTAACGGTTAAATTAAACTGCCTGCCATACTCGACAAGATCCAAGGTCTTATTATTATTGTCCTTGACATCCTTTGTGCCTTTTGGCAACAAAACAGTTCTGATACCATTGTTGCCAGCTGCCTCAACCTTGTTCTGCAAGCCGCCAACCGGACCAATCATGCCGCCACTGTTAATCGTGCCAGTCATAGCAACATCTCCAGGCAAGGACTTATTGAGAAGCAAAGCAGTAGTTAATAGTGCAGCAGCACCACCAGCACTAGGACCGCCAACAATGCCGGGCATGGCGCGAATGGCAAACAAGAAATCATATTTTGAACAATCAACTTCAATATATTTGCAAGCAATCTGCTGGGCAAACCTCAAAGAAGCCTGTGTAGTAACTTTAGTCATAGGGAACGTTTCCAAAAACACGCGCTCACTACCAGGACGCAATTCAAGCTCTAATGAAGCAACACTGCCAGTTTTACTCGTGCCGTTCTCCACCAAGGCCAACAGTGTAATATTGCCTTTAGCAAGCACTTCCTGAGCGCTTACAGCGGCAGACAAGAGCAGGAAAATTATCACCCATTTCATACTGCAAATAACTAAATGAGCCTTTAAGAACTTTTTGATTGAGTTTTGCCTTTTTCCTGTTTAGCTGCAGCTTTGGCAGCATCTTGATTAGGATTCGGAATTCTTTCAATACTTCTGCACTTAGGGAACCGATTGCATGCCAAGAATCCACCATAAATGCTCTTTCTGAGAATCATCTTCCCTTCACCGCACTTTTTACAAGGTTTTTCAACATAAGCAGGAACTGCCTTGCTTGGGCAATCAACATTAATGCAGACTTCCTGAGGCCTCTTGGCTTTGCGGATCATCTTAACAATAGGAAACTGGCAGTGCTGGCAGATGTTAGGCGTAACTTCAACCAAACCAGACGCAGGCAGCTTAAAAGTAGTTTTGCAATCAGGATATTTGTCGCACGCGATAAACCGGCCAAACTTTCCAGTGCGCAAGATAAGCATACCCGGCTTGCAACTCGGACACTTGCCCACAGTCGTCATTGCCGCTCTTGTCTCAGTAAAAGTCTTCTTGAGCTCCTCTCCAATGAGTTTTTCTTTTGATTTGAATTCAGTGCAAATATCCGTCATTACATGCTTTGCTTCTTCCAAAATCTCTTCACGATGCTTCTTATTCTCCCTTATTAATTCCATATCCTCTTCAAAATGACGGGTAAGCTCTTCATCAAGAATTTTAGGAGAATATTTCTCAAGAATAATGATTATTTCCATGCCCAATTCTGTTACAGTAATAGCTTCACCCTGAACATAATTACGTTTGCGCAATGTCTCTACAATTTCAGCACGCGTTGCCTTTGTTCCAAGATTGCGCTTTTCCAATTCCCGGATAAGAGAAGCAGGAGTGTAACGTTTTGGCGGCTTTGTTTCATCGGCATGCTGGATGATGTCTTTGATCGAAACTTCCTCGCCTGCTTTCATTGCAGGAAGTTCTTCCTCTTCAAGTTTGACATATGGAGCGTAAAAGACGTGCCAGTTAGGAGCAACTGTTCTAGTTCCTTTTGAGATGAATAACTCGTTGTTCACGTCAACTTTTGCAATAACTGTTTCCCTGACGGCTGCTTCTCCGAAAGTTGAGAAGAAACGCTTGACGATAATGTCGTAGATTTTAGCCTCCCTGCCTTCAAGCCCTTTTGGCGCAATTCCAGTCGGGAAAATAGCCGGGTGAGCAGGATCAGTCTTCTTGCCATTATTTGGCTCAAGCTTTGACTTTTGCAGGAGCATATTTGCTAATTCCTTGTATTCAGATTGTTTTGACAATTCTTTGAGAATCTTATGAATGCCGATACTTGGCGGCAGCTGCTGTGAACTGGTACGGGGATAAGAAATCCAACCATTTGTGTACAAGTCCTGGGCAATTGCTAATGTGACGCTTGGGTTAGTGCCAAAACAACGGTAAGCTTCTGTCTGCAAACTTGTAAGATCAAAAGGTACGGGAGGATTCTGCTTAAATTGACCCTTGGTAACTTCCTTAACAGAGCCCTTCTTCTTTCCCTTGACTTTATCCATTACTGAGTCTGCCTTGTCTTTTTCCCAGAATTTATCAGCCTCATGCCATGCAACAAGCACGCCATCTTTTACTTTTCCCTGCAGTTCAACCATCCAGTACGGTACAGGTTTGAATGCCCTGATTTCACGCTCCCTGTCAGCAACAATCTTCAATGCAGGACCCTGCACACGACCAGTGCTCAAAATTTTGAACATACCTGCATTCTTGATAGAACTAGTCAAGGCCCTCGACAAATTAATACCGTAAAAATAATCGAGGAAATGCCTTGTTTCACCAGCCTCTGCCTGACGCCAGTCCAAATGCTCAGAAGCTTTTTCATAAGATTCAACCAATTCATCTTTTGTCAAGGTAGAAAACTTCATACGCTTGGCATCATTTCTGTTGCAAATATAACGCACAATGTTAAGACCAATAACTTCACCCTCAACATCATAGTCAGTTGCCACAGTAACAGACTTCGCATCCTTTGACAATTTTTTCAAAGCTTCAAGATAACCTTTGGTGAAGGCAGCACCCTTAGAAATCTCAAATGTAGGCACCCACTCAATGTCAAACACAGGATAAGCAAAACCTTTGGACTTCTTTTTCTCAGCAAGACCAAACAAGTGGCCAACAGCACAGCCAACCACAATCTCGTTCTTGCCGTGCGTTACAAGATAATATGGAATGCCCTTAATGTCCTTCTTAACCGGTTTTCCATCAGCCAACGACTCGGCCACCTTCTTGCTGGCATTTGGCTTCTCTGTAATGATAAGTTCGTACATTAACCGGTGTGAAGATGGGCAGTTCTTTTTAAATGTTCGGATACTATATATAGGCGGCAACATAAGGTATTTAAATGGATTCTTCATGAGGACGATTAATGGAAAAAGAGGCAGCGCCGAATGCGATTCGGTTGGTCTCTTTTTCCATAGCGTAAGTTAAAGGATGCAATATGGAAAAAGAGGACATTAAACGCATTGCCACAGTAATTAGAGTCCTTGCCAAGCACGGTTTAGGAGGAGTTCTCAGCAGATACGGGTTTGCTTGGTACTTGCCAATCTTCAAAAGAGACGCTGGAGCACTGCCGCCGGACCTGCCAAAGAGATTACGATTATCTATGGAAGAGCTTGGGGGAGCTTACATCAAGCTCGGACAATTGCTGAGCGTCAGGCCAGACTTAGTGCCAGTTGAATACTGCGATGAGTTTGCCAAACTGCAAGACGACGTTCCACCAGAATCATTGGCGGTTGTGGAAAAAACAATTGAACACGAGTTCAGGAAACCATACACTGCAATTTTTACACACATAGATCCCAAACCACTGGGCAGCGCAAGCGTTGCACAAGTGCACAAAGCACGTTTGAAGAGTGGGAAAGCAGTTGCCATAAAAGTACAACGGCCGGATATGCGGCAGAAATTTGCAGCAGATATTGACATCATCCGCTACATTGGACAAAAGCTGCAGAAACACCTGCAAAATAATGTTGATATCATACAAATAATAAATGAATTTGAAAGATATACAAAAAAAGAACTTGACTTCACGGTTGAGGCAGGGCATATTGACGAAATATGCAAGGGAATCAATATACGGAGTATAGTAGTTCCCAAAGTCTTCTGGGCATATACAACTGAAAAAATCCTGACAATGGAATATCTGGACGGCGTAAAGCTGTCAGAAATGAAAATAGCAGACAAGCCGCATATGGCGCGTGTTCTAGTTGATGCGTTTGTCGATCAAGTCTTTACTTGCGGAACATTCCACGCAGACTTACATCCAGGAAACATTTTGTTGATGAAAGACGGAAAACTCGGACTGCTGGACTTCGGCATTGTCGGACACCTTGATGTACGCACAAGAAAGCTGGGAATTGACCTCTACATGGCAATTCTCGACAGAGACACACGCGAAATATCAGAAACACTGCTCAAATACGGCACTCCAGGCAGCAGGACAAAAGTAGATGTGTTCATGAATGATGTTTCAGAACTCGTCAGTTCCTGGTGGGAATCAAACCCCGAAAAAAGAAAAGTCTCACATTTGCTCAATAAACTGTTCATACTATGCGCACAGCACCACATCAGAATGCCAGTTGATACAATACTTCTAGGAAAGGGAATGATGACAGTAGAAGCAACAGCGCGTCAATTAGACCCCCACTTTAATTTTGTCGCATATTCAGAGCCGCGCATTTCGCAACTGCTGAAAAAACAGCACGCACCAAAAAAAACATTACAACACTTTACTCAACGAGCACGCTTATTTGCAGAAGCAATCTCTGAAATACCATCCAGAACAATGGATGTCTTGGACCGTGTAAAAAAAGAAGGCGTAACGATAAATCTCAGAGACACGCAGTTCAGACACATAGGCCAGGACCTGAACAGGTCAAGCAACAGACTCAGCTATGCAATGATAGCAGCAGCGTGCATTCTGGCCGGCAGTCTAATGATAAATGTCGGGCCGAAAGTAGCTGACTATAGTATCATCAGCCTGCTCAGTTTAAGCATTGCCAGCTTATTTGTCATAGTACTATTCATTTCAATCACACGAGAACAGAGAAAACCATATGATGTACACGAAGACAGTACATAAGTGTTGGAAATCCGCAAAAATAAATAATTGATTGTGAGAATCTCCGAGCACCTTTCCGAAGGTTTTAAATAACTAATATCCACAGGTGAGAGCATGGCAAGAAAAATCAGAAAAGCGATGAGATTAGGAGCGCGCATTGTAACAGCAGCAAAAAGCAGGCTGGCACGCGATATGAAAATGCTTGTCAAATCAGGCATTATCAACAGAAAAGAAGCACAAAGGCTTGCGAAGGTAATAACTGCAGAAGTGAGAGTAGAAAAAGAGCGAATAAAGCAGTTTGCCAAGGCAGAGCTTAAGCGCGGACTTAAAAGAGCAAAACCGCTGGTAAAGAAAGCAGTTTCACGCTTGAAGAAGGCACGCAGACGGTAAATATTTAAAGCACACGAGCGTATTTCTTAAGACCATGAGTGAGCATTTCCAAAAAGTATTCCTGCAGGCAGATCCGTTTACGGACATCCTTGGACAGGAAAAAACAAAACAACAGCTGAAAAGTGCCCTTCTGATGAACAGGCACGTTATTGTGTTAGGTCCACCAGGCATAGGCAAGACTACTTTAGCGAAGAACGTGGCGCGCTTACTGCCAGCGCTTGTTGTGAACGAATGCGAGTACAACTGTGATCCGAAAAATCCTCTTTGTCCGGAATGCAAGGTCAAGAAGCCAAAGACAAAGAAAGTTAATGGTGAAGAGAGATTTGTAAGAGTGCAAGGCAGTCCTGACTTGACTGTTGAAGACTTACTTGGAGACATTGATCCGGTTAAAGCACTGCAATTTGGGCCGACAAGCATACAAGCCTTCACTCCAGGCAAAATATTCAAGGCAAACCAAGGAATATTATTCTTTGACGAACTGAATAGATGTCCTGAAAAATTACAGAACGCATTATTACAAGTTCTTGAAGAAGGCAAGTCTACTTTAGGAGCTTACACAGTAGATTTGCCTGCAAACTTCATCTTTATCGGAACGATGAATCCGGAAGAGACTGCAGCAACTGAAAAATTGTCAGACGTTTTCATGGACAGATTTGACATAGTCCACATGGGTTATCCAGAAAGCCTTGACATCGAAAAAAGAATAGTGCTGAATAAAGGACAAAAGCTGCCTCTCGAGTTTGAAGACGAATTACTATCATTAGGAATATTATTTGTAAGAATGTTAAGAGAACACAAGAACATCTTAAAGAAACCAAGCGTCAGAGCAAGCCTTGGCATCTACGAAAGAGCACAGGCAAACGCCTTCCTGGCAAAAAGAAAAATAGTAACGCCTGGAGACCTTGCAGAAGCACTTATATCAGTCCTAGCTCATAGAATTGAGCTTAAGCCGAGCGTCAAATACCTGCAGACGAACGAAGAGTTCATCAAAGAGCAGTTTGACGCGTTCTCAGGGCAACACCCCGAGCTTTCCGGTGGTGGTGGCCTTTGACCTCGAGCAAGAAGTAAAGGACATTTCTCAAGGCGAAAGCGCTGAAGGCAAACTGCACAAGCAATACACTGAAGACAAACTGATGAATTCCGTATTAGCCGGCGACAAGAAAACAGTAGACCACGCCGAGATGATACAAGAAGCGACAAATAGAGGAATCGGAGCTTTTACTCCAGACATGCTATTCGCCAGCATGTCGAAAAATTTCTCAATCGCAAAACAAATATTTGGAGATAAATTGCTGAGGCTTCTTACAGGCTACGATCCCAATTACATAGAAAAAAACCTGAAAATTCCCGAGTTCAGGAAAGAGTTACAGAAAGCACTCTACGAAAATATTGGTCAGATGAAAGACGACAACTTACTGGATTCAGAAGGAATAATAACAGATAAAGGCGCAGAACTTGGCGCTCTTGTGTTAGTGAAAGAATTAGACAAGTTCATCGCCAAAGACAAAATGGGAGAAAAAGTCAACAAACGAGCAAGGCATTATGGGGAGAAAGCAGGCAACAGAAATTATCGAAAAGGAGACAGGTACAAGGATATCAATATCAAACGTTCTGTACATATGGCAATCAGAAGAGCGCACAAGAGTTTGATGGCGCAAGACTTGATTACTTCGGAAAGAGAGGGTAGGGGAAAAGTTTCAATTATCTTTGCACTTGATGCTTCCGCAAGCATGAAAGGCAAAAAGTTGGAAATGTCTAAGAAAGCAGGAATTGCACTTGCCTACAACGCAATACAAGACAAAGATGATGTTGGTTTGGTAGTGTTTGGCAGCGAGATTAAAAGCGCCATACCACCAACACGCAACTTTTCAACACTTTTAAATGAGATTTCACACATCAAAGCTAGCAAACAGACAGACTTTGCAGCCATGATAGCAAAAAGCGTAGAACTATTCCCGCCGACTGGTGAGACAAAACATTTGATACTTTTAACTGATGCTTTGCCGACTGTAGGCAAGGACCCAGAGAAGGAAACTTTAAGGGCGGTAAGCACTGCACGCAGTGCAGGCATTACAATCTCACTTGTTGGAATTCAACTGGACAAAGAAGGCATTGAATTGGCAAAACAGATTACCAAGATAGGCGAAGGAAGGCTAAGCCTGGCAAAAGACCTTGCTAATGTAGGAAGCATTGTGCTGGAAGATTATTATGCGGTACGGTAGTCACTCAGTCGTCATCAATCATGTTTAAAAGTGAATGTTCTTTCATATAGTATATGGTCTTTGAACGTTTGTACTCAGCAGAATTCCTGCACGACCATCCTTGGTATGGGCTGTTGCTCGGAATTGGCTATACAGTTCTGGGATTGTTCATTGCCCTGATGATATTTCCAAATGACCCGGCTGTTATTGCAGTAGGAATTACGGCATTGTTCTTGATACCATCACTGTCAGACCTTACGGACAGCGCGGAAATCACAAGCAGAAGAGTGCCCACGTTCAAAGCATATATTCAGGAAACACTGCCGCACGTCAAAGTCTACATAGCAATCTTCTTTGGAATATTCTTCACGTTTGCATTCTTTTCCATTATTTTACCAAAACTAGCAGTCGGGCATTTGTTCAACATACAACTTGACATTGTCTCAGGCCAAGCAGCAGCTGGAATGGCAGGACGCTTCAGCTGGGCATTATGGTGGGACTTGTTCAGCTGGAACATGCAAGTACTCGGACTGTGCTTTTTACTGTCGCTAATAGCAGGAAACGGCGCAATACTATTCATTGCGTGGAACGCCAGCGTCTGGGGGACAGTATTCGGAACACTGGCAAAAACAGCAGGAGTTGTTTCAACAGCAAACCCCTTCATACTGTTTTTACTTGTAATTGTAAGCGTATTTCCGCACACATTCATGGAAGGACTCAGTTACATGCTCTCAACACTATCCGGCACAACGCTCTCAGACGGCATACTCAAAGAGAAGTTATTATCAAATAAAATGGGTGTAATCTTCAAATACAACTTTTACCTGCTGCTAATTTCAATAGCCGTACTAGCAATTGGAATGATAATAGAAACGTATGTACTCGGCAACTTTGAAGTATACAGAACAATCATCAACATTGCCTTCCCCAGATAAGAATATAAAGAGCAAATTTTTCTATCATGAGCATGAAAATCCTGGCATTTACTGATTTACACGCAGGCGTTACTGCATATAAAAAAATACAGGCACTCTTAAAGAAGGAAAAACCAGATTACATTTTCTGCCTTGGAGACTTCACAATCTTCGAGCAAAACATAGAAGCAGTAATTAGAAAAGTAGCAGAGCTGAAAAAACCAGTTTACATAATACACGGCAACCACGAGACAGACGTAATAGTCAAAAAACTCTGCAAGAAATATCCGAACATGCACTTTGTGCACAGAACTCTGACAAAACTTGGCGATTATACTTTAGTAGCGCACGGAGGAGGAGGTTTTTACGGCCAAGGCAGACTGGCAGGAGACAAAGACTTTGACAGGTTTGTAAAAGAAAATAAAGCAAAACTAAAAGACAAATTAATACTCATTACTCACGCGCCTCCTGCACATACAAAACTTGACTATCTTGAATGGATGGACGACTACGCAGGATGTTCAAGCTATGCTGCATTCATAAAACAATACAAGCCAGTCCTAGCACTATCGGGGCATTTGCACGAAAACTTTAGAGTCAAGTACAAAGCTGGCAAGACTCTGATTTGCAATCCAGGACCAGAAGGCATGGTGTTCAAAATATGAGCAACAAGCGCGTATTTCTGACACAAAGCGCTCTCTGGGCAGCATATGACGGTTTAACATCGGCTTATCTGGCAGCATTTGCGCTTGCTTTAGGCGCTTCAAACGAAGTAATCGGCTTTTTAGGAGCGTTGCCATTTCTGGCAGCAATACTCACCCAAATCCCGGGCTCAGAATTATCACAACACTTCAGCAGAAAAAAAGTATACGTGCTGTTTTCCTTTATTGGCAGGTTATTCTGGATACCGCTATTGGCAGCACCATTCTTTTTTGAAAAACCGATATTATTCATCATCATATTCTATCTTATCATCAAACTAGGCGAGATGATAACAGACCCAGCTTATACTTCCTTGATGGCAGACGTCGTTCCACGTGACACATTTGGCGACTTTACAAGTAAAAGATACAGGCTAATTGCTGTCTTTGGCACCATAACACTTGTACTGGGCGGATTATTGCTAAAACAATTCCCAAAAGAAAGCCCGGTAGGATTTGCGGTCATGTTTGGATTTGGCACATTATTATCAATTCTTGCAACAACCATAATGCTGCGCGTAAAAGAGCCATTGTACAAAGACCACGACCACCACGCAATCAAAGAATTTCTCACACTTGACGGGCCAATCAGACATTTAGTATTTTTTGGAGTAGCATTCAACTTTGCCTTCATGCTCGCATCACCATTCTTTACAGTATACATGCTTAAAACCCTTGAAGTCAGCTACATGTTCTTTGGAATTGCAACAGCAATAGCAACACTGGCGCAAATCGTATCCTCACATTATGTTGGCAAGTTAACAGACAAGTATGGAGACAAACCGATTGCAATCTTAGGTCATCTGGGAACTGTCATAATCCCGCTTTTGTTCCTTTTTGTGACGAAACAATCACTCTGGCTTATAGTACCCGTGCAAATACTCAGCGGACTCGTATGGAGCGCAGCAGACATATCACGATTTAATTTATTGCTGGCACTAGCAGATTCCAAGAAAAGAGCAATGCAAGTGGCAGAGTATAATTTGTACTGCGCAATACCTTTGATTATTGCGCCAATACTAGGCGGCTGGATAACAGAAAACGTCACTTTGATTTTGACAGGCATTCCACTAGTATTTGTCATGAGCAGCATGCTCAGATTTTTGAGCACGCTTTTGCTTTTCAGAATTCAAGAACCAAGAGCAAAACACGAATATCCTTTGGTATTCGTATTCAGAGAAGCAATGCACTTCCACCCAGGCAGAGGAATAGTCCACGGAATACATGTTGTGAAGAGAGTGGCGGCTGGATTAGGGTTGGTGAATAAGTAAATTGTATGAAAAGGTAGAGGTTCTTAATCGATTTGGCGGATGGTGTCTCCGATTTTTACTTGTCCTTCTTGTAAGACGCGCGCGTACCATCCTCTACGGCCCAGGAGCGTTTTGATGAACGGTGCTTTCTTTTCTTCACCTACGTACGGAAGATGTTTGAGATTGCTGCACGGCTTGCATATTTTTGCGATTTGTACAACTGCGTTTCCCACTTGGTAGTGCTGACCTAGTGCAAAGTGTGCGTATGGTATTCCCTGCGTGGTAAAATTCTCCCCGATATCACCTGCTTTTAAAGGCCAACCTTCATTATTTAACTGAACAATTGTTTCAAGAGGAAACAATAATACCGCCATGTCTGGATCATCATGGCATTTTTCATGACGATAATGGTTAAAATCTCCAGCAGGACCACGGGATGTCACCTGCATCATCCCAACTGGTTGCTTCGGCAAACCATGCTCGCCCGATATTTCCGGCTTAATGTTAATTTGATAAATAATGCCTTCCATGCTCTTTTGAATAACTACACGTTCTTAAAAACCTTCACCTTTTTAGATGGTCTCTATGAATATTAGAATGACCGCTCATTCCAATATCTATTTATAGCACTGTTATTTTTGCACATGAATGAAATTCACCAAAAACTTATACATTATCGGCTTTCTGATGCTTCTCATCGCATGCCAACCAAGCACACCTGAAATAAAAGAAAAAGGCACCCTGGAAGGCACGATACATATAGGCCCCATTTGTCCAGTTGAACGAATACCTCCTGATCCTCAATGCAAGCCAAGCCCAGAAACATTTGCAGCTTGGCCGATTTCAATTTACACGCCGGATAATAAAAAAACGGCAACAGTTGTATCGGACGCTGATGGACATTTTGTGCTGCAGTTGCCTGCAGGCACGTACATAATTGACCTTGAGAAACACCAGCCAATTGGAGGCAATAATCTGCCGGCAACTATTGAGATTTCTTCAGGCAGGACAACGACGTTTGATGTAGATATTGACACAGGAATCAGGTAAAGTTATGGATCTCCACGAAACACTTGCAAAATTAACAAGAACTGCAGTATTCAAAGACTGGCACAAGAACAATTCCAAATATTTTCTCGCGCACGCGTTTGTAATGCTGGATGAGGCAAACAAAGGAATCTGGCAGGTAGGATTTTACAACTTGGAAAAGGAGAGAATGATTACTTTTATTATTTCAGACAAAGGAGTCCAGCATACAGAAGAGCAGGAAGTGCTGAGGACAGAAGCAGAAATCTTTCCGTTGAAGCCGGAAGAAGTAACACATTCTGTTGAAGACGCCCTGAAGACAGCAAAACAATGCCTCCAAGAGAATTATCGAGGAGAAATGCCGGTGAAGGAATTCTTCATAATACAGCATGCAGAAGGACACGCGATGTTCAACATTACATACTTCACGCAAAGTTTGAAGACGATAAACATCAAGATAGATGCAAAGACAGGAAAAATATTCAAACACACAATGCAAAGTCTGGCTGAGTTTACATAATTATTTTCCTGCCAGTGTTGTCACTCTATATTGTGTGGAATATATTTCCTTTTACAACACTCTTTAAATATCTGTTTTCCTAATTTTTTTTCGGACGACGACAAAATTTTTTGTAAAAAGAGGCAGCGACGAAACTTGTTTCGTCGGGTCTATTTTTTGCAGGCAAAAAAGAGGTGTATTAGTATGGCAGTAGCAGTGAATTACAAAGAAAAACTAAAAAATAAAGACCTCGACTCTTTCTTCCGCAATGCAGATGATCAAAACGCAGAAGAAGCAACGAGTTGATTTTTTATTATAAAGAAAAATTTCCCCTTGCGGGGAATCACCTCTTTTCTCCAGGATGATTATGCAATAAGCAGGTGCTTTAAATTCATTTATGGTAAGATTTGTAATGTTTCCAATGTGGCTGCTGCAATTATGCTACTGCAGTTTACTAAATTTTAAATAGGACTTGGCAAATCTTCAGGATATGATACTGGGGGTAACTGGACATTTGGCCGCAGGGAAAGACACGGTGGCCGAAATTCTAAAAGAAGAAAGATTCCACCAGATATCACTCTCAGATTTTATCCGCGAAGAAGCGAAAAAACGCAGAATAAAGGACACTCGCGAGAATCTCATTAATCTTGGCAATGAACTCAGGAAGAAACACGGCAGCGGAGTTCTTGCGCGCTGGGCACTGCAAAAAATCGAGTGGGACAAAAACTATGTCATTACGAGCGTCAGGAACCCAGTTGAAGTCGAGATTTTAAGGACAAAATCAAATTTCGCGCTTATTAACGTAACCGCGTCCCAAAAAGTTAGATGGGGCAGAATGCAGCAAAGACAAGTCACGGAAAAGCGAAATGATGACCTGAACACGCTTGAAGAATTCAAAAAATGGGAAGAACAGGAATCGACAAGCACCGACCCGACAAAACAACAAGTCGCAACAGTAATGGCGATGGCTGACCTTGTAATTACGAACGACGGAACTCGTGAAGAGCTAAAAAAGAAAGTTGCCAAAATCCTAAAAGAATTGAAACGCAAGCTCGGCGATGAGAGGCCGAGCTGGGACAATTATTTTCTTAATTTAGCATTAGAAGTAGGCAAGCGTGCAACCTGCGACAGAGGAAAAAGTGGGTGTGTAATCGTAAAAGACAAACGCCTAATATCAACCGGCTACGTCGGAGCTCCAGTCGGACTCCCACACTGCGATGAAGCGGGACATTTAATGCACACAGTGCAAAACCCTGACGGAACAACATCGCAGCACTGCATAAGAACAACGCACGCTGAAACAAACGCGATAGCGCAAGCAGCACGCCATGGCATTTCAGTAAATGGCGCAACACTTTATTGCAAAATGGAACCCTGCTATAAATGTGCGCAGATGATAGTAAATTCTGGCATAATCAAAGTTGTCTGCATGAAACGATACCACGGCGCTGCGTATACACGAGAGATATTTAAGGAAGCAGGCGTCAAACTGGAAGTCGTGCAGGATGAACTCGAAAAATACGCCAAAATGTGATTATTCATTCTCATGAATCTCGAAGACTATTGTACATTACTGAACGACGCACTTGCGCGCAACGAAACAGTTGTTTTCTCCTGCACTTGCACCATACGCTATTCAGGCAGGGCAGAAAGCTATCTGGGCAAAGGAGACAGAATAGTCATGATAAAATCAGACGGCGCGTTATTAGTACATCAGCCGACCGGCAATGCGCCAATCAACTACATGAAACCGCAAAGCACGCACAGCCTGAAACTTGAAAACGGCGCATTAGTGCTCAAAAGCCAAAATCTAGCACAGAAAGAAAAAATTGACATTACGATAGACAAAATACACTTCTTTAACAGTCACAAACTCGAAGATGGACAAGTAATAAGCATAGCGGGAACAGAAGAAGACATGAGCGACATGATATACAAAAATCCAGAGTTCATAGAAGAGGGATTCAAACCAGTTTCGCAGGAAGAACAAACAAAATACGGCTTCATTGATGTCATGGGCGTTGACAAGAATGGAGTATTAACAGTAGTTGAGTGCAAAAGGTATTGTGCTGAGCTTTCTGCAGTTACGCAACTGCGCCGCTATGTTGAAAAAATAATGGTTAGCAAAGGAATAACAAGAGTAAGAGGAATTTTAGCAGCGCCAAAGATCACTGAGAATGCAGCAAGAATGCTGAACGACTGGGGATTTGAGTTTGTATCAGTCAAGCCGCCAAAATACCTGGAAGAATACGACAAAAAACAGTCAAGATTAGACGGTTTCTGATTCAACCGTAATACGGATAATTCGTGGAAGGCCCGTAAGCCTGATACGGATAATTGGTTACCTGCTGCGGAATCCTTGAACAGACGCCAACACCAGTTGTGCCGGTCTTTGTATAATCACACACAAGACCATAATTGCAGCCATATTGCCTGCTGTTGATAACACCGCACAACTGCCCATCAGCACTGCGCGGAATGTTTACAGTAGGATATTCAGCTGGCTTGATTTCAAAGCGTTTTTCCTGAGAAGTGGGTCCAATAGGATAATTAACCTGAGGATAAGGCGTTGTTGAATACCAGCCATCATACAAATACGGATGATATACTCCTAAGCCGTATGGAAAATACATGCTCTGGCGCGGATAATTGTGATACACAGGATAATAAGTGTAATCAGGAGTTCCGTAATTATACACGGCGCCATAACGGGTGTAACCCCACCTGCTTGCAGCGCCAGCAAAAACAGCAACCAACAATACAACAGCAACAACTGCCATTATAGTCTTTTTCACCATCTTTTTCAGATACAAGAAAACTTTTAGGCTTTAAAAATCTATGCCTTTAAAAATTAAGCAGAACGTGAACAAATGCCGACGCTTGGCTGTGCAGTCCTGGAATAATCACAGAACAAGCCAAATTCACAGCTGTATTCACCCATTCCAACACTACCGCAAAGCATTCCTTCTCTTGCTCGCGGTGTAACTCCAACGTATGTTGGATATGTTTGCAACGGTTCTCCAAAACGATTAGGCTTCACTGTAGAATAATACGGATAAACATACGATGGCCGCTGATACGCCGGCTGGCTGTAAGCAGGATACACGTTAACATATTTTGGATAATTCAGATAAGGCGTATATCCTGGATAGGCTGTTTGAGTATAAGGATAAAATTTTGGATAAGATGTCTCAGGAGAATAAGTGTAAACATATCTAGAAGGCAGGTAACCACCATACCTGTAGGAAGCGCCAACAACAACGGCGACTAACAAAACAACTGCTACAATAGCCAAAACTGTCTTTTTCACCATCTTTTGAATGCTATAGAACTTTTGAGATTTAAAAATCTATGCATCAAGAACCGTAGAGGCGGTTCGCGAGAAAATGCCTTGCATTTTCTGCGCCCAGAAAAGCAAGGCTTTTCTTGGGCTTGGGCCTAGAAAATTGCCACACTCATCATGCTTTTGGCAATTTTCTATGCCTCAATGACATATATGTTCTTTTTGCCCAATGCTTTGCTGACAGAAAATGCTGACTGACCGTTTACGATAACCTGGCGGTTGCTGTCAATAACTATATATCCAGCATCTAGAAAATGGCTTTTCAACAAGGGCAAAATAGTATCAACACCTTTTTCCAGCAATTTCATAGCAGTCCTGTAATGAACGCTTGCGAAATAAACACAATCATCCTTGATGATTACCAAATGAACGTATGACATGATTTGTTATGTGTTGAGGTGTTTAATATAATCATCGACGACAAAATTGGAAGAATTACGGAATCTGCAGTATTTTTTGTCTTTGACGTCAGCCCGGATACTATTGTAACGTTCTTTTTCGTCAATCTGGCAAAGAACTTGATAACTGCAATGTTTGCTTTGTTGTCTTCGGGAGGAGCGGAAATAGCAACTCTGTATGCCTGTTTTTCCTCATCATAACAAAGAATTTCATCCTTTTTGTGTTTGGCTTGACGATAATCTTGATTTTTCCACTTATAGGTATTTCTGGAGCCATTCACGAACCTCTTGCAATACTTGTGGCGTTTCTTCACCGAAATCATGGTCAGTGCCGGGCAAGATGACGAGCTTCTTAGGATTATTTGCTAGCTTGTCAAGCTCATATGCTTCTTTTACTGGAAGCACAGAATCGCTACTGCCATGAACAATCAGCAAGGGAGCTTTTATTTTTTTCACTGCAGCTAAAATATCAGTCTTTGCCAAATCGTCAAGAAATGATTTTGGCAGCTCCTTATTCACCCACTCGCGGGCATACTTCGTCATGCGCTGAGGATTGGGTTTTGAAGGGCCTGCAAGCGAAACGACAACATCGACTTTTGCACCGGCTAACAGGGCGACAGCAGCACCCATGCTATGGCCAACCAAGGCAATAGAAGCACATCCCCGCTTTTTCATGAAGTCAACAGCGGCCAATGCGTCATCTGTTTCTTTGCTGTACGTTGCTTCTTCAAATACGCCTTCACTTTCGCCATTGCCGCTGAAATCAAAACGCAAAGTCAAGAATTCATCACGTAGAAAATCAGCAAACGGATTCATACCTGCTTTATTGCCGGTAAAACCGTGCAGAAGAACAACCCCCTTCTTACCCTGTCCTTCCAGAATACCAATCAGTTTTTCCTTTTGCTTGTTGAGAAACGAAACTTTCATTTATACTCGCGCCAAGTGTGTCCGCATTTCTTGCATTTGTGGAATCTGGTTGGAGGCTCATCAGCAGAACGCGTCTGCAGCTCCCAATATTCGGCTTTCACAGGACCACATTTGGGACAGTTGGCATCAATAATGACGTTAATCGAGACTTCATTTTCAACAATAACAAAATCCTTAGGTTTTTCCTTAACAGACTCTGTAATCGTGACGCTTTCAGCGGCCTGTTTGTAGCCACAGCCGCAAACAAACTGCTTCTTTCCCCCAACTGACTTCGGCATCATAATGCTTTTGCACTTGGGACAAAACATCATTTGAAGCCTCCCATAATCAAACTCCACAGGTCAACAGCTACAATCTTCACCCAGCCAAGCAATGGAACACGCCAGACTGCCTTGCCGATAACTCTCTCCTGTGGAATGTGTTGTTCAAAATCTCCAGTATCACAATTATGGTCACCCTTGGTCCAGAATAATTTCTTGCCATTTTCCTCTTTTATATTTATAGTGCGGTGAATAATCGGGTCAGGCCGGTTTGGCACTATGTAAACAATCACATCGCCTATTTCTGCTTTCTTAGGGCTGTACAAAATTATGATGTCCCCTTTATTGAATCCATTGACGAAATCAAAATCGTGGAACTGAGTTCTCGTGATGTTGATGTGCTCATACCACTGCCCTTGAATTTCCTGTCTTGAACACATCTCATTACAGCACATCGGCTGCATCCAAAACTCTTCAAAATTGCCGTCGTGCTCCATACTGCCGGAAACAACTGCAACAATCGGTGCAGGTGTTCCTAAAAACCAGCCAAGGCCAGGATAGAGCAGGAACTTAATGATAACAAACGCTAAAAGAACATTGACAATCCAGCTGAGCAAGCTATCTTCTTCCCAGATGAAATACCAGAATTTCTTCAATACTTCTTTGAAACCCATTAGAAGAACTTTCCTAGAACGGCTTAAAAAGGTTATTGTTTTGCGCCGGTGCTCTTTTCAATCTCTGTAAAGTAGAACTTGAGCCTTTTGTTACTTGCATCTTTGACTTCTTTCAGCTCAGCAGCATAATCTAGCGCTGCCTTATCCTGCGCTTCTAGTTCTTCTTTGTATGAATTTCTGAGACGGCGGCTCTCTGCCTGCTCACGCTGCTCCAAACTAATAAATAAATATCCTTTATCAGGACTGGGAGCGCCATCCGGCTGTCCGAACCACACAAAGAGAGTTCCTGGATTTTCGCTTACATATTTATTGTCAAAGCCGAATTTAATGCTCCGCCTGAGATTGTTATATTTCGCATCAAGCCCTTTGATTTCAAAATCTTCTGTTGACTGAACTATCCATTTCATGTCAGCTATTTGGTGCAAACCTATTTGTTTTACAACATCAGGATTAAGCTGCTTGGACAAGTTACTTGGTTTTCCCTCTGGGAAAAGCATGCCGTATGCCCAAGTGCCATCACGATTGGAAAGCGCATTTTTAATGAGGTCTTCGATTTCCTGTGCAACCTGTTTCTGGCATGGTTTCGCCTGCTCGTCATTATAGATTGAGAATAATTTCTGAGATTTCTGGTACGAATTAAGATGCTCGTAATCGAACCCTTTGAGTTTTTCAATCACCGAAGGACGTTTCCTGTCTTGCACTATGGCGTCAATTGTAAAACCTAGACCGGCTCCTAAAGCTGATCCGAACAAAGCAGGAATAATCCACTTTGAAAAAAGCTTGTTCATAGCACTTTTAATGACGATTTAATATATAAACCTTTCGTTCATTAGTCACTCTTTAGTAGTTATTAAATGACTGGGTGCTTTAAAAAGGGTCATAAGCTCCTCCATAATATGAAAGAAAGGCCAAAGGATTATTTTGAAGGTATATTGCAGATCAGAGGAGGCGGTCCAGAATTGCTCTCTTGGATACATAACAGAATAAAGACCGATGGCAGGGCACGAGTAGCTAAAGAAAAGAAAGTAACCAACGGTGTAGATGTATACCTCAGCGACCAGCACTATTTGCAGAACCTCGGCAGGCAATTGAAACAAAAGTTTACCGGCATACTTAAAGTCAGCAGGAGACTGCACACTGTTGACAAGATGACTAGCAAATTTTTGTACAGAGTAACTGTGCTTTTCAAAGTGCTTCCATTCAAAAGAGGAGATGTTATAACAGTGCATGGCGAACAAGTGGAAATTCTCAACATCGGTAATAGGGCACAAGTAAAAGATGTCAAAAGCGGCGCGAAAAAAGATGTGAATTTAGAATTCTTAAGACGGTAAGCGCTCTTTTTTGTATTCTTCGACAATTTTTGCCAATACAGCACGTTCTGCACGAACTTTGTCCAACCAGGCACGCTTTACGAGAACAATTTTATTTAGCAATTCACATTCCTCGGCCGGAATACAGGCAAAAGGCAGTTGTTCACGCGCGCGATGGCCTGGAAGCTTTCCACAAATAATAATTTGAATACCTTTCTGGTGCAGCCATTCAACAGCCCTGTCGCTCATCTCATTTGCATCATCAGCAAACAGAACATTGCCTTCAGTAATCAAATCCTTGTTTTTCATCACATCATCCCAGCCAAGCCGAGCGAGACGCAAAACAGGTAATCTATCCTGCTGAAGCAATGTTTTTTCCAGTCTTTCAATAAGCATCATCAGTTTTGATTGCATCTGCATGGAATTTTTCAAGCGCATTGTCAATGACTGAATCTGGCCGTCCTTGATTTTTGCTATCTCAGCGGGAGTTTTGGGCTTGACGAGAATGCTTGTTTTACTGTGCAGCAAGCTCAATTGCTGTTTCAGAGCAAATACTTCTTCTTCCAAAGCCCTGTTTCTCGACGATAAAATAGCGGCATCTTTGCGGGTACGTGAAAATAGGCCATGCAAATGGATAATTTCTTCATCACGCTTCTGCTCTTCTGGCTGCATCTCCAAAATTTCCTCTTTGGGTGTCAAGATTGAAATGGCCGAACGGATGCTGATTCTTTCTTTGATGACTAATTCTGCAATATCTTCAAATAAACTTAACCGTTTTTCCCGCTCCAAAAACAAACGAATCTTATTCAGCAGCGGATGGATTTTCTTGAATGCAATGCGGGCACTGGCAAGTGCGTCCATCTCATGTGAATTATGAAATGTAAAATCAGCAGCCATATGCCTTTTTTCATCAACACGAACATCCTGCAGAGGGCCAATAACTTTTGCGCCAAGCTTTGTTGCAGCCTCTTCAACAAAAGAGGGAATTTTTGACTTGTCGCTGCCAACAATAATCACTGTGCCATATTGTGTAAGTTTTGCAACAAGCGAGTCAAGATCAAGTTCTTTCTGTGCACCAGAAGCGACATGTTTGCCATGAAGGTCAAACACTGCCCAGCCAACAGTTGTTCCAGGATCAATGCCAGCGACAAGCTTCATGTCTTTAATATGAGATTTCCCCTTCCCTTTTTGACTTTCTTTATGAGGCCCTTTGCCTCAAGATCATCAATCATCAACGAAATTTTTGCTTCAGAATAAGGAAAGTTCTTCCTGATATCCTTCTGTGTAGTTCTTCCGCCTTCTTTCTCAATAAACTCCATAATCTTCTGCAATTCTTCAGGAACCGCAACTTCCCTAATTTCCTTGATTGTTTCAATTACTTTTTCAACAACTTTTGTGGGCTTGCGTGAAACTTTGAATACAATGTAGCCAAGAACCACAAAAGCAACCAGCCATACCAGCCAGCTAAGAGCCGGTTTTTTAGATAATTCTTCAAAAGGCGCTTCAGCCTCTATAAGCAGTTCATCATCAGCTTCAAAAGTCGGAAGCAGAATTAAATCTAAAACATAATCGCCTTCTTCTTGTGCAGTAATGTTTTCTATAATTTCAGAATCAGTTTTGTTATGCCAGGCGTGCAGTGAATATGTTCCGGCCGGAACGCTAAATGAATACGAGCCATCCTTGGCCACCATGAGCTGGCGAGGAGTGCTATTTATTTCAACTACCGCGTTTGGCAGCAGATTCAAGCCGAAATCATACACAATTCCATGAATTGAGACCCCCAAAACTGAAGGCAAAATCAGGAGCCACAAAACCCAAAACATCCTCATACACATGCAGTACTTTTTCTAATATATAAAGATTGTGAGATAGTAAGTCGAAAAACTAAGCGTTTTTTGAGAAAAGGAGCATAAATCATTCTCCTTTAAGCTAAAAAGAGCCAAATGAACCTTTGTAAAGTATTAAGGCTGGAAGAACAGTTCCGATTCTCGAAGTCATGAAAGTATGTTTTTAAGCATCTTCAGGCATAGTAATGGTCATGAAAACAAGTTACTTAACCGGCAACGCCGAAACATGCATCGCATGGAGTAACGTGATAATAACCCACTTGGAGGTAACGCCGAATGAGTTTGGCGGATCTCCAAGTGGAACCCACTTGGAGGTGGAAACATGAAAAATTTGATAGCGATACTCGCTATTTTACTGGTAGTGTTAGCACCGGTAGCTCTTGCAGAAGAGAACGGCGACGCTTCAGATAGCGAAGACAAATCTCCGCGGGAAAAAGCCAAGGAGCGAATGGAAAACGCCAAAAGCAACATAGCAGAGCGCAAAGAAATGCGTGAAGAACGCAAACAAATGCGCCTTGAAACGCGCGAGGAAATTAGAGCACTTCGAGAAAGCGTAAAAGCAGCTTGTGAAGCAGACAAGAACAGCGAAGAGTGCAAGACCGCACGCATGGATGCACGCGATGCAAAGCATACTTTGCTCGGACGCATAGCAGAAAAAATGGGTCCAACATTCAAACGTGCAGAAATGCTCAAGACAAGACTTGCAAGAATCCTTGCACACCTTGAAAGAAAAGGAAAGGATGTAAGCGGCCTTGACACAGGAGCTATCAACGCAAAGATAACAGAAGCACAAGCAATCTTTGACGAAGCAAAGAAGCTCTTTGAGCAGGCACGTGCTGCAGAAGCAGGCGAGAAAGACGAGCTCATGAAACAAGCAGCTCAGAAATTCCGCGAAGCCAACAAAGCGCTGAAAGAAGCCCGTGCACTGATTGTTGACTGGCTGAAATCAGTCAAGCAAAAAGATGCAAACGCAGTCGAAGAAAGCGCTTCAACAGCTCCAGCCGATGTAGATACAACTGCACCAGCAGCTGATGCAAATGCGACATCAGCAACGAACGTCACTTCCAGCACGGATAGTGATGATTCTGAAGATGAGTCAGAAGATGACGAGTCTGAAGATGCTGATGAAGGAAATGCATCATCTCAGGTCAACGCCAGCACGAACGGAACAACCGCGTAAACCTTAAATAGGAAGGATGATGATGGCTACGAACATGAGAAACGCAGTAATTGCACTGAGCCTAGTATTGCTGTTACTGGTAAGCTGCGCGCCAAAACAGAGGGTAACACCACCCGCTGTTCAGGTAATACCGCCAGCTGTGCCAATAACCCAGCCGGCAGCATCTGTTGCCAGCGGAGTTATAGAAGTAGACAGCTTTGACCAGGATCTCAGCGAGCTGGACAAATTAGATGCCGATTTGAAAGAATTAGAGACAATCGGTTAATTGTCGGAAATTTAGAAGAGTCATATATAGATTCTTCAAATTTCCGAGCACCATCGGAAATCTTCGATTTCCGAGGTTTTTATTTTTTTTTCTTAACTTTTTTATACTGACTTCTTATTCTTCACATAATGATAATTCTTGACGGCAGCTCTGGAGAAGGAGGAGGGCAAATAGTCAGAACAGCACTCGCTTTAAGCAGTCTAACAGGCCAGCCGTTCAGAATCAAGAATATACGCGCAGGCAGGAAAGATGCAGGACTAAAAACGCAGCACGTGCACTGCGTAAAAGCATTACAGCAGCTCTGTAGCGCGAAAGCTGAAGGAGCAGAAATTGGAAGCAGTGAAGTACTGTACGTGCCAGGCAAGATTTCTGCGAAAAACATTACAATAGACATCGGCACAGCAGGAAGCATTACATTACTCTTGCAGGCAGTTCTGTTGCCGTGCATGTTTGCACAGAAAACCCACACACTAACGCTTGTTGGAGGTACGGACACAGAATGGAGCATGCCAGTAGATTACTTCACGCACGTTCTAGTGCCACAATATAGAAGAATGTGCGGAATTGACGTCAAAGTGCTCAAACGCGGATATTATCCCAAAGGAGGAGGTCAAGTTCAGTTAATCATCAAACCAGAAATAAAAAGAAACGAATTTGAAACTTTTGAAGCATTCCAGGCAGCATTAAAGCACAAAGCATTTTCTTTAATTGAACAAGGAGAGCTTACCAGCATAAAAGGAACATCTCATGCCAGCAAAGACCTGGCTAATGCACAAGTGGCAGAACGGCAGGCATCAGCTGCAAAACAAGCGCTTGCCAGCTTCAAAGTACCGATTGAAATAACAGTTGAGTATGCCGATACTTTTTCAACAGGCTCAGGAATCACATTGTGGGCAATTTTTTCAAAAAACGATGATGTGAATATTGAAAATCCAATACGACTTGGTGCAGATGCACTTGGTGCACCTGGAAAACAATCTGAAAAAGTAGGACAAGAAGCAGCAGAGAAGTTAATCAAAGAAATTCAGAGTAAGGCACCCGTAGACGGTCATCTTGCAGACAATTTGATACCATTAATTGCGCTTTGCAGGCCGAGCAGCATAAAAGTTTCAAGTATTACTTCACATGCGCGGACGAATATGGCAGTGGTGGAAGCGTTCTTAGGAAAGATATTTTCTGAGAAAGACAATATTGTCTCTTCTAAGTAACGTAGAACTTTAATATCAATAGAAATTAGTAAAGTTCTGCGGACTAAGTAAACAATGTTTACTAAGTAAGTGTTGCAAGCTTGATGCTTGCCTTCAAGTCCTTAACGTCGTACATCAGCACGCGTTTTTCATTCTGGTTGTTAACTTTGCCAATCAGGTATTCCGCTTCCGCGACCAAGCGGACAGCCTGATCAAGACTGCCCCGCATAACTTTCTCACGAGCATCATCCAACATTGCGTGAATTTCCGGATTCATTATTTCCCTGCCAGGCTTGCCCTGCTTAACACGCTCAACTTCCTCGCGTAAATATTCAGAGAATGCACGTTCCTTACGTGATTCAAGTCCTTCCACTTCGTGCTCCTGTTCAATCAACTTCCTGACTTCAAGTTCAACCCCTTTTTCCCGCATCGCAAGCTCGCTCTCGCGCTCTTTGAATAACCTGCCAGTTGATGGGCGCGCGCCTACATACATTGCACGCGCTTCAAGCTTCCTGATAACCCTCTGCAATTCTTCATATCTGTGCTCCATCTTAGGCAGCATTTTTTTCAATTCACGCGCACGGTAAATAGCATCTTTATCCTGCTCAATCTTTCGCCTTTCAGCCTCAATAAATTTCATGCCCTTTTGAACAACGCGTTCGCCGCCAATAACTCGCTTTTCTTTTGATTCGGTAAGTGCTCTTTCCCGCTCAAACTGGGCTTTTGCGTGCCCAAGTTCGCGCACACGCCTGATTATTGCTTTTTCTTCATCTTCAAGCTTCTGCTTGTCTTTCTCAAGCATAGTGATAGTTTGAACAAGCTCTTCCTCCTTGTCCTTCAATAAAAGAACGTCTCCTTCAACCAATTTGCGAACATCGGTTTTCTCGCTTCTCAGCTCTTTCTTTTCTTCTGTCAGCGAATCAAACTTCTTGTCCCATTCCTGCTGTATAAGCAAAAATTCAGCTTTTCTGGAGTTAACTTCATCCTGGAATTCCTTCTTTTGCTGTTCAAGCATGCGCGCAGCTTCTTTCAATGCCTTGTCGTGCTCGACAAAAGCGGCTTCTCGCGTAATAATGTTGCCTTCCTTAGACTCAAGCAATTTAAGTTTCTTTTCAGCATCACGATGAGTAACGGCCATGTCGTGCTCAGCTTTTCTAGCGGCCTTTTCACGCTCATGCATTTCCTGAATAGTATTGCTGTTTTGTGCAATGGCAGTTCTTAGTTCATTCAGAATGTGTTTCTTTTCTTCAACAAGAGCAGTAAGTTCTTGTTTTGTTTTTTCTGCACCGGCATTTTCTGCCTTCATTCTTTCAAGCTCGCGCATTTTATTGTCAACCCGCTGTTCCATCACTAACAGCTGCCGGTCGCGCTGGGCAATGAAAGCACCTTTTTTTTGCAGTTGGTCTTTTGTAAGCATGACACTTTTGACAGCATCTTCCATATCAGCAAGTTCGCGCTCGGCCAAAAGAATCTTCTTCTGACGATCAGCAATCTCAGCATCAATTTTCTTTTTCGTGGGGGATATTTGCTCGACTGCTGAACGCATTTCTTCCAATTTCTGCAGGGTGCGTTCACTTTCTGATTTTTGTTTTGAGAGAATTCTCTCACCATCAGCAACACGCTGCTCCATTTTGGAAACCTTATCACTAACTGAGCGTTCCTTCGCAGATAACTGCTCCAGAGAAGACTCAATCTTGTTCAACTCAGCACGTTTTTGTGATAATGCAGAAACTTCCTTAGTGAGAGCCACAACCGTCTTCTGACGTTCTTTCAAAACAGATTCCTTTTCATCGGTAACATGTTTAATAGAAGCAAGCCTCTGGATTGCCTTTTCCTCATCTGACTTCAAAGCCTGCAATCTGGCTGTTTCCTTAGCAAGAGTTCGCTCGCGTTCAGCCAGTGCTTTTTCTAATTCACGCAACTGTTCATCCCTTTTTTTAGAAAGCGCCAAACGCCTGTCAGCTTCAGCACGCAAGCTGTTCAAAGCCTGCTCTTCCTTCTTGTTGAGCTCAATTCTTCGCTCTGCTTCTGCTACTATGCGCCCAGCTTCGCTTTTAGTCTGGCTGAGCGCTTTTTCAGCAACAGAAAGTTCTTGTTGAACTTTTTCCTTTTCCAATTTCAATTCTTCCAAACGGGCAGATTCCCTGCTGAGAGTCTTTTCACTGCCAGAAAGCGCTTTTTCCATTTCACGCAACTGCGCATCCCTTTTTTCAGCAAGTGCTACGCGCTTGTTGGCCTCAGCACGCAAGCTGTTCAAAGCCTGTTCTTCCTTCTTGTCATTCGCAATTCTTCGCTCTGCTTCAGAAACAAGGCGTTCAGACTCATACTTGAGCTGGTTGCGTTCCTTTCTTTTTTCAGAAATTTCTGCTTCCAATTCGCGAAGCAATCTTTTCTCTTTTTCAACCTTAGAAGGCTCTGATTTCCCAAACAACCCCATGCCCTGATAAACCCGAAACTCGATTTATATACTTTTGTTATCTCTGGAGAATGGTACTTCCGTACTCTATATAGTGATGTATCAATCATAACATTTTTAAACCCCTAGCTTTCAGCTCGAACTATGATTACTCAATGTATAACGTGCAAAAAATCAATTACCGGGTTATCAGGTGTTGCCCGCTTCAAGTGCCCAAAATGCATGAAATATGAAATTCTTAGATGCGGACACTGCAGAGAAATAGCGGCAAAATACAATTGCCCAGAATGCAAGTTTGAGGGACCGAACTAGATGGCAAGTGTAGTTGTCACGCTCAGAATCATGCCGAAAGGCCCTGAAGTCAATCTGGACAAAGTCTATGATGAAGCCTGCAAGCACGTACGCGAGTTTGTAGACCAAAAGCACAAAGAAGGGGAAATAAGAAAGGAAATAGAGCCAATTGGCTTTGGATTAAAAGCATTAAAACTACTTTTCGTTATGGACGAAGCACTTGGCGCAACAGATAAGCTTGAGGACAAGATAAAGGCGCTGCCAGACGTGGAGTCGGTGGAAGCAATAGATGTGAGGAGAGCAGTCGGATGAAAAAAGCATTTTTGCTACTTATCTTACTGGCAGCATGTGTTGTACAACCGACAGTTGAGAAAAACGTTACTCCTGAAAATATTACATCAAATGGTGCTACTTATGGCGACCTTGTCTCTATAAATTATGTTCTTACGCTAGAAAACGGCACGATAGTAGACACGAACAATGTAGAGCTTGCAGCTCAATATGGAATTACTAATTATGTCAAAGGACCGTTCGCATTCATTTTAGGCCAGAGTGGCAAAGTGAAAGGCTTTGATGACTCGCTGCTTGACATGAAAACAGGGGAACACAGAGAAACCATCATAGAGCCAAGCGAAGATGAAGTCGTTTTCGTCATCAACAAGACAAAAATCGTGAACAGGTTTATCACTATTAACAAGCAGCAGGCATTCCCGCGCGGATCCTTTGAACGCTATTTCAAAAAAGCTCCTATCAAAGGTGACGTTGTTAAAAGTCCTGAGTTTGTTTTCAAGTACAAAGTACTCAATGCTACAAATGAATCAGTCCTGACTGAAATGGTTTTGAAAGAAGGCGAATCATATGTGTTAACGAACACCTACTGGAACAGCAGCGTGGTAAAAGTGGCAAAAGAAGACGTCATGTTCTACCAGCAACCAGAAGAGAATCAGACTGTTGATGCTCCATTCGGCAAAACAGTCATAAACATGACTAAGAGCAAAATGTTCCTCAACTTCCAGCCGGAAATACATAAAGTATTCAACAAGACAATTGAAATTGGCAGCGGCTTTACAATACCGCAGCAATTCCAAGTAACTGAAATACGCGATGAGGATTTTGTCATAAAGAAATACGGCAATTTAGCAGACAAACGATTGAAGATAAAGATTGACATGTTAGAAATTACTCCAGATGTCAAGAAAATAAAACAAACAGCACCATTTATCACTGAAGTAAAAAGCAAGACCGAAAACTAATTATTGTTTTTTTATTGCACCAGCGGCTGCACACTTATCACTGCAGAAAAACAATGTTTCATCTTTCAACTTGCGCTCTATAACGCCTTCTTCTCTATCGCCTAACGGTTTATGACAATGAGCACAATGGCCACCCTCAGTGCCTGCTGCACCTGCTGCAAAGCCCTCTTCCCAAGGAGCAATCTCTCCTTCGTCCTCTTCTAATTCTTCCCTGCCTTCTTCGGTGTAAACGTCAGCTTCCTTATCGCCAACCTGCATTTTCACAGTAAAGTTTTCAGGAGTTTCTGGATGCTCTTCGCCTTCCAAGAACTCGTTAGGCTCGTCAATAATCTCTTCCTTCTCTCCTTTTGGCTGGTCAAAAATACTACCTTTCTTTTTGGGCATACGTTTGAGCAAGAATGGAGATATATAAAGTTTGTTATGCAGTTGTATTATAAGAGAAGGCATTTCTATCGGTGGAATTGGCTGTTTTGATTCCGCCTGAAACTCCGTTGCCGGCCCTTTTCCAGTGCATCGAGATGCTCTTTTGTTTCCGTAGGGTCAGGCAAGTAGATTTTCTGGTGATACTCAATAATGGTTTCAAGCTGTGCTTTCTTGAAACCCTCGCTACGAAGCGTTTTCCTGAGTTCAGCGACGTCCTTGTTTTGGGCAAAGGGACGCTCGATAACTGGTTCGCCCCTCGACATGGGGAAGAAAACGTACATCTGTTCCTCAGACTTATCTTTGAGCGAGACGTATGTCACGTGATAAATCTGATGGCTGTCAATCCCCATGAATTTCTTAAAGCGATAGTTGTATAATAATGTTTATGCCAATCTGCCAAAAAATCTCGCTATCTCCTCTTCATAATCAACCGTAATGTTCATCTCCCATTCTGGAGGGAAGCAGGACTTGTAACGCGGCCAGGCATAACGCTCGTCAAGGAATACAAGAATACCGCGGTCAGTTTCAGAACGGATGCACCTGCCGGCATTCTGAATGCAGCGCGTCATTGCTGGTAGAATATAGCCGTACTCCCAGCCTTTGCCGAATTTTTTGTCGTAATATGAAATTAATTCGGTTGTTTCAAGGTCTGGTCTGTCCAAAGGAAGGCCGACAACAATCACGCCCTTGATGATTCCTGGCAGGTCAATGCCCTCGCCAAAAGAACCGGCAGCAACTGCCATCAAAGCGCCCTTTGAAATTGAAAATTTGTCAAGCAGTTTCTGCTTTTCTTCCTTGTCCAAGCCTGGAGATTCGTATAAAATGGATTTTTTGTATTCCTCAGCAAAAAAATGAGCGACTTCATCTCTCACCTTGTAGCTTGGGAAGAACAACATAACACAGCCAGGCACTTTGTTTGCAATATCGGCACAAACAGAAGCGATCTCCCTATACTGGCGTTCGCTTCTAAGAGTGAATTTTGTAGTAGTTCTTGGAATAATAAGTGAAAGCCTGTTATGCTCTGGAAAAGGGCTTGGGAATGATTTGTTAACTGCCTTCTGCAGCCCAAGAACATCAGCATACATTGAAGTAGGACTTAAAGTGCCGGACATAACAACAGAACTGTAACAGTTATCAAACACGTCTTTTGTAAGAATGGCAGGGTCAAGACAGCGAATGCTGAGCATAACAAACATATCCTTTCTTGAAATAATTCTGGCAGAGCCAGAACTGTCGATTTTCCACTCTTCCAAGAATTTTGCAACACTGCCGATGTGGGAAATCTTTTGGTCTTCCCTCACCATTTCAGCCGCCAAATCAAGCTCGGCAACAATCTCGTCATAAGGCCTGAATTTGTTCAACGGATCAATAAACTGCTCTTTCTTGATGAGCTTTTCATCTTTCAAATTATCGCTCAGCTTGTTCAATGCGTCCTGAATTTCAACCAAGTCTGAAACAGCGTCTTCGATGTTGTATTTTTTTGCTTCCTGAATGGCCTGTTTCATCAGCTTATTTGACAAACGGAAAGTCAAAAGGTCGCGGACTCTTGCCGGCAGATTGTGGCCTTCATCAACAATCACAATTGCCTGCTCAAGTTTTTTCTTTATCTTGCCAAACAAGGCTTCCCTGATGTGCGGGTTAAAAAGATAGAAATAATCGCACACGATTACCTTACTATCTTCTGCCAACATCAAACTCATTTCGTAAGGACAGACTTTTTCCTGAATGCATTTCATCATAACAGTCTCGGTAGGCAGGGGCGCATCTGCTTTTAAGTCCGCCAATACTTTCTGCGCAACAAAATTCACTTTACCGCGCGCATTTGTGTAAAATTCACATTGATTGCCCTCAACCATTGACTTGCAGTATTCTGAAAAGTCGCCGGAAGGCAGGTTCTGCACGTTTTCCTGCGCACACATCCACTTCTTGCCTATCAGGCTGGCGACGGCAAAGTGCATGTTGTTCTTCTCCATCACTTTCCTTGCAGTCTCAAGCACAATCTTGTGCTGAGTATGCCTTGAAGTCAAGAAGAAAACTGTCAAGTCGCGCTGCAATGCCAGGTCTAATGCAGGACAGAGCACTGCAGCGGTTTTACCCAGGCCAGTTGGAGCGTGTACGAGCACGTTTTTCTTCTCTTTCAATGCTTTCGTAACTGTTTCAACCAGCTCCTTCTGACTCGGACGTATTTCATCATGAGAAAATAACATTTCTTCCCCGTTTTTCATCAAATGTAAGTCGTTTATATGCTTATCGCAAGAATTTTTAAATAGTTGTTCAAATATGCACGATAAAATGCGGTTTTATCGACGATAAAATCGCGGCTACGAAACATTTAAATATATATTCAAATACAATGATTACATAATCATTCGGGGTGGGTCTCGTGAATAAAAACAAGGAAATATTCAAAACATTCTTCCGTGAGAAACCAGCCATGATGCTGGTCGAGTTAAGAAACGCCAAAAGCGAAGTGTATGCAAGCTCTTTGGCAAAAACAATCGACTGCACATATTCGCACGTTGTGAAAATACTTCAGGAAATGGAAACTGAAGGCTTGGTTAACTTTGACAAGCAAGGCAGATTAAAATTGCTAACCTTAACAAAGAAGGGAACTGATGTCGCATTAAGGATTGACGATATCAGAGGACTTCTCTAATTCTTTTATTTTTCGTTTGTTGATTTTTCGTCGAAAGATTTATAAACAACCCTCTTGGAATTCAGTTTGTTCAAGAGACAAGTCGGTGATGAGCTTGCTTGTACTGGCGACAGATATTTTCTTGAACGGAGAATACTATGGCAAAGATGCACTCACGTGCCCGCGGAAATGCAGGCAGCAAGAAACCATTGAAAGTAAGCATGCCAACCTGGGCGCGCTACAAACCAAAAGAAATCGAATTACTTGTGGGCAAGTTCGCAAAAGAAGGGAAAACCTCAAGTGAGATAGGCATCATACTCAGAGATAGCTACGGCGTGCCAAGCGTTAAATTGCTTACGGGCAAACGCCTGCAGGAGATCCTGGCAGAGAAAAAGCAGGCCCCAAAACTGCCGGAAGATTTAATGGCGCTAATGAAGAACTCTGTGCTCATCAGAAAACACATAGAAGCCAATCCACAAGACATGACTGCCGTGCGAGGAATACAGCTGACAGAAAGCAAGATCAAGCGTCTTTCAAAATACTACAAGGAAGTCGGCAAGCTTGCACTAGACTGGAAATACGATCCAAAAGCAGTCAAGATCTACACCGAATAAGCGCAAGGTTTTTAAGTAACGACTATACGGTAGTACTCTTATGGGGGGCAGATATATCTTCATTTTATTTCTTATTTTCCTCGTAGCCTGCCAGCCATATATCCAGACAGTGCCTACGTCTCAACATCAAGGTGCAGTTGTTGTAGAACTTTCTGAAGCACAAACAGATTTGTGCGAAAACGTCACGTGTTCAGATGGTCAAGTCTGCAAAGATGGAAAGTGCGAATGCCAGAATGGCAAAAAATTGTGTGGCAATGAATGCATCGACAGTAAAGATTGCTGCAGCGGTAAAGACTGTGCTTCAGGAATCTGTGATGAAGGCGTCTGCGGTGAAGCGCCAGACTGCAGATACGGTGAAATTTTGAAAAATGGCAAGTGCCAGTGCGCTGCTGATAAACTATACTGCAAAGAGCAAGACAAATGCATTGGCAGAAATGATTGCTGCGTGCACAGCCAGTGCGAAAGATTTGAAAGATGTGTGGAAACCAATTACCGCGTTTCACTCTGTGCAAAAGTTGACGAAAAAAAGATTTGCAAAATTGTTGCAGACAGAAACAGAACAGAGCTGTATGAGATAAAAGAAAATACGTTCACAGTCGAGCCGCTTAGCTGGCTCAGTGATGGTAGTGTTGAATTAAACGTAAGCAATGAAACCATCCGCCTTGCAGGAAACGTAACAACGCAATACGGAAATGTGACGCTCTTCCAAGAAGGAATTGAAGTAACCGGCGGATTCTGCAAAGAAGATGAAGATTAATTCTTATAGCCCTGGGCGGATTCGAACCGCCGTCACAGGAGTCAGAGTCCCGTATACTTGACCGCTATACGACAGGGCTGTTGCTTGGAAAACGCCAAACACTGCTATTTAAACTTTGCCTGCATCTTAGTGTATTTCAAAACGTCTTCAGAACGGAGCAATAAAGACACGGCAAGATAAGGCTCAACTTTCGTTAGCAGACCCTGGAAGTGTTTTTCTCCGCGTTCAGTAAGTTTTAATGATCTGCTGTCATAAGAAATGAGTTTTTTTGATTCCAAATCTTCCAAGTTCTTGTACATCGCGCGTTCGCCCTTGCTAACCATTCCGGCAGCACGGGCAAGCTCGATAAAAGATTTCTTGGACATTTGCACAACAAGCGGTTTACCTGCAAAACGCCTATCACACTCCTCATAACAACGCCCCAGCGCGAACAGGACAAACGCCTGCGGCTTTGACAACCCCATACCAGAAATAGTGCTCATTTAACTTATAAATCTTGCTGCCAACCAGATGCTGATGCCGCCAATGATAACGCCCAAAATCAATCCGCCAAGAACATCATTTACGTCATGACGCTTCGTCATAACTCGCGATACAGCAACTGCAACAGCAGCCAATGCAAACAAAGGCGTGAGCCAGAAGTTCTCAAAAAATGCGCTTAAAATAGTGGCCAGCACAGCGGCACGCATTGCGTGAAGACTGGGAAAGCTTGACGCGTCAATCTTTTCAACAATGTTTCTGTATGTTTGTTTGTCAGGACGCCTTTTGAAATAAACAAGACGAATAAAAAAAGTGACTGCATAAGCAAGAATCAGACCAATAATCAGTTGATATGCAAGTGCATTTTTCTGCAGCAGGAAAGATATGACAATAATAACTACAAAGAACGGAACGCCGCTCAGTCCCTTGATGTCCTGCCACAATTCTTCTTTGTACATATAGCCTCGACATAGCCCCGACCGGATTCGAACCGGTGTCAACGGGTCCAAAGCCCGCTATACTTGACCGCTGTACGACGGGGCTGTATAGTACACAGAAAGCCCCGACAGTAACTTATAAAGATTTCTGCTGTTTAAGTGCTTCTTCTTCAAGAAAATGCAGACTTCCCGGCACAATTAACGCGTGCGGGGCAGGACCAAAGTCAGCATCTGAGACTTGTGTAACAGTGCCCGCAACAATCTTCTGGTCTTTTGCGCCCAAGCGGGCAACGCCAACACACCAGTCTTTCGGCATGAAAACACCTTCTTTGCGGTTTCTTTCAATTTTTCTGAGGACTTCGATAGCTTCATTGACTGACATAAATTTATCATTTTCTGGGTCGAGATCGAGAAGAACTAATGTGTGCGCGCCAATAGACTTGTTTTCCTTGATGACATTATAGAAAGTTTCTGGCTCAAAATTTTCTCTTGGAAACGGAATGCTGGTAGTTTTTCCAAACTTGTAAACTTGGAGACCTGTGGAGCCAATAGCGTTAATGACTGAAGCATTATGAATAACTTCGGTCTTAATTTTCTGTTCTTTTGCTCTCTGCAGAATATCCCAATGAGTTGTTGCGCACAAAGGATCCCCGATAATCAAGAGTGCAACATCCTGTTTTTTTGCCTCAGCAAGAATCTGGGAGGCATCTTCAACTAGCTGACGATTTGCTAATTCAATCTTCTTGCCATATAGCTTTTCGAGATCTTTCACGCTGCAGGCGAGTTTTGAAGTGTATGATTCCAGGTAGAGCTTGCCGCATTTCTTCACTACTTCCAGACCTTTCACAGTAATGTCTTTCTCGTCTGAAAGGCCGAGGCCGATTAGGTAGAGTGTCATATGAGAAAAATGCCTATTGGCCGTTTAAAAACATTACTGAAAATGTCGGCAATTCACATTGTCGAGCACCTTTTCTCGCTATCGCTCAAAAAGGAAAGAAAAAAAGAACCCCCCCAACCGGGAGGGCCAAGGGTCTTATTGCCTTCAAGCTGCGCGTTAGCGCATGGGGGTGGTATGAATGAAGGCAGAGAAACACCCGAGATCTTAACGGATGATTTCGATGCCTAATTCGTCACTAACCTGACGAGCGGCAACCGAATGCCTATCCGGCGTTGACTTGCCAACAATGCTTGTGCTCTTCACGCCAGTGATGATAGTCATAACCATCAATTTGCCCTTCATGTCATCTGAGACTCTTGCGCCCCAGATAACGTTTGCATCCTCGTCCAAGGATTCGGTAACAAGCTCACCAACATGGTTGATTTCTTCCAACGTCATGTCAGGACCGCCCCAGACGTGAATCAAGGCACCTGTTGCGCCAGTGTAGTTTATGTCAAGCAATGGGTTTTCCAAAGCGCCTTTGCAGGCTTCTTCAACTCTGTTTGTAGTATCTGAGCTTCCAACACCAATGGCTGCAACGCCGCCGTTGGTCATGATGGCTTTTACGTCTGCAAAGTCCAAGTTGACCAATGAAGGAATTGCAATAGTTTCAACAATTCCCTTAATCATTGTGGCAACAAGTTCGTTTGCAACAGCAAATGCCTGCTGAACCGGCAGATTACCTGCAATCTGAACCAATCTGTTGTTGTCGATAACAATAACAGTGTCAGAAGCCTTCCTTAATTGTTCAAGCCCGTGCTCGGCCTTCTCGATTCTTGCACGTTCAATGTTGAAAGGCATTGTAACAGTACCAATCACAATTGCACCCATGTCCTTGCACAATTGTGCGGTAACAGGAGCAGAACCAGTACCAGTTCCGCCACCCATACCTGCGCATACAAACACCATGTCCGCACCCTTCAGGGCAGTTTTCAACTCAGTAATAGATTCCTGAGCAGCTTCAGCCCCTTTCTGCGGGAAGCCTCCACAGCCAAGACCTCTTGTCAATTCTTTTCCGATGATGAACTTCTTATCAGCTTCACTAATCTTCAAATGCTGATGATCTGTGTTGACTGCAATAATTTCTGCGCCCTTAATTCCGCGCTTGTAGAGCCAGGTAACCATATTGTTGCCTGCCCCACCGCAACCAATAACCTTGATATTTGCCTGACCAACAGCCAGACCCTCAAAAGTAGTTTCGTTTTTTTGCGCGTTTTCAACCAAAAATTCCATGTTTTTTATCCCCCCGTTTTGCGGTGTGTGTTTTACTCCCCCCTGGTAACAGATAAAAATTAAATATAGGGAGCACTAACTGCTATCCAGAAGGTGTTGTAATCGCGCCAACGATTTTAACATCTAGTTTAACAGAACAAATACATTATACGAACGATGCGTCCAAGTCGTCGCCAAACGATTTGAACACGCCAAAACCATATACCAACTTTCCGCCAAGAAAGTTATTAATTTTTCTTTCAGCTTTATGGCATTTATAAACATTGCTATGAAGGAAACTATGTATTGCAGTGGTGAAGTATTGAAAAAAATTCTTTATTGACGATAAAAAGCTCAGAAAAAAGTGTTGCTACTCTGATGTGAAAAATTCATTTTTCGTCACCTGTGGCAGATGATATCGACGAGAATTGAGAAATTATTGCTGCATTCTTCTCGCAAAACCTTTTACTAATTCCTTGCCTTTCTTGATGGCTTTTTGCACGTGCTCGCCATACCATTCATAATATGCAGCAAGGTCCTTTATCCTGTTGCCCCAGCCTTCAATGTAAGTAACATTTTCCATCGTGTAACGCAACGGCATAGGAACTTTCTCATCAGGATAACCAAGAGGAACAATTGCCTGAACAAAGACATCGTCAGGAATGTTGAAAATTCGTTTGATTGCCTCATCCTCAAATGCTCCAATCCAGCAGCTGCCCAAACCTTCAGCATGAGCTGCAAGCAGCATGTTCTGGACAACAGCAGCACCATTCTGAATGCTGTACTTTTCACCTGACCTGCCATAAAAACGTTTGGTTCTTTCAGGCTCAGTGCAGACTATGATAATAATGGGAGCGGTTGCAAGCCAATACTGCTCGACACAAGCTTTTGCCACTTCCTGCCGCATTTTTTCCTCTGTAACGAGAATGAATTTCCAATCCTGCAAGTTGCCCGCGCTTGGAGCAAACCTGCCTGCATCCAGAACATTGCCTACTTTTTCAAACTCAACAGGAATGTCCAAGAATTTACGAATACTCCTTCTCGTTGCAATGCACTCAAGCGCGTCCATTATGTTCCTCTTTTTGCACGATAAACGGTTATACCATATTTAAACTTTTGTAGAAGAGAAAAAAAGCTACTTCTGCGCTGCCTTCATGGCAGCTTCTGCCTGCTTCATCATCTCGCTCATATCCTGGAATTGGACATCTGAGGGCGGAGTAAACATCGACTCGTCAAAGCTAGCAGTTTCGCACTTGACATTCTGCTGAGCAGCAACGATTTCTTCCTGCGTCTTTGGCCTTAGTTGCTGGCCTGCCTGTTGAGACAAACGCTTGACTTCTTCCATTTTCATCATCATACCTTCGGTGCCTTTCCACGTGTACATCGTGTCTTCTGTGTAGATGCCGTGAGCATCGGCAGGCAGGGTATCCATGCGCATCTTGCTGCCCTTCATATGGATAGTAACACGCTGGTCAGCTTGTTCAGAGACGCACTTAACCGGCTTGCCTAATTTCGTCGCCATAGCTATGTCAACAACTTCTGCTTTTGCTATTGGTTCAGGTGCTGTTTCCTGCTTCACTGCAGGCTTTGCACACGCGATCAAGAATATCATCAAAACGAAAATCTGCCATTTCATTATTGTTCACCTCTTCCACGCTGACTTCCAGCTAATACGGCAACATCTTCCACTGTATTAATATCTTCCGATGAACGATCAGTTCTGAGTTTGACTAATCTTGGAAAGCGAAGCGCAAAACCGGACGAATATGTCGGCGATTTCTGAATTTCCTCATAATCAACTTCTATGACAATTTCAGGGCGAACTTTTACTTCTTTTCCTTTTTCCTCGATAATCAAAGGCTGCAGGAGTTGTGTGAGCTGCTCGAAACTTACACCCTCCTCAACTTTTTCCTTAATGCCTGTGCCAACTCTGCCGATTTCAACAAAACTATTTGTTTCAGGATCCCTGATTGCAATAACAAATGATGAAAGCCAGCTGCTTCGCTTGCCCTCACCCCATTCAGCACCAACAATAACTACTTCCAAAGTATCCATGGTAGGCTTGACCTTAACACCAAAGCCGACACGAGAACCAGGCTTATAGATGCCCTGCAAATTCTTTGCCATAACGCCTTCATTGCCCGCTTCCAGTGAATCTTTGTAAAATTTTTCAGCAACTGCATCATCATCAGTTATCACCTGTTCTGCCATCTTCAGCTCGTGCTTAAGTTCGGTTATAATCTTCTTCATAACATTTCTGCGTTCAATGAAAGGAGTTTTAAGAAGACTTCTGCCTTCGTAGAACAAGACATCAAACACGTTGACTTCAACCGGAAATTTCTCGGCAATCTCCTGGATGTCATATTTTCTTTTGATACGCTGGCTGATACTTTGAAATGGCAGGTATTTTTTTGTCTTCTGGTCAATACCAACAACTTCGGCGTCAATAATGAAGTTGTCTCCTTTAACCTGTTTTGCAATCTTTTTCACCACGTCAGGAAACTGGGCAGTCACATCTTCCAAGCGGCGCGTGTATAATGTCAACCTGCCATTATGCCTGTGAATTTGCAAACGGAAACCATCATACTTCTGCTCGAAAGCAGCAGGCTTGCCAACGGTTACAAATGCATCTGCAATGTTCTTTGCTTTCTGGAAAAGCATTACTTTCACAGGCTTGCCAGGCAGCAATGTGATATTTTGCAAGCCAGGTTCGCCTTTTTCTTTAGCAACTCTGGCCACATCAGCAAAATCATTGGCAACATCCAAAGCTTCCTGGACTAAAGTAACATATTTATCGTAATTAATTCTTTCTTCCTCAGAGAGCGTTAGATCATTTGTTGTCTTGTCATATTTCACGCCTGCCTTGTCAGCAAAAAAAGCCCAGACAATCGCATCTCTTATTGTTCCTTCACCAAGGCCGACTCTCAATTCTCCTAAAATAGTGCGAATAATATATTTTGATTCATTTGGCTTTGCACTAGTCATTAATTCTGCAACCAATTGAACTTTCCTGTCAACAGTGCCAGCACCTTCCATCTCTGAAATTTTTCTTAAGTTTTCAAAGACTTTCTGAACAGTTAATGGCTGGGAGAATAATGTGGCTTGGGATTTTTTTGTTGTCAATTCTGCTGCAACATTGCCTAAATCTCCTGTTGTTTTCCAGACAGCCTCAATTTTTTCCAAAGACGCGCCAGTAGCAGTTGAAATCGCTTTCAGCAGTAATCTAGAAGCCATTCCCAGCTCGCGCTGGTCCCAATTCGGAAACAATCTTCCTTGAACCAGCAGCAGGACTTTGTCAAGGTCATCTGCAGACTTCAAAAATTCTGAAAGTATGAATGTTTTTTCAAGCCGTTTTGTAGTAGCTTCAAGACGTTCGTATACCTCTACCAATACCTCGTACTTCATTCTTTAGACGGAGAAAATGAGAGTATATATTGCTTACGCAGCAGCCTTGCCGCTGTAGCCACTGCCTTTGCCTGCACCAAAGTTGCCTTTGATGACGTTTCCGTTGTAGTTCTTGTCATTATACGTTGCTGCAGTTTTGCCCATCTTTGGAGAAACGTAAGTTCCCAAACTCGCGTAATTTGAAGTAACTTTACCTGCCCTGTCGCTTGCAATTGCTGCCAAATCCTTATCGCCCCTTGCAGTAAAGTATTCTTTCAATGTATGCTCGACATCTAATTCAGCAGCAATATGGTCAAAGTACTTTCCTTTCTGAGAAGCGTGCACAAACTCGTGCGCCATCACATAGCTAATTGCGCGCTGTTTTGAAATGCCATAATTTCCTGCAAATGCGGATATTTTCTTGTCAAAGTTTTTGTCACCAATCAACGCTGCTTCATTTCCCTGAATTGCTAAAGCTGCAATCGCGCCTTCCAAATTTTGAGTTCCAATTTTGGTAATCTCATAAAAGTCACGATTTTTACTTTTCAAATGCGCATACAACTCTCTTCCCTCGCCTATCAAATACTGCTTTGCAATATCTGCAAAAGAGCCAGAATATTGTGATTTGAGGCTCTTGCCGCCAGATGCAGTGTCGCGCTTGAAATTATAGCCGCTCTTTGGCCCAACTTTTTTCTCAACCTCATAACGCTGCTCTGCAATCCAGCCTTGCAGGTCATCACTCTGCTTTGCCATCCGTTCAAGCACTTGATTGCCGGTTTCATACGTCTGAGAATCAGCACGATAGGCTCCGGATTCTCCTTTGTAAATAGAAGGATCAAGTTTTACTGTTGCTTTTTCAAAGAATTCCTTATGCTGCTGTTTAGTCAGGGGTTTGTCTATCGAGAGAAAATCCCATTTGTTTTTTGTCTCTCTTACAATATCATCTACTGTTTGTGACTTTGCTGTCATAATTTAACGTATTAAGACGTTGAACGATAAAAAGTTTGGTGACAAAAAAGTCAGTTTTTTAATTACATTTATAAATGGAAAACAACAGGATAACCTAAAAAGTGTTGGTATGGATCGGAAAGCTGAAGTTACGGTTTTGATAATGGTGCTGGTTGTAGCAGCTATAGCCGGCACGCTTGCATTAATAGGCAAAGAAAAAGAATCAGCTACGCCAACGGGCTACGTGCCTGCTCCCGAAGAACAAGCACTCGATTATTTGCCGGCTGAGCAACAAATACCTGAATATGATGTCGAAGAGCAACCAGCAAGTTCTGCCTCTACTCCACAAGAACAGAACCAAAAATCTGCACCAATCACCGGATATGCACCATTTGGAATAAACACTTGCGCTTCTCCCTGTATTACAAATTCAGACTGCAGTGTAGATGAATCGTGCAACAGCGGTTGTTGTGAACCAATACCTTGCGTCACAGATACAGATTGTCCTTATCCTTGTTCAACAGTTACTGGTTTCAGTCTTGCATTTTGCAATTCTTGTGTAGACGGTTTCTGCAAAGACCCGTGCAGTTGCGGCTTTAAGCTATGCACAGTTAATGCAGATTGCCCGGCTGCTCAGGGCTTCACAGGTTGCGTTAGTGGGCAATGCACATGTGGAGTCAACGGTCCGTGTCCTGCGTCAGGTGTTGGTAATGCACAAAAGTTATTTTGTATTGACAATGGTGGCACCTTTTGTCCACCATCAGTGGCAGCAAACTGCAATTGTCGCGATTGCAGTTCAGACATCTGTGGTACGAGTTGCCGATCTTCGATACCATGCAGCGTCAACAGCGACTGCCCCTTACGCAGGCCCGTTTGCTGTGATGGAGAATGTACTGCAGGCGATGCAACGCTTAGTGTTTGCCATAGGCAATGCAATACTGCGAATTTCCAATGCCAGCCTGGAGCATCACCTTCATGTCTAACTCCAACTCCGACTTCTACGCCGACGTCAACTCCGACGAGCACGCCAACTTCAACTCCGACTTCTACGCCGACTGAAACTCCTACTTCAACGCCTACTGAAACGCCTACGTCTACTCCGACAGAGACTCCTACTTCGACACCTACTGAAACGCCTACGTCGACTCCTACAGAGACTCCGACAAACACTCCGACTGCTACCCCTACAAATACGCCGACTTTAACTCCTACGAATACTCCTACTTCAACGCCGACAAATACTCCCACTTCAACTCCTACGAATACTCCTACTTCAACGCCAACAAGCACTCCGACTTCTACTCCGACTTCAACGCCGACAAGAACTCCGACTAGTACTCCAACTTCAACGCCGACAAGTACACCTACTTCAACACCAACTTCGACTCCTACTCCAGTTCCACCGCCAACTGTAGGAGCACCAGGTGCAGGTGGTGGAAGCAACAAATTTGTCACCTACAGTCCCAATTACTGCAGTTGTGTTACTCCTGAAGGCAGGTATGAACCAGAAGGATGTACTATTCGTCCAAGCATGCGCGGCAATCATCCGCTGTGTTCACGTGCATCGCCAGGAACAGCGGTGGCAGTTGCAGCAGAGCCTTCTAAGCCCAAGCCACCACGGGAGCAAGCACCAGAACAAAATGTAGCGCCACCAGAACAAAATGTGGTATTGCCAGAAATTATAGAGCAGCTACCACCATACCGGCCGATTGAAAGTGCTGTGACAGAAGAAATAGATACGCAAGACTCATCTGTAACAGCAGCTTTGTTGATTATCCTGCTAATATTGGCTGCTCTTGGCTATTTTTACCGCCAAGAAATAATGGCGCTGTTTAAGCACAAGGCTTCAAAATCACACAAAAAAACAAGCGGTAAAGTAAAGACAAAGTAAAAATCAATTAATATTTCCATCGATGGCTTTATAAACCGTTTACTTCTCGACAATATTGTGCCCGCGTAGGCTAGCTTGGATAGACTGGAGGGTTGCGGTCCCTTCGACCTGGGTTCAAATCCCAGCGCGGGCGTAAATTCCCTTTTTGGGATTTGAACATCTGGAAGACTTCGTCTTCCAGCCCCTTCGTTTTCTGCGCAAACTTCAGGGAATCCCAGCGCGGGCGTATTATTTTTTTCGTGCAATCAATTCCTCATAAATGCCTGGCGTAAATTGCCTCCAATAATGAACTTTGTCTTGAACAAATAAGTCGTAATAAACGATATAACTCTCAATTTCTGACTTAAATAATTCTATGCTTGAATTAAGCTCTTGCGGGTTTCTGGCATTCAGATAAAGAATCATGTCATAATCGCCGATCATTTTTCCTGCATAGAAAATATTTTGTAATTTGCTAAACGGTTTTTTCAGGATCTCAAGCGGTGTATCCTGCTCAACTCTTACAAGTAAATAATAAGTAATAAAGCCCTGCTTTGAATGATTAGGTATTCCACCAAAATTTAAGATTATTTTATTCTGAATAAGGCTGATTATTCTCTTTTTGACGGTATTTCTGTCAATTTTCAATTTTCTGCCAATGTCAATCAGTGATTCTTGGGGATTATCTGCTAAAAGCCTGAGAATTTCTATCTCTGCTTTTGTAGGCTCGTACTTCTCAAAGTCAGGATCAACGGGAAAATTTCTAGTTGCCAATACGCCGCTAAAAGAATGGTCCAGTTTCTTCTGAAATCTCGTCTTTAAGTCAAGCACAGGACTTAGTTGTGTAAATTCAAGATCTGAAAGATGGGTTAATATGAAATATTCTTTTATTTTGTTTTTACAGATTTTAAACAAGTCCTCTCTGATTTTGTTCAGATGGAATCCGTCTATTGCGTCAACAATGATCTGTAAATCATATCTTCCGATAAAAGAATTAATCCACATCACAAATTTATGTCTAGACAGATCATCATACAACTTCTGTTTGTCTTTAATACCTGCTTTAAACTTAATGAGAATGTGATAGCGCGTAAACCCCAATCTTCTGGCATCAACAAACAGGACGTATTGTTTGATAAACTCTGATTTTTCCAAGTGCTTGATTTTATAGGAAATTGTGTCTTTTGAAACTTTGAGAGCCTGCGCTATCGTTGTATGTGAAACTCTGCAATTTTGAGCAAATATCTCCATAATCTGCAGATCCTTTTTGTCCATTTTTCAGAATAATGCTGTATTTCTATATAAATATTACACATTTTTCTTAAAAATGAATAGCAGATTTATTATATTGTTTTATTCGTATTCTTTACTAGTGGGTGGTGAAATGAATATTGAACAAAATCTAACCGGAACTGCAGTCAAGAACGGTTATGAAATTCTCCAAGACAGAGGACTGGCAGTCGTTGGTATGAGTATCGGGAATAGTTATTTCAAAAAAGACCGAATAGATGCTTTACTCAAATATTGCACAAGAGTATTTTCTCAAGTTAGAATCCTGATTGCTGATAAGCCAATGGAACATACCTACAGAGCAATGGGTTATTCTTCTGCAAATGCAGGAACAAAAGCAAGATTAAAGGGAAATGCATTGCAGAATCATAGTCAAAGAAGTATTGATGTGATTTTGGGAGGAGATATCAGATTAATTCAGTGGGAAAATGATATTCATCCCCGTGAAGCATATCAAAGAGAACTGCGAAGATTTGAAGAATTATATGGTGATGCTGATGGTTTTAAACAAGAAATAAGAGACACCACAAGAACAGTTTTGGATGGAAAACTAAAGCAGGGAGTAAAAATTGAGAGCGCTATTGATGAGGGAATTCATTATTTGTTAAAAGAGCTGGCATTTGTGTCCGCAAGTCCTGAAATACTTGGAACTCAAAAGGTGGCATATGTTTATCATACTCGGTGGAAAATATATGAAGATTTCGTTGACGGAAAATTTGACGGCCAAAAGAGAAGAGACTTGGGTTTTGTAGTTATTAAATAGAATTCCTTTGACATGGATCTAACGTCCAGATTAACCCTTCACAATCCATATTAAAAGCGCTTTCTTTGGAGATATCAATACCGACCATTTACGAAGGAGGTGATTACCCAAAATAAAAACAAACGGAGGTGGTTAATGCCAACATTCTTCTGGTGGGCAGATGCCCACCGGAGCTTTTTTATAATTGCTCTTTTCCACAAATTCCTGAAGACAAAACATTCTTTATCACTCTTCAGTAGTTAAAATGGAAAGCTTTATAAATGGTGGAAAGAGAAGCAAAACTATGGCGTCAGAACCAAATGAACAGAAAATAGTCATCACGCTCGACCAGTTACTTCTTAACGTAAGAGAGAGGATAGGAGAACTAAAGGACGGGCTAATTTGCGCGATTTTAGAAAAAGTATCACAGGGTATCACTGATTTTAAAGGGAAAGAAGCATTTTTGGTGAAGGAATACTTTCCTGCAGGCTATCTGCTGAACTCGGCAAACTACTTTAGTGAAACTCTTGAAGATGTCAAACGTGATCCGCTGATAGAGGGACATGGTAATTCTGAACTTAGAGGAAGAATAATGAGTCAGATTGATGAAATGAAAAATGACGCTTCTAAGATTTTAAAAGATATGACTTGCACTGGTCTGGTTGATTTGAGTGCGAAATCCAGACGCCTCTATAAGGAAATGCTTCCAATAGTTGAGGAGAGCAGACAGATAGATCACAGAACAGGCCTCAAGATTTCTGACTCCCTCACGAACATATTATTCGCAAGTTTCAAGGATTACATTTCACAGCCTAACAAACACGTTTCAATAGTATATCTTGATATGAACAACTTCAAGCTTTACAACGACATTGCCAAATCAGAACAAGCAGACGTTGCCATTCAGCAGACAGCAGGACTCCTCAAGCAACTGCCGGAGGACGTTGTTGTAACAAGAAAAAATGACAAGAGAGGAGACGAATTCGTGTTGTTCATGCATAAAGATTATGACGGGGCAAGCAGAATAATGCATAAAATGTTTATCCCTCAGTTTGATGAAAAACTTCCAGCCATGATTAGGACAGCAATGGAAAAAAGCGCGCAAAAATACGAAGATAATTTTGACAAACTGGGAGGAAAATTAACATTCGCGATAGGAATAAGTTCAACTTTGCTGCAAGACGATATGACAATATTTGCAAGAGCAAAAAAAAGATTCGGGCAATCAAATGAAGAACTTTCGAGAGGTCTCGACAACTTTACTGCGTGCAGTCCAGCAGATTGGCATGATAAATACGATGGCCTGAGCCCCGGAGTTAGAAAAGATATAATTACGGTACTTAAAGGAACATTGCAAGCCGAAGCAGAAGCCGCAGCACACTGGGCAAAAAACCTGTCAAAAGACCGGCATAACAAGGAATTTTATGAAAAAACAGTTCTGCGGGTATATGATCCAAAAGTTTTAGAATCAACTTATACTTATATTGGGCGCTGAACTTTCTTTCGAAGATCTACGTGTTTTGTCTCTTCAGCTTCCATTGTAATCCGAATTCCTGCTATTGAATTATCGTGATCGATAACATACGTGTTGCCGTCAGAATGCTTGAAAACAGGATCTTTGAATTGTCCAAGCAAACTTGCCGCTTTTTCTCCAGCCGGCTTCCTTAAATCAAGCGTAAGACAATGATAAGAAATCCCATCCTTATCAATGATGCCAGCACCAATCAGCTGGCCGCTGGTAACGTCCAGCGCACGATTCTGAACATAAACTTCTGGATGAGGGGCATATTGGGAGCCTGCAAAATCCTCTTTTAATCTTTTGAGAGCAATCAGAATATGAAAGTGGTCTTGCAGGCGTTCGGCTTCGTCCAATGTTGCCGTTATCTCATCAACCAAATCACGCTCTGGCATATGTTATCACTAGGTAGTTGTTCTATTTAAAGGTTTCCTTCACCGACCTGATTTTTTACAGATTTTGCAACTGCTGCGCCAAGAATTTCAGACAATTTTTCCATTGGAACCTTTCTGATGTCGCCCAAATCCTTGATTCCAGAACGAAACAGTTTTCTTGCACGGACACGGCCAATCCCTTCCAAACGGATTAATGGCAAGAGTTCCTCTTTCACCCCATATTTCAAGCGCAAGCGCACTTTAGTAATCTCAGAGAGCAACTTTTGATACTGCATCAAACGGGCAAGCTCATTGCAGGCATACAACAGCCAGTCAGCATTGTCAATCTTTGCCCTTGTTTCACCAGGCCTGCTGTCATATCTTTCCAGAACCCATTCTTCATCCTTTTCATCAATCCAATCTTCCAGCATCAACGCAGTTTTAACGCTGTCAAGCCAATCTTCATACTCAGGTTCAAACATACTGGGCTCGTGCTCAAGAAGATAAGGCTCAAGCAACGCATACTTTTGCGTAACATCATCATATTCTTTCTGCCTAACTCGCAGCAAAGGACGCATTTCGAGTGTATTAGAGACTGCGTGCAAGAAAGAAATAGATTTCAAAGTAATATGAGTTGCGCGTTCCAAGCGGTTCAGCAAGTTGAAAGCAGTTAGAGGGTCGAGATAAAGCTCTGCAACTCTTTTTCCAAGCATGGTTGCCCTGTAGCCTTCCTGCACTTCCTGCAAGAATCCCCATTCAACAAGGAGTTTCAAAGTTCTGTCAATAATGCGCTCCATTCTGGCCAAATCTTTGTACTGGTATGCCCAGAAAGTCTTGCTGAAAAAATCAAGAATAGACTCATTCGAGGAAATAATGCGGGAAGAAATTAATGACAACAAGTATGTTCGCAAGACGGGCTCGACTGCCAACTTGCTGTAAATATCTTCTGGAATTCCCTTTAGATAATGCTCAGTGATGTATTCCTTATCTGTTTCTGTCTGTGCGAGCACAATTGTTTCACCAAAAGTATCATATTTCGGCCTGCCAGCCCTACCGGCCATCTGAAGAAATTCCAATACAGGAATATGCGCCATGCCATGCATGCCGAATCTTTTTACATCGCGGATAATTGAACGGAAGGCAGGCAAGTCAACTCCTGCTGCTAAAGTTGGCGTACAGCAGATAATTTTGATAAGTCCAGAACGGAAAGCATCCTCAATAAGTTCCTTCTGCTTTGAATGCAAGCCGGCATGATGAAAAGCAATGCCGTGCTTTGCACACAACGCCAAACGCTCGCACTGCTTTGTTGGTTTTGAGAGAACGGTGAGCACGGATTCGGATAATTTGTCAAGCTCGGCACTCTTCAAAGGTGCCTTCTTGCCAATGTCTTCAGCCACTTTTTCAGCAGAACGCTTGGCGTTCACAAACAGCAATGCCTGCTTCTTGATTTCAATGGTGTCAAGAGCAAGATTAATGACAGGATCAGAGGTTTTTTCGAGGATTTTCATGTTCATAGCAACGCCTTCAGCAGTTCTTAATATTTACCATAATGTTTAAAAAGCGTTCTTCTCCCACGAACAGATACGAGCCCGTAGCTTAGCCTGGTGGAGCACTCGACTGATAATCGAGAGGTCCGGAGTTCGAATCTCCGCGGGCTCATTATTTCTTTTTGCCGCAACGCTTTTAAAGGGCTACCTTTTTATAGACGACAGGTGGGTGATGTGGCATTTACAGAGATAGCACACGCGTATGACCAAAGCGTCATTGACCGATTTAATGTAGCATTCTCTAGATACTTCAAGCGCACGCTTGACAGGGGCAAGCCAGATGTTCAAGGACTTGAACACCTTCTAACTATTCCCAAAGACGCTTCAGCTGTTTTAGTATCAATCCACAAAAGCCACCTTGACTATGTAGTGATTCCTTGGGTGCTCCAGAACAATTTTCTTCCGCCAAGACTCAATGGACCCAGACCTCTTGCAATAGCGGCAGGCGATAATTTGTGCAAGCGCATTGCAAAATGGGATTTTGGCAAGATCTTGCGCAAGTGCGGAGCATACAAAATAATCAGGAATCCCGAGCCCGGCAAAATCATTGAAACCACAGGAACACTGCTAAAATACACAGGCGAGCTCATGGTGGCAGGAGACTGGTTACTGAATTTCCCAGAACGAAGCAGGTCATACACAGGCGAAATACTTCCTTTTGATCCGGCCGCCATAGGCATACTCCAAAAGTCAGAAAGACGAGCAGGCAGGCCGGTTGTGTACGTGCCTGTCGCAGTCTCGTACGAACGCGTGCCCGAAGACAGATGGTTCCCAACATTTGCCAAATATAAGTCAAGCGCTTCGCTCATTGGAAAACTCATTTATTATATGCTTGATTGGCCGTTAATTTTGGCGCAGCCGTCTTTAGGAATATGGAACAAGCCGATAGGGCAAATATCAGTGCGCTTTGGACAACCAATTACCAGCTCAGGAGACAAGGAAACATTTGCCAAGAAACTGGAAGATGAATGCAAATCATTGGTAACTGCGTTTTCCACAAACATACTCTGCGCTGCTTTGCTTAAAGGTGGTCCCTTTGAATTAGCTGACAACCTTTTGGAAATTTATGGCGCGCTAGAAAAGCGCGGAGTTTTGGCAGAAAATATGGGGTTTAGAGAAGCAATCGACCGAGGCTTTCGCTTCCTTGACGCCCCATTCAGAAGATTTTTCAACCACGCATTCAGCTTCAGAAAAGACATAGCGGAGTATTATCGGAACTGCATTGCGCATTATTTAAAACCCTAACAAGTTTCGCCAAATACGTCCTTCACCACACCAAGAATTACTTTTCTTAGTAATTCAACAATATCATTTGTATTATATGCATTATTTCCATCCTGATCAAGGTCCACGACACATTCACCTGCAGAAGGAGCAATGCATGAAGTTGTGTTAGTATTATAAGCTGTCAAGAGCAAAATCATATCACCGACATCAGCGTTTGTGTTATTGTTTAAATCGATATTTGAAATGCACGGTGATGAAATGACTTTCACATCCACGCTTGCGTTGGCTGAACTGCCGTTGACAGTCGAAACTGCGGTAAGCCCGTGCATTCCTTCTGACAGATTGACCGTAATGCCAGAGCCTGTGCCAAGACTGCCGGAAACATTTGAAAACCAGCTGATAGTGCCGGCCGGAGAACTATTTGCAATAAGATTTGTGCCGTTAGAAATAAGCACTGAATTTTGCCCAGGACTTAGAATGCTGACGGAAATATTGACGGGAGAATAAATAACGTTGAGTATAATGCTTGTTGTTGCAGATTCATTACCCTCAGTAACTGTTGCGGCAATTGTGTGGCTGTCAACAGACAAGGTTACGTCAACGCTTGCACCTTCTCCAAGAATTCCTGAGACGTTTGAAGTCCAGACAACAGTAAAGTTATCTGAATTGTTGCCAGCAATTAAGGCAGTCAATGTAGTGCTGGAATAAACAGTAGCATTGTCAGCTGGAGCAGAAATGCTAATGTTCAAAGGTTCATCGGGAGCGGGAGGAGAATTGATTATGATGCTAACATTTGCAGATATAGTCTGATTTCCTTCTGCAGCAGTTGCAATAATAAAGTGAGCTCCAGGTGTCAGGTTAACAGCAATGCTCTCGCCCACTCCAAGCAGTCCAGAAACATTTGATGTCCATTCCACAGTTGCAGGTGATGAATTGCCAGACACGTTTGCAGACAGCAAAACTTCTCCTGTTATTGAAGCATTTTCCAAAGGAGAAATAATTGAAATTTCCAATTGCGCAGATGATGCATTATAGCCAAGATATTCAAGAGCTGCAAGGATATTAATGCGCGGATAACCGCTAATGTTCTTTCCAGTAGCCATAAGAGCTTCCCTGATGTCGGTAGGAGTTAAGGACTGGCTAGTCAATCTAGCATATTGCTGCAGCAATGCAACAGCGCCAGAAACGTGCGGAGTTGACATCGAAGTGCCTGTCAATGAGCCGTATTTGTTCGGTGCTTGCGTGCTCACGATAGATACACCTGGTGCAAGAACATCAAGCAAAGGACCACGATTTGAAAATGACGCCATAATGTCGGATTTATCTGTTGCACCAACACTGATCGCATTCGGCGAACAACCAGGATAATTAACTCCGTTAGCGTAACCATTATTGCCGGATGCAAACACACTAGTAATGCCCGCATTGTAAGCTGCATCAATTCCGGAATCAAAGTAAGTCGGGCAGTTAGACTGGTTAACATAATTTCCTCCATCACCAATACTGCCGCTGATAACAGTAATGTTATAATCATCCTTGTGAGCAATGCAAAAGTCAATGCCTGCAACTATATCGGACAACGTGCAGGTATTCGAACAAATCTTTACTGAAACAATATTTACTCCAGGAGCAACTCCTACATACGTGCCATTTGCACCGATAGTTCCGGAGACGTGAGTGCCATGGCTTGAAGAATGGACGTCAGTTGCAACATCATCCTCGGGAAGACCATTTGCACAACAATTTGATGAACAATAGCACTTTTGCGCAACCACCCTGTTTTGGAATGCAGGATGAGAAGCTTGAATGCCGGTATCAAGCACACAAGCAGCAACGCCTTGGCCGGTCAGCGACGTGCCATTGATGACAATTGAATTAACAGCAGTTGCATTAATCAAAGGAGCGCTTTCTGACAAAGTCAATGAGAATGCAATGTCGGGGTACACTGCCTCGACTAATGGATGGTTTTTCAGCTTCTCAACACCCTCATCTGTTGCTTCGACGACCAAAATTGGCAGAGTTTCAAGCGTGCGTTCAGCCTGGACATCGCCTGTCTGGTCAACGCCTAAAACACTTTCCAGAAGACTTGGACTGTTAACGTCGTCCAGCACTTCCTGCTTTGAAATCTCTTCATTGAGAATTACTACCACGCGCTCTGTTGGAATATCATATACTCTGCCAGTAATTGAAGGAGAACTGAAAAATAGCAATGTACCAAATGCAAACAAAACTGCAATACAAAGCATTATTCTTGAATCCATAGATGTCCTCTTTTAATATCAGAAACACAAGTTCGTTTTTAATAATTGCGATGATAAGTTTTAAATAGAAAGCAACCCGCAATTTCAACATGAGGTGTGCATTATTGTTATTTGTTCTTGTCTCAGCAGTTGCTGTTCTCGCTGACACTTTTACATTGCAACCAGACACATCAACGATACAAACTCCTGGAAACATAATAATGAACTTAAATGCAAGCAACACACAGCCAATCTATGGACTGGAGCTCACAGTCGAAGATGAACCTGAGCGCGCCGTATTCTCGCACATAGAAATAACCAGCAGGACAACAGGTGCAATCGTAACAAGCGCAACGCAAGGAAACGACATAGTCAAAGTAGCATTAATTTTGAGCGGAACTGGAAACGGCATAGCTCCAGGCAACGGTAGCATACTCAAAATCCACTATTCAGCCACGGGCTCAGGAAAAGTGAATTTTGACCCGTCCAACCTGAAAGTGTACAGCAAGAACGGAACGGCTATTGGCGGAAGCAGTATAGACGACACAGAAGTAACTCTTCAGCCAGGAAGCACATCAAGGAGTTCAAGCAGTTCTGGAAGTTCTGGCGGCGGAGGAAGCGGGAGCAGCGGAAAAAGTTCCGGCAAGTCAAGCTCAACTGCCAGCACCTCAGCAAACACACAACTTCCATTCCAGTTCACAGAATCAAAGCCATCAAAAGAAAACCTGGCGCCAACACTGCCTCCAGAAGTAATAGAAACAACAGCAAATGCAGAAATAGCACCAATACCACAGCAAATACCAGAACCTGGGAAAACATTCTGGCCGTGGATAATAGGAGCACTAGTTTCTCTTGCGGGTGGAGCGCTCCTTGTGTACGCGTACAAAAAACAGTCAAAAATATAGAATTAACGAACCAACACTGTCTGCACCAAAGGCACGCCAACAAAATTGCTACCCTGCTGGCACACACTCAGCAATGTTCCCCATTCATTGGTATAAACCTGCTGTGGGTAAACAGGCTGCAAACCAGCATAAATGCATGCCTCGTTCGGCTGCATTTGCGCGCGCTGAGGACCATAATACCATCTGCCACCGCCACTAGCATAATATTGACCGGTCAAAGTGTTCTGCAACTGGATAATGAGGCCTCCGATAGCAACAAGTGCTATTAAGCCAAGAAAAATGACTCCGAGTTTTTGCACCATCTTTTTTCATACAATAAAACGATTAATGCTTATATAAAGGTTGCGCTTAAGGGAATTCTGTAGAGCCAACCGTTGCTGGCAGCACAACAAAATGGTGCAGTGCATCAGACAAAATTAATGCAGCTCCAACTATGAAAGCCCATTCTGAAAATGTTTTAAAAAAAAGAAGCACAATTCCGACATAACCGTGATGAGTACGTACCGGCCATTGAACATCACGTGCGCGAATTTTGAAACCAAACCTTCCAAGACAGGTGAATAATTCGAGAACTGCGGTTAGCACAAGAATTTCTGCAAGCATAAGCGCCCCCGAGGAGACTCGAACTCCTGACCTATGGATTAACAGTCCATCGCTCTACCGGCTGAGCTACGGGGGCATACGCTTGAGGGGCTAGCAGGAACTTTTAAAGCTTTCTGCCAAGCAAACTTTATATACACCGGCGAAGGAAAATCGAATATGCTTGAAAATTACGATTTAGAATTAGAGGCAGTAGAACAAAAAATCAAGGCAGAAAAAGCCAAAATCGTCTGCGTACAACTTCCAGATGGACTGAAGCCTTACGCAAAAGAGATAGTTGATGAACTGCACAAGAGAACCGGTGCAACCATTATTATCTGGCTCGGCAGCTGCTGGGGCGCGTGTGATGTTCCATTGGAAGTAAACAGATTGGGCGTTGATTTGCTAGTGCAATGGGGGCATTCTGAATGGGGACATTAGCACAAGTAGCACCAGTACTTGGGATTCTTGCAGGATTCATAATAGCCAAGCTTACACCATACGAATTCAAACAGGGTGAAAAGTATTTCAGACGTTTAATGTATGCGCTAGCAATAGTCATTATTGGCGTTGCGGCATGGCAGTACACTCACGGGCACGGCATGCAGCTTGAAGTGCCAATATTTCTCTTCTTCATCCCCTTCGGAACACTTTACCACAAACGCTATCTTCTATTGGGCAGCGCGGCAGTCATATACGCTGCTATAGCTCTATTGCTTTTCTAGCACGCCAGAAATATTGCAGAGCTGAAACAACTGACAAGACAACTGCAACAAGCAAGATCCACCAGGCAAACGGTGCACCCAACAAAATAGCTATTATACCTGCCATCTCTGCAGCAGTTTTCAATTTACCAAGAATGGAGGCAGAAATTATTATTTTTGGCGAGACAAGCAAACGGAAACCCAAAACGGCAAATTCCCTTGCAATGATAACCCAAGCCATCCACACAGGAACCCCCCATTCAATAAGAAAAATCAGTGCAGTCATTATCAGCAACTTATCCGCAACAGGGTCCAGGATTATGCCAAACTTAGTAACCTTTTTCTGTTTGCGTGCTACGTAACCGTCTACGGCATCTGTAGCGGCCAAAATGCAAAAAACAACTGCGGCAATCCAATTTCTAAAAGGAGTATCAGCATGCAGAATTGCAACAAAAACAGGAATGAAAAAAATCCTTGCAAGCGTCAACAAATTAGCCCAGTTTACCATTTGACATCACGAACACCCAGCCAATATCCGATATGATTGGTTACGATATGACCAAAAGCACTGATGAAGACAACCAAGAATGCGGAAAACCAGCCCGGAAAGAAAACAATGCTGCCAAAAATCAACGCACCAACAGTATAGTCAATCTGGTCAAATGGAATCCACGGCTTACCGCTTTTGATGCCCACTCGGCGTTTGAAAAAACTCTTCACAGCATCGCCGATTAAAGCGCCGCAGCCAACCAAGACAGACCATGTCAGAGCTGAAAAGTCAAACGGCCAATACAATCGTGATAAAATCATGCCTGCAAGCACGGCAACCAAAACACCTATGACAAAACCAGCCCAAGTCTTATGACTGCCAAATATCCTTATTCCGCCAAGAGACAAGCCAAAGTCCATAGAGGCATTAAAAGGACTGTATTTCGCCAGCACAGGCGGCGCCATATTTGCAAGATAAGCAGGAATCATGAGGTAAAATAGCTGCAATATTGTAACCATGCCTTTATTGATTACAGAAACCTTTAAATAGATTTAGAATCACTTTAAAAAGAAAAAGAGGCAATAATGTTAACGATATACGACTGGGTCTATGGCATCGCCACGCTTACAGTTGTCATTCTAAGCATAATAGCAGGATTTATTTCCATAACAATGTTTCATTCAACTGTGCATAGAAAGTATCTTGCGGCATGGAGATATCTTCTGGTTGCACTGATATTGTTTGCTATCGAAGAACTTGTAGGAACATTGAAAGTCTTCGGCATCTGGAGTACTCCGTGGCTAACGCACGTCATTCCAAGCTTCATCCTTGTATTTTTGATAGCAGCACTGATTGCCCAAATTAACATCACGCGAGGATGCCACGAATGATAGGACTCAGCCTTGCAGAAGCCGCACCATTGTATAACCTCGGCTTTGTCATAATTGCAATGTTCTTATTCATCAAATTGTTTACTACTCCAGTCAGAGACAGAAGAGTTTACCTGATGCCGTGGAAACTTTTGTTTTTCGCATTAATGGTGTTCGTAGTGGAAGAAGTCCTAACCGTGCTCAGACAAATGGAAATCATAAACATTCCAAAACACATCAACGGATTCTTTGAACTGATAATCATATGCACGTTCATTTACACTTTACTTCTGCAGAAAGAACACATAAAATTCACGAAAGCCTAGAACGAGCTTTTAACGCTTCCTCGTGCATGCCAACAAGATCATAAGCTGCAGAAGCCATCCTGAACTTTCTTTGCAATGCGTACAAGTTTGCCAGCATAATCACTGCTGAACGCAAGTCACGGCCACGCAATTTAGGAAGCAAACGTTCAAGAATGCTCACTCTTTCCTTGTCAGAACGCGCAATGTCAACCAGCTGTTCGACATCAGCAAACTTCATACCCTGACGTTGATTGTTTTTGAAACCTGCATTTTGCCGTCGCTGGCCGTAATCGAAACCTGGCCATCCTTTTCAGTTATTATTATCAGAACATCACCGCTCAAGCCAGCACCGACACCAGGGCTCGGAGAGACGCTGAATGACAATGGATCTCCATCGGGGTCAAAAAAAGCAGCGTTCAAATCAAGATTCAAACGGTTGCCATTCGTGCTAAAATCAGATGTGGGAAAGTCCCACTGTGGAGGAAGATTACCTGCAAATGCGCCTGTAGGGGTCGTGACACTCGAAAAACCAGCAAGCACGCCCAACATTAGCAAAATGACGCTCAGATACCAAACTTCCTTCATTTCAGTCACCTTTTTAGAGTTCTTCTTTTCACAGCCCTGCATTCAAGGCAAGTAATGACTTGTCTGCCAGAGCGAACGCGTATCATTGCGTTCTTTCCCGCTGACAAAAAGGCATTGCATGCCCTGCAAAAACGGCTCTTCCACTTCTGCGGAATGCGCACCTTGTGGCGCGATGCCATCTTTCTGGCCAGCGTAACATAACGCTTTGCAAAAGCTGAACGTATAAGCGCTTGTTCAAAAAGCGCTTCTATTCGTTTTGCAGCGATGCGTTGTCTCGCGGCAGCAGGTTTCACACAGATACTCTAGTCAATAAAACTATTTAAACATTTGGTTTAAATTTTATGATATGCAATGGCTAAAGAACCTGTTCAGAGAGAAAAAGACGTTTGAACAGATAAAACCCTGGATTGATGAAAAAATGGACGAATTCAGCAGAGAAAGAAAACAGTCCATTGCAACAGCGGAGCAGGAATTTCCTCAATTGCTAATAACGGCCAAACAATCAATAGTTTCCCTTGAACAAGCAGAATTGCGCAATCCAGATATTCCTGAACGCGCGAAACACTTCATGCAAGGAAACAGAGACCAATTCCTTAAGTTAACCAGGCGCTTTCTGGAAAATCTTCTTGTGCCAAAAGAAGCTCCGGATTTCAGCCAGATGGATCTTCTGTTCCATCAGTATGCACAAAACACTGCACGTCCTGGAGCAATCTTATCAGAATTTTTCGGCGCGGAAGTAAGCAATATCAGAAAAGCACTTGCTGAAATTGAAAAACAAATTCAAGAAATCAAAAGAGTTCAGATAAAAATGGATGGAATGCAAAAAATCAATGGCATTCTTACACAAATTGAAAACGTGAAAAAAGAACGAGAATCAATAGAAAAACAGCAAGCCGATTTTGAAAAACAGCTGCAACAATTCAAAACAGTCTACGAAACTCTCAAAAAAGAAAAAGAAGACTTCATCAACAAGCCAGATTATGTGAAAGTCAAAGAAGACCTGGTAAGTGCGGCAAAAGAACGCCAGGAAGCAGAGCAATCCATTGCGAGCATTTTCCTTCCTTTATCCGATGCATTAAAAAAATATGCGCACGACATAAAAAATGAAAAGCTGGCAGGTTATGCAGACAATCCGCTCACTGCACTGATGCACGATTATTCATTCAGCATTTTAAAATACGTTCCTGGCTTGATTGAAGCAATAAACAGCGGAAAACTGGGGCTTAAGCCAGAAAAAACGCAGAAAGCACTTGAAGCATTAGGCCACGTCAACAAAGATGAACTCGGTCCAATGTTGCACCGCTATGCAAACGCAAAAAAACGCGAAACCGACATTCATCACGATGTCGCACAAAGGCCCGTAATCAAAGAATACGAACAATACGCAATATCTTTGAAAACGAAAGCAGCAGAAATACAACAATTGGAGGGCACTATTGCAAAACTTATCCTGCCAACTGATGAACAGCTGAAAGAAGAATTAAAGCAGGAATTGGAAAAAAACAGAATTGTGCTAATTTAATATGTTTTCTTTCAAGGCTGTAATGCCCGGCAGATTCTTGCCTTCCAAAAACTCCAATGCTGCACCGCCGCCAGTGCTGACATGAGTGAATTTGTTCTCTAATTTTGCTCTTTCGATTGCAGCAACAGAATCTCCACCGCCAACAATAGTAACGCCTTTGCATTTCGACATTGCTTTTGCAACTGCCAAAGTGCCTTTGTCAAAAGGTTTTTTCTCAAACATACCCATCGGGCCGTTCCAAAACACATTTTTTGCTTCTTTAATGATTTCCGCATAAATCGCCTGCGTTTCAGGACCAATGTCCAAACCAACAGCAGATTTCGGCATTCTATGAATTGAAACAGCCTTCTTTGAATCAAGAACAACATCAACAGGCAGAATAATTTTCTTTTTTCCTTTCTTCAGCAAAGATTTTGCCAAAGACACTTTATTTGGCTCAAATCTGCTTTTGCCGACTTTATAACCCAATGCTTTGTAGAAAGTAAACATCATTGCACCGCCAATAAGAATGGAGTCAACTTTTTTCAACAGATTCTCAATAACGCCAATCTTGTCGCTCACTTTAGCGCCGCCCATAATGGCAATAAAAGGGTGCTTTGGGTTTTTCAACAGCGATGAGAGCATTGTGATTTCTTTTTCCAATGAGAAGCCGGCATATGAGGGCAGGAATTCTGTAATTGCGCTGACGCTCGAATGCGCTCTATGACAGACAGAAAAGGCATCATTAACATAGATGTCTGCAATGGCGGCCAATTTTTGTGCAAAACCCTTGTCGTTTGCCTCTTCCTCTGGATAAAAGCGCAGATTTTCCAAGAGCAAAACATCGCCTTCGTGCATTCCTCTTACTCTTTCTTCCACATCACTGCCAATGCAGTCAGGCTCGTATAATACAGGATATTTCAATAATTTGGACAACTTTTTTGCAACAGGAGCAAGCCTAAGCTCTTCAACAACCGCACCATTAGGCCTGCCCAAGTGTGACATAAGAATTACTTTTGCTCCTTTTTTCCTCAAGAAGTTAATAGTGGGCAGGGCAGCACGCAAACGCTTGTCGTCTGTTACCTTGCCGTTCTTCAAAGGCACGTCAAACCCAACACGCACAAGAACATTTTTGCCAGCAACACCTGCCTCTTTAACTGAACGCATATGATGACTTCCGTACCATACTTTTAAATATTTTTGCATAAGTCACATAAGAAAAGGTGATTAAATGGACTTGTTATACTTCATTCCCGCATTGCGCATAATACTTGGCATACTCTTTATCATCACGGGAGCAATCAAATTTCCCAATCTCAAAGGATTCAGCGTTATTGTAGCGTCTTATGGATTACTTCCACGGCAGGTTGTAAAGCCAGCAGCATATGCACAGCCATTTATTGAATTTATTATAGGCTGGTGGATATTGTCAGGCAAACAATTGTTCTACGCGTCAATTGCAGGTTTTTTGATGATGATTGTTGCAGACATCTTCATCATAAAAGGACTTATGCAGAAAAAGAAAATGGAAAACTGCGGTTGCTATGGTGTGGCGATAAAAGTTCCTTTAACGTGGAAGAAACTCGTTGAAAACATTGTATGGACAATACTTTTCATTGTTTTGATAATTGCGGCAAAGCCAGTTATGTGATTTTATTCTTCGGCACGCCTGCCAAGAAAGCATTAATGTTTTCAATTGTGGTATCGAGAATCCTCGATAATGCTTCATTGCTGTTAAAGGCGTTATGAGGAGTAATGATGACCTGAGGGTGTTCAAGCAAGATATGCTCTTCCAATAAAGTCTTCATATCACAGGCCTTCTGGAAAGTTTCGTGCAACAATTCAGGCTCTTCCTTAATAGCGCACTCCTCTTCCAGCACGTCAAGACCGCAGGCAGAGAAAATACCCTCCTTCAAGCCAACAAGTATTGCTTCAGTATCAATCAAACCGCCTCTGGCAGTGTTGATAAGCACGCAGCCCTTCTTGATTTTTCTGACATTATCTTTGTTAATAATGTGATGCGTTTCAGGCATTTCAGGCAAGTGCAAACTAAGAACATCCGATTGTGCTAATAATTCGTCAAAAGAAACGTAAGTAAAGCCGCACTCCTTTGCCAATGCCTCATTGGGAAATTTGTCGAATGCAATAACGCGCATTCCAAATGCTTCAGCATAATGAGCAACGTTCCTGCCAATTCGTCCAGAACCCAAAATGCCCAAAGTCTTGCCTTTCAAATCAAAGCCGCGCAAGCCTTCCAAGCCGAAATTCCCTTTTCTTGTGCGTTCAACACTTGGAATTAATTTTCTTGAAATGGCTAATAAGAGAGCCATAGCGTGTTCTGCAACAGTATTGTCGCCATAAGCCGGAACATTGCAGGCAACGATATTTCTTTTCCTGCAAGCTTCAACATCAATATGGTCAAAGCCGGTAGACATTGTTGTGACTAACTTTGCTTTCCCGAGTTTTTTCAACAGAGCATCATTAATTTTGGAATAAATGAATAAAGCAATAACATCACAATCAGCAACTTTGTCAGCGTTCTGCTCAGTCAAAGGCTCGTCAAAGAAAAGAATTTCCTGGCCTTTAATGAACTTCCTGATATAGTCCTGCATTCCGCCAAGACCAAACTTGGCCAGCTCAAAAAACGCTATTTTTGCCATCTTTTTTCAAGAAAGCCGCTTTCAGAAGTATTTAAGCGTTATGCTACTATACGAATACAAGTCTTGCGAATTACTGGTGCATACTTTGGCAAATCTTCAGCCAGATGAACAAATACTTCAGAAGGTTCTCTTATTTTTCTGGCAGTTACTGCAGCATCGTCATAATACATTTGTGCGTTTAGTTCTAATCTTATTGGGCACGGTTCCTGCCAATATACACGCCAATACAGAATGCCATCAGCAAGCTGGCGCAAATGTTCAAACCTGTCAGAAGGTTCATGCGGAATTTTCAGATGACGTTCGATTACTGCCTGTAAAAGATCTTTAGGCGGGCGTTTAGTTACTTTCGCTGTTATTAACTGAATAATGTAGCTATGAACCGTTGTAGGAGTCCATACTCTTTCCTCTCTTTCTGATTCCTTAAAAGCAGACTCAATTAAGGTTTTCAGATGCGCTTTCGGATTTATCAGATCCTCCATTTTAGATGCAGAAATTAAACTTAATTAAATATTTTTCTTTGGAATAGCGACTTCAAGCTCAACTTTCACTTCCTTATCCTTAATGTTATGAACCGAGACGTAAACGTCCATCCACACTTTTTCAGTCCGAGCCATTTTGGGCTTATATAGCTTGCCGCGCTCGTCACGCAATATCAATTGTTCTCCATCTGAAGGACGCTCCTGGCAATATAAATCTTGAAATTGAACTGCGTCAGAACTTGGGGTATTGTAATCAAAACCATTACTATTTTTGAAAAAGTTTCCGACTGACTCGAAGCTTATTTTTTTTACCGGCAATCGTGCAACAAGCGGCAGCAAATACAATACGTCCTTTTCTTTTGGTTTTGTTAAATCTCCGATATCAGTGTTTTCTCCCACGGCATAGGTCTTTGAGAATTTCACTTTAACCTCATTTGAGACAATGCCCTGATCCCGTTTGGGATGAACTGACAACAGATATTTTCTCGCATCAATTTCAACTTCAAATTCCTTTGTCATTCTGTTTATCGGCTGGCCAATGTACTTTACCCTGTCCCCATGCTTGCGTTCAACATTTAGCGGACTGTTGCCTTCAAGCCAGCTGACGAGTTCATCCTGCGGAACAGAACGCAAACCAAAACCAAGATCAAGCAGAAGTTCCAAGTCATTAAATCCAGAAATTTGCTTCACTGCCCTACTCACGTCAGACAATCCCGGCATAGCATCACTCACTACAAGTATCCAAAAGTGTATACTGGCTTGCTTTAAATACGTTATGACTAAAAAAGAGCATTTGAAGGAAAGTTGACGTAAATGTGTCAAGTTCGGTACATTTTTATATGTGAAATGCTTGTAAACTTTTCATGGAAAGCATAAACCAGCAAGTGTGGAAAGCGCTGCAGACTGACCCTGCGATAATGAGAGACTTACAAAGAAAGTTGGTCAACACAAGAGCTTTGGCAAAATATTTGATACAAAAATATGACTTTAAAGTAAGCTTGGACGCAATTATTTCTTCAATAAGGCGCTTCCCGTTGGATGCTTACCAAGAAGAAGAAAAAATACTGCAGCACATATTCAAGGAAGCAATTGTCAGCACAAAAAATAACATTGCCTGCGTTACTGTAAACATGGCTCCGAACGAAGCATTTGCAAAAATCTGCGGGCTAAACCTGCCCCTGCTGCGAATGACGACAGGAACTGAGGAAGTCAAGATCCTTGTTGAAAACGGCATGGCAGAAAAAATCGCAAAACTTTTCAAAAATCCAGAAATTGAGCACAATCTGAGCGAGATAAGCATCACAGTTGCAGAGAAAGCACACAGGACAAAAGGAGTGCTGGCAAGAATGGCAGCAGAAATGGCCCTGGCAAACATAAACATACACGAGTTATGCATGTGCTCACCAGAATACTTGATTTACGTATCACAAAAAGACATTGTGAAAGCGCACGAAAGAATAATTACGCTCACACAAAGTTAATATAAGATAGAAGAGCATTTTAATAAAAAAAGGTGAATTATGGTAAGAGTTGCTATTAAGGCAGCGCCAAGCAGAGCTTGGCTGGCCATTAATTGCAAGAGGTGCATAAATGATTAGAGTTGCAATTAATGGTTTTGGACGAATAGGCAGACAAATATTACAAGCTGGAATTTCAGACCCTGACATAACTTGGGTTGCTGTAAATGATTTAACTGACACGAAAACACTCGCTCATTTGCTGAAATATGATTCTGTGCACGGAAAATCACCTTATCCTGTTGAACACGATGAGAAGAATTTGATTGTTAATGGAAAAACTATCAAAGTGTTTGCAGAAAAAGATCCGACAAAACTGCCGTGGAAAGACTTGAAAATTGATGTCGTTGTTGAAAGCACCGGATTATTTACCGACAAAGCAGGAGCAATGCAGCACATAAAGGCAGGCGCGAAGAAAGTTTTGATTTCAACGCCCGCAAAAGACGCTGACATTACTATAGTCAAGGGCGTAAATGAAAATTCTTACGACAAGAAAAAGCACGTTATCATTTCAAATGCTAGTTGTACGACGAATTGTTTAGCGCCAATAGTCAAAGTGCTAAATGACAATTTGATTGTTAAACGTGGCTTCATGGTAACGGCGCACTCCTATACTGCAGACCAGCGGCTTGTAGACGCGCCGCATAAGGATTTGCGAAGAGCTCGAAGCGCGGCAGTGTCTATCATTCCAACGACCACTGGAGCGGCAAAGACTGTCGGAGAAGTCATTCCATCACTGAAAGGAAAATTGGACGGCTTTGCGTGGAGAGTGCCAACACCAGACGGCAGCATTGTAACATTAACTTGCGAAGTTGAAAAGAAAACAGATGTTGAGAAAGTCAACTGGCTGTTTAAGCAAGTAGCACAATATCACATGAAAGGAATACTTGAATATACGGAAGAGCCAATAGTCAGCAGAGACATCATCCACAACCCGCACAGCTGCATATTTGATGCGCTGAGCACCAATGTCATTGACGGAACATTTGTTTCGGTATCAGGATGGTATGACAACGAATGGGGCTATTCGTGCAGGATGGTTGACGTGATTAAATTATTGTAAGAATTTGCTCATTATGATTAAATCCTCGCCTTTTGCAAAATGACTCTTCAGAACGCCTTCTTTCTCGAAGCCGGCTGATTTGAATAAGCCTTCAACTTTAGTCAAAGCGAACAATTTTCGAATCTTGCGTTTTTTTGCAAATTCAATCAATTCACCCAGTATTTTTTTCCCATACCCTTTGCCGCGAAATTCTTCCTTGATTACCAGGTCCCTGATTTCAGCAACGCCACTTACATCAGCTGTCAAAGAAACTGTCCCGATGACTTTGCCCCCTTCTTTACGAATAAAGAATTCATCACTCTTTATTTCTTTCTTATGGCCTTCAACAATATATCGCTCTGCCCATTTTTGGTTATATTCATGCATGCCTCGTTCTGCCCAATAATCTGCCAATATCTTAGCAGCTTCGGTTCTTTCCTGCTTTGTTATTTTTTTCAGAGTCATTACACAATGTGCGCCTTGATTATCTTCACTTCAGTCTTCGGCTTGTCACCAGGATTTGTAGGTGTTGAACCAATCTTGTCCAACACATCAACGCCCTCCATAACTTCTCCGAAAATGGCGTGCTTGCCGTCAAGCCAAGGTGTAGGGACAAGCGTAATGAAAAACTGACTTCCGCCAGAGTTAGGGCCTGAATTTGCCATGCTTAAGATGCCTTTCTTGTCGTGCTTCAAACCAGGACCGAATTCGTCTGGAATTTTGTAGCCAGGACCGCCTGTGCCAGTTCCAGTTGGATCTCCGCCCTGAATCATAAAGTTCTTTATGACTCTGTGGAAGATTGTGCCATCATAATATCCTTTTTCAATTAAATCCTTGAAATTCTTGACCGTCTTTGGCGCTTTGTCATCAAACAATCTTACTTTCATATTACCCATAGTTGTTTCCAGAACTACAATATTTCCCATACTTTTCTCCTCCACTTCCAATTTTTCAACTTCTTCCAATACTTTTTCAGCCTCAACACTTTCAGACTCTATTTTCTCTGCATCAGACTGAGCCTGCTCTACCTGCTCAGCCGCCTTTGAAACATCATCTAATTCATCTTTAATTATCGGCTTGGCCGGCTGCGCGCACGCGACCAATATTAACATAAATAATATAATCCATTTCATTTTAGTCCTCCTTCCGTATCCCAGCTACGAAAAATCCCTCAGTATCGTTATCCTGAGGCCACATCCTCAGACAGTTGTGAACTTCAGGATTATAAATTTCTCCGTCAAATTCTAAAATAGGCTTGCTCTTGATAGGCAGGTCAATTTCCAGCATTCTTGCATCTTTTGCGTTTTCCAACAAATAACTAACTACAGCTTCATTCTCTTCCGGCTCAGTCGAACAAGTACTGTAAACCAAAGTGCCCCCTGGCTTCAAAACTTTCCAAGCAGCCATTATTAACTTCCTTTGCATTCTTGACAATCTTTTCACCATGTCCGGATTCCACATCATAATGGTCTTGGGAGATTTTCTTATTGTGCCTGTACCTGAACAGGGAGCATCCAGCAGCACTTTGTCAAACACCACTCCAGCATCAGCAAACTTCTCGCCCTGCATCAAAGTAATAATGTGATTATAGCTGCCAATGCGCTGCATGTTAATGCCTAAAGCAGCCAAACGGTCGCCCTTGACGTCATTTGCAACAACCATTCCCTCGTTCTTCAAATATTGCGCGATTTGGGAAGCTTTGCTGCCAGGAGAAGCAGCCATATCAAGAATAATGTCGCCTGGCTGAGGGTCAAGAACGACAGGAGGAATCATACTTGCAGCTTCCTGAACATAATAATAACCTAATGCGTGCTCAATTGTGTTGCCAACGTCTAATCTGCCGCCTTTATGCTCAATGAAAAATCCTTCCTTGCACCAGAGAACCGGCTCAAGATTCCAGTCATTCTGAAGTCTTTTGGCGCATTCTTCAACAGAAATCTTTAATGTGTTAATCCTGATTGATTTGCGCAAAAAAGAAAGCGTGTATTTCTTGAATTCTTCCCAGTCAGTCAGCTTGCTATAACGCTCTACAAATTTGTCCTTGAATACGTATTTTGCTGCATCTGGAAAAGGCTTCATAATGTTTTGCTCACGTATGGTCCATCAATTTTATAGCCCAATTTATAATAGTATTCCCTTGCACCAATGCCGGAAATTACGAGAATCTTTTCGCATTTGAATTCTTCCTTCGCAATCCGTTCTGCCTCTGCCATCAACTGCCTGCCAAGACCTTTGTGCTGCACATCACCCTGCTCGCCTAACGGGACAGCTTGACCATAGACGTGCAGTTCCCTTATGCCGGCACTGTTCTTTGGAATTTCAGAACGGTGAGACTCTGGAACAATTCTTAACCTGCAAAAGCCGAGCAACAAGTCATTTTTTGTGTCTTCAAATGACAGGAAAATTTCTTTTCCGCCACTTGCTTCGTAATCTTCACGCAATAATTTGACTGAAGACCAATCAATAACGTGTTCACGCGGCTCCCTGCAGCGAATGCAGCGACATTTCAAGCCCTTTTCCTTCAGTTTCTGTTCAACCAACTGGCGCATATTCGTCAAATTAGGGCCGGCATCAATCACAGTGCTTGGAATATCTCTTTGCACGCGCATAATCCTGCACCACTTTGGAACGTGCTTCTTAGCTTCAACAATAATATCTGCAGCATCCTCTGAAGATAATGGGAGGTACTTGCCAGCTTTCCAAAGACCGTACAGGCCAGTGCCTTTCAAGACAGTTGTCGGATAAATTTTGATTGCATCAGGCATATAATCAGAATTTGTAAAGAGCTCTTTGTAATCTTCCAAGTCCATGTGCTTGGTCATGCCAGGCAAACCAGGCATCATATGATAGCCAACCTTTAGCAAACTATTGCGCATTAATTTTGTAGCTTTGACAGCGTCCTGGAGCGTGTGCCCACGGTGAGTTGATTTCATAACATTTTCGCGCAAACACTGCACGCCCATTTCAACTCTTGTCGTGCCAAGTTTCAGCATTCCATCAATATGAGGCTCGAAACACCAATCAGGTTTTGTCTCAATGCAGAGAGCAACGCAACGGATTTTAGCTTTTTCATTACGCATTTGCTCTGCCTCAAGAGAACTTGCACCTTTGAGTTTCAGTTCCTTTTCGTGAATGTGCTTTGTTCTTTCAGCATCACCAACTTTGCCAGGCAGTTCAAAGAACGACAAGAACTTATCCATGTCAACTTCTTCTTTATAGAACATTTCGCCAAAATCATTCATTGCCTTTAGCGCATATGTGATGAAATCTTCCTGATACTGCACAGGCAGAGCAGGAAAAGTGCCTCCCTGCACGATAACTTCAGTTTTTTGAGGTAGGTGGCCAGTTGCAATGAATTGTTCCAATCTGTTAAAAACAATCAAATAAGGGTCATAAAAATTCCTGATGCCTCGCATCGTACTTGGCTCTTTTCCTGTGTATGACTGCGGAACATTGCCGAACGGAGAATCAGGACCGCCAGGACAATAAACGCACTTTCCGTGCGGACAGGAAAAAGGAGCGGTCATCAACGCAAGTGGAGAAACACCAGACATAGTGCGCATAGGCTTTGTCTGCACTTTAGCCTTAGTGCGTAGAAAAACTTCAACATTACTCGGAATACTGGCCAGATTGTATTTTTTTGAGAGCTTGACCTTAAGCTTGGCTAGAGCTTCCTTTGAAACACCCTTCCTTACAGCTTCCTCAACTTCAACAAAAAACCCATTCATTTCAGAAAAGTTCCCGACGATGTTTATAAATTTATTCGCTTTCCATCTTTTTCAAGTATTCTGGGCCAAGCATTTTTTGTTGAAGAGCGTTTAGAGCATAACCAAAACAAACAGGAATTCCGAGCGAATTCAGGCCTTTCTCAGCTCTAATACCTGCGATGAAATCCATGGGCCAACTAGTGTTCAATGGAGGAGGGCCAACAAGTCCAATAGTATACATGTAATCTTTCCAAGCGCCTCTCGAATCACCCATCGCTTGCAAAGCCCTTCCACGTTTTGCGTAACGCAAAGCCTCTTCCGGCTCCAAATTTATAGCACGATTAAAATTTGTTATGGCCTCAGAAAAATTTCCTCTTTTGCTTAAGATTGTTCCAAGCTTGCTATATGCGGTTGCTAGTCCATTAATGCTCAGAGCGCAAACCTTTGAATCATGCATTTCCAATAAACGCTCCAAATCGGCAACAGCTTCATCAAATCTTTTTAGTCCTATGAATGCTAGAGAACGACTGTGATAAGCGTAAGCGTTGTTAGGATGCAGTTCGATTAAATCAGAACAGATGCCGATTACTTTATTGAGGTTTGGAATTTCATCTGACCAATATGCTGCCCTGAGTGTGTCGCGTGCCAATTCAACCTGTGTATCCGGATCCATCTTAGCATATGACGAGAAGGTTTTTAATTAAGTTTTCGCAGACCTTTTAAACCTATTTTATTCGCCCGGCGCAGAGAATCTGATGCTGGAAATGTGCAAAGCAGTTCCGGGTTCAAGAATCACGTCAAGGTATAATGTCAAACTGCTGAACAATGAATCATCAAGAAGACAAGTTTCCGCGCACTCGTTCCTGAATGCGCCTTCAATTGTTTTATAGCCAGTTGGAAGCGATTCAATCTTGTCAATCTTATTCCCGGGCTCAATGTTTAATTCACTAACTGTCATTCCTGTAATGACTTCCATTGCGGAACCCGGCTTTTTCTTATTTGAAAATACAAGCCAGCGCAAATTACCATCAGACAAGTACACGTTCACCAGGCCTGCACCTTTGACTGTTCCGGTCAGTGCAAGCGAGGAAATCTTCATCAGCTCGCCTGAAGACGCGGTAAGAATAAAACGCTGGCTTTCTGAAACGTCAATATTTAATTCCTGAGAATACGTTTCAGTCGGCACAAAACCAGTGATGCTCGGCTTTCCCAGCAAAAGTGCTGCACAAACAAGACCAAGCACAATCAATCCAAGCACCGCACGGTGAAATTCCATGAGTTTTACTCTCCTGAAAGCTGTTTATAAATCTTTTCGATTTCGTCACGCTCAGAAGCATTACCCATTGAATCAATTTTTTTCAGCACGTTAGTCCATTCATCTTTAACAAGATCATCAGTGTTGACTTTTTCTCCTGTTTTCTCCGCCCTCTTGAGACGTGCTGCAACCTTTTCCGCAACTTCCTCAATCTGACTCTTCAATTTTGCGGCAACAGGCGAGCTTTTCTCCCTGACTTTGGAAAGAAAGGACCTGACCCTGTCTTTTAGGGGCACTGGAGGCTCTAGATGCATGCCAATATCTCCTGTCTCCTTCCATTTTGAGACTGCGCTGTTCAAATTGCTCACGATATGCTCATGAATGCGCTCACGCATTTCTTCCTTTTCCTGCTTTTTCAATTGCTCGGCATCAAGCTCTTCTTCAATCTCTGCAGTTTCAAGAATTTCTTTCTCTTTCTTGGCAGAATCAATCTCCCTTTCAGGAACTGCAGCGCCCTCTGCAGTAATTCTGATACCGTGCTCTATTGCAACAGATTCTTTCTCAACTGATTTTTCTTCAACCGGCTGCTCAGGAACATCTTCAACGATTTCCTTGAACAATCCGGCCACTTTGTGCTTGAATAACGAGAATTTAGAAGAGTCTCTCTGTTTGCCGTGCTCGTGATGTTCAGCACGGTGCTTTTCGTGATGGTTCACTTCTTTTGCTCCCATTCTTCTTCTGCCTCTTCCAATTCCTTCCATACGCTAACAGATGGCTTGGCTGGGTCTTTATTCATCTGCAGCATTTCAAAAGCCAGGAGGGCGAATAATATGATAAATACGCCTGCAGCACAAATACTTGCCGCTTTTTTTGCAGTAACTGCGATAGCGGCCGTTGGAGCGGCAACTGAAACGCCGAATACGCCGCCCAATATTAAAAACGCGCCCAGAAAAACCATAACAAGGATTTTCTTTGTTGTGGGATTATTGCAGAAATGGCCAACGGTGTGCGATCCAACCACTGCTACAACTAACAGCAAGACAAGCACCAGCATTGAATGATCGGGCGCGCTTGACTGTTGTATTGTTTTGATTGCAAGACCGCTTGGATTTAAGGGCACGGAAAAGTGAAGCGCGTCAATAGAAAGCATACCAGGACCTGAGATGTATACGAACAACTGTTTTGGTATTACGCCCGGCAGGTCACAGCTTTCTATGCACGCAGAGTCAAAGCTCGCGCCAAAAGCAGAGAGTTCGACTGTCTCCATCAATACTCCAGTATCAAAAACCAACCAACGCTCAGGACCTTCAGTAACGAGCCATACTTGCGCATAACCAGGACCCTCCCACGAGCCAGAAATTCCAAAACCGCTTAGAGGAAAAGAACGCAAAAACGGAATTTCTTTTGTTTCAGAAAAACGATAATGAGCTTCTTCAGTAAACTCAGTAACTTGCGCGGGCTTGACTGATATGACGCCCAGAACAATTCCAATAACAATGGTAGTAATCAGCACTGCTTTTTTCCACATCATTGCACCACTGCCGTGATAACATCAAAGTAAAGATCGTTTTTCTCAGGGCAAGCGTTGTTGCACTTCACAATATCATCCCACGCATTTTCCACTTTCCTGTCCTGCGATTCCTTCACCTGCTCGTTAGCAATACTCAATGCCTTTGAAAATTCCAACAAGTGTTCAGGATCTCCCCAGTACTTTGCTGTCGCGATAATGTTGATTAATAATGCGCTTTCTGGTATGTCCTTTTCGAAAGCGGCAACTGTAACCAATACCATATCAAGATAAGCTTCATCAGGGCAGGCAGTTGACAAGCACTTAGTCATCCTGTCCCATTGATCCTTCACTTCAGCACTGTCAGATTCTGCGACAAGGTCGTCCAAATTGCTGATAAGATTGGCACGGTCAACAGGGTCAGCAGCTTTTCTCAGCTCAATACTCTTGTAAATAATAGGCTTTACTGGAGGCTCGCTGGACACCACTTTAACGATAATCATAACTGCGGCAACAATGATGATAATGCCCAGAATTGAAAATATAACAGTGCTAAAACCTCTTTGAACGGCCATGCCCAACTTAACAGTTTAACTATATTAAAAGGTTACGGTATAAGAATTATTTCTTTGCTTCTGGTTTTGCAGCCGCACCAGGAGCGCCCGGCTTTGCACCTGGAGCGCCAGGAGCAGCAGCGCCTTCAACCGGCAGCAATTCTTCAATAATGACAGTTGGAATCTTTGCCTCAACCAATTTTGCCTTAATGGCTCCTCTCGGCTGGCCGGCCATACTTTCAATAATTTGCTTCGCAGTTGCCATAAACTCAGCCTTACGTTTTTCGATGTCAGCAAGCAGTTTTTGTTTCTTCTGCTCGAGCTCTCTCAACTCTTCAGCTGACAACTCTGTTTTCTCTGCCTTGATTTCAGCATCATACTGGCCGCTGTTGATATCCTGAATAGTTTCAACTGCCCTCTTGCCCTCGATCATAACACCCATACTGTTACAAGTGCCGGCAATTTCCTTAACCATTGCAAACATGTCCCTGCCGGACAAATTATCCTGTTTCATTTTGGCTATTTTAATGACCTGCTCAATCTTCAAATCTGCAACAAGGTCAGTCTCTGGAGAACCAGAACCCTTCTCAATATGAGCTTCCTGTTTGACCAACGCGCTTGCAGGAGGAGTGCCAACAGTAATTGTAACATTCTTAGCTTCATCAACAACAATCTTGACAGGAACCTGAACGCCCTTGAAGTCAGCAGTTTTCTTATTGATATCAGAAATAATCTGGCCTATGTTTACGCCCAACGGACCTAGAGCTGGACCTAACGGAGGTGCAGCTGATGCTTTACCACCTTCAATCATTGCGTCTACAGTCTGCTTAGGCATGTATATGGTCCCCCTATGCTTCCTTTAAAAAGCTTTCTCTCTAAAGTTCATCTTCAGATGATGCTTCTGCTGTTTCAGTTTCCCTTCTGATGACCTTCACAGCATCCATCTTGACAGTAATCGGAATTGGTACAGCTGCACCAAGAAGCTCGACAACGACTTCTTCTTTTGTCTTGTCAATTCTTGTAACCTTGGCCTGCTCGCGCTTGAACGGACCTGAAATAATCTCAACAATGTCGCTCTTGCGAATATCAACCTCGCGCTTAACTTGTTCAAGCATGTGCTCAATTTCCGAGTAATTAATTTCCTTCGGCAAAATGCCTCTGGCATATGGAACGTTAAAAGCAGCCTGCTCTGCAGACTGCCTGTCAGCAGCTTCTACGAAAATATAGCCGCGCATACCGTGCGGACGGATAACAGAGAAAACAGGAAGCTTCTTTTTCTTAACATTGCTTACTAAGAAATCCAAAACCTGATCTTCACGGTTGGCAGTTGTTCTTAATGCGAAAATGAGAGTTCCTAATTCTTCTTTCTTCGGAGCTTCAACTTTTTTTTCTTCGACAACTTCTGGCGCTTTAACTTCTTCAACTGCACCAGCAATCGTAGGAATACCTACCGGCGCCTTTTGCTCTCCACCCTGCTCGTTTTCTTCCATTTTTCAAATCTCCGAGAATAATGAGAGTGAAAAGTAGTCGGTTGTTTATAAAGTTTACGATTAGAACAATATTTCCTTCAAGAAGTGAATGGCAAAGCCAATGACGCCAATAATCGCCATTCCAATGGCTGAAATTTTGACAATGGTAGTAAATTCCTGCTTGTCAGGCTTTTTGGTAACTCTAAGAACACGCTTGCATTCCATGGTAAAAGCTTTCAAACGGTCAAATTTGCCAGAGATTGGAGCTCCAATCTGCTTTGGCTGCTGTTCCAACTTCTTAGGAATTTCCTGCTGTGGCTCGGCTTTAACTGCCTCTTCAACAGACTCCTGAACATCATGCAACGGCTGCTCAGATTCTGCAACTTCAGATCTTTCCTCTATCTGAGAAATCTCTTCCTGAAGCTCTTCGTCCTTTTTCTGTTCGTCCTGCATACTAAGAATTTTCTATACGTGCTTTATTAATCTTTCTTAGGCTTCAAGTTAAACTTGACAAAAATCTCCTCGTAAGACCGCATGTCAATCAGTTCATCTGCAGGCACCAATTTTCCTGAGAAATAAAGATCCATCAAGCGTACAACACCAGGAACAAACCCCCTCAGGTGATTATGAGCATCATCCAAAGCTTCTTTGCCAAATTTAATAACTTTCTGCGCATCCTTTTCTTCTTTGGTCAAACCTTGCCATGACTCTCTTTCAGCCCCGCATATAAAATCAGGATTTTGATAACGCTTGTCATTCACCCAGACATCTGTCACAATTTTTCCATTCGAATATACGTTAACAATATCGCCCTCTTTTATCAGGGTCAGCCTAATTTCCTGAGGGTTACGTTCGTATTCAAAATTCGTGTCATTTATCGTGCTAGAGATCTCAAAATAACCGCGACCGGGGATGTGGCGGCGATAAAAAGAAACGTCGACATTCGGTATAATAATTCTTTTGCGCAGTTCGGATTCAACCCTATCATCCAGTTTGCTTGCCATCATAAGAAATTAATCCACAAACTCAATGCCAAGCTCAGACTGCATCTCCTCTCTGGTTGCTTCAGAGAGTTTCTTGGTCTTGCCAAAGATTTGTGGAGACTTCACCCCAGTCACTATCAACATAACTCTAAGCATACTGCCCAAGTCCTCATAAATCTGCGCGCCCCAAATGATTTTTGCATCTTCTGATAATCTTTCAGAAATGGTTTCAACAACCCTTCTTGCCTCGTTCAAAGTAAGATCTTTGCTTCCAGCAACATTAATCAACGCGCCAGTTGCACCAGTAATGTCAACATCCAATAATGGATTGTTGATTGCCTTTTCAACAGCCTCTGTTGCCCTGTTTTCAGAATCACTTTCACCAACACCAATCAATGCAACACCACCGTTGCTCATGACTGCACGGATGTCTGCAAAGTCCAAGTTAACAAGACCTGCTTTAGTTACTAATTCTGCGATGCCCTTCACTGCATTAGTCAAGATTTCATCTGCAACCTTGAACGCAGTGTGCAAGGGCAGGTCAGGAGCAAGCTCCAGCAACTTGTCATTAGGGATAACGATGAGCGTGTCAACATACTGCTGCAATTTTTCCAAGCCGATAACCGCGTTCTCATATCTCCTGTTGCCTTCCATCGTAAACGGCATCGTAACAATTCCAACAGTCAGGGCACCCATCTTCTTGGCAGTTTCTGCAACAACGGGAGCAGAACCAGTACCGGTGCCACCACCCATACCACATGTGATGAACACCATATCAGCATCAGCAAGAGCAGTCTTCAAATCGTGTTCGTTCTCTCTGGCTGCTTCCTCGCCAACTCTTGGATCAGAGCCTGCGCCAAGACCTTTTGTAACTTCACGGCCAATCAAGATTTTCTTGTCAGCATTAGTATAAAGAAGATCTTGCGCATCAGTGTTAACTGCAACAGTTTCTGCGCCTTGAACGCCAACCTCAGTAATTCTGTTAATGGTATTATTACCACCACCGCCACAGCCAACCACCTTTATGCTTGCTCTTTGCTTGGAAAGAAGCTCTTCAAGTTCTGTGTCAAGAGGGTGGGCACTATTTCTTTTCTGCGTCAGCTTCGGATCGTTAGAATTTTGCTGAGTTTGTGGCGGTTTTATGAAATCCATAGTTCCCCTTTACCTAAAATTTTGCAGACTGAAGAACTATTTAAGCATTATGAGGCAAGAGAATATATTTACTTCTTTGCAGAGAATTCTGCTTCAAGACTTGTCAGTTCAGCAATTTTTTTTGCTAATTCCTTGCTGATTGGCTCTGGCAGTTCAGACGGGAAAGTGATAATCGCTTTCTTTTCCTTCAATTCAACAGGCACTTTGAGGCCAAGAAGGACTTTCAATAAAGCTTCAACCTGTGCTTTCTTTTCAGTTACAATCCTGTTGGCCTTCAAATCATACGAAACATCCCTGCCGGCAAGAGGATGGTTAAAATCAACAACAGTCCTGCCGCCACTGACAGTCTTCACAATGCCAACATAATTGTCAATGTTCAACCTCAAGCCAGGCACTGGCTTAATGCCCTGTTCAGTGAACTTGCTAGTAGGAACCATAGTGACTAATTTAGGATTCTTGGCACCAAATGCCTTTGCCGCCGGTAAGTCTAAAGTGTACTTGCCCGGCTCCTTGCCTTCCAAAAACTCATCAATGCCCTTCAGGATTTGGTGCTCTCCAATGCAAATAATGACTGGAGAATATTCGCCTTTTTCAGAGAAAATCTGAGCTTCTTTTGCAGTATTAACATCAGTAGTATCAAACACTTCGTTAGTATCTTTCAAACGACCCGTGTATTCAATTTCCACAAAATCGTGCTTTTTGATAGGCATGCCGAGAGGGGACTAGAGATTGTTTAAAAAACTTACTCTGGGAAAAGTTAAATGACAGTGTGCCGCAGTTCAGCTCAGTTTTTCTCTCCCCCACAAGTGCGGGGAGAGAAAAACTGACATTGTGCTTAGTACGAGGCGCGCGGCCATTAATTTCTCATTATTGCCCTCTGCAAAAGCTTTTTATATAGAGATACATAAACAATCCGCATGAAAAGAGGTCAGCTGAAGGCAATTATCATTATCCTTCTTATCATTGGCGTTGTTGTGAGCTTTCTAATGTTTTCACAAAAACAAGCAGGAAAAGCAGTATATCAAGAAATCCCTTCAGTGTATGAAGAAAAACCTGTAGAACAAATAATTTACAAAGTTCCGGAAGCACCTGCTCCGAAAAAGCCTGCTCCAGAAATACCTGTTCCCGTGGCAACAATACAACCACCGGCAGCACCAAAACCTTGCATTGCAACATTTGATGCTGTCTCTTGCCACGCAGCAACAGCGCTTGCAATGAAAAAATGCCCGTCAAATTACAAGTGCAAGACAACATCAATATGGGTGGCAGCGGAAGGATGCGGAATAGAAGTAACGTGCACTCCGCCAACCAGCGGCATCAAACAACCAGAATATCCGAGAGAAGGAGAAAAACTGCCATACGCAGCAGGATACTACCGCCAGCCGGCATCAAGCGGATATTCATAGTTTAGATTTGATAAAGTTAAGAACTTTCTGGACAGACTGTTCAATCGTCATTCCGGTTGTATCTAGAGCAAAGTCGTAGTTTTTTTCATCTGAAATGTCAACAGAATACCATTTCTTGTAACGTTCAACATCATCTTTCCACCTTTTTATAACAGCATTCAGCATGCCTTCAACAGTCTTTTGATGCTTTTCATCTGGACGCTGGTTGGCAAAAATACGCTCCGCAGCTTTTTTCATATCACACGCCAGAAAGATTTTGACAGAATTGGGAATGAAATGCCATGCTGTCCTGCTGTCCATCACAAAATCATCTTGGGTCTTTCCAAAATGTTCAACCTTCTTATCAATTTCCTTATCAGTCCAATCTTCTTTCTTGCCAATTTCATTCAACTGGTCAATCGTCAAGCCGCGCTCCATGGCAAGCTGGCCGCGCATGTCACCACCAGAATAATGCTTGTAGCCAAGCTTTTTTGCCAAAGCCTTTGCCAGAGTTGTCTTGCCAGAACCAGGAGTTCCGTTAATGGTAATAATCATACTTGAATAACACCCATGGCGTACAAAAATTTTTCTCGCATACGCGCCAACGTTTCGGGAGGATATTGCGACAACTTTATAGGTGAAAAAAATGAATAAATCGCTTCCGCATCATCTTTCCATGTCGAAAGTCTGTGCTGTTTTCTTTTTGTTTGTATGCTTGGCACGAGTTTGTCAATAGCGGGCATTAGTTCGTCAATAGATGAAATGACTCTTTGTGCAAGATTAATAACCGGCTGCCCTGGTGCAAACTCACCAATGGCGTGCGCACGCTCCACTTTTTCACATTCTGAATTCATCTGCTGGTATAATTGATGCACTTCAGCAACATATGTCTTCACGCTGTCCATCTTTTCTGAGCACAGTCCATTTGGATATAAAAAGTTATGTTATAGAGCATTATATGGCAAACTTTTTAAATGAGTGCTTAGATTTGTATATGGGAGTGAAGAACTATGGAAAAAACTGAGCCTGTTGCTGAACAGACATGTGGTCACTTTGTTGAAGGCGATGATATATCAAAGTTCTGCTACTTAACCGGTGATAAAAACAAGGCGCATCAGGGAGATTTGGCAGTGGTTCCAGCGTTCATGCTTGACTTCTATGCAAAACGAGCTTCCGATGAACATCCTCAAAGGGAAGGACTTCAGTTTATCACACTAAACACTCATTTCCACGATATCATACGCAAAGGTGAAAAGTTCAAAATAAGCCACGCCGGAATAGGCACGAATGATGGCAACATGGTATGTTATTTTGAAATCCGCAAAATCGGCGATGAAGACCCAGCAAAAAAACCAGTAGCCGCAGTCGAAGTCGAATATGGCAAAATGCTTCCTTCACCGGCAGCAGTCCGCTACGATAACCGCGGTAACCCAAGCACACAGAAAACACACTCCTATACTCTTGATCTGAACCAACTGCAAGAAGTCAAAGAAGTACTCAAATTACCTCGAACTGCAGATTTAGAGTCACGTCTTATAACGGCCGTCAGCTTAAGTGCCAATGCACTTCTCGCGGGCTTTGATGAAAGTTCGGGCAAACAACCCTTTTTCGGTGGCCACAAGCTAACAGTTTATGATGGATTCGATGCCGCGCTTGCAGAAAGTGAAATTTTACTCACCGTCAGAGCAGACAAAAAACCACAAAACGCTCCACCTGTCTATGTCCGCGGAGAAAGCAAGAATGGTAGGCGAATCTTCGACCTTCAAGCAACCATCTTTTATGCAGCCTAAACGGCGCAAGCTATTTAAATAAGCTCTCATCTCAAAATCTCAATCTGGGGGTTATTATGTCAAATCGAGAAATACAACCTATATTCATATTGCCGGAAGGCACACAGCGAACTACTGGCAGGAATGCACAACGCAACAACATAATGGCAGCAAAACTCGTTGCTGAGACTGTCAGAACAACACTAGGTCCAAAAGGAATGGACAAGATGATAGTTGACAGCATGGGCGACATTACTATCACAAATGACGGTGTAACGATTCTCGAAGAAATGCAGGTAGAACATCCAGCAGCCAAGATGATTGTAGAAGTTGCAAAAACACAGGAAGCAGAAGTAGGAGATGGAACGACGACAGCTGTTGTAATTGCAGGCGAATTATTGAGAAGAGCAGAAGAACTACTTGACCTGAATGTACACCCGACTGTTGTCGCACGCGGCTACAGGATGGCAGAAGAAAAAGCGCAGGAAATATTGAATAAAATTGCTGAAAACGTCAAACCAGAAAATATTGATATACTCCAAAAGATAGCCGTGACTGCATTAACAGGCAAGGGAGCAGAAAGCGCAAAAGAAAAACTTTCAGTACTTGCAGTAACTGCAGTAAAAAACGTATCAGAATACTTGAATGGAGCGTTCCATTTTGACAAAGAAAACATCAAGCTTGAAAAAAGAACCGGCGGATCTGTAGAAGACACGGAGCTCATTCAAGGCATCTTACTAGAGAAAGAAGCAGTGCACCCAGGAATGCCTAAAATTATTAAGAATCCAAAAATAGCATTACTAGACTCTGCGCTTGAAATCAAGGACACGGAAATTGATGCCAAGATTGAAATAACAAACCCGTTGCAAATGCAGGAGTTCCTCCAGCAGGAAGAAAAAATGCTTTCTGACATGGTTGACAAGATAGTAGCATCAGGAGCGAACGCAGTCTTCTGCCAAAAAGGCATAGATGACGTGGCACAGCATTTCCTTGCGAAAAAAGGAATCTATGCAGCAAGACGCGTCAAGAAATCAGACATGGAAGCACTTGCACGCGCAACAGGAGCACGTATAGTAACTTCATTGCGCGACTTAAGCTCAAAAGACCTTGGAACAGCAGGCGTAATCGAAGAAAAGAAAATAGGCGCGGACGAAATGACCTGCGTAACAGGATGCAAGAATCCAAAAGCAGTCACGATATTAGTCAGAGGCGGAACGGAACACGTTGTAGATGAAGCAAAACGCGCGCTTACTGACGCCATTGGAGACGTTGCAGCAGCACTAAAGAACGGCAAAGTAGTTGCAGGAGCAGGAGCGTCAGAAATCGAAGTTGCCAAAGAACTGCGCAAATACGCAGACGGACTTGAAGGCAGAGAACAGCTTGCAGTAATGGCATTTGCAGAAGCACTTGAAGTCATACCAAGAACACTTGCAGAAAATGCAGGAATGGACCCAATCAACATTTTAGTGGAGCTGAAAGCAGCCCACGACAAAAAGCAAATCTGGGCAGGCATAGACGTGTTCAAGGGAAAAGTTGTGGATGCGTGGAGAGCCGGCGTCATAGAGCCATTAAAGATAAAGACACAGGCATTAAGCTCAGCATCAGAAGTTGCACAAATGATTTTGCGCATCGACGATGTCATCGCTGGCGGAAAAGCACCGCCACCGCAAATGCCACCCGGCATGGGCGGACACGGAATGGAATTCTAACGTTTCAGCTCGTCATACTGGTATGAAACAACAGAAGTGAACTGCTTAATAGGCATCGGCTTCTTGAAAAAATTCCAATTCTGCCCGTGCTCTGTTTTAGTCACGTAAGACTTAATCGGAGGATGAGTCTTCTTCTGAGGAAACATTCCAGCCAAAAATCTGAAAATATCCATTTCTTCACTAGCACATCCTGCAACAACATATGGAGGATCTTCATCTGAAACGCCAAGCTTGCGCAGCATCAAATACGCCCGCTTTCTGCCAGCAGATAAACACATTTCAACACTCCTGTCGAAATAACTATCCGTCCAGAAAGAAAACGCGTGCAACTGATAAGGACGCCACAAAGGCACATTCTGGATGAGAACACCATTTGTTTCACGAGAAGGGCCTTGCTTTTTCTTATACACTCTGGCCATTTCGAAAGTAAACGTCTTGGTGCTGATACGATCAACGTCTGGAAGCTTCCGCTCAGAAGCACTTCCCGCCTCGACAGGCAGGTAACGATTATCAAACAAATTCAACACTCTTTCAGGCAAATTGCCGCTTCCCTTGACATCAGCTCCAACCAGATTATACGGCACGTTTTCGGAGGAATCATCATGCGGAAACTTTTCAAGCTCAAGCCAAGAATTTCCAAGCGCCAGCCACAAAATATCATCGCGGTACGTCTGCAAACTGTCAAAGAAAGGATCAGCCTGCTCAGGCCTAAACAACGTCGCCTCTATATTCAACCTCGCCTCTGTATTCAGCCTCATTTTTGTCTTCACTTGCGCAGACGAAACCAACCGCTCCTTTAAAAGCGTTTTGATTCACAGCCTTTTTATAGTCGACAGGCAGTTTTGAGAAAATGCGCTCGGTTATCAAAGGAAAAAGAGTGACATTGCGGAAGCCGCGGATGAAAGATGCTGATAAGATAACTGAATACTGTCAAGATAAAACACTGTACAAGTATACGCTACGGCTTCCCTGGCCTTACAAGCGGAAACACGCAATTTCGTACCTTAAAGATTGCGCAAAAAAATGGAAAACAAAGAAAGGATATGCTTATATTATTGAATTCGAAGGCCAGCCAATCGGCATGGTAGACTTGCGACCTGAAGAAGGAGACAAAGCATCATTCGGCTACTGGATAGCACATCCGTACTGGGGTAAAGGATTCGCGACAGAAGCGACAAAATTAGTCATGAAAGAAGGATTCAAAACACTCAAACTTCACAGAATATATTCAATGCATAATCCAAAAAATCCAGCCAGCGGGCGCGTGATGGAAAAACTCGGAATGAAATATGAAGGATTGCTTCGAGAGCACGACAAGAAAGGCAAAAAGTATATTGATTCGGTCTATCGTGGAATTCTAAGGCGGGAGTTTAAGGGGTAGAAATCTTTATATACCAACTTGCCTCTTTTTCCAACATATAGATAAAAAAGGTGATTATATGGCAGACGATGAAACTCCTTCAGAAGACGAATACGAACTTCTTCCGCACAAAGAAATAGAAGACTTGAAAGAAGAACTCTCAAAGCTAAAGGAATTTGAGATAGCACCAAGCAAGAAAATGCAAGTTAGTTTGCTTGAGCTCAACACCAAACTTGACAAATTGCTTACCATCTTTGAAGATGCAACGCACGAAATGAGAATAGAAGAAGGCGGATTAAGCTTTACAGAAAAAATGAAGCCACTTCTTGAAAAAATGAACAAGATTCTGGAACAGAATTCGGAAATTGCAAGCGGCATATTGGCACTTGCAGATATGGTGAAAGAAGTAAAAGAAACAAAAGAAGCGCCAAGAATGGAAGCGCCGCCATCTTTTGCGCCAGAAGCACCAATGCCGCCAATGCCACCAATGGGAATGGAAGCACCAAGGCCACCAATGATGGCGCCGCCGCGCGGACCAATGCCGCCAGGAGTTCCGCCAGGAATTCCGCTGCCTCCAATGCCAAGACGGAGAACATTCGGGCTATGAGCCTGCCGTTAGACACCGGCGACCAATTAATTGACCGGACAAAAAGCGCGATGTACCTTTACTATTTAGCACGCGCGATGCACAGAGTAGATGGAAGAGAGCTGGCACGCAAAAAAGTGGAGCTTTCAATAAAGCAACTGAAGAAAATAAGCACGAAAGATTTGCATTCTCACATCGAAGAACTTGAAGGACACATAACAGAAGCAATACACAGAGAAAAGCAGATACAAGGACACCAGAAAGGAGAAGAATCAGTCCACGGAGAGCTTACGCACAAGATTGTAAAGCTCGAAAAAAAATTAGGACGTTATCTTGAAACACAAGAAGAGCGCAAGACCAGAATACAAGAGCTTGAAAACAAGATTAAGAGCAAATTTGAGTCAAAAAAAGAAAGAATTGAGATTTTTAAGAAGGATCTGCAAAAGCTGCTGAAACTTTACCACGGAGCAAAAAGAGCAAAAGCGTCAAAAGAACAATTATTATCCATTGCACGACGAATGGAGCAAGTGAAGTGCAGGATTGCGGTTCTAAAGTAATCCCTCATTAGTAGTTACATTAGAAACCTTTATAAATGCAGTGTTCTTAGTCCTATTAGGGGAATTTTAATAAACATGAAAGATATGCTTGTTGATATGGGGGAGTTTATTTGGAGTCCTAGTAATGGCATTGACGTATCAAGCCACGGCAGGCCACCCTACAAACTTTTCAGCCCTTTTTCTCATAATCCAGAATACCAAATACCAGTTCCTGGAAGCGAATACCTCCGAGCAGATTCCGTAGAAGGCATATGGCAGGGACTGAAAATTCTCAATGGCACAACTGATACTTCTCTTTTCACAGGCAGGCCGCAAAAGAGAAAAGGAACACCAGACGGGCATATTTATGGAAAAGAAGTTCTAAACTGCGTTGATGCCAGAAAAAATATTTACGTTCCGGCATATATTTATCACGCAATCAATAACGCCCTGCCAAAAGCTTGGCCAAGTCTTGAGCGCATGCTAAAAGACGGCTGTGTTGTTCTGCACGATATCGAAAAAAACGGGTCAATAGAAAATTCCACACGCTCACTTGCACATTCCGCCATTCTTGTTGAACTTCTAAATGTGATTAAAGGCGCGCCAATTCCGAAAACAGATGCCGGCCATCCAAATCCAACAGCTTTCCGATATCTTCACGAACAAGTTGATGCATTGGCGGATTACAGGAAAAACCTTCCAGCAGACAAAAAACGTTTGTTGGACGAAGTAGTCACGTTTGCCTATCTATTCTCACCAAGCGAGCACAAACAGACATTTGCACTTCGTATGATAAAAGCAGCAGATATACATACAGAGCGACTTGAAAGATACAAGCCAACAGAACGGACTAAAACACCTTATCAAGATTGCTTACGGCGCTGAATGCTCAATTCAAGAATATCATTTTCTGATAGAATACTTTCAACAGCAAAATGCACAACGCTGCGGGAAGCCTTAAGCCAGACCCGATCAACAGGAACTGCCAATTCAAGCCAAACTTCTGTATCAGCAGATTTTGAACCAAGCTCCTTGCAAATGGCAGCTTCAGGCCAGTCCTGCATGACTCCTCTGGGCGCCAAATAGACAAACGGATCTTCAAGCGAAGGTTCAATACGTCGCATGGAACGAATCTGTGTCGCGTTTTCCCAAGCAGTATAATGAATGCACTTGATGTATACATTAGAATCGGTTACCTTCAAGCCCTGAATCACTTTGCCGTCAACATATACAAAATTATCCTTGAATTCAAATATAACTTTTTTTGCAGGAAAAATCTTTTTCTCAATAACCTCCTTTAAACGATAATATCCGCCATAAGATGCGCTCGGTACTTCTGTCATTTGTAGTTTAGCCAGATTTTCTTAACAAACGGAATCGTAAGCGTAGAAATAAGAAAGGCCACTGCAGGAACAACAGAATTAACAAAAGGTTTTGGAAGACCAGCAAAATAAAAGAAAACAACCACGACAAAATAAGTCAAAACTGCAATCAATACTTTCCGCGTCCAGCTTGTTTCCCACGCCTTATCTGCCTCAACGCGCCTGTTCCTTTCTTTAATTTGTTTAATTTCTTTTTCCAACTGCTTAACAGATATCATTTGTGCGCGAACCAGAAAGTGATCTTATTCTTCTGTTTGCTGTCTAATCTACAAAAGCCGAATCTTTCAAACTGCACCATTGTGCCGACAGCAAGGTCCTTTAAGCCAGCTTCACCAATTCCCTTTTTCAGCTTCTTGTCGGGCATTAACACTTCAACATCAATAATCTCGCCGCCGACAGGCAGCCAATGAATTGTAGCTTCGCCATTTTTGTGGAAAATGTCATAGCCGGTGCTGTCAAACAGACAATCCTTGCCTTCTTTCTTGAAGTTCAAACAATCCTTCAAGCGATACAGCTTCGTGGCTTTTACAGAAGCAGAATCATCTTTGGTAATGTAAAAGTCTGACTTTGTCTGGAATGTTCGTTTGCCACGGTTTTCGTCGTCAGGATGCAAAGGAATCTGCACAGTCTGCTCAGGCGCATTTTTTACAGTTATTTTCACAGGGTCCCAGACAAAGAAATACCTGTTTGCAATCGGGTCAATAATCGCGCGATTGTGAGCTTCCAAACTCTTGAAAAAGTCATCTTTGGGAACAACTTTATCATTCAGGCCAACACCCATATCCATTGCGAATGCCTGGAATGCGCCCGACTGGAAGCCTCTTCTTCTCATCGCCGCCAAGAACGGCAGCCTGATGTCATCCCAGTCATCATACTCACCGCGCTCAATCGCGGCTTTTGTCTTTCTTTTACTGACTTCAATACCTTCAAAATTAATCCTGCCAATGTATGAATGGAACGGCTCTTTCCACCCGAAGAAGTCATAGATGTGCTTCTGGCGCTTTGCATTATCAAAATGGTCTTTTCCCCTGATGGAATGAGTGACCCCGAGATCATGGTCATCAACGGCAACTGCAAAATTCATCAACGGCCAGACCTTATACTTGTCCTTTGTTCTAGGATGCACATTATGGTTAATTCTCAAAGCAGGCCAGTCGCGCATGGCAGGATTCGGGTCATTAATATCAGTCTTGATCCTCACAACAGCAGCGCCGGGCTCGTACTCAACAAACATCTTGTCCCAGCGCGCCAACTGCTCTTTGATTGACAAGTCCCGGCACGGACACGCCTGTTTTTTCAGTGACAAATTTCTGAACATATCAGATGAACAAGTGCATATGTACGCTTTTCCTTTGCTGATGAGCTTTTCAGCATAATCGTAATACGCTTCCAACCGGTCGCTTTGGAACAGTATTTTGGCAATTCTGTTATCGGTCAGCCAGTTTAAATCTTCCTCGTCCATCTTGTAGGCGGGGACGTAAATTTCCTCTGGATTTGTGTCTTCAATGCGCAAAATTAACCTGCCATCATATTCCTTGCAGTACAAATGGCTCAATGAGAACACAATTGCATGGCCAATGTGCATTGGGCCACTTGGGCTGGGAGCAAGACGCATGACGACTTTGCCTTTTTCCATACCTTGCAATGGCTTCAGCTTCTTTTCTTCAACAATATGTTTTTCAACCAACAGTTCAGGCGCAATTTTCTGCAATTCTGCAATCTGGTCATTAACAGTCATCAAGCGAACTTCATCGCAAATCTTTTTTATTTCAGGCGAGAGTTTTTTCAATTCTGCCTTCAATTCAGGACGCTCTCCAAGAATTCTGCCTATAACAGAGCCCATATTTGGAACGCCATTGTATCTTCTGGCGTTGTCCAAAGCATACTTGCGAACACTCTTTTTCAGCTCTTCGTCCATATATTAAGAGGAAAAGAGTCAGTATTTAAAGATTGTTTAGAACGGCTCGACTTTTCGCTTTGCACTCTTAAGGTAAGCACCCGTTTTTTGCATCTTAACTGCAAATGCATCAGCAGCTCTTTCTTCTTTTTCAACTGAAGCTGATGAAAACCAGGCAATGGGAGAAAACACGCGCACAAAACCAACACTGAACTTTCCCCAGGATGCACGTGATTTCACATGATGCAATTCGTGCAAGAGAACAGCGTCCAATTCCTTCTTTGAAAGCAGTTCAAACATGCCGACGGATATGAAAATCTTCTTTCCAAGCGTGAAAGCGACCGGCTTTGCTTTGTCAACCAAAAATAATTCTGCCTTAATCCCTGCTATCCTGCACAATTCTTTGAATTGTTTAAAGGACAGCGGTTTAGAAATTTTTCTGTATATGCGAGGGATGATGGCATATCCTGCAACAAATGACAATGCCATCACGACAGGCAGGAAGTAAATGACAAATTTAGTCAGCAGCGTCGTGCACCATTCAAGCAATCCCTGTGCAAAACTCATACTGCAATTAATTGACAGAGCAAAATAAAACAATGGTGACACCAAGAAAAACAAGTGCGCATACAGCAGTGCAGGCCTGTCATATTTTTTCCAGGCAAAAAACGCAACACTGGCAAACAGCAAGGAAGCCACCACTAATAGCATCTTTGCAGGGTCGGTTGCAAACAACACCGCACTATCAATAATTCCATTCACCTTTTTCTAAACCTCTCGTTAAAGTATGAAACAGCCGTCGGGCCAAAAGTTTCAATAAGCTGGTTGACTGTTTTTTCAACAACAGATTTCTCAAATGAATTCTTGTCCTGCGTTGGGTAATAAATATATCGCACGCCGCCTCTTGCCGTTTCAATCTTTCTGGCTACAATGCCCTTGTCGTGCAAACGGTCGCAAATAACAGCAACAGAACTTAGTGCGACTTTTGATTTAAGCTTTTCGTGAATCTCCCTGACGCGCATTTTCTTGTCCGGCCAGAGCACTTTCAATACGTCACCTTCCAGCGGGCTCATTAAAGAATCAAAATCAGCAACTTTTTCTTTCATGTTTGCTATAAAGTCCACAATCTTTAAATACTTTACGCTTGGTGTAACGGTTTAGATGAAACGTACACTTTTATTTATCACGCTCTTGTCATTGCTTGGCTGCGCCACGCCGCCATTGGAAATGTCATCTATGCCGATGGAGCACGACATGAACATGGATGCGAAGATGATAGTCCATGGAGAGATGAACAATTCATTGGAGGTCATGGACTTTAACATAGCATTCGAGCGACCACCAGCTGAAACAGGAAAAACAGCGCCTCTAAAATTCAATCTTTCACGGCAAGGCGAGCCACTGACGGAATTGCAAATAATGCATGACAAACCAATGCACGTCATCCTTGTCAGAAAAGATTTGAAGCATTTTGATCATGTCCATCCAGAGCAGCCTGAGCCAGGAATCTTTGTCGTGCCATACATTTTTGCTGCATCGGGAGAATACCGTATTTGGACGGATTTTATGTATGGCAACATGCAGCACATCATTGATTTTGATATTAACGTGACCGGAGAACCAGAAGCAAAAGAACCGGACAAACTCAATGGTTTACATGTTGCAATCAATCAGCCTGAACAGATAACTGAAGGAAAAGCAGCACCGTTCACTTTTACTATTACAGATGAAACTGGAAAGGCAGTACCCATTACTGAAAAATTCCTTGCTGCCGCAGGGCATTTAATACTCATAGATGAAACTTTGAACGAATTTTCACATGCTCACGATGAGAAAATGGACAACGACAATGTCCTGTCCTTCGAATACACTCCTGAAAATCCAGGAAAACACAAAGCATGGGTTCAGTTCTCGGTCGATGGGCAAAACAGAACTGCGGCGTTTGAATTTGCTGTTCGCAAAGCTTAAATATAGAAGCGTTACATTAATTGTAAGACTATGACACTCAAAGAAAAACTGGTGGGAAGCGCCGGAGCGGTATCAGGAGTAACGAGCGCACTGGGCGGATATCAGGTCTGCCACAATCTGTGCATGTCGGTTATTGCACTGCTTGGAATATTAGGCATAACAGTTGCAGGAATGCCACTAATGTTTCTTACAAAAATAGCAATACCATTCTGGATTGCGGCTGTTGCTATGCTTGGCGTCCTCGTCTTCATGCGCATTAGAATGAAATGCGTATCAGGAAAATTACTCGTGTTTAATTCTGGTCTCATTATCGCCGGAATACCGTTTGCACCGTTCAAAAATTACCCAGCCGCACTCTGGAGCGTTGGCGGACTGCTAATAGTTATTACAGTTGTATCATACATTAAAGGGAAATTCAATGGCAAAAAGAAAAAATAAACAAAGCAATTTTATCATTGCAGGCATTGTGATAGCAATCGTGCTTATAGCATTCAACTTCTATATGACTTCCCAAATTAAAAAACTGCAGCCGACAACACAGGAAAATGCACCGATGATGGGAAAATCAATGTCCAGAATGGGCTTCACTGAATTTGACAAGCAAAAAGCGCGGGAATTCATGGACAAAAACAATGATGGCAAGTGCGACATCTGCGGGATGCCTATAGAGCAATGCATTGCTTCTGGCATGATGCAGTGCAGCGGCATGGACCCAAATGCCACAATGGGACTGCTCGGCTCCCAGCACATACACGCGGACTGGAAAATTTATCTTAACGGAAAAGAATTTGACTGGTCGCCATATGCAGAGCGACACCACAAACAAATGATGGGAGACAAGAGCATTACGGATACAAGCGCATTCATACATATCCACCCGGCCGAAGGGCAGGAAAAAGGAGGAGATATTATGCATATGCACGCGACTGGCATACCACTTAGCCTCTTCTTTGAGAGTCTGGGCATGAAATTTGACAAAAACTGCCTGGAAGCGGATAGCAAGAAATACTGTAATCTAAAAATGTACGTGAATGGAAAAGAAAATACTGAATTTGAAGAGTATGTATTCAATGATTTAGACAAAATTTTAATCACGGATAAAAAAACTGAAGAGCAAATGAAAAGCATAACAAACTTCGCGGAGGCACATTAGGATGAAAAGAATATTCCTGGGATTATTGCTCGTGCTGGTTGCGTGCGCACCAGCTCAGACGGTGAAGGAATCTCCGCAAAAAGGATTTGACATACACCTTGATGCGCAGCACTCGGTAAAAGACGCAAAGCCAGTAGTGCATCACTGGTGCAAGCGCATAAATGCAGAAATCGTTGAATGCCTCATGTTTGATTCAGACAAAGCAAACGCAAATCTCGTCGGTGTTGAGACGATGATACCAAACGATGTATGGAACACATTGAGCGAGGAACAGAAGAAAGAATGGCACAACCATGCTGAAAAAGTAAAACCAGAACAATTCGTTGATATGACTCCAGAAGAAGCAGCGAAGACTGCTGATGACTTAAAAAATACTTATGGCAGAGTAACATACTTCTGGAACTTCCCCAAAGACCAATATCCTGTAGTGCGGCCATTCCTAGACTCGGACCCGGTGACCCAATGAAACAGGAATACCTTCTTGCAGGAATATGCGTCGTGCTGGTGGCTATCGTCGGCTTTCAGGCATATTCGATGTTAGGATTATCAAAAAACACAAATGTCCAGGCGGCTTCTGCGCCAGCACAGCAAGCACCACAGTTAAAGCTCCCTGCAAACATTCAATCAAGCGCGCCAATGAGTTTTGCCAGCTTTGAAGAAGAAGTTGCGTATTACAAGAAGAATGCAAATAATCCGAAGAATATCAATATAGAACAGGCAGTGCGCAACATGGATGCAAATCATGATGGCCTGTGCGACAAATGTGGCATGGCAATCCTGCACTGCATAGAACAAGGAATGGAGAATATGTAGATGAAATGTGGGAAGCACAAATGGCTCATATCCCTTTGCTGCCTGCTTCCCATACTTATCATTGTTGCACTGCCGCTTTTTGGCATACGAAATCAGTATATCAGCTGGCTTGCATTTCTCGCATGCCCGTTAGCCATGCTGCTCATGATGATGAACAATGATAAAAAAAGGTGCCACTAAGATGAATGAAAAGCTCACATCTGCACACAAGCAGAATATGAGGAGTATGTGAAATGAAGAAGTTAATGCCACTATTCATCATCGCAGCACTGCTGACCATTTCTGCTTATGCACTCGAACTACCACCAGGAGTGCAGAAACTTCTCGAATATCAGAACACAGTTGCACTTTCTATAACGTTTTTAATTGCATTCCTCGGCGGAATAATAACGTTCACATCACCCTGCGGATTTGTTGTTTTACCGACCTTTTTTTCATACCTTTTCAAAGAAAGAAAACGTGCAATGTTCATGACTGCAATATTCTCACTCGGCATGACCACCGCATTCATAATTTTTGGAATAATCGCCGGAGCAGTTGGAAATTTCTTCAACGATTACAAAACATTCTTTGCATCCCTTTCCGGCATACTGCTTGTTATATTTGGAATCATGCTCATTTTCAATGTCGGCTTCAGCATATTTGACTTCAAAGTCAAGCACAAGCCAAACCATGGCTGGGGAGTTTTCTTTCTCGGATTTTTCTTCGCAATTGGCTGGACGCCGTGCGTCGGACCTATACTCGGCGGCATAATCGTCCTGGCAACAGGAGTTGGAAGCATACTAAAATCAGCGCTCCTGTTCGGCTTCTATGCACTAGGCGTTGCACTGCCACTTCTCATTGTATCGTACTTCTCTGACAAATATGATGTTGCCAGATGGTTCACCAGCAAGCACGTCGAATTCAGCATATTTGGAAAGAAAATATACACGCACCTCTATGGAATCATCGGCGGCATAATTTTGATAATAGTCGGACTCATCATGTTCTTCCAAAAAGGCACAAAAATTTTCATGGACAAAATTCCCGAATATCTTCCATGGACTATGGATATGTTCACTGATGTCAATGAAAAGCTGGTTGAGTCGGCATTTTTCACCAGCAGGACAGCAAACATTATCGGTATCATTATTGGACTTGTGTTATTGTTTGTTTTATGGAAAGCAATATGGCATCACAAAAAAGAATAAATAGGAGGAGTTAAAGCACACACTTATGCAAGACGATGGTTCAAAAGAAGTGTTGGACGCGCTTACGGGACATGAACGCCGCGAGCAAGCGAAAAAAGCAAAAGAAGAAGCTCGCGAGCAGAAAGAATCAGCACAAGAAGCAAAAGAACAAAAAAAGAGCTACTTTTGGATAGCCGTTACTCTCATAGTTCTCATCGCATTTGCAGGCGGCGTCTGGTGGCTGTACACGCACAAAAAAGAAACATATACGGACGGTCCTGTTCACTGGCACGTGCTTCTGGATATTAGAATTTGCGGGGAAAAACGCGATATACGCGGCGGCAAAACATCGGGAAACATGGGTGACAAGGCCATGTATGGACCCCACTTGCTGCACCACCATAACGACAATACCATTCACATCGAAGGACAAATCATAAAGAAAGAAGACATTGCACTTGGAAACTTCTTTGACGGAATAGATATTCCATTTGACAAAGACAAAATAATGGACAAGAAAAACGGCGACTTATGTCCTGATGGCAGGCCTGGTGTGTTAAAGATGTACGTAAATGACCAGCCAAGAACAGACTTCAGAGATTACGTGCCATTCGCAGTTCAGGACGCGCGCAAACAAATTGTCAAGCTCGTGTTTGAACCGGAAGGCGGAATGGCAGCAAATGTTACTGCGGCAAACACGACAAATATAACTAATACAAGTTCGTAAAGCTTTTATACTAAAGCTTTTCAATGAATGTAAAGCAATAGGCAGGTGTAAAAATGACAGAACATCACAAAGAACAGGAAGTAAGCAGTTCAACGATATGGCTCATTGCCATCGCAGCAGTGTTAATTCTTTTCAACCAGATACAATTATTCCAGCTTGGCAATATGGTCGGTGTTCCGGTATTTGGCGGCATCGGCGGAAGCAAGCTCTCATTTTCAGGCGGCGAAGGAAAAACATTAGCGCCAGTGCTTCTGGCAGCAGGAGAAAGCCCAGTACTTCCAGGCTACGGCACAAAAGTCAAAGAGCTTCCAACAATCAGCAAATCGCCAGCAAAGAAAGAAACCGGCGATGCAGCACAAGACGCATTGAATTTCCTTGTTCCAACCGGCGTACCAGAATACGGCCAGGAAGTAGGAATCACGTTTGATGATCCGATAGGCGCACAAAAAGTCTGGGGTGCTTACGACAGAAGCATACAACTAACTCCAGAACAGCAGAAACGCTGGGATAAAATAGTGGGCTCATTCACCTGCGACTACTGCTGCGGCTCGCCACAAAGGCCGACAATAATCACCCACTGCGGATGTGCGCACGCACGAGCATGGAGAGGAATGGCAAAATGGTTCATCACTAACATGGGCGACCAAGTAAGTGATGAACAAATAATGGGAGAGTTAAGCAAATGGAAAGCACTCTGGTATCCAGGACCAACTGTCAAACGAGTTGTCCAGGAACAATCTCTCGCATCAGGAGATACATCAGCACCAGTCAAACTTGACGACCTGCCGCAAATGGTAGGCGGATGTTAGGAGGCAAAAAATGAACAAAAACGTCGTAATTGCAATCGTGCTTGGAGCACTCGTGTTAATCGCGGGCATACAAGCATTCCAGCTATTTACCTTGAAGGATAAGCTGGGAAGCGGACAGTTAAGCGCTGGAACTAGCACACAGGCGAGCTCAGGAGGCAATCCACAGCTACCAAGCAACCTGCAAAATCTGCCAGAAATGGTCGGCGGCTGTTAATTAGTTTTTTTTAAATTGCTTTTTTAACTTATATTTTGATGAGGGCAAAAGCATAAATACCAGTGGTTCTCCGACCAGAACAAGAGGGGCATACACATGACAAAAGAAGATAAACTCAGCAATATCAACACATACTTGATAATCGCACTTGTTATCGTTGTCGGCATTGGATTGTACTTTACACTTTCCGTTCCTGTTAAAGAAGCACCAAAAGCCATCCCTCCAAAAGAAGTAATGGTAACAATTCTCCAAGGATGCGAAGACTGCTTCAACATCAGCGCGGCAACAGACTTCCTTAAACAGCAGAAGAACATTAACATTACATCAACAAAAGAACTCAGTCTTGAAGAAGCAGCAGCAGAAGCAGCCAAGTATGGCATCACCAAGCTGCCAGCAGCAATAATTACGGGAGACATTGCAAATCTGACAATAGAGAATTTCGACACGAAAGAAAATGCGCTAGTATTCGATAAATCGCCGCCACCATACTATGATGTTTCAGCAGGAGCTGTAAAAGGAAAAGTAATTGTAACAATAATCGAAGACAAAAGCTGCACCAACTGCTTTGACATGAGCCAGATTATGGACCAGCTCAAGAGCGCAGGCATCAAGATAACAAGCGAGACAAGAGTAGATGCCAAGAGCACAGACGGAAAGCAGCTCATATCACAATACAAGATAGAAAAGGTTCCAACACTTATTTTCAACAATGACGCTTTAGAATATGATGTTGTAACACAAGTCTGGGACCAAGTTGGCAGCAAGGAAAGCGACGGCAGCCTTGTATTAAGGCTTGTCACCCCGCCATACGTCAACGTAAGCACGGGCAAAATAGAAGGACTTGTGGAAATGACAATGCTTACAGATAAAGGCTGCAAAGAATGTTACAATGCAAGCGTGCTTCAAGACTTGTTCAGCCAGAGCTTCGGCATGACATTCAAAAAGGCGAAGAATGTGGATGTCGCAAGCACTGAAGGAAAAACCCTGCTCAAGAAATACAGTATAGAACTTGTTCCAACAGTCATATTGTCAAAAGATGCAAGCGCATATCCAAACCTGCCGCAATCGTGGAAGCAGATTGGCAGCCAAGAGAAGGACGGCGTGTATGTCTTCAGAAGCATTCCACTGCTTCAAGACTACTTTGCAGAATCAGGCGGAAGTTTTGCCTATAAGAACGTAAGTTCAGGCGAAGTAATGCCGAAGAAAGAAGAAGCAGAGATAACTGCACCTTCTGAAGAAAAGTAATTCTTTTTTTATAGTTATTTTTAATGATAAAGTTTAAATACTTAGATTATTGTAACTCTTCTATCAAAAGTGGTGAGGGTATGATGAAAGCAAAGTACCGATGCGGCGGGTGCAACTGGAAGTTTACTAGAAACTACCAGCCAAATTTGTGCCCATATTGCGGCAAAGCAGCAATTTCTATTGACGCAACGCAAGCTGCAGACGAATTGTTAAGAGAAATAGAGTGACTTTTTCTCAATTCATAACATTTATCTAATTGAAGTTTTTTTCTTTGCACATGCGGGCGTGGATTGCATTCGGAATTTTAATTGCATTAATTCTGCTTGTAAATTTTGGACCTATGCTATTAGCAAGCGGATGTCCAAGCAAACAATACGGCAATGGTAGCTCAGTTATCAAGTATTTCTCATCACCATTCTGCTTGGCGTGCTGGGCGCAAAAACCCATTATAGAACGCGTTGCTGCTGAAGAAAACGTAACTTTTGAAGAATACGATGTTGACTTTTGCAGGGATGCAGCAACGCCACATTACGTCAGAGGAGTTCCAGCATTCAAAGTTGGCGATACAATTAAATACGGCCTCCAGAACGAGGAACAACTAAGGGAGATGGTCGGATGAAATACAGAATTCTGCTGGCAGCACTGTGCTTAGGAATACTTGTTGGATTAACATTCTTCGGCCAATCTGAAGTAACGCCGACTGGAACAGCATCATTCAATTGCTACGTCGAGAACGAGCCCTGCAGCTGCGACGATAAACAGTGTGTTTGCGGTGAACATACTGTACCTATAGAGTATTGCAGTAAAAAAGCTTAAATACTAACGTTGAGCAGGATGCATCAATGAATACAGAATACATATTTTACACCGTCGGCATAATATTCATGATTGCCGCAGTTTTATACTTCACCTGGGACTATTTATTCCAGCTTGCACGAAGCCTCAAAATTGTTGCACTCATCTTACTAACATTGTTCTTCTATTTCATGGCAAATTTCTTCAAGGAGCGTGATCTTTAATGCCATCAACCTGGGCTCCTATCGTGTTTTGGGTATTGCTAGTGCCATTACTGATAATAATGTTAATAGTGTATTTGCGCAGCAAGAAATTTTCCAGACTTGTCTTCATATTAAGCGTTTTTACGTACGCAATGACAGTCATGTACTGGATTGACGCTTACTTGCTAGGAAGAAACGCCATTGTTTTCCTTCTCGTAATTTCATCATTGCTAATGATGTTCGTCGGCTGGCTAATTCACAAAGAGAAAAGAGAAAAATCGTGGGGCGGATGGAAAATAGCCACGACATGCATGGCAGCCATAGCGATTATTGTAGCGCTAAGCGCATCACCGATTGGATGGAAAATTTCAACAAGTTCGACGCCCTCAATCAAACTGAGCGAGTTACAGCCAATCCTTGAAGAAGGACAGCCAAGTTACAGCGCATCATTCCAGATTTACACAGTTACGGTAACCAATACATTCATTCCAAGACAATACGAACTGCCGCAAGCATCAGCATGCTTGTATAACATCGAGAAAAAAGCAGCAACGAATGCAAATGTCTTCTGGAGCGAGCCAGGAGTGCAGTCAGATTTCGGGCTTCCAGGCAACACAGTTGAAGTAGGCAGAGGAAGCAAAACAGCAACACTCAAAATCAGCCAGAGTCCATATTACAAGCCAGCGCCCCGCGAAGCAAAGCCAGTACAATTTGAGCCGCAAGTGTGGAATGAGCTTTACTTGTTCTTGAGCACAGGTAGAACATATCAGTATGTCGACTGCTACAACTTTGACTCTGTAGACAAAAGCAAGGCGATAAAAATACTAATCTCTCAGGACTAAACGCGCATCAACTGCCTTGCCTTCCTTTTCATTAATGAAGAACGGGTTAACATCTAATTCTTCAATATTCCTGATTTTTTCCGGCAATTTTGAGAGCGAGACCATCGCATCAATCAATGCCTTCATTTTGACAGGTTTCTGGCCTCTAACGCCGTGCAGCAAAGCCTTGCCTTTCAACTCATTCAACATCTGCTCGGCATCCTTGCCAGTAATCGGACACACGCGGAATGAAACGTCCCTGTAAACTTCAACAAAAATTCCGCCAATGCCTGTTAACAGCACGTGGCCAAATGAAGGATCGTTCTTGATGCCAAGAAACATTTCAACACCAGAACAATGCTCTTGGACAAGCACTTTGCCCTGTTCAAGAAACTTTGAAGCAATTGTACGAAGTTCTGCCAAGTCGTGCACAATCTTCACACCGCCCACTTCTGTTTTATGAATAGCTTTTGGAGAGATAAGCTTCAACACGACAGGAAAACCGTAATTCTTCGAATAACGTTCAACTTGCGCAAGACTGGAGGCAACGTGATGCTTGGCAACTGGAATGTTCAGTTTGCTTAAGGATTCGTCAACAGTTGATATCATGTGCCCTCCACCTTTCGCAATGCCCACAAGCCCAGCACAAAAAACACTATCACTGAAATCAAAGCAGCTTGATAGCTTACGAACTTTGCCAGCGCGCCAAAAATAATTGGGCCAAGAACGCCGGAAAACTTGTTGGTAAGCTCAAGAAAACCAAAAAACTGGCCGATGTCCTTATGCGCGACCATCTGCAGCAATTTCGGACGTTGAGCGGTCCAGACAGTGCCCAAAGCAGCGCCTCCCAGAGTGCCTGCAATAATGAAAACCGTAAGATTATCGACGAAATACAGCAGGCCGATAACAACGATCCACGCTACGCCTGCCCAGACAAGCACTTTCTTAGGACCATATTTATCAGTCCACCTGCCCGAAAGGAAACTGCCGGCAACAGCGCCCAAAGACTGGATAGCGTACACAACAAAAAAAGCCTGAACGCTTAAATGAATCTGCTCTCTTGCAAACAAGAACAGGAAAACAATGACTGCATTAATCGCGTCAGCATAAAAAAACATTGCGAGAAGGAAAAAAAGAAAAGACCTGTGCTTGCGCAGATTCCTGAAAGTATTGATTACGTTGCGGATACTGTCACGAACGTGCATCCAGGTAGTGCGACGATTTAATTTTGATTTTGGCTCATGAATTCCCAGGAATGTGAACAAGGAAAAAGCAAAGAACATTATGGCCGTAGCGGTAAAAATAGCACGCGCACCCTCAGAAGTTTCCCAGCCAAGCTGTGAAAGCAGAATGGCTGCAATTCCTAATGAGACTAGTGTGCCAACGTAACCCATGCCAGTGCCAATGCCTGACACGTATCCGAGTTCGTCACGCTTGGCTATCTTAGGAAGTAGAGCGTTATATGTTGTTAATGCGGCGTGATAGGCGAAATTAGCGAAAAAGCCAGCAGCCAAAGCCCAGCCAAGCGAAACCTGTCCGACCAGCCAAGTTAGCAGGCAGCAGACAATAGTAAAAATAACAATAAACGGCATCCGCCTGCCAATAACATCGCTCCAAGCGCCGATGATGGGGACTATGAACCCTACCGCAAGCATACTTAATCCGAATACAAGACCAATCTGGAACTCATTGCCGCCAAGAAAAGTCTTAACGTAGAATGGGAAGAAGAACGTGACAAACAATGCTGAGAAAATAGTATTTGCCAGGTCATACATGCCCCAGGCAAAAACCTCTTTCTTTTTCATAACAGGGCAGTGTATATTTCCTTTTAAAAACCTTGCCAACAAAAAGGTATATTAATCACTTAATCAACAAAGAAAGAATGAACCACGACCGAACGCTTCTAATAACAGCATTTGTTAGCATATTCGTGCTGCTCGTAATAGGCACAATAGCATTCAAGCATATCGAAGGGTGGTCAACCGTTAATGCCCTGTATTTCACAGGAATGACTATGCTCACAGTGGGATACGGTGATATAACACCGCATACCACCGCAGGAAAAATAGCTGCTCTCATTTTCGCGTTTGTTTCAGTAGGAATAGCGTTGTATGCTGTCAACTTAATCGCGCGCATTGCATTCAGGCAAAAACTAGAAAGCACTAAATGGCTGCTGAAGAAAAAATAATCATCTATCGTACTGCTTAAGCTTCTCAGCCCAATTAATAGTAAAGTTCTCGGTGTCAAGACAAGTAACTTGCATAAATTCAACCAACACTTCAACAGTCTGGGAGTCAATCATATCATTGTTAATTGAAATGGTAGATGCAATCCAGCCCTTGAACAACCTGCCGCCCATATAATTAAAGCGCATTACCTTTTTCAGCTCAATAGGCCTTTTCTGCTGCTGCTCTTCCAGACCAATCCAAGTGAGATTATAGCAGGAAGCATTTCTTACTGCTGCTTCTAATTCCGGAATCATCTTGTGCGCTGCGCCGATAGTCAAGTCTTCAAACACTTCCTCTGTCACGCTTCCTGTAATTGAATTTGAAGAGTTTTCGGTAATGTTTTGAGTTTCATTAAGAACATCTTCAGTTAAATTCAGCTCTTTAGTTGTGTTTTCAGGGACTGACTTGATTGTCTGCACAACTTCAGGAGAATAAACTGTTTCGTTTACTTCCGGCTCAACAAACTCCACGCATGCGGCCAGCAGTAATAGAACAGCCACAACCCATCCCGATTTCATATGCTATGCGTCCATATAGACGTATAAAAGGCTTTTGATGGTGAAAAATATAAAAGAAAATTAAAGAATTTTCGTACACATCAACCCATTATCAAGCGCCGCAAGATAGAAGCTTTTGACTCTTGAATCGCAGCGGGATTTAGGCAGATGCGTTCCTGTAATTTTTTGCAGATAGTCTTCCATCATATGACCGTAATCATTGATGTTATCAGCAATAATCATGCCGTTCTTGTTCATGATAGGAACTAACAGATCCAAGTACTTGCCATAGTTCTCCTTGTCCGCATCCAAAAAGACGAAATCAATTTTAGGACTTTTCCAGTTAGAAAGAATCTGCGATGCTTCGCCTTCGAGCAGCGTGATGTTTGTAAGACCGCTCTTGCTGATGTGCTTTTTCGCCAAATCTATCTTCGGCTGAAGGAGTTCTATAGTATTCACTTTTCCTTTTGCGCATTTTGCAGCATTTGCCAGGAAAATAGTTGAAAATGCAGCTGAAGTGCCAATTTCCAGAATATGCTTGTAGCCTGCCAGCTCAATTATTCTTTTCATGACCATGGCAGATTTTCTTGGTACTGACCAAAAGCCAATTTTCTCGTTCTTTTCCTTACGGCCAAAAGAGTGCGCGTTGTCCTGAGGAACAAAATACCATGTTTTCTCCAGTTTTTCAATTTCTGTAAGCGCGGATTGCTCATCGGCATTCAATTTATTGCGGAGAACTTCCATGGAATTCAGTTTGGCCGGAATTTTAAGCTTTGCCAAAACGTGTTTAGCAATGAAAAGCTCGTCCATTTGGTCAATGCTTGTCATTTTAGCCTCCAAAATTCAACAATCCGTTGCCAGTATTGATGACAAGCACCGAGCTTTTCTGCGGGTCAAATGAAGGATCGATTTCCTTAAGCCTTGGAAGCAGAGCAAATCCGCTTGCACCGCTTGCTTCAGCAGAAATTCCATTAGTTTTCAAGACCTTCATTGCTTGCATAATTTCCTCGTCGCCAACATGATGAACAAGGTATGGCTTGCGCACACGGCCCTTTTTGTCGATAGTATCATGTCGTGTCCAACCTTTTCCGTCACGTGCGAGCGCTTCTGTGTCAACCCAGATAGGGCCGAACAGCATAATCGCTATCGTATCAGGGTTTCCTGAGCTCACTGGAATGACCTTTGTCTTGAGATTATTGTCGTTAATGTAATCGATAATCTCATTGCAGAGAATTCCAGCTCCAAAAGGCACTATTACGAAGTCTGGAGCATTTTTGAGCTGTTCAATGGCTTCGATAATGATGTTTACATACGCTGGCCTGTCGAGTCCTTCGGTTATGTCAACAAAGCAGTCAAGCACTTTGTTGTTTTTGCGGGCAAGTTCTTCAAGGTCCTTTTCGCGGTAGATTTTTGCACTTAAGTCTATATCCACGATGTCGCAAGTTTTGACAATTTTGCCAAGCACTTCTTTAGCATCAAGAATAGTGCCTTCGGAGTTGGGTCCAAACTTCTTTCCAAATAGCTTTGGAGGCACAAAAGCTACTGCATTGACGACTTTGCTTCCGAAGGCCTTGTTCAGCTGATCGCAGAAAAAACCCATGCTGAATGCAGTATTACCATATGAGATGGAGCCAAAGGTCGTTTTCTTTATAGGCAGACCTTTGTTCAGTGATTCAACTATCGGCTTGAGCATTTCAAAGGCTAATCTGTCCTTGAACGTATTCGTCGGATTTTTTGTTTCGTCCTTCATGAAAAGGTGTGCTACATTAAACAATCCGCTTACATTCACGAGCGGCGTATTTCCGGGCTTTTGCAGTGTTATTTTTTGGTTCATTTTGACCACCTCATTTATACTACTGCTAGGTGGTAAATTGGTATTTTAAGTTTTGTTACCCCTTTTGGAGATATAAGATGAGAAAGCTTATATAGGCCGGAATGGGATTTTAGGCCAATGGATGTTGAAATATTCAAAGAACTCGGATTTACGGAAAGAGAGATTAAAGTCTATCTGGCACTGCTTGAACTGGGGTCGAGTACAGTAGGCCCAATATCCGACAAGTCAGGATTACAGCATACTAAAGTCTATGAAACGCTGCAGAAGTTAATCGAAAAGGGGCTGGTGCACTATATCATCGTCTCAAAAACCAAGCATTTTGAAGCAGCTGACCCAAAACAAATCCTTTCAATGCTTGAAGAACGCAAGAGAAAATTCGCATCTGTTCTTGACGAGCTAGAGCTAAAGCAGAAGTTTGCAAAGGAAAAACAAGTTGCAATAGTGCACGACGGGTTCAAGGCGGTAAAAGCGCTGTTTAACAGAATAGCTGATGAGCTGCAAAAAGGAGACTTCTACTATGCATTTGCCCTCAAAGAAGCATATAGAGACACGTCAGCTCCGTTATTGCTTAGAACATTCCATCAAAAGTTAGCAGAGAAAAAGATAAATGACAAGGCGCTGGTGAGCATTGAAGTAAAAAAAGAAGTGAAGTCAGCATACCAAGACAATAAAAACATACAACTAAGGTTTGTAAAAAGAAGCACGCCAATCGGCTGCATAATAATCAAAAACAAAGTAATCCAGCTCGTGTGGGGGGAAAGACCAACAGCAATTGAAACAACCTCCTCACAAATCTACCAGCAATACAAGAAATTTTTTGAAGAATTATGGGAGGAAGCAAAATGAAACCTTTTTATACAGTGCTTCCAGCATATACAACCAAAAAGAGGTCATATGGTATACCCAATTAGCAAGTTAGTGTTCTGGCCACTCTTATCGCTATTTATTAAAAGAATTGATGGATTAAAGAACCTGCCGAAAAAACCATTCATATTTGCATCAAATCATTCAAGCTACATTGACGGCGTAATACTGATATTTCTTGTGGCATGGCACCGCAACATGCAATTGTGCGCGTTTGCGACAAACGAAAAATTCCTAGGACCATTCTGGAACATGATGTTCAACCATTTTGGCGCTATACGAGTGAACGGAAGCATGGAAAAAGCACTCGAAGCACTAAAACAAGGAAAATCAATGGGAATATTTCCAGAAGGCGGAAGAACGTACGCTCACAAACTAAATCCCATCAAGCACACAGGACTAGGAGTGCTCGCACTGTTAAGCAAAAAACCAGTTGTGCCCGTAGCAATGAACACCTGGCACTTCTGGAACAGATACCAAACAATTCCAAACTTCAAAAGCAACATCAAAATTACAATAGGAAAGCCAATACGGTTCAAAGGCAAACTAAACAAAAAAACAGCAAGGAAAGTAATCAACACAGTGTGGAAAGAGGTGAAACGCCTTGCGCGAATATCTCACGCTTAAACAACTAAGGACGTTTACCTTTGAAAAAATAGAAAGACTGCAGAATATAAGATTTAAAGCAACGTGCAGGTTCATGCTGCCATACGTGCCATTCTATGCCAATATGTTCAAACAGTACGGAGTTGATCCATTCAGCCTGAAAAAAGTGGAGGACTGGAAAACAAAAGGACTGCCATTGATAAAAAAAGCAACTTACATGAAAAACCCGAAGGATTTTGTTGTAACACCAGACCTTAAAAAAATATTTTACAACCATTTCTCATATCTTGACAATCAAGGCGAATATGGCAGTGCCGCGCACTTGCTCCTTTCCCACCATAAAAAAGAGATTCTTAAAAATTATTACTCGCCCAAAATGCTGATATTTTCAGGAGGAACAGAAAGCGGAAATCCAACGCCGGTTTTACTTACGGGAGCGCAGAAATTTGACAATTTAATGCCAATCCTAAAGATTATTGGCGATATAATCTTCGAAAAAATTCCCATGGATAAAAAAACAGGAATGAACGTTTTCCCCTACGCGCCTCATTTAGGCTGGCACGCAGTACATCACGCCCTTGACATAAATGCAGACTTGAACTTATGCACGGCAGCAGGAGGAGCAATCCCAACAGAAAGACTAATTGCGCTGGCTGGCAAATCACAACCAAACATCATTTGTGGCATGAGCGATTATCTTCGTAACAGATTCCTGCCAATGGCCATAGAGAAGAAAATAAGGCTGCCGGAGCAGGTATTGTTCATTAATGGAGCGCAAAAAATGCACGATGCAGAAAGAGACAAAATAGCAGAACTCGCACGAAAAGTTGGCGTAATCCAGGCAATCGTGCTTGATTTGTACGGCGCGAGCGAATTCAAAGAAGCATTATTGCCAGAATGTTCTCCAAAAAGCGGATACCATCACGTTGCACCACTAAGTACTATAATCAAGACAGTGGAAGTCGAGCACGCAACAGATGAAGTAATAGATGACTGGAACTTCGCACCACAAGGCTACGCGGCAAGCTGGAACATTGACGGTGCGGGAACACTCCTGAATGGATATTTTATTGGAGACAAATACGACAAAGTAACAAGTGAAAAGTGCCAGCACTGCCAGCTAAATGTCACACGATTGTATGGAATCAACAGAATACGAGAAGTAGAAGCACAATACAGGCTAACTGGTGTTGTGGAAGAGAAAGTCAAAGGAACACGCGTTAATCTGGTATCAATAAGAGACACTGCACTTTCATTAACTGAAGTCAAGGAAGCGCAAGTCTATCTCAACAGAAAAAAAGCAATAATTGAATTAAGAATAATAACGGATTCGTTCACAAAAGCAAAACAACAACTGACAAAACTGTTTGCGGGAGAAGAAATAAGGCCGAAAATCGTTCAAAGCACATTGCAGAAATTACAAGGCGACAAGATAAAGTTTGAGGGTATTAAAGTAGAATGAACCTTGACCCATTCTTTCACGCGAAAAGCATTGCAATCGTTGGAGCAGCAAGAGAGCCGGGAAAAGTAGGAAATACGATTTTGAAGCAGATGATGGGCAGAGATTTCAAGCTGTATCCAGTAAATCCGAATGCTGACAATATTCTCGGCTTGAAATGCTATGCAAGTGTACTGCAAATACCTACAAAAGTTGAACTTGCGGTAATTGCAACACCTGGCGCTACTGTACCAAGCATACTTGATCAGTGCGGCAAGAAAGGAATCAAGCACGTTGTGATAATTTCAGCAGGCTTCAAAGAAATAGGCAACATGAAACTTGAGAAAGAACTGCAGGATAAATTGAAAGGAAACGATATAACCTGCATTGGGCCGAATTGTCTAGGAATATTTGACGCGCATACAAACATGGACATGCTGTTTTTGCCCAAGGAACGATTACAACGGCCAAAACCGGGTGTTATATCATTCATTTCACAAAGCGGGGCGACAGGAAGTGCGGTTTTAGATTTGGCCGCGTATGAAAATTATGGTTTTGCAAAGTTCATCAGCTACGGCAATGCTGCAAACGTGGATGAAAGCGATTTGCTGGACTATCTTTCAAAGGATCCTGATACCAAAGTCATCTGCATGTATATTGAAGGAGCGCATAACGGCAGAAAATTCCTTGAAACGGCAAAAAGATGTAAAAAACCAATCATTGTAGTAAAGGGAGGAGTTACAGAAGCAGGAAGCAAAGCAGCAAAAAGCCACACGGGCGCTTTGGCAGGTAGCGCAGACGTTTATTATGGAGCGTTCAAGCAGGCAAATTTAGTTATTGCACATAAATTAGAAGAATTGTTTGAATTTGCCAAATTATTTGAGAAAGCACGAGTACGTGCAACAGGCGACAGAGTGCACATAATCACCAATGGCGGCGGATACGGCATTCTGACTGCAGATGCAATTACTCATTATGGACTACAATTGGCACAAGTAGGCAAAAAAATCAAAGATTTGCAGAAAGTTTTCCCTCCGACGGTAGTTGTAGATAATCCAACTGATGTTCTTGGTGATGCAACTGTTGAAAGGTATAAGCTGGTGCTTGAAGCGGCGCTAAAAGACATTACAAATGACAGCATTGTAGTTACAGTACTTACACAAACGCCGCTTTTAGATGAAAGTTTAGTGCGCGTTATTAGAGACATCAACGCAAAAGCACACAAGCCGATAATTCTGGTAATAACCGGGAGCGAATATTCATTACGCATGAAAAAACAGTTTGAAGCAGCAGGATTAGCGTGCTTTACTTTCCCAGAGAACGCTGTTAGGGCGCTGGCGGCGTATACGCATTACTGCTTGAATTCTTAATATTCTTCCAATCTGCTCAAAATATTTATATACTTTCAAGAACTCCGTGAATTCGAGAGGTGAATTATGTCCATTCGTGAATTGCTTAGCCCAAAAAATTGCTCATTCCTTCTTGTTGACTACCAGCCACAAATGCTTTTTGCAGTGCACTCGATTGATGGACAAACACTGATTAACAATGCAACAGGCCTTGCGAAGGCAGCCAAAGTCTTCAAGATCCCTACAGTCTTAACCACAATCTCAGAAAAGAGTTTCAGCGGTCCTATTTTCCCTGAAGTATTGAATGTTTTATCAAAAATCAAGCCAATCGACAGGACAAGCATCAACTGCTGGGAAGACAAAAAAGTAGTTGCTGCAGTTGAGAAAAGTGGAAGGAAAAAACTGGTCGTCGCAGGATTATGGACTACGCTGTGCGTCGGCATGCCAGTGATTCACGCGCTCGAAGCAGGTTATGAAGTATATTTCGTTGTAGACGCCTGCGGCGATGTTAGCAACACGGCGCACGATATGGCCGTAAAGCGGATGATCCAAGCAGGCGCAGTGCCCGTTACCTGGCTGCAAGTGCTCCTAGAAATCCAACGAGACTGGGCATATAAAGAAACCTATGATGCAGTTCTCCAAGTGGCAAGGGAGCACTCAGGCGCGTACGGAACAGGCATTCGCTATGCAGATGCCATGATCTGGAAGAAAAATAAACATTAACCAATAAACTTCTCAATCCTATCCAGCGCCTTCTCAATTATCGGCAGTTTTGTGGCGAAACTGCATCGGATGAATCCTTCGCCCTCTGTGCCGAAGTCAGAGCCTGGAACAACTGCAACTTTCTGCTTTTTGAGAAGATTGAAAGCAAACTTCCAGCTGTTCTTATTCAAGTGCTTGATGTTCGAGAACGTGTAGAAAGCACCTTTTGGATTTGGAGTTGAAAGGCCCATATCATTCAAGCGGCGCACGATAATTTTGCGTCTTTTGTCATATTCTTTGACCATGTCAAGTGTGTATTTTTTTGGCAAGGCAAGCGCCTTAATGCCGAGCTTTTGAGATAATGTAGGCGCGCAAATAGTTGTGTAAATGTGCGTCTTTTTTATCGCGCTTGCGGCTTTTTCGGGACAGACAACATAGCCAAGACGGAAACCGCACATTGCGTACGTCTTTGAGAAAGACTGGAAAGTAAAAGTCCTATCAGACATGCCGTTCAAGCTCGCCATACTAATGTGCTTTGCATCATCATAAATTATTTTTTCGTAAGCTTCATCAGAGAAAATAGACAAATCATGCTCAACCGCAAGGTCAGCGATTTCCTCTAAAATTTTCTTGCTAATCACGTTGCCTGTCGGGTTGGCAGGAGAGTTCAGCAAGATAACGCGAGTCTTCTTGTCAATAAGCTTTTTCATTTCATCAGGATTCGGCTCAAAATCATTTTCCTCGGATAGGCTGTAACTGTCAACAGCAGCATTAAACAGCTCAAAAGACGGCAGGAAACCCATAAAGCCAGGATTTGGAACAAGAATTTCTTCAGAAACGTCAAGCAAACAGGCAGCAGCAAGCATCAAAGCTTCCTGGGAACCACAGGCGACGACGACATTCTCGGGTTTAGCATTAATCTTGTTATCACGTTTGACCTTTCTGCAAATCGCCTCACGCAATTCTTTCAGACCGCCAGCAGGGGAGTAATGATTGGACTGATTAGCCAAACGCTTAACTTCCGCCACCAAAGGCTTTGGCAAAGGAAAATCAGGCTCTCCAGGACCAAGCGAAAGAATTTTGGGCTCTTCAACCATTATCTCAATAAGTCTTTCAATAGCCTGATCTGGCAACTGTTCCTCACGTTCAGACAAATGCACCATCTTTTTCTACAAATGAGTACATAAACTTTAAAAAGCCAACGTTTCTGAGGCTTTACATGGAAAAGGGGGACTGGCAAGTCATTATCATCGTGATTATTGTTCTTATCATAATCGCATTCTTAACAATGTCAATGGACAAACTATTTCCAACGCCAACAGTACAGCAAGCAGTACAACAAGTGGTGAATGCGACGTGAAAGACCTGTCAAAAGAACTCGTTGTAAAAGAACTTGGAAATGCGTTTATTTTGCTCAAGAAAAACCCATTCTGGCTGGTGATTGCGTCAGTGATTGACGCAGTGTTCTTTTTGGCATACGGATTTTTCACAACACCAGTAAGCGACAAAATAATTGAGCACTCTGTCTTGCTGACAAATCAATTGTCAGACCTGCTAAGACAGACTGGAGGAGTGCCAACAGGACTGCTGGCAAAGCTATTTGGACCAGAACTATGGCCATACACGGCAAAACTATTGTCAATCATACTCATACTATTTGTAGTAATTTACATCCTGTATGTAATTTTCCACGGAAGCAGCTGGTGGATGGCAACACACATAGCAGGAGAGAAAGAAAAGTATGGGAAATATATGGCAGGATTTGCGAAAATAAACCTGTTCTGGATAGCCTGCTTAATCATTTACAGATTCCTTGACGTGATAATTAGTTTACGCTATTTGCTGATACAGAAAATTGCGCCCGGAGCGCCGAATATTGCAGGGAAAGTTTTATTTGCAGTTTTATTGCTTGCTGTTATTGCAGCATTCTTCAGCTATCCATTCCTAAAAATCAAAACTTTGTTCAAAACACCAATGCGAACCAGCATTCCGCTCATCATTCTCAGCACAAGCATCTATTTATGTGCACAATTCATTCTCAACATGATAGGCAAGGCAAACGTTAATGCTGCACTGCTTGCGGGATTAATTATTTTGTTCCCAACGATGAATTTAATACGTGTATATGTAACAAGAGTACTGAGCCATGTTCACGCACGCAATTAACCCAACAATACTGCATTTAGGACCGCTTGAGATTAGATGGTATGGGTTAATGTACGTTTTTGCATTCTTTGTAACTTATTATTACGTCAGGGGCGCGATAAGACAAGGCAAGCTCAAATTAACTGAAAATGAACTTGACTCGTTGCTTGGATGGATGGTAGTATGCATGATATTGGGCGCACGGCTGTTCTATGCAATATTCTATAATCCAACTTACTTTATGGACGCGCCGTGGAAAATACTATTTGTCTGGGAAGGAGGACTAAGCTTCCATGGCGGATTAGTTGGAGTTGCATTCGCAGCGTGGTGGTACGGCACAAGAAAAAAAGGAATACCGTTCTTACATTTAGCAGACCTTTTCTGCGTTCCAATAGCACTCGGCAACGCATTTGGAAGAATAGGAAACTTCATCAACGGAGAACTGTATGGTGTTGCTACTAACTTGCCTTGGGGTGTTGTGTTTCCAGGAGCAGAAGGAGCAAGACACCCAACGCAAATATATGAGGCGCTCTATAATGTAGTAATCTTTGGCATACTTTACTCATTGCGCAACAAAGAATGGAAAGACGGCACATTGTTTGGCGTTTATTTGATGCTGTACGGCATATTCCGCTTTGGTGTTGAGTTTATCAAAGATTTGCCTTCTTATGGGCCGTTGACAATGGGGCAATGGCTGACGCTGCCGGTTTTCTTGATTGGAATATGGCTGGTGTGGCGCAGTAAAGAGTAGTACTTTCTACACACAACGTTTAAATACCATAATCTGCTCACTGCAACATATGAAAAGAGGTATTATCGTTCTATTGATACTATTAGTAGCCTGTGCGGCAAAAACAGCACCAACTCCTGAGCAAAAGCCGGTTGTTATGGAAGAAATCAAAATAGTGGAAGACACAACAATGCCGGCAAAACCAATGTATGAGCCGCCGCCAACAGGCCCAACAGACGCTGACGTGGAAGTCAAGATTGAAGCAAAACGCTATGAATTCCTGCCCGATGAAGTAATTGCAAGACAAGGAAACAAAGTCAGATTAATAATAACGGCACAAGACGTTCCACACACATTTGAAATGCCATCATATAACATCAAAGAAGACCTGCCAGTAGGAGAAGATGTAGTGATTGAATTTGTAGCAGACAAAAAAGGAGACTTCACCTTCAGCTGCGGCGTGGAAGGCCATGAAGGCCAAGGAATGAAAGGCAAGTTACACGTAGTATGAAAGCATTCTTCATTCTTTTACTATTATTAATGGCGTGTGTACAAGAAGCACAACCAGGAATACAGCCGCCGCTAAAACCATTAACAGGAGCATTGCCATCAGGCACTGCAACAACAGTAGATGGGCAGACAATAGCATACCAGATTTATCCCGGCAAAGCAGGCAGCACGCCGATTATTTTACTTCATATGTTACGAAGAACCAGATCAGATTGGGATTCGATTGCCAGATGGCTGCAAAGAAACGGATACACTGTAATTGCACCAGATATGCGCGGACACGGACAAAGCACAAGCAACTGGGAAGATTTCACACCAGATGACTTCAACAAGATAACGTACGATATTAGTGCGATGAAGAGCGTGTTAGAGAATCAGGGTGCAGACGTTACAAAACTCACCATAATTGGCGCGAGCATTGGAGCGAATGCTGCATTCAACTATGCTTCTTCGGACCAGGATGTCAAAACAGTAATATTGCTAAGCCCCGGACTAGATTTTAGAGGAATTTCAACCGCTAATACCAAGTTCAGCAAGCCATTTTTAATAATTGCAAGCAAAGATGATGAGTACAGCGCGCAAAGCTCAGTGCAGATAGCTAATAACAACGCGTATGCAAAGATTGTGCTATTTGAAGATGCCGGACACGGAACAAACATGTTTTCAAAGAAAGAATTAGCACCAATGATATTGGAATGGCTTAAATCGAATGCAAAGTAATTTCACAAGTTTTATATAACCAGCAAGAAAGAATTTGTTTGAGAGAGGTCAACATGCCAGCCAAAAAATCAAAAGTCATTGTTTATTCAACACCAACCTGTCCTTACTGTCACGCGGCCAAGGAATTCTTAAAAGAGAACAAAGTAGAGTACGAAGACGTTGATGTCAGCAAAAACCAAGACAGAGCACAAGAAATGATAGAAAAATCAGGACAGATGGGGGTTCCTGTGCTTGACATCAATGGAACGATAATTGTCGGTTACGATAAAGAAGCGATAAAGAAAGCGTTGAAATTGAAATAATGAGGTGAACTCTATGGCACAAAAAATGAAACCAATCGACATTGCATCTTGGGTGCTTTGCACAATTGCTGCACTCCAATTAGGCATCATAGGCGCGTTCAATTATGACGTCCTCGGAATGCTTGGAGGCCTTACAAAAATAGTGTATATCCTTATAGGCCTCGGCGGATTGTTCAGCCTCTGGCACATGGCTACTTGCAAGAAGAAATAATCTTTAAGTTTTCTTTTTTTTCGTTTTTTAGCATAAGCTTAAAAAATGCTCCTCATCACGGCACGATTAAGGGCACGTAGCTCAGGCCTCAAACTTTATCCAAAGTTTGATCAAAGCGCATTCAAGTGGGGCATAAAGCCCCACGACATAAGCTTAAAAACAGTGCCCTGCAGGTATTAACTTTAAGGGCACGTAGCTCAGCCTGGTAGAGCACATCGTTCGCAACGATGGGGCCCCGGGTTCAAATCCCGGCGTGTCCACTTATAGAAAACCCTCCTAGAAGCTAGGGATTTTCAGATCCGAGAATTCACAAATCCTTATCAGGGTCTATATCATCAAGCCCCAAATCCTTAAGCCGTATTTTGCAAGCTCTCGCTTCATGCTGAATAGCCCTGATGATCAGGTTATACGCCTCGACCTTTCCATGATTAAAGGGATCGTCGTATTTTTTCTTAGCTGCTGCTGCTTCCTGGGCCTGCTCCTTAATCTCAAGCCCCACATCATGAAGAAACAATTTGTAAATCCTGTCCGTTTTAGGCTTTTTCAGAATCATGCTTGCTCATCAGTTATTGATATTCTTAAAACTTGTGTTAATCTCACATTTTCGGATGGTTCAAATCAATATTGTTCTGAACATTAGAACGGGCATTAATTTCTCACATTTGCTTCTTCACGCCCGCTTTCGGGCACAATTTGTTAACAGGGCACTTGCTGCAATAAGGAGTTGGGGCTTGGCAGATTGCACGGCCGTGGGCTTTCAGCAGCCATTGAGTTTCTTTCCAGTGAGATTCGGGAATCAATGCGTTCAGGTCTTTCTCAATCTTTTCAGGGTTAGTATTCTTTGTCCAGCCCAAACGGTAAGAGACACGAATGACGTGGGTGTCAACAACAACGCCATTTACGATGTCAAATGCGTTAGTAAGAATGACAATTGCAGTCTTCCTACCAATCCCTGGCAGCTCGGTTAATTCCTCAATAGTTCTTGGAACTTTGCCGTTGTGCTGTTTGACTAAAATCTTGCACGCCTCAATAATGTGCTTTGCCTTGTTGCCGGCAAATGTAATCTTGCTGATGTACTTGAGCAGGTCTGAAACGGATGCTTTTGCGTAGTCTTCAGTTTTCTTGTATTTGGCAAATAACGCGGGCGTGGAAGCATTGACTACTTCATCCCGCACCTGAGCAGAAAGAATGGCTGCGACCATCAAGTCCAAAGGAGCTTTGAAATTAAGATAGTATTTGGCGTTTGGGTACTCTTTCTTGAGAATCTTCAGCACTTCCACCGCTTTTTCCATATTATATAATGTGCGCCAGAAGAATAAAAATGTATGTGTCAGTCGTACTATAATGACATCAGTTTCAAAAGCCCTGTTTTCTTAGTGCTTTTTATGTATAAGTCAGCGAAGTATGCGCTAGATTTCATGTTCTTGTTCATGTTAGTACTCAGTATAATATTATTCTCAATAGGATACTTTGTTGATTTGCATGGAACAGCGCTTGAAACCATAGAAAAAGTGGACTTTGTAATCCTTGGCGGCTATTATGCATTCTTTTTGCACGGAATTTACAAGGCCAAAAATAAAATCACCTATTGCAAAAAACACTGGATAATGCTGGCATTGCTTGTGCTGCCGCTCATTCCAATAGCAAGACTTGCACGATTTGCACATTTGGAACGAGCGACGGCAGTAGGACTGAACACTTTGTGGCACTTTTTGGATGAATTGGAATTATTGTAGAAACCTATATATACCGTTATTCTAGGTCGATTATTTGATGGGCAGGTAGTTCAGCCCGGTAGAACGCCCCGCTGGCAGCGGGGAGGCCGTGGGTTCAAATCCCGCCCTGTCCACTCAGCTTCTACGAAATCTTTTTAAAGCCCCCCTATCCCCGAAGGTATTATGGTCAAGGGTGTATTATTTGATTTTTGGGGGACGCTAGTTGAGAACGGCACGTACTCTCCGCTTAAGCAAAGCTTTGCAATACTGCGCTTGAGAATGCCGTTCGGCCAGTTTGCAGAACAATTTGAAAAAGTGCTGATGACAAAGAAATACGAAGACCAGGCAGCAGCATTCACAGAAGTCTGCAAAGCATTCAACATAGATCCCATTCCGATAGTAATTGAGAAACTGATAGGCGTATGGAATAAGAACCGATTACTAGCAACACTGTACCCTGAAACTATTGACACCTTGAAAGCACTCAAGGACAAGAAAATCAAGGTAATTCTTGTCAGCAATGCGCCAGCAAACAGCGTAGAATCAGTAATGGAACGCTTTGGAATGCAAGACTTGTTTGACGGCATATTTATCAGCTGCGAACACGGCAAGTTGAAGACAGAAGGATTGTTTGAAGACGCATTAAAGAAACACAAGCTCAAGAAAACCGATGCAATAGCTGTAGGAGACAGTATAGAAACAGACATAAAAGGAGCAGAAGCAGCAGGCATTAAAGCATACTTAATTGACAGAAGAGGCAAAAGAGAATTCGTAAATAAAATACAATCACTGACAGAAATACTCAAGATAGTGGAGGAATAATATGCACCAAGCTTATGTTGTACACCGAGACATTAGGAAAAAAGCACGCGGCTTCAGCTGCAATGAAATAACAGAATCAGGAATGACTTGCAAAGACTTTAGCGCGCTCAAATTGCCTTGGGACTCAATGAGAAAATCAAAATATGCTGAAAATGTTGCGTACTTGAAAAAATTGGAAAAGCCAGCAGCAAAACCGGCAAAAAAACCAAAAGCGAAATGAACGACTGCATCTTCTGTAAGATTGTAAGAAAAGAAATACCTTCTGAAAATTTTGTGTATGAAAACGACAAAATAATGGCTTTTCTGGATATAGCGCCAAGCAGTCCAGGGCATACTCTTGTAGTGCCAAAAGCACACTATGTTGACTTGCTGGACACGCCTGATGATGTGCTGGCAGAAATCATCACGAAAGCAAAAAAGATAGCGCCAGCAGTAATGAAAGGAGCAGGCGCGCAGGGCTTTAACACAATATTTAACACCAAGCCCGCAGCAGGGCAAGTTGTTTTTCACACACACCTGCATATCATTCCCCGCTTCACCAATGACGGTTTGAAACACTGGCCCAAAATTGAGATGAGCGCGGAAGAAATGAAGAAAATAAAGGAAAAGATTGTTTCTGCACTCAAATAGCGCGACAACTCGCGGTCTTCGACCCCACGACATAAGCTTTTTAAGTGCGCCCTTTTCGAGATACTATTACGGCGCTGTAGCTCAGCCTGGTTAGAGCACTGGTTTCATAAGCCAGGGGTCACGAGTTCAAATCTCGTCAGCGCCACCATTATTTGATATTAGAATATGCGATTTGGTTGTATGCTACCAACTTCATTCTGCCTTCTGGATGCTTTGATGTGTTTATTTTATAAATCTGCAGGCCGCAATTAGGAACCGGGTTCTTTTGGTCGAGCCGCATAAGTTTTTTTTCACCTAAATGTTCAAACAATGCTCTGAATGTCAGATACGTAATTCCATGCGTTGATACCAGTACGTTCTGTCCTGCATGGTCGCGATGCAGTTTGTCCAAGAAGCTGTGCACTCGCTGCTCGACATCAGGAAAATTCTCTCCTCCAGGAGGTCGATACCAATATCGTCCATCACGTTTACGCCTCGCAGCTTCGTCAGGAAATCTTGCTTTTATAGCGTTTGCGGTCATTCCATACATCCACCCTGATTCCCGTTCACGCAGCCGATTGTCGGTAAATAAGCGTACCTGATGGCTGAACTGTGCCGTGATATGTCCTGCAGTATCAATACATCGTCTGTATGGAGAAGAAAAGATGATATCAAAAGCGTCTCCTTTTGCAAGAACTTTGCCAGTTTCAGTAGCTTGCCGTTTTCCTTCTTTTGTTAAGGGAACGTCCATATCCCGCGCGTTCTCAAGCAACTCAACAGGCTGTTTTTCCGCACTAAGCAAGTTTGCAATATCGTGTGCTTCATTCATTTTAGAATAGCCATGCCTTACGATTACAAGCCGTTTAGGCCATTTTAGTTCCCCCATGCATATTAAGGAGGTTGTCAAGCTATTAAAGATTTTGCCACCATATTTATATAGTCAATTTCTATATTTACTCATAAAGAGGCATTGCCGAATCCGGCAGGCTTCTTTGAAACAAAGAGGTGATTTGAATGGAATCAAAAACTCGTGGCTGGGTAAACATCATCGGTGCCTTAGTGGCAGGATGGTTAGCCTGGACTGGACAAGACAAGTGGAGCTTGTTAATACTTGCGCTGCTGTTCCTGATTGCAGGATGGCACCACACATCAAGAGGCAAGTAAGCTCTTAAATTCATTTTTTTATTTTTTATTCTGGAAAGCTTTATAAGATTAGTCTAGACTTTTTCTTCTAATGCCGTGGTGGGACAACCTGGTTACTCCGCAGCCTTGGAAAGGCTGTTTCCGCAAGGATATCCCGGTTCAAATCCGGGCCACGGCGTTTTTCAGGATTTAGACCGGCAATCGAAAAGGAGCTGTTTGCCGGCTGTTCAGGTAGGAAAAAAGCTTTTTTTGAGCTTGTTTTTTTCGTCATTTTTTTCTCAAAATTTTTGCCAATCGCGTTTTTGCATTGTTTTTGCCGGAATAGCGCTTTTCAGCACCATTCTGGCAATTTCGGAAAGCAAGTTGTGAGCGAAATTCATAAATTTATCCTTGCAAAACAGGATTTGAACCGGCATAACTTTCATTTATAAATAAAATGAAAGTGAAATTCTTTTCAGGATTTGTTCCCGTTTCTCAAAATTTTTTACAAAAAATTAAGCTTGGAAAGAACAGTAAAAGTTGGACCTGTAGAATACCCTTCAACAAACTAGCTCTTTTTCGCTTACTCATATATAGAGACTTGGTCTCGGATCATATTCACAGCCAAGTGCTTCCTCGAGGTATTGGCTGAGTTGTGTGCACCAGCGTGCGAATTCTTCTTCTTTTGGTTCGTGCCATGTTGTAAATTGTTCCAAGAGGTATTGGTTGACTCGATCGTTTGCTGTATAAGATCCATATTTTTTTATCGGCTGATCGCCCACGAGGAAACCAAGGTACGTACTATGAACATCCACCCACATTTCTTTTGTAGTCTTTTGCAGAGGCCATCGATAAAGCCCTTCACGTTTGAAGGTTGCAAATATCATGTCGCGCTCCGAAGCACTCAATTCTTTTACACGTATAATGATGTTACCGACGTCACCGTGTGCTGATCTAAAAGAAACAAGGGAAAGTCCTTTCTCCATGAAAAAAACGCGGAACTTATCCCACTTCTCATTCGCGAATGAGATTGCTGCTGGGGAGCCTACAAAAGAGTATATGATTGGTGCCATTCCTTGAACTTGGCGTTCCAGCCCCTGGTATTCCTTGAAAGATCTATACGCATTAACATATCTCGCGCATTCTGCTTGCATATCAGCAGGCAAGGACGTGCACATTCGTGCAAGCTCTTCTTCGCTTGGCTCGTGCCAGTTTTTAAACTCTTCAAGAAGATACTTGTTTATTCGACCAATTTCTTTTTGGTCTGCAGGATATATACTTACAGTACGTCTTCGCTCGCCAACTCGAAGATCAATACTTGCACTTGAGGCATCTCTCACACCTTCCTTTTTATTCTTCCATTTGTGAATACCTTCGTCCTCTAGTGTTGCAAAAATCTCGTCGCGCTCCGATGCAGATAATTCTTTGATGCGCAAGGTGACAGCACCCGATCCCACAAATACGACAAAGGACATACCCTTTCCAACCAGAAATAGTTCAAAATTGTTGTAGTCGTTATCGTTGAACATGATACTTGTCATTTGGTGTCCGAAATCATAGTTGAGAAAAGTTTGTTCTGGCTCTGTTGTCAAACGCGGGGCGCAAGCAGCGAGAAGCGCAAGAAAAATTAAGATTATAATGTGGCGCCGGTTCATGTCTTATGAAAAGGCACCTATTTTATTTAAAAGTTCTTATTTGACAAGATAACTTCCTTCGCCTTTTCTTAGGGTGTTTGCCCACTTTTTGAGATATGTAATGAAAATGTCATGCACGGCTCATCCAGAAAGATTAAAAAGCCAGAACAGTAAACACAACGGCGTATGAAAAAGCTGCTGATATTGTTGATGTTTTTAGTTAGTTGTGCATCTCCTTCCAATGTAGAAGTTCTTGTTGAAAACCTTCAAGTTCCATGGGCAGTAGCGTTCATTAATGACGATTTTCTTTTTACAGAAAGAAATACGGGCACGGTATACCATTATGAAAATGGCCAAACAAGAGCCATCGGCACAATGCCTATTGCTCAAACAAGCGAAAGCGGACTTTTGGGCATTGCAGTAGACCCAAAATTTGAGAAGAACAAATACGTGTACGTCTATTACACTTATGGTGGCAAGGAATCGCACCTCAACAGAGTATCAAGGTTCAAGTATGATGAAATGCTGAAAGATGAAACAATACTCATTGACGCGATTCCCGGAGCAAAATACCATGATGGTGGCAGGTTGGAGTTTGGACCAGATGACAAATTATACGTGACAACAGGAGACGCACTCGAACCATCATCTGCACAAGACCTCAGCTCAACAGCAGGAAAGATATTGCGCATTAATACAGATGGAAGTATTCCAAAAGATAATCCGTTCCCAGGCTCCCCAGTCTATTCTTACGGTCACAGAAACCCTCAAGGACTTGCGTGGTATAATGGTATGATGATTGCTCCAGAGCACGGGTCAAGCCAGAACGATGAGATAAACATAATTGTTCCAGGAAACAACTACGGCTGGCCGATAGCGCAGTGCACTGCACATGAAGGATATATTGCGCCAATCCGCTGCTTTTCAGACTGGACGCTGGCGCCAGGAGGAGCAACCTTTGACAGCAATGGCAATCTATACGTAGCAGGACTGAGAGGAGCGCAGATACGAAAATTTACGATGAAAGAAGGCCAGATTGTTGCTGAGGAAGTGTTCCTTGACAATTTAGGACGCCTGAGAGAAGTCAAGCATCATGACGGCTATCTGTACATCACCACATCAAACCAAGACGGCAGAGGAGCGCCAAGACTTGGAGATGACAAAATATTCAGAATACGCGTATGAATGAGTTAAGAAAATTATCAAACCAGCTCACGCTGCTTAGAATCGTGCTCGTTCCTGTTCTATGGGTGCTGGCAGCGCTCAAAATGAACACTGCCTTTGCAATTTTTCTCTTTACGGCAGGCTTGACAGACGCGCTTGATGGAATTGCTGCAAGGATGCTAAAGCAAAAATCTGACTTTGGAGTCTGGTTTGACTCATTTGCTGACAATCTTATAGCCGCATCTGCAGCATTCTGGACTTGGTTGCTTCTTCCAGATTTTGTTTATCAGAATCTTGCTATCATCAGCATCCTTGTTGTATTATTTGTACTAAGCCTTGGCCTGGGCTTTATCAAATATGGAAGAATGGTAGACTATCATATGTATGCAGGCAAAACGTCTGCTATTTTCCTATACGTTTTTGTCGTGCATTCCCTGCTGTTTACACCAAATCAGATCTTTTTGTATATTACGGCAGCGGTAATTGCGATAGGGCTTCTTGAAGAAATACTTGTGACACTTGTGAACAAATCATTCCAAAAGAACAAAAAGTCAATATTTTTCTAGCACAAGGTTTATAAAAAGCCGTACATACGAAATTCTGTATGCAAAAGAGGTATGATGTAATAGTAATAGGTGCAGGTTCAGGACTCGAGATTTCTTCGTATGCAGCTGAGCAAGAAATGAGCGTTGCAGTCGTAGAACAAGGACCATTTGGAGGCACTTGTTTGAACAGGGGCTGCATACCATCAAAAATGCTCATTTACAGCGCAGATGTCGCTGAAACAATACAACGCGCAAACCTGTTTGGAATTAGCGCAAAAATAACAAGCATTGACTGGAAAAAAATGGTCAATAGAGTCAGCACTTTTGTGGACAAAGACGCATGGCAAATAGAACAAGGAAACAGAAAAACAAAGAATGTTACGGTTTACAAAACACAAGCGAAATTTGTAGGCAAAAAAACACTTGAAGTAGGCAAGGACACCATAACTGCAGACAAAATATTCATTTGCGCAGGAGCGCGGCCAAGCATACCGCCAATACCAGGACTGCAGGATGTTGACTATATAACTTCGGATGAAGCATTAAGACTCAAGAAGCAGCCGAAGAAGATGATAATAATTGGCGGCGGCTATATTGCAGCAGAACTCGCGCACTTTTTTGGTTCACTGGGAACTGATGTTACCATATTACAGCGCGGCAACCTGCTCATGAACAATGAAGACAGCGAAATCGCACAAAAATTCACTGAAATATATCAGAAGAAGTTCAATGTCATTCTGAACGCGAATACTTTGCGCGTATCAAAAAAAGGAAAAAATGTTGCAGTAGAGATAGATGTCCAAGGAAAAAGAAAAACGCTTGTTGGAGATACGCTGCTTGTTGCAACAGGAAGAATGCCAAATACAGACATCTTGAATGTCAAGGCAACAGGAGTAGAGGTAAACGAACGCGGATTTGTAAAAGTCAATGAATACCTGGAAACCTCAGTGCCGGGCATTTGGGCAATAGGAGACATAGCAGGAATATACATGTTCAAACACAGCGCCAGCTTAGAAGCAGAATACGCCATCAAGAACGCATTTGGCCAAAAAGAAGTAGTTGATTATGCGGCAATGCCGCACGCAGCCTTCTCATCACCGCAAGTTGCGGCAGTAGGAAAGACAGAAGATGAATTGAAAATGCAAAAGATACCATATGTAAAGGCAATTTACAAGTATAAGGGCACGGGGTATGGAATAGCAATAGATGATAATGACGGATTCGTTAAGTTACTCGCGCATCCTTACACAAAAGAGATACTTGGATGCCATATACTTGGAACAGATGCAAGCATCCTGATACACGAAGTAATTGTAGCAATGAAAGCAAAACTAGGTGTAAAGGGAATTACAAACGCAGTACACATACACCCGGCATTGTCAGAAGTCGTGCAAAGAGCATTCAAAAAGATTCCTTAAGATATTCTTTTGCTTTCAGGATAATCAAACAAGTAAATGACTCATTAATAGAGCCGTCCATCACTTTCTTGACTGCTTCCTTAAACTTCATCTTTACCGGCTTGATAATTTCAGTGCCTTCCCGGTGATGGTTATGAAAAGAAAGCTTTCTTGCCAGATACAAGTCCTGCGGAGAATCAATCAAAGGAGACATAGGGTCAACTGTGCCAAGATGAATCCATTCCTTTGCTTCAATGCCCAGTTCTTCGTGCAATTCACGCTTTGCGGTTTCCAAAGGATTTTCATTTTGTTCCCTGCCGCCGCAAGCAGCCAAAATAGTGGGCTTGTTCATAGCATAATAGAACTCCTCAATCAAGTGCGCATTGCCATCATCATCAATCGGAAGAATGCTCACGCCTCCTTTAAATTTCACATAGCCAAATATGCCAGGCTTTCCATCAGGGCGAATAACATCATCATGAAACACCTCAGTCCAAGGGTTCTTGTAAACGGAAGTGTGCTTTTGGACAGTCCACGGACCACGTTTTTCTGGCATTGCCAGGGCAGTGTCAGAACGATATTTAATGGTTTTGAAGAGTAAGCTTTTTAAACTACCTTTGCATCAATAGACGAAACAAAGGGTATATCCCTTAGTAAAAAACAAAGAGGTGAATTCCATGGGAATGGAAAATTTCGGTAGAATAGCATTCTATGTCGGCTTGGTTATTTCAATCGTAGCCGGCTGGGTTCAAGTGCAGGCATGGTGGCTGGCAGTACTAGGTCTTATTGTAGGACTGCTAAACGTCACAATAAAGGAAAACAACAGATTCCTGCTTGCAACCTTGGTATTGGTAACAGCAGGTATTGCGCTCGGAACAGTCTTCGGCGTAGTAGTTGAAAGAATCTTGATGGCATACATTGCCTTCACAGCAGCTGCAGCATTCATCGTAGCGCTGAAAGAAGTCTATTCAATACAAAAGGGCAAGTAATTGCCTTTATTTTTTTATTTTTTGTAAATTCTTATATAGTAGTTCGAGTTCTTTATCGTCATGAGATGGGTGGTATTAACGCTATTAATATTGGCAGCCTGCGCGCAAGCGCCTGAGCCTGTGTTTGCACCGCCAACAAAAGTCACAATGGCTGTATGCGAGGCAACACAGACAGTGGGAGAAAGGTGCAGCCAGACCTGCGAATGCTTAAGGCCTGCAGAATGCATTAACAAAATATGTTCTTTAGTTGGCCAGCAGGAAGGCGCGCCGTGCGTTGAAAACAAACAATGCCTATCAGGATATTGCACTGAAAGCGGCCAATGCGGCGGACCTGATGGGCCAAAGGCAAGCTTTGACTGCGAGAAAACCTGCAGGGACAGGTACACAGGCGCGCCTGGCGAATGCTATACAGTCTGCAAGTATAGATAGCTGTAAAGTAAACGCTACCTCGCGTTCAGATATCTTTATGAACTTTACTTGCACGTTTACGTGCAGAACTCATTGAGAACAATGATGAACAAAATGCATCCTAAGCTGACTGGAACGGAACCGGAGCCCAAAGTACCAACGGATCTTCGCAAAGCCCTTGCGACTGCTTCGAAGTCGAAGGCTCAATGGAGCGATCTCACGCCGATCGCGCGCAGGGACTTCATTGGTTGGATAGATTCAGCCAAACAACCGGAGACACGTAGGCGCCGCATCGAGAGAGTCTGCGATATGCTTGCGGCTGGAAAGCGACGCCCCTGCTGTTATGCAGTTGTACCCATGGATCTTTACAAAACCCTCGGGGCTACCCCTAAGGCGAAGGCTCAATGGAGCGATCTCACGCCAATCGAGCGTAGAAACTTTATTAGCTGGATAGATTCAGCCAAACAACCGGAGACACGTAGGCGTCGCATCGAGAGAGCCTGCGATATGCTTGCGGCTGGAAAGCGACGCCCCCTGATGTTTTTCAATCAGCTCAAAGTATAGATAGCTTTTTAAACGACTTATTTACCTCACATATTGCCCCCGCTGGTTGACTTTCATCAAGCAGTCAGCGACTTTGGGCCAGATTTCCCTGCCGGGATAGTATAGTCCGGTCAAGTATTCGGCCCTCTCGCGGCTGAGACACGGGTTCAAATCCCGTTCCCGGCATTAACCAAGATATAGACTTAGATCTTTATCTAAACTGTAAAGTTTATG
>CAZWVL010000003.1:0-142271 GCA_964637115.1 uncultured Methanosarcinales archaeon
GTCAGACGGGGGTTTATAAACGTTTCTGTTTTCCAAGAGGTAAAAAGTATACTGCCGAGACTTAAATTTAATATTACTTGCAGTATATAAAGCGCTAAAAAGACATTAGTACTGACTTCATTGATACGACTAAAGTTTAAGTAAGCATCGGGCCGTCTCTAGAAAAAAAAGAGTGATATGATGAGATGGCTTGCAATACTAATACTTGTTCTTCCGCTCGTACAGGCAAAAGCATACCTGGCATACCCATTGCCGTTCAATTTTGAATATGACAGCCCAAAAGACAGAATAAGCTTCCCGCACATTTATCCAGGGCAGACTTTTGTTTCAGAAGAACGCTTTCTTGCAGAACCAATGAGACCCGGCACAAGCACAGTAAGATGGACAAGTGAAGCAGCGTATAGCATAGTTCTGGACAAAGTGCACTTGGAGCGCAAGGACTACGTGTTGATAATCAAAAGCAAGAAAGGACCCCAAATCAGAATGCTGCCATTTGAGACAACAAAAATTTATCTGGAGCCGGATTATTTTAAAATCAGGTATGATAAAGAAACGTCAACGATCTGGCTGGCGAAATATGCGCGATAGTTATTCAAAAGAATATCTGGAAGGCAAAACTCTTGCCTGAAGCCCAATTGAGACTGCATGAACAGGATCGCTTTGTAGCATAATCGCCTGTTCAAGCGTAACTTCTATATGGCCTACGAATTGTTTCTTGTGGGATTTTACCTTTCGCCAGCGCATCTGCTCTTCTTTCAACTCAACTTTAGGATACACGATGTTGAATGCACGAATAATCTGGCGCCCCTGTTTTTCAACCAGCTCTAAGGAAGGCTGAGTTAATAACTCAAGCTCCACATATTCAAACCTGTTTTGACGCTGTTTCACATATGTTTTAGTTTCAAAACAAACCGCAATCATATCTCTCAATAATCTTTTGTATTTTTCCTTCTTCCAAGGCGCCAATTTATCATAATTCTCAATTAAGTCAGTCAAGTATTTAGGAAGTTCCGAGCCGTGTCGAGATTTCCGCGCTATATCGCTTCGTACGCCGTTGCTTGTAAAGAAGCCCATCAAAGATAACAGGCGAGCATAACTGCCCCCATTTGTGCCAAAATCTATGTCGTACCTTTTTTCCAAATTATCAGTTTTCTTTTCTTTCTTGGGAATTCTTTTTCTCAACTTCAAACCAAGTTCAGATTCTATTATGCTGTCAATATCGTGCTGCTGCGTTCTTCCTTTTGAAATGGTTCCAGTATATTTATTTCCAGCATATGTTCTCAGAGAACCTGAAAAATAGACATATAAACCAAGAACATTCAATCGTGATAATATTGGATTTCGATACGAAACAGGAAAGATGCCGTATTCATCAAGAACAGCTGCCCTTTTCTCGCCGACACCTAGCTTTCCATAAGTATCTACAAACTCTTGTCTAGTGCAAATATTCATCTTTAATATTTCATCCATGCGGTAAAAATAGAAATATGCATATATAAACCTTGCGTACTTTAACTACTGTCTAGTAGTTTCAGTTAAACGCCGGCGCCCAGTTGCGCTGCAGTCAAGCCCTTTCTCTGAACGATCTGCTGGATAATTCTGGGCTGCAGTTCTGAAGGCAGCTTCTCAAAGTTCTGGTCAGCCAGCGAAGAAGTACCTCTTCCTGCAGTTGCAGAACGCAAGTCACTGCTCCAGCCAAGCATCTCTCCGACTGGAAGACGCGCTTTGACAATAGACAACGTACCTTCCTGTAATAATTCAAGAACCTGGCCGCGCTTGTTCATAACAAGCTTTGTCATCTCACCTGTGAATTCAATCGGAGCTTCAATCAAATGAGTTTGAACTGGCTCAAACATAACAGGACCAGCGCCCATCATGGCCAATCTCATACCTTCACGGACACCAGGATACATTTGAGCAGGACCACGGTGAATTGCATCCTCGTGCAGTTTTGCATCAATCAAAATAACTTTGATGCCGAAACACGGTTCTCTGGCAAGCGGACCTTCATTCATGACTTGCTCAAAACCTTCCAAAATAAGCTCAATGGCTTCATTCAACTGGACAATACCTCTTGTAGCGTCAAGGAACATGTTGCCATTGTAAATATGTTTAACAGACAAGGCCGTGTCGTTATCCCAGCCGGCAGCAACCAGCTTGTCACGCATAACCAAATCCTTCTTCTTGATACGACCTTCTGAAATGTCGCCATTCCTGATAAGTTCACGAATTTGAGGTTCAAGAGGCTCAACAACAAAGTATAACTTGTTGTGCTTGTTAGGAGTTTTTCCTTCAGCCATCTGCGATTTCTTAGAGACAGTTTCTCTGTAAACGACAATAGGAGGAGAAGTCCTAATCTTGACGCCCTTTTCAGTAATAATTCTGTTCTCAATAATTTCTAAGTGCAGCTCGCCCATACCATGCAGCAAGTTCTCGCCAGTCTCCTGGTTGATTTCAATCTTGACAGACGGATCTTCCTTTGCGACCTTCTTCAAAACTTCAACCAGCTTTGACAAGTCCTGCGGTTTTTCAGGCTCGATAGCCTTGGTGATAACAGGCTCGAAAATGTGTTTGAGTTCTTCAAACGGATGTTCTGGCTCCAAAGTAATAGTTTCTCCTGCGTTGCCAGAAATACCAGCAATTGCAAGAACGTTGCCGGCAGGAACTTCCTCAAAAATTTCAGGCTTGATGCCTTGGTACATAAAAACTGTTGATAATCTCTGCTGCTGTTTTGCATTGTTTAACCAGACTTGCATGCCGTCACGCACAGTGCCAGAATACAATCTGCCTGCAGAAAGTTCCCTGCCAGACTTTGGCTCAATAAGAATTCTGGTAATAATAAAAGCGACCTTGCCATTTGGATTGCAAGTTAGCAAGTCCTTGCCCAACTGAGAGTCAAGATCTCCTTTCCAGATTTTTGGAATACGGTAAACTTGAGCTTCCTTTGGAGTGGGAAGGTGCTTGATGACTATGTCGAGAATGACTTCGTGAAGAGGACATTTTTCTCGGATAAATTTCTCTCTTTCTTCATCCTGCAATTCATAGATCTTGAGAATATCCTTGAAGTTAACACCTTTTTTCTGCATGAAAGGAAGAGATAAAGCCCAGTTGTCTCTCGCACTGCCAAATGCGACAGAGCCGTCCTGAATGTTAACCTTCCACTTCTGCTTGAACTCGGTTTCCGCAATCTGCTCCAGAAGCTTGTTGAATTCTGTGATGATTTCAACAAAACGCTTCTGCATCTGCTCAGGAGTATACTGCATTTCCTTGATAAGACGGTCAACCTTGTTGATGAACAAAACAGGCTTGACACGCTCTCTTAACGCCTGCTTCATAACAGTTTCAGTCTGCGGCATGATGCCTTCAGAAGCGCACACAAGAACAACAGTGCCGTCGATGGCTCTCATAGCTCTTGTGACGTTTCCGCCAAAATCAACGTGACCAGGAGTGTCGATAAGATTAATTAGATATTCTGTGCCTTGGAACTCGTGAACCATTGAAACGTTTGCAGAGTCAACGGTCATCAAACGCTCCTGCTCATCAGCGTGCTGCCAAGTTGCCATGCCCTTTTCCAGTTCACCAGCTGCAGCTTCCGCCATAAATCCTGCTGCTGCCAAAAGATTATCAGTAAAAGCAGTTTTGCCGTGGTGGATGTGAGCAGATGTAGCGATGTTTCTAATCTTAGATTGGTCGTGCGACATGCGCTTCATACGTGCTATTTTGTCTTCAGTAACTGCCATTTCACTTCACTTTTCTGTAAAGCAACGCTTCATCCACGCGCTGATATGGATGAATTTCGTCTTTCATAAACCAAATAGCGATTTCGCGCTTTGCTGATTCAGAAGAATCGGACGCGTGGATGAGATTTTGGATTGGTCTGCCAGAAACGTCTGCCAGGCCGTAACTGTCAAATGAATAGTCTCCTCTTATTGTGCCAGGTGCTGCCTTACTGGGAGCAGTATCGCCAACAACAGTTCTCACCTTGTTGATGACATCGTGGCCTTCAAGAACAACTGCAACAGTCGGAGACATTGTGATGAAATCAATTAATTGCTGTCTGACGCGCTGGCCGATAGCTTTTGCCGAATCAGCAATCTTTTGGCCCTTTGCCTCGTATGCTTTTTTCATCTTTTCGCCAACACTTGTAAGCCAGGCCTCGTCATCAGCATAATGCTTGCCGGCAACATTTTTGGTAGCATAACACATTTTCAAACCAATAATCTTGAAACCAGGACGTTCGAATCTTGAGAGAATTTCTCCGACCAATGCTCTTTGCACTGCATCCGGCTTAAGCAAGACAAGAGTTTTCTCAATCATTTCTTCACCTCGCCCTTTTCATAAGACTTTGTCCACTTGGTGAAACGCGGCACACGCTTAAGCTTGAGCATGTTCTTCTCGCATTTCATCGAGCAAAAGTTCAAAATAGTGCTGTCCTTTTTCACATACATTGTGCCAGTGCCAGGTTCAATAGATGATTTGCAGAATGTGCATTTCGTCATTATCCACCGCCTCTGCCTGACTTGTTCAAAGGTCTTGCTTCAATTTCAGTTTCTCTAAGCATCAAAATGTCATCCTTCTGAATAGGGCCCTTGACGTTTCGTCTGAGAATCTTGTCCTTATCACGGCCGTCCAAAACACGGCACCTAACCTGAATGGCTTCTCCTCGAGTGCCGGTCCTGCCAATGACTTCTTCAACACGCGCAGGAACTGCATAACTAAAACTTGCTCCAGCAGTCTCCTGCTTTGGCTTCTGCTTTTGTTCAACAGGAGCTTCTTCCCTGACTGGTTTCTTTGGATCGCCCATCTTCTCAACCCGTCTTCTTCAATTCTTCAATGATTTTTTTAGCATCGCCTTCAACAATGATTGCGACAGCGCCAGTAGGAACGCCAATGCCTGCTGCTGTTCCAAGCTCTTCCTTGCTGTTAACTTGGATGCACGGAATGCCTTTTTCTTTAGCAAGAACTGGCAAGTGCATTATAATTTCTGCCGGCTGCACGTCTTTTGCAAAGACAACTAATTTTGCAGTTCCTCTTTCCAATGCTTTTGTAGCTTCATTAGTTCCCTTCTTGATTTTACCGGTATTTTTAGCTACTTCAACAGCTTCTAATGCTTTTTGTATATCATCTGCCATATGAATCCTCCAAGGAGAAAGACTCCTCATTCAGCCCATACGGGCTTCATCAATCATAGGTTAGTATTTGGTGTCTAGAGGTGGTTTATAAAGATATCGCTCACGTGAGCTGTTACCGTTACCAACTTTTCTGGAAATATTTATAACGGCGGGCTCAATAAATAATTTGTACGGAGACTACATGCAAAAAATAACACCATTCCTGTGGTTCGATGATCAGGCAGAAGAAGCGGTTAATTTTTACACCTCTATCTTCAAAAATTCAAAAATTGGGAGCATTGCTCGCTATGACGAGGCAGGGGCAAAAGTCTCTGGAAGACCAAAAGGAACGGTAATGACTGTCGCGTTCCAGATCGAAGGGCAGGAATTTACTGCACTTAATGGGGGCCCAATTTTCCAGTTCAGTCCTGCAATATCATTTTTCGTATATTGTAAAACAGAAAAAGAAATCAACGATCTGTTTGCAAAACTATCTGCTGGCGGACAAGTGCGTATGGCATTAGATAAGTATTCATTTAGTGAAAGATACGCGTTCGTCAGTGACAAGTTTGGTGTATCGTGGCAGCTGATGCTTTCGCCTGCACAACCCCATATCACTCCCTGCCTTCTCTTTGTCGGCAAGGACCTTGGCAAAGCCGAAGCAGCAGTACGGTTTTACACAACAGTATTCAAGCACGCAAGCATCAGCCATATGTCGCATTACGAGAAGGGAGAACCCGGTCAAGCAGGCACAGTCAAGCACTCGTCATTTCTTCTTGAAGGGCAAGAATTCATAGCAATGGATGGCACAGGACCACACAAATTTACATTCAACGAATCCATTTCGTTTGTTGTCAATTGCGAGACACAAGGCGAAGTTGATTACTATTGGGAGAAGCTTTCGGAAGGTGGGAAAGAAGTGCAGTGCGGCTGGCTCAAAGACAAATATGGCGTGTCGTGGCAGGTCGTTCCCACTATTTTGGCAAGACTGATTCAGGACAAAGACCCTGAGAAATCAAAAAGCGTCATGAAGGCAATGCTTCAAATGATTAAAATTGACATAAAACTTTTAAAGCAAGCGTATAGGTAATAATAAAATGGCAAAAAGTAAAGGAGGAAACAATATGAGCTACGTCGATGGGTTTGTGTTAGTGGTGCCAAAGAAGAATTTCAAAGCGTACAAGGCCATGGCCGCAAAAGCAGGAAAGATATGGAAAAAGCACGGCGCGCTCCAGTACCTTGAGTGCATTGGTGATGATTTACACCCTAAGTGGTGCAAGCTGCCTTTTACCAAGCTAGTGAAGGCGAAGAAGAGTGATACAGTGTGGTACTCGTTTATCATCTATAAGAACAAGGCTCACCGCAACCGTGTCAACGCGAAAGTCATGAAAGACCCATTGATGAACGACCCGCAGTGGAAAGACAAGCCGATGCCCTTTGACATGAAGCGCATGGCGTACGGCGGCTTCAAAGCGATCGTTGAAGCCTAGAAGATAAAATATTTAAACAGCAAGGAGATTGCAATAATATGAACTTCCGCAACAGATATCTGGTAATCACCATTCGAACTATATTTGGATTACTGTTGATTTTCAGCGGCGTGACTGGTTTTCTTGCGGGCAAGTCGATGCAAGGAGTGCCGCCAGACATGGTTGAATCCACCAAGGTCCTTTGGAACACAGGCATATTCCAGATGATAAAAACAACTGAGATAGTGGCCGGTCTTATGCTTGTTATTGGCTTCCTGCCAGCGCTTGCAGCAATATTTGTCGCACCCATCGCCGTAGGAATCATCGTGGTCAATTCAATGATTGCTCCAAACTTCGTGATTTCAGGAGTTATCGTCTGCCTGCTCAATGCATATCTAGGATATGCCTACTGGGACAAGTACAAAGCCTTGTTTAAGCGCTAATACGTTCTCGAAACTATTATAATATAGCAATACGCAGTTGATGGCATGCTCGAATTAACACTTATCCTTGTCGCATTATTTGTTCTAGTTGTTGCATCCTATGTCGACCTGCGCATATTGGAAGTGCCTGACTGGCTTAATTATGCAGGAGTTGCAGCAGGATTGGGCATACATTTGATATTTAGTTTACAACAATTGAGCTGGTGGCCGATTGCATCAAGTGCAATAGGATTTGGAATAGCATTTGCGTTAGCATGCTTAATGTTTTACACAGGCCAATGGGGAGGAGGAGACGCAAAACTCCTGATGGCGCTTGGAGCAATAATCGGGTTTGAGCCTGAGAAATTCGGATTTGGAAGCAGTTTTCTGATTAATCTGGTGTTCATCGGCGGAGCGTGGGGAGTAATTTGGAGCGGACAACTTGCAGTTAGAAACTGGAAAGAATTCTGGAAGACATTTAGAACATTGTCGCATCAACAACCGTATGCACGAATGAGAATAAGCGCCATGATAACAACAGCAATACTTGTCATAGCTGCGCTCATTTTATTGCAGTATCAGCTTGAATTAATCGGACTTGCGCTCATCACGTATTTCATCTGCTATTCAATAATTTTTATCAAGAGCGTAGAGCTAAGCTGCATGCACAAATGGGTGACGCCAGACAAATTAACAGAAGGAGACTGGCTGGTAAGGCCTGTGAAGGTCGGCAAAACAGTTATTGAGCCGCCAAAATTAGGACTTGAAAAAAAACACGTGGCATACCTGCAGAAGATGTATAGTCAAAAGAAAATAGACAAAGTACTTGTAAAGTACGGAATACCGTTTGCGCCAGCATTCTTCTTTGCGTTTGTTGCGACGATGGCGTTGGGTAATATAGTGCTTGCTGCGTTGTTCTGATTTCACGTTCGCCGTGGTCTTTGACTGACTTTTTCTCCCTCTTACAGGTACGAGGGAGAAAAAGTCATCTGAGCTTGCGCGGGCGCGGCGAACCGAAAAGGCCTTTTAACTCTCTTGTTACGACAAATCTTTAAAAGACAGCTGACTATTGCAAGCTTATGGTATTAGAGACAGAATTCCTGGTGATGATAGGTCTGCTGACGATGTTCTCAATAGTTGCAGTGATTTTGAAAACACTAAAAGCGAGAATTTTCAATATTTAGGGTATTCTGCGCAAATGCTTAATCCGGTAATCTTCCTTTGGCACTTCTTTCAGCCTTTCGACTTCAATCGGCTTGGGCTTCTCGCGTTCAAACAAGCCAACACTTTTTGTTTCATCCTTAATCTTGCTTTCCAAAGAAGATAATTCTCCCTCATCTGCGGGTTTTGGCTGCCAGCCAATCTGCAAATTATCATTTTCAAAACGCGGAATAACGTTCAACATTGCGTGAGTATTCTTCTGGCCAGCAGGTGGGCCGTTCTGGATAAGAAGATTTGTGCCCTGCGCGCCCAAAGCTTCAAACACTGCAACACCAATCTTGTTTGCAACCTTGAACATATCTCCAACAACAAAATCAGGAACAGCTTCAATAATGGGCGAATGATCTTTTGGAATCACAACTATGTGGCCTGGAGCGACCGGCTCTGGAGAAAGCATGGCGAAAATTTTTTCGTCCTCAAAAAGCACATTGATTTTTTTCTGAGCCAGCTGGCAGAAAGTGCAATCGCTCATTTTCCACCTGTCAAAAACTCAGTAATTTCGTCAAGCTTTGATGTTTTTTGTGCCGGTTCCTTTGGTTTCTCTTCCTTTTTCTCTATTTTTGGCGCAGGTAGCGCCGACTTCGTCGGCTGGTCTGCGCTCGCTCCTGCTCGCGCAGGCTTAACTTCCACTTTCTTTAGAGGCTCCTTGCCAAACTGTTTTCCGATAGCCGATGCAAGCTTGTCAAAGACAGCATTAGAAGTTTTCTGATCAATCTTCACAACAGGCGGCTGCAACGCAATATTATCATCAGCACTTCTTGGAATAACGTGAAGCAAGAAATGAGGCGCTCGCTGGCCGGCGGCAACGCCATTAGCAATAAAAATTGATGTGCCTTCAACTTTCAGGGCGCGGATCAAAGCATGGCTTAACTGCTTTCCAACCATTCCAAGATGCGCAACAAGGTCATCATTCATCTGAGGCATAATGGCAACGTGCTCTTTCGGAATGACGAGAACGTGTCCGGAAGCTCCGGGATTAATGTCGAGCACGGCAGCTACTTTGTCATCCTCATACACCTTCTTTGCAGGAATCTTGCCAGAAGCGATATGGCAGAAAACACACTGCTGTTGCTCTTCGTCGGGCATACCATCTGCGAGATGGCTTATCTATTAAAAAGTTTGTACCAAAAACTATATAAATGCAATACGGCAATTTAAACTAAAAAAGAGGCATCGCTGAATGCGATTCAGCGGGTCTTCTTTTTTCGCGAAAAAAAGAAGGTGATCATGAGCTTATTTGATAATCGCAGAGGAATAACTCCACTTGTAGCAACAATCCTTCTCGTGGCATTCTCAGTAGGCTTAGGAGCATTAGTTATGAGCTGGGGAGAAGATTACATAGAGCAAAAAGCAGAATTCGTCCAAGGGACAGCAGAAGTAAAATCGGGCTGTGACACAGCAACTATCAGCATAATCAAAATTAGCGGGCAGCAACAGGCGTGTTATGGACCGGATGGCATTCAATTATGGATTGACAATGGACCAGACCAAGATCTTTTCAACATTCACGCACGCATTGCAGGAAATAACGGGATCGAAGTCAAAGAAAGCATTCTAACACAACCGCTTGTAAAATCAAACGCGGTGAAAGTAACCGTGCCTTTTGACAAAGCAATAGCGCCAATTCTGCAGATAAAACTGACACCAAAAATTTGGACAGGCTCAGCAGCAGTAACGTGCGCACAAAGCGCGGTTACGTTAGAAAGACTACAAGCCTGTTAAGTAAAAAGCGCCTTAAAATCGCCAAATACCCATTCGTAAAATTTCTGGGATGACTTTCTTCCAGTAAACTGATCAACAAGCCAGTTTTGCATCTGAGGAGCAGTTGTTTTTGGTTGGACGAACAAAACAACAGCGTTTCTTTGCTCATTGCAGAAGTTAATTGTGCAAAAGTCTCCCTCAACAAATTTGTTTGTCAGGGAAAGCACGTTATTTTCGCTTTCCATAATTTCGAACGGGGCAGTCAAGCTAACATCGTGGTTGAAAGTTGCACTGTCTTTTACAACAGTAAAGCGGGTGCCGATTTTGTTTTTGACAAGATGATTATCCTCCAAATAGATATTGGTTGAATTTCGCACATAGAAACCCGTGTTGTAGTTGACAATGCGGCATTTGGAAACAGTAATATTTGATGCATGCTCGATAGAGATGCCCTTGCCGCCTTTCCAACTCTTCAGCACTGCACCATTGCAGTCAAGTTCGACATTTTCTCCAATGATTGAAATTCCTTTATCTAAATAATACACATCTGTGCATAATTGGACAGACTGATGTATTACTGTGCCGTCTCTTGGCACTACACACCCCAGCACCACTGGCGCCAGCAGCAAAAACACTACGACCCATTTCATCTCTTTGTCAAAAATTTTTTAAAATCATATTATGATACCCAAAATTTTTGATCATCATCGGAAATTCACAATTTCCGAGATTTTTTCACAACAACGATTATCGCTATGATTGCAATGATTGCGGCAAAAACATAAATGAAAATCCAAATCGGGGCAGACGTCTTTTTAACGACAGCCGTGGCATTATCCTGCGCCTGAATTTCAACTTCCTTCTTAGTCTGCTCTATAATTTGCTCAACCTTCTCTGTTGCGTTCACTTTTTCAACAACCGGGGCGGGAGTCGGCTTTGCACAGTCAGCGTCAGTTTGAGGCGAGCATTTGCCACTGCAGTAAGAGTCGCCAGCTTCACACGGATTCATATCACGGAACTCATTGCACGCGTTAACCTCACAAAAAGCGCGCTCGATTTCCTTATTTCCAATAATTACGACATTGTACTTGCTGTTGATGGCTGAAACAGCAAATTGAAAGCTCTTGTCATTATTGTCGCGAATTGTATTTTCGTAAGAATCAAGCATTCTGATCCCAATGCGGTTTTTTAGAATGGCATTATTCTCGATTAGAGAATTGGTGACGTTTTTCAGATAAATTCCTTGCGTGAATGTAAGAATATTACAGTTCTTTATTGTGATATGGTCAACATTTTCTGCTTTGATGCCAATTTCGCTTTCGCCAACAACACCGCGCAAGACAGCAGTGCCGCAGTCTAATGTAACGTCATTTGCACCTACTGTGATTCCATTTGGAACATCATACGTGCTGGAGCAGAAAAGAATGTTTTCCTTTATGGTCATACCGTCAGTCGGCTCGACGCATTCCGCGGCAGCTATAGGGAGCAATAGAAGTAATACTAAAATGACCTCTTTTTTCATAACTTGCATAAACCTCCGCGAGTTAAAAACATTTTCTATTCTACAAAACGTACATCATCAACAATTCCGTCAGCATTCCTGTCAAGACCTTCAACTACCCTGGCAGGAATCTTGGCATCGACAGAATTGCCCTTGGCCAGCTCGCTGAAATATTTGATGAATGCCAAAGTAACTGCGCGAGTTCCGGCATATCTTTTGCCAGCAACAACAAGAATCCACTTTTTGGGATTAAAAGGATTCTTGGCTTTCACGATAATGCCGCACTCGTCAGCGTGATAGACTTTATTTGAAATGTTGCTCTTAATGGCCCAGTTGGCATCCTTGTCAAACTTTAAAGGCAATTTATCGTTAACTTGCTGAGTAATGGTATTAACGACAGGGCCACCGATAAGTACGAGGTTTTTTTGCAAGTCTTCAGAACGAACTTCAGTGTCCAAGCGGACGCTTAAATCATCCAAATGAGTGAGAAAAGTGCCCAGGAAGAGGGCGAGATCAATGCCATAATAGCCGTCTCTTGAACGAGTCATTTCAGGACCGTGAGGATCAGGAGAGCCCACTATAATTACACCGTTAAATTCATTGTTTTCAATTATTGGCGAGAGAAACTCATCAGGCCTAGTCTTGATGCCGGGAACTTTGTGAGCTTCTGAGAATTCTTTCAGTGCAAAAACGAAAGCAGGGGCGGTAGGAGCATAGATGTTGGCCATGGTGCCGTGCACGTCCTGTTTTTTAGTGACTTCTACAAGATTGGCTTTTTCGAGCTTGCGAATATGATAATAGACCTTCTGTTCATGCACTTTCAAGCGCTTGGCAAGCTCTCGGGGGTACGTGGGAGATGAAGCGAGTTCTTTGAGTATCTTTTGAGCTAATGCAGAGCTGGCTGCACGGATCTGCCTCTCTGAGAAAGGTTTTGCCGGCAGGCTTACAAGAGCCTGTTTCTGGTCTTCGATGACTAGCATAGTGTTATAATATTTTTATAATAGTATTACAAATATTTTAATAACCTTTATATATAAGCTTTTCGTTTACTTGCAGATGGAAGACACATATGAAGAGGCGGGTTGTTTCTAATGTGCGGAATACTTGGTTATTTAGGACTACGAAACGGCACCCCCATAGTGCACGAAGGCCTAAAAGCGCTTGCCTACAGAGGCTATGACAGCTGGGGAATAGCAGTACATTCTGACAGTCACGTAACAATCCAGAAAGGCATAGGCGACATTTCAAAAACAGAACCAGTAGCACTGCACAGCAACAGGGTAATTGGTCATACGCGCTGGGCAACACATGGCGGAGTAACGGAAGCTAACGCGCACCCGCACGCAAACATGGACAAAACCATTTCAGTTGTTCACAACGGAATAATCGAAAATTATGATGAGTTGAGAGCGGAGTTGCAAAAAAACGGCTATGTTTTTGCTAGCCAGACAGACACTGAAGTAATACCACAACTCATTGACTTTTACGTGCGACAGGGAAAAAACTTCACAGATGCATTCAAGGCAACGCTTGGAAAACTGGAAGGCAGTTATGCAATCCTTGCAACGCACGCAAATGAGTCTGGAATATTGTTTGCGCGAAACGGAAGCCCGCTAGTTTTAGGACTTGGACAAAATGAGTATTTTGTCAGCTCAGACATTCCAAGCTTCTTGTCACATACCAAAACCGTGGTGCACCTCGAGGATGGAGATTACGGTTCAATAACCAATAATGTAGAAATTTACAACAACGAGAAGAAAGTGGACAGGCAGCCAACCACCGCACACTGGGATGTGGAAGTTGCAAAAAAAGGAAACTATCCGCACTTTATGATAAAGGAAGTCAATGAACAGCCATTGACCATCAGAAAAGCATTGAACCAGCCAAAAGAACTCATCAAACAAACAGCATTACTGCTCCAGAACGCCTCAACTGTGTTTCTGGTAGGCTGTGGCACAAGCTTCAACGTTTGTGCCACTGCAGCCTACCAGTTCTCAAAAGCAGGAAAGCAAACAATTCCTGTACTTGGAAGCGAATTTTCCCAACAGATACCATTTATCGACAAGAAAACAGCAGTTATTGCAGTAAGTCAGAGTGGAGAGACGGCGGACATTATTGATGTCGTGAAAGCTTCCAGGCAAAAAGGAGCTGTAGTGATTGGCATTTGCAACGTGCCCAGCTCGACGCTTGCAAGAATGGCGGATATTGTCATACCAATGAACTGCGGACCAGAACTTTCTGTAATTAGCACGAAAACAACCACTGCTCCACTGTCTATACTTTTCATGCTGGCATTTGCGCTTCGGGGCAAAGACACCTCCGTCTTAACCGAGGCAGCAGATGCGGCATTACACGTTCTCAAGCAGCACCAGCAGACAATGCCGGAACTGGCACAGAAAATTGCGAATGTGCAAAGCATGTTTACAATTGGACGTGGAACAATGTCGCCAATAGCACGCGAAGCAGCACTTAAGATAAAGGAAGTTTCATACATCCACGCAGAAGGAATGCCGGCAGGAGAATTAAAACACGGCAGCATAGCCTTAATTGAACAAGGAATGCCGGTCATTGTGTTTGCAGACGATGAAACAAGAGCTTTGACAACATCAAATGCGATGGAAGTCAAAGCGCGCGGAGCATTTGTAATTGGCGTTGACAGCAAACCAAGCCCAGCATACGATTATTACATACAAATTCCAGCACTTGATGACGCGACGGCACTACTTGCATTATTGCCGATACAATTATTGTCATACTATTTGGCAATCGAAAGAAGATGTGATCCGGACAAGCCGAGAAATTTGGCGAAAAGTGTGACGGTCAGATGAGCATAGAAAAGCTTATTTAACACAACTTCTAATCATGTGCTGGGTGGAAAAATGCTAGAGCTTTATCTAATCAGGCACGCAGAAAGCGAAATAAACTATGATAAAACTCAGATAGGAGGAAGATCAAATCATGTTCAATTAACTGAAACAGGCAGAGAACAAGCAAGATTACTCGCACAAAGATTGTTGAAAGAAGGAATTCAGTTTGACGAAACTTATACATCACCGGCAATAAGAGCAATTGATACTGCAAAAATAGTCTGTTCAACTATTGGCGGATTGGACAAAATCGTAAAACGCGAAGACATCCAAGAACTGTCCGAAGGAGACTGGGAAGGCAAGCCACGGATTGAAATACATACAGAAGAAACTCTGGCACGAATAAATTCTAACAACTGGGAATTCCAGCCACCAAACGGAGAATCTCAAAGGCAAGTAGAAGAGAGAATGTATGGATTTGTAGAAAGCTTAATGACAAAAGATGGCAAAATTGGAGTATTTGGACACGGCATGTCATTCAAATGCTTGCTAAGAGGCATTATGGGATTTAGTCCAAGCATAACATACAAAATAGCCATAGATAAAACATCCATAACCAGGCTAAAATACGATAAACAAGGATGGCATTTGCTGTGCGTCAACGACACGGCACATTTATTCGGCAGAGAAAAGATTTCTGATGACAAATACGGAAAATAAATCCGTAAGATTTCCAACATTCTCGACGATGGATTAATTAAGGAGTTCATCCTTACTAGTTTTATGACAAAAGAGCTGACCCGAGAACAATTTGAATTTCGCGATAAGATATATAGTGTCATAATCTGGACTGGTCTGGCGTTAATACTATTATGGTACATATTGAAATCTGTTGGCGTAATTAGTACGCCATTATGGATAGAACTACTTCCTGTGGGAATAGCAGTTTTCACAGCGGGAGTATTTGTCCAACAAATACGCACTGATATCAGAGACCTGCGCACTGATGTCAAAGGGCTTAAAATACGTGTGGGCCATCTCGAAAAAGACATGCACTACGTGAAAGCGCAGATGTAATTCTAAAACCCTTGCAGAAGGTAGGCAATTTACGACTGTCCGAAAAGAGCGAATTTCTGGGCATTTCTTATCAGCGCACTCGTCATTCAAACATTGTGGTAGCCGCACGAAACCAGAAATGGTTATGATTATCTTACATACTGTCAACCTTTTTTGAAGCCCTTGCCGCACATTTCTTCAAACGTTTTTCCCTCTGGGATAACGTCACACATGACAAAATCACATTGATATTTTTCCGCGCTCTCGCAGGCTTCTTTTGTTGGATAGGATAGTGGCGCTTGTTTCAATTACACAGTTGTTTGGTTTAAAGAGAACTAACGGGTTTCACGCAGTTGACCCTTTTGGTCCGTTTTTATGTTTTGACATGCTGCTTCCTTTGCTGCGGAAGTATTGGTCCAAGTCTTGTTTGCAGGGTATGCACATGCGGACGTGACTTTTAATAACTCCTTTCTTTTTCCAGCGGTGGCATTTTGGACAGGTACCCATGGGTGATGAGGATCTATATCCCTTTAATAGGCTTTCGAAAAGAAGTATAATGCCGTAAAAAGTCCGTGCATTGCTCTTTAAAAACTTAGTCTCACCTTTTCAGATGGTTCTTTCGGATAGCTATTTAAATGACCTTTTGAATATTGGCTTTATGCAAATAACTCTCAATCTCAAAAAGAAACTCGAACAATCAGCAAACGAGTATTTTGAGAAAGCGAAAAAATCGCGCAAGAAAGCTGAAGGAGCAAGAGATATAGTTCTAAAGTTCACCAGAGAGCTGGAAGAATTAGAGAGAAAACAACAGATAGTGCAGCAGAAAGAAACAGAGAAAAAACAGAAAGCGCCGCAGCAATGGTATGAGAAGTTCAGATGGTTCATAAGTTCTGAAGGATTCCTGTGCATAGGAGGAAGAGATGCGACTTCAAACGAAGTTGTTATCAAAAAGCATACTGATAAAGATGACATTGTCTTTCACACAGAAGCGCCAGGAAGCCCATTCTTTGTCATAAAGACGGAAGGAAAGAAGCCAACAGACCTGACAATGCAGGAAGTGGCAGATGCAACTGCCTTTTTTTCAAAAGCCTGGAAAATTGGAGTCAGTACGTCAGAAGTGTTTGCAGTGAAACCAGACCAAGTCAGCAAACAGGCAGAATCAGGAGAGTACATGCCAAAAGGAGCATTCATGATAAGAGGCAAAAGAAATTTCTATCAAGGCAAGATGGTAGTAGCAGTTGGAAAACTTGAGGACGGAAGAGTAATGAGCGGATCGGAAAATGCAGTTAAAACGCACTGCAAAGAATATGCAATTGTGCTGCAGGGAAGAGACAAGCCAAGCGACTGTGCAAAGAAAATTGCAAGAAAGATTAAGGCAGAAATAGATGACGTATTAAGGGTATTGCCGGCGGGAACATGTCAAGTAAAGTAAACCATCACGCATTGGATCCTGCAATAAGAATAGGAAAAGCAGGCATAACAGAGAATGTGGTAAAGCAAGTAATTCTATTGCTGAAGAAGAAAAAAGTCATTAAGGTCAAGTTTCTGGCAAGCGCGATTAAAGTTGACAAAAAAGAACTAGTGAAAGAATTGGTGGAAAGAACGCGTGCAAGAGTTATTCATAAGGTAGGATTTATAGTAGTATTAGAAAGAGTTAAATAAGCCTTTCTTTTAAAAGAGAACAATGACAGATCTAAGCGAGAGTGCAAAGTTAGTTGCCTGCGGATTTGTAAAAAAAGGTGTTGACGATAAAAAGGTAGAAATCAAAGGCAAAACAATTAAAATCGATGGAAAAATAGCAAAAGACAAGTTTAATTCTATCCAAAAAGAGTTTAAAACTCTTAATGATGACGAGAAAAAAGAACTTAACAAAGCACTACGGGAAATGGCAGAACATGAATATGTTGAAGTGGCCAGAGACCAAATGGTCATGACTGACTACCCTAAAAGCATAAGCAGATACTACATGGGTGTGGAAAGCTGGCACCAAAGCATTGAGAATTATTATTATTGGTGTATGAACTTCTTAGGAGACATAGGCTTTCCAGTAATCCACAAGATAACTGATATCTTTACGGCAGCAGAACACAGCAGCTTCTACGGCGCAGCAGGACAACGTCTAGGATTAGCACAAGACAAAGTCTCACAATATCTTGCTACAATAGGAAAAATGGTCAAAGACCTGTTCCAATTGGTAAGAGAACTTCGATGGATTGATGAAAGACTGGAGATTTACAGGGCGGCATTGGCAGTAGACAAAGATGGCAAAAAAATAGAAGGCAAAATGCCAGAAAGAGGCGCAGAACAAGCGCTTAAAGGAATGTGGGTGGACCTGGTAGACGGCGTGGTTGGCGGGCAAAGAACAGGAAGCAATTTGTTTGTCATGGCGCAACAACTGCAATTTACTGCATTGCCTGACTTATTTTTCTCCATACACCCTCAAAAAATAGATGAAGTAGACAAAACAGTGGAAAAGGAAGCAGAGAAGTTCAATGAGCCTTTGCGCAACTTATTGAAAAGAAAACTATCGCAATACGTCGCGTGGAAGAAGTCGACCTTTGATGAAATGAAAAACAGAAGACTCTTCACTCTAAGATATCTCAAACAGCACTATGATGTTATAAGAATGTACATTCAATGGGCGAAGCCGTACATCAAGCATATTGAAAGGTTGTCTGGAGAGCAGAATTTACTTGACAATCCACGCTTGATTGCCGCATTTGAAAGCAGTCTTGTCGAAATAGAAGTGCTGGCCATAAACAGACCAGAAGGCTCAAAAGAATCATATGCCTGCATACTAATGACGTTTGAATACCACACCAAACCAAGCATGCAGTATCCAGGAGATGCAGGCTACCATCGGGGTCCTATTCATGTTGGTTCTACCAGAATAACGTGGAGAAGCTATGCGTGGAGTGAAGAGCAGGTAAAAGAGTATCTTGAAATGCGCCGCTGGCAGGATTTAGAAACATTGACCTCTATTGACGGATCGCTCAGGGCAGCAATGGACGCATTAGGAAGTGACTTACTCAACTACATTGACGAAGCAGAAAAAACACACAAAGAAGAGAAAAAAGAAGAGCCGCAAAAAAAGCAGCCAATCAATGTCTTAGAGCCATTCACGGCAGTAGGCAAAGGAGTCAGGGAAGCTTTTGGAGGACTCATTCCTGACTTTGGAAAGATTACTTTTGGCAAAGGCGGAAAGCCGGAAAAAGAAGCGCCAAATGAAACAGCCGCCCGAAAAGCGTGTTGGCTGCATTATAACATTTTCAAGAAAGCACACGGTTTGTTGGCGTGGTAGTATTTCTTTAGTTTTTTGTTCGTCGCGGTCGAGGACAATTTTTTCTCCCCTTGCTAGTACAGGGGAGAAAAAATTACATGAGCAGAGCTCAGGCGTGGCGGCATAACAATTATAAAGCATTATTCTATCAACAAACATATGGGAACGGACTTTTCACCCTTCAAAGACATGACGCCACAAAGGCGCCTGAAAGAACTTCAAAAGCTACTTGATACTTTAAAGAAAGAAATAGAAGACAGACAAGACGACATCAAAGCAGCAGCGCAAATGCTTTCATTAGCTGATGAGGAAGCACGACTTCTAGAACAAATAGAAGTGCCGGAAACGCGAGCAATGCCGCGCAAGGCAAAAGAAATAGAAGAAAGAGTGGAAGTCAAGGAAGAAAAAAAAGGAAGAGTAACACGGGAAGAACAATTAGAACTTGAAAAATTACTTGCAACAGCGCCGCCCAGAAGTCCGCAAGTATTGCATGAATTTGCACACCGAGAAGTCAGAGAACTTTACGGCGAAACGAAAAGAATCTACGAAAGACAAAAAGAAACAGGCATTGAAACGCAGCAAGACAGAGAAATGATTTACGCCATCAGAAAAGGGCTGGAAATCAAAAAAGAAGAGGGATACAAACCAGCCGGAACAGCAAGACATTTGATGACGGCAGCAGAACAAATGGCGGAAAGTATGTACCAAACAGGCGCGGGAACGTACAAGAGAGCGCCGGGATGATTCTTGATTTAAAGCTTTGAACTAATATTTGAATAAACTACACGAAAAGGTGACTCTTGTTGAAGGTTCAAAACATTTATGTTTGATTAGCTCTTTTGTTCTAATGTGGTGATACGATCATCACACTCTGATATTATTCTAGTTAAGATAGACATATAGTCTGCCAAAAGTTCCACGTTTTTAACAAGTGTACCAAGCTCTGCATTAGTTAATTTTCTTTCATAATCCTGCATCTTTCTAAGCGCGGCTATACTACTACTAAGGGCCTGTTCAATATCGCTAAGAGTCGTTTTGTTTACCATCTAAAAAATCAGAACCACTCATATGTATAAATAACTTGTGGGATCTTCAGGTTTCCTAAAAACAACGGCTGGCAAACCCTAAGACTTCTTCTACTTTCTTGTTCGGTTCTGATGGACAAAATACACATAAACCTTTAAATAGTCCAGTAGCCAAAAAAGTATACTATGGCCGAGTTCAGAATGGCGTATTACGGGCCGATGGACAGAGAATACCATCAGGCAATCTCAGAAGCACCTGCAGATACAGGGCCAAGCTTGGAAGCACCCATTGCGCCGATAAATGAACTGGGAGAAACAGTTCCAGAACACGATCCATCAGGCAGATTCAAAAATATTATTCAAACAACACAGGCAGCCATCAGGGGAGGAGCAGGAACGCTGCAACTAGTTCTTATGACGCCGCATGAAAGCGCAATCGGCGGAAGACCAAAAGCATACGGCAAGGAAGTCAGAGAAACATTAAAAGAAGTTGCATTAGCAAGCAAAGTCAACATTGCAGGTGTGGAACTTCCAACCTCGCTCAACAACCTCGCAGGATTTGATTATCAAAATCAGGTTTTCTCAGATGAAAGAAGAAAACAAAGCTTGGATGAAGTCAGAGATGCAATAAAATTTGCAGCAGACGTCGGCAGAGGCGGCGGAGTAGACATTGTTTCCTGGGAGTTTCCAAGAGGAGTAAATGAAGCGGACTGGAACGCTCCAAAAGTACCTGGCAAAGAAGAAACAAAACCATTCAAACAAGAAGGAGAGGAGAGAAAAGGCTGGCTGGTAGACGACAGAACCGGCAGAACCATGCAAATCAGAAAAGACGAAGTACAGCATATTCCATATGATGTAGAAACTTTCAATCCATTGAGGCCAACCAAAGAAGAACTCGCAAAACTGGAAAGAGGAGAGATAAAAGAACTGCCACTCAGCGAGTTCAAATGGGAAGATTTCAAACGCTGGGCTGAGCACTCCAATGAGCAGATAAAAAAAGGAATTGATCCAGAAACCAACAAGCCGTGGGGCATAGATCCAGAAACTGGCCAAGAATGGGCGGCAGACAGAGAAACAGTACAAGCAGAAAGAGAGCGCGCAAAGGAAATTTATGATCAAAGAATCAAGGAAGGAAGGCTAATAACGGCTGATGAAAAGTACATTGAAGTCCAGCTCCAAGGACAGATCAATTCACTCGTCGGCTGGAGAACACACTATGCAAAACGCGCACAAGACGCACGCGAAGCAATGGATGCAGCTGAGCAAGAGGTGCGCGAAGCTGAAAGCGACGAGGCCCGAAGGGCGGCAGATCTCGATTTCAAAAGAGCGAAACATGAATATGAAGATTCCCTCCACACGTCACACGGACAACAACAGCAGATAGACGAGCTCAAAGAACGCTTCAGGCATATCAAACCAATCAAAGATTATGCATTAAAAAGAAGCGCGAGAACGTATGCAGAAGCAGGTGTAGAGGCAATGCGCACAGAGTTACAAGGAAGAGAAAAAGGAACAGTAGAAAGGCCGGTGCACGTTGGTCCAGAAATCGGATGGCCAGGATTCTACGGCAGCCACCCGGATGAATTCATAGAGCTTGTACAAAAATCACGAAAAGAAATGGTAGAACTCCTTACAAAACCAATGATCAAGGATGTTAAAGGCGTGGATATGCAAAACCCATACTGTGATCCGACTATTGGCAAACACAAAGCACAAGAACTTGCAGACAAGCATATCAAAGGATTGTTTGATACGAGCCATATGGGAATGTGGCTCGCACACTTTGAAGCGAAACCTGGTGAGACTGAAGAAAAGCGCATAGAACGCTTCAAAAAAGACTTCTACCTGCCAGCAGTCGAGAAAATAATTAAAGCAGGAGTAGTTGGAGGAATACAGCTGGTAGACAGCATGTCAGCAGCACATGGACATTTGCCTCCAGGAGAAGGCATCTTCCCGGTAATGGAAACTGCCAAGCTCTTCAAAGAAAGCGGCTTTACAGGCTTCATGGTCTCAGAAGGCCACGAAGAAGAAAAGTTCGGGGAAGGAAGAATCAGGACAAAGATGTGGCAGCATGCAGGAGCGAACGTAGGAGCAGGATACTTCTCAGGACCGCCGTTACGCTGGGGACAAGTACAACACGGTTATTTCGGCAAAACGTACTCGCCAATGTTCATGTTTGGAGGATACTCGCCAAGCAACGAGTTTAAGTTATGGAGTGAAGTTCCGTTAGAGTAACTTAGAATTAGGCTCCGCAATCATATCAGAAGGGCTTTAACCGCCAGCCCCTCTTGAACTCCCCGCGGTCAATAATTCGTTCTCTTCTTCCACCATTTGTCATCAGAAGGCAAGCTTTTGCCATATTTCTCAAAAATATCAACCAAAATAATCTGCTCGTTATCCTCATAAACCATTGGTTTTAATTCGTGCTTAAGCTCAGTGCCAAGAATTATTTCCTGATGTTCTGGCTGATTGTATTCACCAGAAGCATTAGAAGGTTCGTCAACATACGCCTGGTCCGGCTGGATGGAATGCAATTCATCAATCTGCTCTTCCACCAATTCCTCTAATGCAGGCTGCGAAATCTGCTCTTCAGGTCCAGGAGGTGGCTCGTCCAGCTCTTGCTTCTCTGTTGTTTCAGAAATAAACTCAACCACTTTTTTTCTTCACTCAGTTAAATATTATTTTTCCTTCGTACATCAATTTCCACATGACTGGGGAAAGTATCTTGATAGAGTCCTTTAAGTATTTAATATTTGTGTCGATCAGCGCTTCAACAAAAGGATGATTGGTTTCAGATCCCTGCTTGATACTTGCTACCATTTCCTGCGCTTCCTGCAAAAATTCGTGCTGGTAATCTGTCGTGCTTGTTATCGTGGCGCCTGTTTGGCTATTTTCTCCCTGCACCATGTCGTAATATTTGCCTGCGTCATAGGATGAACTGCTGTAACCGGGCAGGTCAATTGAGTAAGAGGTGCTTTCAAAACTTTCAGGGTCCATCTGCTGTTCAATAACCGGAGAAACAGTTTCAATGGCTTCTGCGTCCAACTTTTCAGTCAATTCAGACTCTTTTGCTGCGCTCAAGGCTGCTTCAAGCTCGTTGATGACCAGCTCTAGGTTACTTTCATTATATTTTCCCATTAATTTCCGCCGCGGTCTCTTCGAGACTCGATTTATCTCCCCTTCGCATGCGAGGGGAGATACAATCGACCTTGGCTCTTGCCAAGGCGCGGCGTCATCGATGTCTATTTCTAGCAAATTCGCATCACTCAGAATCATTTCAAGAATTACAGACAGGAACTGCTTATTAAGATTTTCGGAAACACCGACTGATGACGAAACACAAGCTGCAGAATTAATTGTTTTCATTGACAAGGAGTTGCGAATCTTTAAAATCGTACAGGGTGAATAATCTCCCATGCAGTTCAAAGTACACACTAAAACGCATCCCAATGTGCCAAAGTACGCCAGCACTGATTATGATTTTGCCAAAAAGTTTTCAGAACAGCTGCACAAGGAGCTTGGAGACTTTGTCAAGGCAATGGTATTATTTGGAAGCACGGCAAGAGAAGAGAAGCCGCTCTATGGAGAAAGGGACATTGACGTTCTTATAATAATAAACGATTTGACTTTAATTTTAAGCAATGAAGTAATCGAGGCGTACAGAGTCATTGTGGAGAACACTGCGGCGAAGATAAGCAAACGATTGCACATAACAACACTGAAAATGACCAGTTTCTGGGAATACGTAAGAATAGGAGACCCCATTGCGATAAATATGCTAAGAGACGGTGTCCCGCTTTATGATGCAGGATTCTTTGAGCCAGTGCAGCAATTATTGTTCCAAGGAAGAATAAGACCAACCAAAGAAGCAATTTGGACATACTTTGCACGCTCGCCAGCAACAATACACAATGCAGACTGGCACGTTTTACAGGCGACTTTGGATTTGTATTGGGCAGTGTGCGACTGTGCACACGCTGCACTGATGAAAATGGGAGAAGTGCCCCCAACACCAAGCCACCTTGCAGAATTAATACATAAAAGACTGGTAAAGCCAGGACACGTGTCACAGAAATACGCAGACATGATGGACACGTTCTTCAAACTCCAAAAGAAAATAATTCACAGAGAAATACAGGAACTTACTGGAAAACAATTTGACGAATACAAAAGGCAGGCGCAGGACTTTGTACACGTAATGCAGAAAGTCGTAGAACAGAAATAATCAGAATTCTCTCAAGACGTCAGTCAAGTTATTAACTTTGTAATGAGCATCACATTCTCTGTGCTTTCTGCCAGGATGCACGTAGTGGTAATTAACTGTGCCAAGCATATCGTGAGGAGAATCGCCAATGGCAACGATGGAGTTGTACACCTGACCGTTCATGAAGTCTCTCAATGCTTGCTGTTTTGACTTGTTTTCATCAAGCGTTGCTATCGCGTGCTTGTCAGGGAAGAATCGGGTGAGGCCGACTGCCTTAAGGAAAAGCTCCAAAGTATTCTGATGCACTTGTGAAACAACAATCTGCGTATGCCTGAGAGCAAGAGTTTCAAGAACTTCAAGGGCATTGCGATTAGGTTTAATGTACTTGAGCATGACTTCAGGATGTGCATTAAACTCGGCAACGCATTCGGCTTCTAACAACCGATATGTGGCTGATGGAAGTCCTGGCATCAGATGTGCAAAATATTCCCACCAATGTTTTCCTGTGTAAGCAGCTGCTTCCTGTTCTGTCAGACTGCTCTTATGGCCATGCCGCGCCAGAATTTTATTAGTAATTTCAATTACAGTACCATCATTTCCTTCTTCCAACACTCCATGAAAATCCCACACGAAAAGTTTCCCCATGGTAATGCGGCGGACAGTACGGGTTTATTTTCTTTACTCTACTAAAGTTATATATTTTATATAAAAACAGAAAGACTTAAATACCTACACGTCATTAATTGGCTTGTTGAGGCGTTATGGAAACTAAAATGTTAAAGATGGTGCAGGACCCATGCTTTGGGAAAAAGTACGAAACTCACGTACAGTGTCCAAACTGCTGGATTAAGAAATCCTGCCTGATTTCTTTCAGGAACCGGAAATAATTACTCTCAAAGTTGACGTATAACTTCCCGGAATAGTGTTTGCAGGGATTCTCAAACTGATTGTTGATTTGTGTTCTGTTGATGGCAGAACAGTAAATTCTGTTTCATCTATCGTTATGGCGCTTTTAGGAATGGTGTAATTCTTGTAATGGAGGTCATTGAAGACAAGCTTGATGCTAACAGCAGCTGCGCCGTTGTTTTTAATTGAGAGAATGCCTTCAGGCGCCAAATTGAGCGATTTTGAGACTTCAATGGAAGGAAGGGAGACGGTCACATTGGCAGTAACGGGCACAGGAATGCCATCCTGAAAGTCAGGAACAGTTTCTATGAAGTCCTGGATGTTGTCATCAGTATCCTTAGTTCTCAACAACGCCTTGCCAGAAGCAACCATGACTGCAGGAGAGCCTTCGAATAAAGAGATGTCAATTGCTTCTTTGTCGCCCCAGCCGACTGCGTCTACGACGGTTGTGTTTGATATTAAAGCGATACCACTGTCAGTATTGCCTAAAGTAAGCTTTTCCTCATAATCAGCAGACTTCCAGCTGGAATCATCTTTATTCGCACTCCAGCCCTCATCAGCAATGAGAAAAGTCGTGCCAGGCTGTAAGATTGTATTTGCAGGAAATGTTGCGTCAGCGGCAGAACTTTCAGTTTTCAGCACCCAGCCAGAAACGTCAACAGCGGAGGAGCCGTCGTTCTTGAGTTCAACAGCTTCCCCGCCGCTTTCTGTACCAACGGGGTCATAAAGAACCTGGTTAATAACAATACTTGCACTTGCGAGCTGTGCATACAATATCAGCCAAATTATCCATTTCATGTTGATCACCGCTTTCTATAGAAACAGAACTAGTTAAAGAGTTTATCGACGACAAAATTGGAAAGATTACGAGAAGAGTTGGAAGAATTACGAAAAATTAGAAAAAATCCGGAAAAAAGAAAAAATAACTAATCGCGCTTCTTGCGAACCATCATGACAACAATCGCCACGATAGCAGCAGCAATCAACACGCTCAACACTGCAAGCAATGCAACATATGCCTTGCTTTCTGTGAAGCTTGAAGATTTCTTCGGAGCAGCTTGCGCCTGACCTGAAGGAGTTACAGGAGCTTGTGGAACAATAACAGTTGCCTGCTTCTTCGGCTCTTCGGTCGTTGTAACATCCGGTTCTTCTGCGCCACCACAGCTGCTGACTGTCAATTCGACAGAGCCTGAGTTGCTTGGTGCAGTGCCGTCAAAGTAGGTTTTAACGTCAACCCTGACAACGCCTGCTTTTGCATTCTTTGCAACTGGAATGTCGAATGTTGCTGATGTGCTGTCGTCCTTGTCAAGTTCGATGTTCTCGATTTTCTTGCTGAATGACAGGTCTGCAGCAGTCGTTTCAATTGCAATCTCATCCTCATCGCGCTTACCGCCGTTCAGGATGTTTGCTGAAAGCTTCACGCTTGAAGCTTCACAGTTTGAAACTGATGCAGGCGTCAGTGAAATCTGCCTGATTTGCACATCGTGGCTCAAACGCTCGATTTCCAAACGGAAGTCAAGCTGTTCACCATGCAATGCACCGTTGTCATCACGGCTTGATATTCTGACATCAATTGAGACTGAGCCATCATCAGCTTCATCATCAATTTCCATATCTGCAGTAATTGAATCTTCATCGCCTGCATCAAGGCCGTCAATGTCATCATCTTCATCTACATCAATGTCTGAATCAGATGAATCGAGCTTGATATCGACGGTGTCGAATGAGACATCGCCAATCTTCTGGTTATTGGCATCGCTGTCGTCAAACAAGTTTTCGACTTCAACTTCCAATGAACAGTCCATACCTGGCTTCAAGTTCTTGACACGGTCTCCATCGTCAACACTTTGGGACTTTGTATCGCAGTCAATTCTTGCTTTCTTGATTCTAAGCTGGTTAACAGCCTGCATCAAAATATCAGTTGAAGTGGTTTCAGTTGCACTGCCAACAGTGCCTGTTACTGATAAAGTTCCAATCTTGAGTGCTTTTTCTTCCAAAGAGGAAGCATCAACACCTGGGTGGTCGAGTGGAATTGTTCCATTAATCGTGTAGGCGACAGCTGAGTTTGCACCAATAGTAGTAGGACCTGAAATTGTCAAAGCATACTTGGTGTTTTCAGAGCCTCCGCCCAATGAGAATGTGACTCCTGACATTGCCACGCTGTTGTTGTTCGTAACTGTGAATGACGCAGCAACGTTCTTTATACGGTCCTGTTTATCGTTTCCGATAGTTGGACTCGATATCTGTATTGCACTTGCGCCAATAGCGAAAAGTGCGACCATCAATATTAACAATGCAATTTGTTTCATACAATCCACCCCGAAGTGTTACTATAAGTCGACAGAAGAAAGGGTCCTATTTAAATATTTCGGTTTTGTTAGCATTGCGGAGTGGTAAAGATTACTTTTTCTTTTTTGACTTCTGCACCTTCTCCGCTTCCTTTATTATATAGTCAGCGTCCTTTGCAGCGCAGTCAAGCTCTCCAATTTCGTGCATTGCATCCTTAACATCGCCCTTTTCAAGCTTGTGAACCTTGATGTCAAAGGCAATCTGCTCCTTAGTCTTAGTTGCAGACGCCTTTGATTTCTTGGCGTCTATAATATTGTGTTTAGCGTTTTTTTGTTCTGCATTTGCCTCTTTGGAGAGCTCTTTTCTTGCACGTTCAGATGATTTTTCAATACTTTCTGCTTCACGCATGAGCTTGTCAATCGGCTGGCCCGTACCCTTTGCACTCTCAACAATCTCTTTAGCGCGCTTCAAAGCTTCATCCATAGAAGCGGCAAGATGCAGTTCCTTCAATGATTTTGCTATTTGCTCAATACGCTCTTTTGCCTTCTTGTCCATAGTGCAAAGTGAAACAGAATACTATATTAATATTGCGTGCTGACTGTATGTATGCTCACGCAAGAGAGAATAGACAAGATATTCGGCATTCTCAGGATAGTTCATACTTCTCATTGGAAAGCGCCAAAGCTGGAAGAAGTAGAAAGAGAGATTTCCCGAATTGGCGCTTATATATTTAGAGCAGGCAGGAATCCGTGGGTGGCAGATGTGAAAATTACTTCTGCTGGAGTGGAGTATGTTGTTAATTCTGAACTGCCAGCAAGGATGAAAACGCACGCAGAAGGAATGAAGCAGAAGTTTTTGGAACTCATTGCAAGAATTTGATTCGGAAAGTTTCCAAGGTCGTACATAATGTATTTATACAAAGAATGCTTCTTTATCTCCATGCACAAAAAATATCATGTCTCAATCAGAAAAGGCGAAGACGGATTTTTCGTAGCCGAATGTTTAGATCTTCCTGGCTGTATTTCACAGGGAAAAACCAAGGACGAAGCACGAAAAAACATACACGAAGCAATTCTTGTTTATTTAGAAACATTACGCGAGCACCACATGCCTAAACCGCAGGTGGAGACTATCATTATCTGACGCTACCTTTAATTTCTGGAGAACGCGTGATAAAAACCCTCACGCGATACTATGGATGGCAAGTAGACAGGCGTAAAGGAAGCCATGTCACGCTGATTAAGCACGGAAATCCTTTAATCATAACTGTTCCTCTGCACAACCAACTTGACAGAGGAATGCTCAGAGCAATTTTGAGAAAGGCAGGAATTGATGTTGAAGATTTTACTGAAAAGCTCTAACTATTGCTCAAGTTTAACAAATTCGCCATTCTTTACTGTCTTGAAAACGAATTTCTTATCAAAATTCCAGGTTTCTTTGTCAAAAGTCATACTGCCACCTGCGCCTGGATAATCTTTCAAATTCGTCACGAAATCAATCATGCATTGGGGATCGTACGTTGAGCAAGCATCAAGCGCTTTTGCCATAATCATCAAAGCATCATAAGAATCTACATGAACGATATTGGGCGATTCATTATATTTTGCCAAAAATTTGCGATGGAAATCAGTTTCTTCAGCAACTGGCAACGCATACACGACACCTTCAAGAGCAGGACCAGCAATACCTTTTGCTTCAGGTTTTTCAATCTCCCACTCGCTCAAAAGAGGCAAATTAAGACCTACTTCGGCTGCTTGTTGGAAAAGTTCGCCACTCAGCGCATCTAGGATAACAACTGCATCAGGCTCAGCCTTCTTGATTTTAAGAAGCTGCGTCTTAACATCAAAATTTTCAGCCGTATAACTTTCAGCAACTGTCAACGAACCACCATGCTCTTCAAGATAGGACTTTATAGAATCTCTATAGGCTTGTCCCCACTCATTATCATAATACAATATTCCGAGATTCTTGTATCCCTGCTTCACTGCATGTTCAGCAAGCAAGCTTGCTTCCTTGGTAATAAGATAACGCGTGTTGACCTTATATTTGCCGGTAAAGCCAAAATTGTCACCTGGTGAGATGATGAAGAGATTATTTTCCGTTGAAAAGTTGCCTGCAATAGTATTCTCACCGCCACAATATAGACCAACAACAGCCGCTACTTTGTCAATATCTTTGAACTTCTTAAGTGCCGAAATCATTCCCGGCAGATCAATGCACTTATCATCTTCGTAAATCAATTTTATCTTCTTACCATCAATACCACCAGCAGCATTGATTTCCTCGGCAGCCATGTCAAAACTTTCACGCATATATTCTCCAAAACGCGCCACAAAGCCCGTGAATGGACCAATAACACCAACTTTGATCTCTTTTTCAGCCGGTGCACAACTAATAAGAAACAAGAATAAAAATACTATTGATACCCGTAAACCACTCATGGAGGAATATTGCTCGTTAGATTATTTAAAATTTTCTAAATTACTGTAACTTACAAGCTGAGCAGCGCGGTAACGCGCTTATCATTCAAACTTTTCACAATCAAGTCGGCTTTTTTCAATTTTGAAGCAGGAAAACTGTTCAACACGGCAATGCACTTCATCTTCGCTCTTTTTGCTGCCGTAACGCCTGCAACTGAGTCCTCAATAACAACGCAGTCTTTTGGTTTAACTTTGAGTTTTTTGGCAAGCTTGAGATATAATTCAGGACTTGGCTTGTGAGTTTTGACATCCTCACGGCCAAGAATAGCATTGAAGTATTTCTTAATTCCGAGCCTTTTGAGTACGATGTTAACTTCTTCATGGCTTGAAGAAGTGCCAATGCCAACTTTGAAATTCTTTGAGACACGCTTGACCAAGCTGATGGCATCAGAAAATGAAGGAATGGGGCGCTTTTTCAACAGATTGACGACAATTTTTCTCTTTTCCCAGTATGACTTGCTAATATTGCACTTGATTCTTTTCTTTCTGCATAAATCACGGATGATGTCATCATCAAAACGTCCGAAAATATCTTTCAGGTCAGACTTTGACAGCTTAATTCCCTTTTTACGAAAGAATATCTTAAACGCTTCAACGTGATGCGGCTCAGAATTTGACAAAACACCGTCCATATCAAATAAAACTGCCTTCATCTCCTGCGATGAGCCTCAATGTTGTAGCCGATAATTCCTACGACCATCAAGAACGCGAAAATAATTGTGGTAATGGCGTAAATGCTGACGCCAAGGAAACGCATGACGGGAATTAGATATGCGGTAGTCAAAGCAGCTGAAATAACCTCGATAAAGATAACTGCCGTCAACGCGTGCGATGCAATGCTGAGCATCTGCTTCCATTTCAAACGGAACTTGGACAATTCCATAATAATAAAGAAAAGAGTGCCGAAGACGAAAATAAGCAACAGGTACTTCAGCCACATCCTGATGTAGAGCAGAATTGCGATGCCTGGCAGCAGCATAATCAGTATCATTGTCAGGAAGCCGCTCACTCTTGCCCTGTTTGCGCCAAAATCTTTCAACTGCTCACGAGGAATAGACTTGGTATTAAGGAAACGATACTGCACGTTGTTTTTGTCAATAACGAAAATTTCTTTTGTTAAAGTCAAGTTATTGTTCAAGTCAATTACAAGCCAAGGATTATGGCGCGGCACGGTAATCTTGTCAGTCTGCATTACATCACCATCAAGCTTGAAAGCGCTAAACTTTCCGAATTCCTCTTCCATAACGTCTTTCATCAGGAAAAGCTTAGGAATGTATAATAGACCGGCAAGAATGAAGGCGAGTAACAGAATCTTGCTCATATAGCCAAGACTCTTCCTGAAAGGCTTGTCGGCCAACTGCTTGTATCTTGGAGGGAAGAAAGACCAGACAACCTCTTTAATGAATTCTGGAACCTGCATGCGCTTTAGTTCTGTTTTGAGTTATTTAAAGCTTTTGAACAGAAAAATATTATGTCATGAGATTCCTCAACAATCTTAAACGGCCTGTGCTTCCTGATTTCAGCCTCGATTGCCTTAAAGTTAACAGATTTCTTAAGAACCGAGATAACAATGTCCCTTTTTGCAACGCGGAACATCTCGGCAACAGCTTTTTTCGGATTTGCATGATGGATGGCGGTCAATGAAATTACGATGTCAAAAGAATTGTCTGCGAATGGCAAAGCTTCCGCTGTACCTTGGATGACTGGAATCGTTGCTTGCTTGAGAAGTTCTTTTGACGGGTCGATGCCGGTTTTCTTGCACGGAAAGATTGAAAGATAAGAAGCAGTGCCGCATCCGACGTCGAGCAAAGAGTCAGTTGGCTTGATTTTCAAATTCTGCAGGATAATCTTTGCCTTCTGCAGTTGCTCCTCTCCGTGAAGTTTTTCGTAACTTGCAGCAATTTCATCGTAATAGGTCATACTATCAAGTACATACACAACATTTAAAAAATGGTGCGACAAAACCAACCACATGGCATTACGTCAACCAGAATCAGTGGAAGAATGCGTTTACTTTACCAGACGCGCAGTAGATAAAGGATTTGTAATGTGCTGGGTTTTCAGGGAAAAGTGCCCAAAATGCGGCAAAGCAGAAATGGGCAAGCCAAGAGGCAGCGACGGCAAAGTAAAAATCAGGGCAAAAGAATACGTCTGCCCGGAATGCAATCATACAATTGAGAAAATGGAATATGAAGACACTTTAACTGCAAACATTTCTTACACGTGCCCGCACTGTTCCAACAAGGGAGAAACAACCATTCCATTCAAAAGAAAATCATTTGAAGGAGTCAAGGCACTTGTTTTCCAATGCGACAAGTGCAAAGGAAAAATACCAATCACGAAGAAAATGAAATCAGTCAGCAAAAAAGATGAAGCAGACGTGCCGGAAGACGAATAAAAATTAGAGTTTTTTTTGATTTTTCAAATGAATTATCAATGATTCTGGGGCAAAGGCACCTTTTACATACATTTCAAGCGTGACATCGTTTATTGAATCAGAGCAATAAATTGGCCTGCGGAGGGCATTTGCGTGTCCCATCTCAAAGACTGCGCTCTTTCCTGCATATCCGTTAGGACTCACGACATAGAGAAAATCTGAATTTGCTATTGCTTCCAGATGTCGATCTTCCAATTCTTTATTAGATGCTCCTTTAGGGTCCGATTCCAATAGGGCAAATTCTGCTCCTGGATTAATTATTCGTGACTTGCTTGGTGAAAGTACAACTATTCCGTTCCTTTCAAATATCTCGTAGGCAGAACATATTTCCTGATAGAATTTCTTGAAACTGCCTGATATGGTTGCTTTCATGTCATCCCTAACTAATAATGATCCTTTGCTTTATTTATTCAACTCATAGAGTCCGAGTACGCCCATTGTGTAACAGCTGCACTTTACCGCCTCAAGCGCAGCACAAGCAATAAAAGCATTCCTCTTTTCTGCGGGAGTGTAATTTTTACTATTAAAGTCTTTGCGCATCTGAACAAAAGACCAAAAGGGAATCAAATCTTTCAAAGTTGTCTTGTAAGGAGATTCCTGTGCGCGTTGTTCAAGAGGTTTTTCTTCTGGCATAACTCACCTATGACGCGTTTTGTCTGATGGACTTGATTTATAAAGAAGGTGAATTTTTTCCAGACGGTAAAGTGGTCCTTGAATAGATGTAAGGTCAGGTTTCGGGAGATCTTTTAATTCGCGTTTTGAACTTTCATCACGCACATAAACTGCTCTGTGATCGGGAAGCAGTCCGCCAAAAGTATCAACAGCTTGAGATCTTACCAAAACTTCTTTATTGCCTTGAAGAACATATTCTATGCCTAACCTCTTATTCTCAAATTTATCAGCCTGCACTTTTTTAAACGCTTTTGATTCTTCAGGAGTCAAAGGCCCGCAAGGTATATCGCGAGAGTCTTTGTTAATCAAAAATCTCCAACCTTGAGATGTGAGTCGCCATTCATCAATCATTTTGCCAATGTTGACAGGGTCAGAGTATTCTTTCATTTTAATCACCTAGTAATAGTCTTTAGATTTAAAGTCTTCTACAGGCTTGTCGTCTTCAAACTGCTCTGCCATAGGGTCTTTAGGTTTCTTGAAGTAGCCATAGCCCATAACGCCAAGAACTGTCAAAGCGATCAGGTTAGCAAGTACAAGAATTGCAGTCAAGATTGCGCCAGTAGACCAGCCGCTTGAAGTTGTTGGTTCAGTTGCTGGAGTAATTATAATTTCATTCTGTGGAGGCTGCTGAACAACAGGTTGAGGTTCTGGTGCAGCTTCGGTGCATTTGGTTATCACAATATCGGCTGATTTTGACTGTGATGGAACAACATTGTCATAGAATGACTTTGCAGTTCCCCTGAAACTGCCAATGGCTGAGTTTTCTTTAACAGGAACACTGAAAGTAACTTTCGCCTCTTCGTTCTGGTCAATTGACAATTCATCAAATTTCTTGACAAAATTCAATCCGGGAACAGAAAGTTCAACAGCAACACTTTCCTCATCTTCGCGGCCAGTGTTTTCAACATAAACAGTAACGTCAACACGAGTATCTTGGCAGTTGTCAACCTTTACAGGGTTAACGGTAATCTTGGTAATTGGCAGGTCGTGCTTCAAACGCTCAATGTCGAGCTTGAAAGAGAACGTATCGCTATGAGACTTGCCATTTACGTCCTTGCCTTCTGTAGTAATAGTAATATCGACTTTTCCATCTTCTGCTTCTTCATCAATCTTTAATTCCAAAGTCTTTTCTTCCTCATCGCCGGAATCAAGACTTGAAATGTCGGCAGAATCGCCATCAACATCAGAGCTGTCTGTTTCAACTTCAATATCAATATCTTCCAAATCATTGTCGCCAACGTTCTCAACCTTGACAGTCAAGTAACACGTTTGGTCAGGACCAATGTTGTCAATGGTCTCGCCATCAGTAACAGTTTCCAAGGTTGTGCAAGTAAGCTTGACTTTCTCAATTACTAATGCATTCGCAACACCCTTTGCTTCCATGGTAACGGATGCAGATGCAGTTACAGTTGAAGGTGTGTTAGTTGTAGGCGTGCTGTTGTTTGATGGTGTGTTGTTGTTTGTTGGCGTACTGTTTGTCAAAACAGTCAAGTTTTTCGGACTGCCGTTCAACAGAGGATTGTCGCCACTTGGAGAGTTAATCGCTAAAATATTGAACGTGTGATTCCTTGAAGTGTTCAAACTTGCAAGATCTGCAGCAGTGAAAGTATAACTAAATCCGTGGTTGCCTGAAACGTTCAAGCCAGTTTTAGGCTGGTTTGCTTCAAGCTGCTTCCAGAAAGTTCCATCAACCCAGACATGCACGCTAATTGAAGGTGCATTGGCGTCGAAAGCCCAGCCGGACAAAGAAGTCCAGCTAAGGGATTCGAACGTTCCTATCGGGAGGGAATTTGTAGGAGTATGATCAATAGGCAAGTAGACAACATACATAGAACCGCTATCTATAGCAGCACCTGTGTAAGAGAATGCTTCTGGAACGCCATCACAAGAGTGAGGACCAGTGCTTACTTTGCCCAAAATAACGCCGCCAGTTGGAACTGTTTGAATTCCACCGCCACAAGCGTCTTCTGCAATGACAAGAATTAACTTGCCGTCTGCATTTGGATTGGTAAAGAAGCCCATCCATCCAGAGTCTGCTGAAGGAAGCTCAAGCAAATTGTCACATAAGCCAGGGCCTGTGTGTATCTTTCCACCATTTAACCAGTTGTTTGGAGGATTCTGAGACTGTTCGCCACAATCAGCTGCAACAGTGCTCACCCAGTAATCGTTTAACTTGTCAGAGTGCAATCTTGCCCAGCCAGCATCAACTGCGCCTTGCAAAGGTTGGTTAACCTGAATGTCGGTTTTCCAATCACAAGAGCCAGTGTGCCACTGACCAATAATTGAGCTGTTCAAAGCGGGAGTGTTTTCGCCGCAATCATTCGCAGCGCTCATTCCAACAGGAATGACTACCAACTGAGGTGTCTGGTTTTGAGGAGGTGTTTGTGCAGCTGGAGTGCTTGCAGTAACAGTAACAGAGCCAATCTGCTTTTTGCCAGCAAAATCCTTAGGAACAAAGCCTTTGATGGTAACTATTGCAGAATTTCCTGGTGCAATAGAGGTTGGCTTGTTTTCAAAAGTAATCTTGTACTGTGAATCAGCATTTGAAGTTATAATAAAGTTTGACAAAACAACGTTATCGTTGTTTGTAATTGTAAAAGTTGCAGTAACGTTAGATTCTGGGTTTGCAACAGAACTGCCCAAAGCAGGGCTTGAAACCTGCAAAGCAGTAACAGTGCTAAGACAGAATGCAAATATCGTCCAAAGTATGAGTAATTTCCTCATTGTAGTCACCTTTCAGTGATTATAATGGAGGAGATATATAAATGTTTCGCTTTGTAGTCACTATTAGGTGGCTACAAATTTGAGAGTGAGGTTAATTATTTTCCATATTGCAGTAAAATTGATATAGAACAATGCGCTACAATACTATATGGTACACCTCGGCGACCCTGCAACAAAGCTCAGATGCCCAAAATGCAAATCAGTGCACATTGACACTGCTGAAGAGAACACGGTACTAATATGCCTGGAATGCGGGTATGAGGGGAAAATATAAAAGTATGACTCTTTCGCTCTTCTTTATGTCTGAAAAGTTCTATTATATTGTCGCATTCGCACTGCTTCTGGCAGCCTGCAGCACGCCTCCCAGCACACCTGAAAAAAGCACCATGGCTATAGGATTTATCGGCCCGCTTACCGGCGACGCAGCTGTTTTCGGAATTGCAGAGAGAAACATCATTGAATTAGCAGTTGAAGAAATTAATTCAGCAGGCGGAATCAACGGCACCCTTCTTAACGTAATTTATGAGGACGGAAAATGCACTGAAAAGGATGCCGTCACAGCCGCGCATAAGCTAATTGAAATAGACAACGTGCCGATTATTCTTGCATTCTGTTCAGCTGAAACCATACCTATCATTCCGCTTACAGAACCAAAAGGTATCATCGTATTTACTTCCTCTACAAATCCAGCAGTGTCAGAAATGGGCGAGAGTGTTTTCAGAAACTCATATTCCGACACGGATACGGCGCGCGCCGCTGCTGAAACAATCTACAGAAATTCTTCCAGCGTTGGTATAATCTATGAACTCACCACATACCCCGTTGGACTCAAGGATGCTTTCACCAAAGAGTTCACTGCACTTGGCGGAACGGCATATGCAGAAGGATTCCCTCAGAATGACCACGATGTCAGAACACAGCTTACCAAACTTCTGGCAAAGAAACCAACGGCCATTTTTGTTGATCCAGACACACCCGCAACTGGAATTGCAGTATTAGAACAGCTTTCTGACTTGCAATTCAATGGCACTATTTATGGGAATTATTTTGGAACAAGCAGCGATGTCATTCCACATCCTGAAGCAGAAGGACTTATTTTCTTCGCAGACCCTGAGTTGCAAAATGACTCCAAAAAAAGTGAAGTCTTTGAGAAATACAAACAGCGCTATGGCACTGAGCCGCAATTCGAATACTATGCAGCCACCATGTATGATTCGGTCTACATACTGAAAAAAGCCATAGAACACGCCGGCGAAAACGCCAGCAATGTTCGTGATTATCTATATGGCATGGATAATTTTACTGGTCTATTAGGAACATATCATTTTGACAAAAACGGCGATGCAATCGGCATCCGTCCTGCGGTCAAACAGATAAGGAATAAACAGCTTATTCCCTACGGATAAGCTTTATATACGGTCCTTAATCGCTTTCTCCTATGCCAAAAGAGACTTACTATATCACCACGCCGATATATTATCCAAATGCACCGCCGCATATCGGGACAGCATATACTGATATAATTGTAGATTTGTATGCAAGATGGCATTTTTTGCTTGGAGAAGATACTTTCTTTCTAACAGGAACAGATGAACACGGGCAAAAAATAGAGAAAACAGCAAAAGAAGCAGGCAAAACACCAAAACAATTTGTAGACGAAATGTCTGCCCACTTTGAAGAATTGTGCAAAAAATTGAACACATCCTATAATGAATTCATTAGAACAACTGACAAGAAACACGTCAAGACTGCAACGGAAATCTGGAATAAAGTATACGATAAAGGGCTGATCTATAAGGGGTTATATTCAGGCCTGTACTGCACGGGCTGTGAGGCGTTCTACACTGAAAGAGATTTGGAAGGAGGGTTATGCCCCATACATCAAAAACCAGTTGAAACCCTGAGCGAGGAAAGCTATTTTTTCAAATTATCAGAATTTCAGCAACGCATAATTACCCATATTCAACAGCATCCTGATTTCATCCAGCCAGAATCACGCAGAAACGAGATTCTAAACAGATTAAAAGAGCCGCTCAAAGATTTGAGCGTAAGCAGAACGTCATTCAAATGGGGAATACCAGTTCCACAAGACAAAAGCCACGTGATTTACGTATGGTTTGATGCGCTGATAAATTATCTCAGCGGAGTTTCATATCCCACGACAAAGTTCCAGAAGTACTGGCCGGCAAAATGCCATGTCGTAGGGCGCGACATAACTTGGTTTCATTCCGTAATCTGGCCGGCCATATTATTTGCCGCAGATATACCGCCCCCCAAGACCATATTCAGCCACGGATTTTTGACTGTCAACGGCCAAAAAATGTCAAAATCACTCGGTAACGTCATTGACCCGATACATGTTGTGGATACTTATGGAGCAGATCCATTACGCTATGTACTGCTCAGAGACGTTCCTGCAGGCGAAGACGGCGACTTTTCAGAAGAAGCGCTTATACAACGGAACAACGGAGACCTCGCAGACGCTCTAGGCAATCTTTTGCAAAGAACATCAGTTTTAGTGCACAAAAACTTCCACGGCAACATTCCAGTGTGCGGGCAAGTGACCGACAAAGAAAAAGAACTTGAAACAGCAATACCTGATGTTGCAAAGCTGAATGAATTTCTGCAAAATTACAAATGGAATCACGCCGTTGAACAAATATGGAATTATGTCGGCAAGTGTAACAAATACGTTAACGACACAGAGCCCTGGAAACAAACAAACGATGCAAACAGGCTAGCCACAATATTGTACACGCTTGTTGAACACCTTCGCATAATTTCAATTCTTGTCTGGCCAATCATTCCTTCAAGCGCAGAAAAAATAGCTGTACAATTAGGACAAGAAATTGGCAAACTAAAAGACGCCAAATTCACGAAAAAGACAAAAGGAATGCTCGCACAGCCGGAAATATTGTTCAAAAAATTAGAAAAGAAAGTAGAAGATCCTTTTTCAATATTGAACTTACGCGTGGCGCACATTGCAGAAGTTGTTCCACATCCAAATGCAGACAAATTATATGTTTTACAGCTGGATGTCGGAACTGACGAAAAAAGACAATTAGTTGCGGGAATGCGACCGTACTACACGCCAGAACAACTTAAAGGCAAACATATTGTTTTCATCTCAAATCTCAAGCCGGCAAACATCAGAGGAATGGAAAGCAATGGAATGATGCTGGCAGCAGAAAAAGATGGGATAGTGAAGGTTCTTGAAGCGCCAGAAGCACACGCAGGAGACCAAGTCTTTGTAGAAGGAATAACACCAAAAACAGAACAAATCACCATTGAGGACTTTCAGAAAATCAACTTGACAACTAAAAACAAAAATGCAGTATATAATAACAAACCTCTCAAAACGCACAAAGGCCCAGTTGTTGTAGACCAGCCGGACGGCGCCAAAATAAAATGAAGCTTGTAATAGGAATCATTCTCTTTCCATTCATGTGCATCTTGCTCAGCTTCTTTGTTCTAATTTCCGATACTTCTTTCACCTACCTATTATTAGACAATCCAGAAGCTGTTCAACCAACAAAACAGTTAACGCAGTATTTCTTTGGAAAAGTAGAAGTTCCGACAGTATTTTCATCAGATGAAAGAATGCATCTTGCAGATGTCAAACGACTAATATCATATGCGTATTACGTTCTCGAAATTCTTATTATAATTCTAGCGTATTGTATGCTTGAAAATTGGAGAAAAATCATTAAATGGGGAACAGGATTGCTCATTTTGCTGTTTTTAATGGCATTTTTAACGCCATTTGACAATTTTTTCACTTATTTCCATGAAATATTCTTCCCACAAGGCAACTGGATGTTTGCGGCAGACAGCACAATGATAATGTTCTACCCGACGGCATTCTTCATGAATTATAGCATTGCAATTGCGATACACGCGTTAATTGTTGCAGGAATTTTCATAATCGTCTCAAGAAGGGGATGAAACGACTTCTGCACCCAAGACTATATTTTTGACTACGTAAAAATTTAAATATGGTTTGAGTATCCGGGAATAGTAACAAACAGTATCCTACTAAAAACGGGGGTAGAAACCTATGAACAAAATAGCAATCGTCGCACTTCTCGTAATCGTGCTTATTGGATGTGCTCCAGTAATGCCGGCGCGCAACCAAACGATGAACAAAACAGTTGAAAAACCAGTCGTGGAAAACAAAACAGTAGAAACAAACGTAACTGTGCCTACAATTTCCACGAACGAAACAAAAATGGAAGAAAAGAAGCCGGTAGACACCAGAGACTTGCCGCGAAAGGAAGTAACTGAAGGCGACCTTGTCAGTTTCCCCAACCTCCGAGCAGTAGACCCAGATGGAGACCCTATCAAGTACACGTTCAGCGAGCCATTAGATGAAAAAGGAAAATGGCAGACAAAAGAAGGCGATGCAGGAGAAAAAGTAGTAACGATAACTGCATCAGATGGATCGAACACAGTATCTCAACAAGTATTGATTGTTATCAAGTCAAAGAACAGAGCACCAGTAATAGAACTTGAACAACCAGTACAAGCAAAAGAAGGAGAAACACTTGTCCTCGAGCCAGCAATCACAGATCCAGAAGGCGACGAAGTAACGGTCGAGTATGCAGGCTGGATGAACAGCAGCACAAGAGAAGTAAGCCTTGATGATGCCGGAAACAAGAAAGTCATCATAACAGCAACAGACAGTAAAGGTGCAAGGACAGCTCTTGAAGTGATAATTGCAGTAGCAAAAACCAACCGTGCCCCAGAACTGGCAGACATTCCATCACAAACAATCAAGGAAGGCCAGAAAGTGGCTGTCAAGCCAAGCGCAAGAGATCCAGACGGCGACAGCATAACATACACCTTTGACTTCCCGCTAGACGAAAAAGGACAATGGGAATCAAAGATTGGAGATGCAGGAGACTATGAAGTCAAGGTAACTGCATCAGATGGAGAATCAAGCACAGAAAAAACTTTTGTGCTTACGGTACAAGCTGTAAACAAAGCGCCAGTCATAGAGCTGGAAAGCCCAATTGAAGTCAACGAAGGCGAGATTATAACGCTTGAGCCGACAATCACTGACTCAGAAGGCGACGAAGTTCGCGTAACGTATTCAGGCTGGATGAACGCAAACACGAAAACAACCAGCTATGAAGACGAAGGCGAGCACATGGTAACTATAGTTGCACGTGACACGGCAGGCAATGAAGCCAAGCTTGAAGTCACTGTAAAGGTAGCAGACCAGAACAGACCGCCAATCTTTGGAGCAGGAAGCTTCAATTAATCCGCGAAAATGCCGTGCATTTTCGGGACCATCGGAAATTTTCAATTTCCGAGGTTTTTTTATTTTATTTATTTGAATTCTTGGAAGAGAGATTATTGAATAAGATTTAAAAAAGGCAGACAAGAAGCAATAGCATGTTCAATTTTGTACCTGGCGACCTGGAAGCAACACGCAAATTTCTTGCAGCACAACCTTCGAAGAATAATTCTTTCATATTGTTGAACGGTGAATACCTTCTTACTCCCGAAGACAGAAAATTCTTCACGTGTGGAATCCATTATGTTTCTGCCATGGCGTGTCTTAGCAAAGACCGTAATTATGGTTTCTCATTCGGCATGTTTAGTCTACCTGAAAATGAAGAATTTCGAGGACTTGAAGAAGTTGTGCGCGGAGTAGACGTGCCTGCCGGATATGAATTGGTGCGTGTGGACACGTCCAAAGACAGACCTGATAAAAGCACAGCAATAGTAGCCCATTACGGTCCCAAAAAACCAGTCAGCATTGATAATGTGCTAGCATTCGAATTTCATATGCAATCCTTCTGCAATTACGCAGCTCAAGTACTGGAAGCAGCAATAAATTCCAGGGTTGAATGGCGTGTGCCAAGAAAAGACTTCTATTTCCTTGTCGGAAAACTTTCAATCTGGAATCCTGACAGCAAGGAGAAGTAAACGCTAGTATGCAATGTCTCAAGTCTTAATATTGTTACTACTGCTAAGTAATTAAAAATAGAAAGTTTTATAAAGCTGGATGCTTGTTTATCGTATATGAAACGTCAATTCATACTTGTCATGGTTGTACTGTTGCTTATCGTCCAAGCTGTACACGCTTATGGTTTAGCACAATATCCCTGGATATTCGCAGACAAAGGCGCATTTGATGTTTATTTTGTCATCGGCGAACATGCACCGGCACTGGATGTCGTAAGCGCAACTGAACTATCAAGCGCACTATCAAAATATCCTAAAATCAAGCAGCAAATAGGATCTGCGGTTCTTGACACAGAAATATCTAATATAGAAATGACAAATGCGATAGTAATCGGAAGCCCCTGTGAAAACAAAGTTGCAGCAGAACTCGAAGGCAATCCTTCGCAATGCGATGAAGGCTTAGAGGCAGGAAAAGGATATGTTAAATTCTTTGAAGATAGACGACGCGAATTCCAGCAAGGAGAAAAACACTACAACCAAATACTCATTACAGGCAAAACAGCAGAAGACAGACATAAAGCAGCAGTCTGGCTCGCCAACAAGCCAGACACCTGGTTCAGCAGCGAACACATTGTGATGGTTGAGAGAAAATTACCTAAAGAAAAACCAAAAGAAAAACAAAACACGCCCGTATCCGCAACTTACGAAACGTGGAAAAAGCAGGAAGAAACGATAGCAACCAAGCCTGTTGAGAAGCAGCCGGATATGACTCAACAGCCAGTCGAGAAAACCGTATTAAAAACATATGAATTCAGCACGCCAAAAAAAGAAATCCTCGTCGTTAGAATGATGAGGAAATTCATTGACTTCTTCAACTAGAATTTTTTGCACTTATTCCCAAACTCTTAAGTTTTCTATGCAGCGTTTCAAACCTTAATCCAATTTTTCTCGCAGTCTTAGAAATATTACCATCATTTTCTGTCAAAGCCTTAGTGAAATATCTCGTTTCAAACTCCTTTTCAGCTTCTTTCAGGGTTTTTGGAGTTTCAGGCAATTCCTTGGTGATGTTTTTTGACAAAGAAGGAGCCTGCTTGTACAACGCTTCGTACTTTCTCGGATTCAATGAAGTCTTGTAGTGTTCCAAAGATTCCTGAATAATGTCCTGCACTGCCAACTGCTTTACATACTCGCCTTTCTGCAAAATTTCCCTGAACTTCTGCACTTCAATCTTCATCTCTGCAACAATCCTGTGAATGCTTCTTCTATCTACAAATGCAATTTTTGCAACTTCTGCGACATTGCCAAAGTTCAATTGCAGCAGATGTGCAACATACTCTCTTTTGAATTTCTTTTTTGCATCCTTGAATTTCAATCTTGTGTCAACCTCAAATTCCAATAAAGAAGATTTTTTCAGCCTGTCAGAAATGTCAGTTTCAAGCTCGCTGACTGTAATGCCGAGGTTTTTCTGCATAGCTTCCTCTAGCATGGGCTTGACTTTGCTTTCAATAAGCCTCTCTAATTCACCCGCCATATGCCTTTTTTGTCATACTTTCTAGTATATAAATCTTATGATTTAAATGTCGTAGTTTTTGTGATGGGGTAGAATACGAACGGGCCGTGTGGGATTTGAACCCACGACCACCCGATTAAGAGTCGGGTGCTCTACCGCTGAGCTAACGGCCCATAGATTGCGGTATTAATAACTCGTTTAAAAAACATTCGTCGCAGGTACGGCTATCAGTACACAAACCTTATTACTGCCAAAAAGCACATAGTACAAAGGCATCGGCATAAGCCGATTCGCTAAAAGAGGTGATAATTAAATGGCAAAAGATATGTCAATGCAATGCAGTCCTAAGTGCATTATCTTGGGATTAATAGCAGCAGCATTAGCAGCAGGAGGATTATGGATGATCGTAGCTGCAATAATGAAACAGTGGTCCGGCATGATGCCGTGGACAAACGTCTTCCTGTGGTATTTCGGCGGATTCATACTTTTCAGCATTGGAAAGATGATGAAGATGAAATGCTGCAATTTCTGCAAGATGGCGTAAGCCAGTGCAGATTTTTTTATTTTTTTTAAGTTTTAGATTTACTGATGTTCTAAATATTTAGATGAATAATGGTTTGAACTGGAAGAGAAGGTGAAGAATTTTATATGAGTCCGCTTTCCTTCAGTTCATGAACCTCAAAAGAATAACAGCGTATGTTTTGCTTATTTTAGGATTTGTTGCAATCATCTTTCAAAGCGGGTTTGGTTGTCTGACAATGTGGCTGGGCAGACCACATACGTATCTCGAGAGGTTAAGCATACCGTGCATAACCATCTCGGTGATAATCGGATTAGCGCTGATGTTTATAGGAACAACCATGCTTAAGAAATCTACGTGATCAAGCATTCAATAATCCCTACCTTTCAGGATGGTCGATTCCAGCGTAACCTTTATAAATACCCTCTTCTTGGAAAATAATTGAGTGAGAAAAGGGAAAACACAAACAAAATACGTTTTTCTCACCTAATAATCCCAGTTAAGGGTGAAGGGGCAGATGAAGGGTTTAAAACCATTATTACCGACATTAAAGGAAAAGAAGCGGTATTTAGCGTTTGAAATCATCTCAAAAAGCAAAATAAAGGCTTTTTCAGAGGTTTCCAAGGCAATATGGAACGCAACGCTATCTTTTGCAGGTACGAAAGGAGCTGCGAAGATGGGAATCTGGGTGTTTCCAGAGAAATACAACATGACAAAACAACGCGGATTAATCAGGGTAGAGCACAGAAGTTTAGATGAGATGAAAGCATCACTAACACTCATAAAAGAGATAGAAGAACAGCCAGTGGTTGTGCGCTCAATAGGCGCTTCAGGCATCATGGCAAAAGCAGAACAAAAATATGTAGCGGGATAGGAGGGACAAAAAATGGTGAAACGAGACGATGATATGGGCGGACAACCAATGCCTCATCAACTTATGGGGTATGACAGAGCAATTACGATGTTTTCGCCAGACGGCAGACTCTTACAAGTTGAATACGCAAAAAAAACAGTCAGACAAGGAAGCACAGCCATAGGAATGGTATGCTCAGATGGTGTATTGCTGGTAGCAGACAAAAGAATTATTGACAAGCTCGTCATTCCAGAAAGCGTTGAAAAAATATTCCAGATAGACGACCACATTGCAGCAACAGCTTCAGGAATTCTTTCAGATGCAAGAGTGCTGATAGAAAGAGCACAAGTAAAAGCGCAGCAGCATAAAGTGACGTATGACACATCGATTGATACAGTAAGCGTGGTAAAGGACATCTGCGCACTAAAACAAATCTGCACGCAATCAGGCGGCTTAAGACCATTCGGCGTTTCTATAATATTGGCAGGAATAGACTCGGATGGTCCGAAACTCTTTGAGACAGACCCGACTGGCATTTATTTCCAATTCAGAGCTACAGTAATAGGAGAAGGAGAAACAGAAATTGAAGAAGTTCTGGACAAAGAATTCAACGATAAAATGACGATAGAGGAAGGCTTGAAGCTGGCAGTGGATGCTCTCAACAAAATACTCGACAAAAACTTCAACGTTGATAGAGTTGATGCAGCATACATCACAACTGCAGAAAAGAAGTTTGTCAAAGTCAAGAAAGACAAGCTCGAAAAAATCCTCAAAGAAGTCAAGAAGAAGTAAAAATTATGAGTGAAACGCTTAACCTTGCACGGCTCAAAAAAGCCTCAGACGTGTTTGAAATCGTGGTAAATCCGGACCAGGCTGTTTATTTTAGACACCATCCGGAAACAAACATACGCGACGCGTTAGTATATCCTAAAATCTATTCAGACGTCAAAAAAGGACTTCTTGTACCAGAACAAAAACTGCGGGCGGTATTTGGCACAATAGATCCGCTTGAGATTGCAAAACAGATAATCATCAAAGGAGACATTCAGGTTACAACAGAATACCGCCAGAGATTAATGGAACAGAAAAGAAAAAGAATTATCGACATAGTTCACAAGCAAGGCGTAGACCCAAGAACAAACGCGCCTCATCCTTTGCAGCGCATAGAAGCAGCGCTAGAGCAATCAAGAGTAAGAATAGATGAATACAAAGCAGCAGAATTGCAAGTTCCTGAAATTTTGAAAGCATTAAGGCCGATTTTGCCAATAAAATTGGTTATGAAAGAACTAGACGTTGTTGTACCGGCAGAATACGCGCACAAAGTGCATCCAATAATCAAAGCATTCGGCAAAATACTCAAAGAAAGATGGGAATCAGACGGCAGCTGGAATGGAAAAATCGAGATTCCGGGCGGACTTGAAACAGAATTTTACGACAAACTGAACAGCATGACACATGGCCATGCACAAACAACTCACGTTACTACGAAAGGTGAAGCAACATGAAAGAAGAAATATTAGTACAAGACAAAGAAATAGTGGTTCCTGGAGAAACCATTGCCACAGGCATGAGTTTCCTACCGGGCAAAGGAGCCTATCGTGAAAACGACAAAATATTAGCCCAAAGATTAGGAATGGTAAGCGTGGAGGGCAAGGTAATCAAACTGATTCCCCTCGCAGGAAAGTACATTCCAAAGCTCAAAGATAGAATAGTCGGAAAAGTGTTTGACGTCCTGTTGAATGGATGGAGACTTGAAATAAACTCCCCATATTCAGCAGTAATGACTTTGAAAGACGCAACTTCTGAGTTCATACCCAGAGGAGCAGACCTGACACAATACTACAGCCTTGACGAATATGTCGTGTGCCAAATTGTGAACGTCACCAGCCAAAAACTGATAGACGTTTCCATGAAAGGACCAGGACTACGCAAGCTTAGAGGCGGAAGAATAATTGAAGTTAACTCGCAAAAAGTTCCGCGAATAATCGGCAAGGACGGTTCTATGGTAGGCATGATAAAACAAGCAACCGGCTGCAACATAATTGTCGGACAAAACGGCTGGATATGGCTTGACGGCGAACCACAAGGTGAAGTAACAGCAGTCAAGGCAATCAAAAAAATAGAAGAAGAAGCACACTTGGGCGGATTAACAGACAGAATGGCTGCATGGCTTGAAAAAGAAACGGGAGTAAAGGTAAGCCCGCAAGCAGCACCACAGGAACAACCAGCTGAAGAACCAAGTCACCAGCACCACTTTGGAGGATCACAATGACTTACGCCAAAAGATTTGACGGAAGAGGAATGGATGAACTCAGACCAATGAGCGCAAAAGTAGGAATAATTCCAAGAGCAGACGGAAGCGCCATGTTCCAGATCGGAAAAACAATGGCATACTGCGCTGTTTACGGTCCACGCGATTTGCACCCAAAGTTCATGCAAAACCCAGAAACCGGGATTTTAAGAGTTAATTACAACATGATGCCATTCTCAGGCCACGGAGAAAGAGTAAGGCCTGGCGGCGGAAGAAGAAGCAAAGAAATCAGCATGGTAATGCAAAATGCATTATTGCCAGTATTGGATTTGAAAGACTATCCAAATGCAGTCGTTGACGTATTCGTCGAGCTGCCGCAAACAGACGCAGGAACAAGATGCGCAGCACTCTGCGCAGCAGCAATGGCACTTGCAGATGCAGGCCTTGAAATGAAAGACATGGTCTGCGCAGTTGCAACAGGACGCGTCGAGGACAAAATAGTGGTAGACCTAAACTACGATGAAGACTCACACGAAGACGGTACAGACTTGCCTATTGCCATTCTGCCAAACTCAGGAAAAGTAACCCTGATGCAAATGGACGGCGAGATGACAAGAGAACAAGTCAACGAATGCGTCATTAAAGCAAGAGAAGCGTGCAAGAAAATCTATGAAGTGCAAAAAGCAGCACTCAAAGCACGCTTTAAGAGGCAGTAAAATGAACCAAGAACTTAAAATACACCTGCTCAGAGCATTACAGAAAAACGTACGCTTTGACGGCAGAAAAAACCTCGAGTATAGGCCAATCACTGTTCAATACGGCGTATCGGCAAGCGCTGAAGGAAGCGCCATAGTAAAAATTGGCGGAACCGAAATAATGGCTGGAGTAAAGTTAGAAACAGGAAAACCCTACCCAGACACGCCAGACCAGGGAAATCTAATGGTTAATGCGGAATTACTGCCATTGAGCAACCCGGCATTCGAATCAGGGCCTCCAGGCGAACAGGCAACTGAAATCGCCCGAGTCGTGGACAGAGCGATCAGAGAAAGCAAATCAATAGACGTGCACAAACTCGTGATTGAATCAGGAGAAAAAGTCTGGAGCGTCAGCATTGACATCTGCACCATAAATGATGAAGGAAACCTGCAGGATGCAGCATGCCTTGCAGTACTTGCAGCACTGAAAAACACCAAGATGCCTAAATTAAACGAGGACAAAGATGTCGACTATGATGCAGAGAAGACCAAAGAAGGACTTCCACTGACTAGAGAACCGGTTGAAGTCACTGTTGTCAAAGTCGGCGACCAGTTCTTGGTAGATTTGCTCTCAGAAGAAGAGAAAGCAATTGAAGCAAGATTAACGGTTGCAATCACGGAGAAAGGCACGGTCTGCGCCATGCAAAAAGGCGGAGCAACTCCTCTGTCTCCAGAAGACATAGACAAGATGATAGAAATAGCACAAAAACTTGCGCCATCGTTGCGCAAGGCACTATAAGGTGGTGGCAATGGAAAAACATACAAAATACGAAATCGCACGAATGATAGGAAGCAGAGCACTGCAAATCAGCATGGGAGCACCATTCTTGGTAAAAATGACTGAGAAAGACCTCGAAGCAATCGGATTCAATCCAATCGAGATTGCCAAAAGAGAATACGAACAAGGCGTACTGCCAATCACTGTTCGCAGGCCTCTTCCAAAACGCGCAGAAAAAGCAGCTGCAGCGTAAATTTTTTATTTTTTCCTCGAAAATGCAAAGCATTTTCGATGGTCATCAAAAACCTACGTTTTTGAGATATGAATACGATAACTGATGAAAAACTGGACAAGTACTTCGACATTACTTCTCGGGCGCTGAAAAAAGTAAAAATAGTTACAGAGCACAAAAAACAAGCAGAAGACGCTTTGGATATGGCAAGACGCTATTTCTCAGACGCGCAGCACTTTCGTGCAAAAGGCGACTACATCAACGCTTTTGCAGCAGTAAATTATGCCCACGGATGGTTGGATGCTGGTGCAAGATTGGGGTTATTTGACGTCGGGCACGATTCAGAGTTGTTTACGGTGGATTAAGCTGTCGTATCTTCTGGACTGGAATCGGCTAACTCGCCTTTCTGTGCGTGCCATCTTCTGGACTTGCATCAGCTGACTCTTCTGGACTTGAGTCAACTTCCTCTCCCTTCTGTGCGTAATAGTTTGCACGGGCAGAAAAGTATGCGGATAAATCCGAAGATTTCATTGCCACAAGACAATCCTTTTCGGGAACGAATTTAATATAAGAAGGTGATTCTTCAGGTTTGAATTTTGACAGGTGTTTTTCGGGCAAGTGCAAGTATGTTTCAACAACAACACGTTTGCCATTCAGCCAATAACCGAGATCAATTCTTCTCTCCCATTCCATGCCCATTGACACCCAGCGATATATCTTTGCAGGGTCGCATTTGGGATTTATTCTTTCAGCATCGTTAAGCAAACGGTTGGCCACATTGCGCATGCCACGAGCAGTGCCCAGCAATATAAGTTCCATGCTTCCATGATCAAAATTCCTTATGAAAATCTCATTATCAGGCAGATGTGCAGTGGCATTTCTAGGAATATACAAAGTATTCTTTCCCAGCAACATACCTGTGTAAAATTCTTGCATGATGGTAGTTCTTATGTTTCAACTTAAAAACCTTTCTTTTTTGCCCCCTTGGAGTGGTTAAACTCTCTTATATAGGATTACTTTTAAAGATAAAGTATGCGGCCGATAGTAAAGGAAGACATTCTTGCAGTTCTGAAACAAGTAATTGATGCACTGAAAAAAGAAGACTACTCGGCACTTTCAGAACTAAGTAACCACACAATACACGATGCGAGCATCTTCCAGGAAGACGACCCGTTGACATTGGCAGTGCTCATTTACTCATTATCGAAATGCATACAGCGCTGCATTGAGCGCAGACAGGCATGCCCTGCAGTAATTCCTTCACTGCAAAAGGCACACGAAGCACTTTCAAATGACGATGACAACGCGTATAGGGCGGCCATCAAAAATTTGCTTAGAGAAATCGGCGAAATGGACGCGCAGCTCAAATTATACATACAAGAAGTGGTTGAGAAAGCCAAAATAAAAAAAGCAAGCAAACTATACGAGCACGGAATTTCCATAGCAAGAACAGCAGAATTATTAGGAATCAGCCAGTGGGAGCTGCAAAATTACATCGGAAAAACAGTCACTGATGTACCGCACGACGGAATAAAAGTAGGAGAACGCTTGCGGCGAGCACGGGAGCTGTTCCGATGAAGACGTTAATCTTTGATTCAGGCCCGATAATCAGTCTATCAACAAGCAATTTACTCTGGCTGCTAGAAGTACTCAAGAAAAAATTCAACGGCAGTTTTGCAATGACTGAAGGAGTAAAAAGAGAGCTCGTTGACCGACCATTGGAAACACTGCGTTTTAAATTTGAAGCACTGCAAGTGCAGAGCCTAATAGAAAAAAGAGTTTTAGACGTCATCAAGGATGAAGCAGTAAAGAAAAAAGCTCATGAGCTGCTTACTTTAGCAAATTCAATATTATCAGCACACGGACAAAATATCAAAATAGTGCAGACAGGCGAAATGGAAACACTTGCTGCAGCACTTTTGTACAAAGCAGAAACAATTGTTATAGATGAACGAATAACCAGAACTTTGCTTGAGAATCCAAAAGGACTTCAATTGTTGATGGAAAAAAGACTCCACATGCAATTAAAGCTGAATGAAAGAGCGCTGAGTGAATTTGAAACGCAAACAAGGCAGGTAGTAGTCATTAGAAGCATAGAACTTGTCACAATTGCCTATGAACTTGGAATGCTTGATAATCTCGTTGTAGGCATACCAAATGCCAGACGCGAATTAATCGAAAGCATACTTTGGAGCGTAAAACTCAATGGCTGTTCAGTCACGGAAGACGAAATAAACACGATAGTCAGGGCGGAAAAGTTGTAAAGTACTTACACAAAGTTTATAAGCAACTTCTGCGTGAATTTATTAAAATTTAAAAAAGGGTCTGAGAATAAGAGACAAATGTTCAATTCTGGCGTTCTTTCTTCGCAGACGTACGTATCTGCAACGATGGTGATGTTTTAATGGATTTCAAAGCAAAAGGCTTGGTCATTGGCTGTCCACTGCCGCGAAGCTTCTTTGAAGCAACTGGGACTGGTGAAAGCGACCACCAAATACACGCTGGCAGCTATCATTACGCCATGCAGGCAGCAGGTGTTGAACGGGCAAATTTAATTCCATACACCAGCATTCTCCCTTCCATTGCACGCAAGATAACTGTTCAGGAAGGCATGGCGCGCATCCAACACGGCGCAGAAATGAAAGTCATCCAAGCAGCAGCACATGTTGACATTGCTGCTGGGCAAAAAAGAGCAACTGCCGCCATTCTGTACGGTTGGTTGCGACCAAAAAACGACAAAACAGCACCACACGCCGGCGGCTTAGTATGCGAGTACAACGGTGATGGAACCGCAGAAGAAGCTTACCAAAACCTTTACGCCTGCTTACAGGGATTGTTCAATAATCCTGACAGAAACGGCTACGTCTTCGCAGACCATTACATGCTTGATGTTCAGCCAATGCTCTCAGCAACAATTGAACCAAAGAAACGGTTCGGCACTGCATTGTGCGCGCTTGCATTTGTAGACTACTTAATACCTGTTCTTGCCCACAATCTGAATGGAAAAGTAGTCGAGCTCGCCCAGACTGTAATGGTACAACGCGGCGTTTAAAGCTTCTCCATCGACAATTTAAACCACGGCGTATAATTCTGCGCATTCTTTTTGATGTCTTCCCTAAGCTCTTTCATAGAAATCCATTTCCAATTATTAGCTTCCTCTGGATTCAATTTTGGAACACCGTCATAAATGCCTTTGTAAACGTGCAAGAACTCGTGTTCGTGCATTCCCTTGTCAAGTGGCACTTTGTAAATATAATCGAGCATCTTAGTCAAAGAACATTCAAAACCCATCTCTTCACGCAAACGGCGCTTCATGGCAGCCATTAAATCTTCTCCAGGCCTTGGATGGCCGCAGCACGCGTTTGTCCACAAGCCGCCGCCATGATATTTTGTCTTTGCTCTTAACTGCAGCATCATATCGCCTTTCGTGTTGTAAATAAGAATTGAGAATGCGCGGTGAAGTTTTGCAAGACGATGCGTTTCCAGCTTTTCACCTATGCCGATCTGATTATCCTTCTCGTCCACCAAAATAACGTGCTCAATCATTTTGCGAACGCCTTAGCAACAATCAACGGGAATAAAATAGTTACGTCTCCAAACACCTTGACGCTTCTCGCTTTTGGCAGGATTTTGCCCCAGCTGACAGCTTCATCAGGACGTGCGCCACTGTCAGAACCGTCAAACTCCTGCGCGTTGTTGATGTAAACAGCGTAATCGCAGCCGTTTCTCATCATATTAGTGTTCAAAATGTGGTGTTTTACGACTCCGCTGCCAAGAATAATCAAGCCAGTTTTCTTTGCTTCAAACGTCAAATCGTTTAATCTCTTCATATCTCTTGCAATGTCAACAGCAAAGTCCGGATTTTTGAAGTTGAAAAAGTAAATCATGTCGCCCATACTTCCATCTGTAATTGCCGGGCAGAAAACAGGAATGTTGTTCTTATGACACCAGTAATAAATTGATTCTTTGTTGTCAATTTCCTTGCCTAACCTGTCAACAAACTCGGATGGTGTGATTATTTTGCCGGTTTTCCGCTGCTCATCAGCCATTTTTTGCAATATTGGTGTCAGGAAATCCTCAAACTTGCAGTATCTGCTGTTTGGCACAAAAATATTGCCAGTCCTGTTGATTCCGCGTTTTCGCAAATCAGCGCCAGATGCTTCAAAATCGCCCAAAATAAAAGGTTCAATGCACTTGATAATGTCCTCTTCAACTCCGCCGGCAGTTGTTACTATAATGTCAACCATTTTGTGCTCGGCAAGATAGCGGAAAACGTCTCTTAAGCCGGACGTGACCATGTTGGAAGTGTAGCCTAAGTAAATCGTGCACTTGTCCTTGCGCATCTCCTTGATGAGCTCAATCGCCTTTGCTAAATGAGTTGCTTGGAAGCCGGTTGTTTGGAATGAATCAAGAATCTTGTCGTAGTCTACGCCCTGATTAAAATCGTATCCCTGAATAGGTAAACCCTTCGGCTCATCGCTTTCGCGGAGCACGTTTTCATGTCCTTTTTTTAGTTTATCAGTCATAGAGAAAGAACTAGTAAGAAGCGATTTATGAACGACTTCTAACCGATTCCATACCGGCTGATTCGTATACTGCAGTATATAAATCTTATGGCAGTAATAGAGCCAGCAAGCCGGTCAGGATAAAGTACAAGCCGATAATCCAGCGGATCATTCCTGGAAATGCTATTACCAAAATACCAAATACGATGCTGATTATGGCTAAAACCACTTTTGCGGATACCATGTGTCACCTCCTTACTTTTTTTCTTTGAAATCTAAAGCTAGCGAGTTAATGCAATATCTTTTGCCGGTCGGCTTTGGGCCGTCGTCAAACAAGTGCCCAAGATGTCCTTTACATTTCTTACAGACAACCTCAATACGGCGCATTCCTTCACTGAGATCTTCTTTTAACTCAACCGAGTCGCTCTTTTCAACGTCATAAAAACTCGGCCAGCCAGTGCCGGACTCAAATTTCGTGCCAGAAGGGAATAATTCATTTCCGCAAGCTGCGCACACAAACATTCCTTTTCGTTTCTCGTGCAGCAGTTTTCCAGTGCCGGGAAATTCGGTCTGCTTCATGCGCAAAATGCGATATTGTTCTGGTGTCAGACAAGTCTTCCATTCTTTTTCTGATTTCTTTTCCACGAATATTTCATTGTTGGCAACCTTTAAATACATAACGCTTTGCCTTTATGATATGATACAATATAAGCAAAGATGCGCAATGTGCAAAAAGAACATGGTGCTCATCACGGGCAGAAATCAATTCCCAATCTGCTATGATTGCCAGAAAAAAGAACTTTCAGGCGAAATAAAAGATCCGAAAATGAAAAAAATGTTTAACATTCCAGAAGAATATTACAAACAAAACGGTTTCTTAAGAGCAATAAAATCAAACTATCTCAAATTCGGCAAGCTAACAGACAAACAAATAGATGCGTTCAAAAAGACGGTGAAAGAGATGAAGGAAAAATGCGACTCCCCAAGCGATACGGACAGAGCCAGATAGCGAAATGCCCATTCTGCGGACAGCAAGCGACAAGCACCAATTTACAAAAAGTACCGGTTTGCCTGAAGCACAAAGAAGCGTCGTTACAGAACTTAAAATGTGCGTGCGGAAGCTACCTTGATATGAAAACGGGCAAATGGGGGCCATTCTTCATCTGCATCAACTGCGGGCCAATCAATATGAGGAAAGCGTTGGAAGTAAACCAGCTGTAATCATTTCTTGTTGTTGCACAACAATCCCATTATCCTTTTTCACGATGCCTGCCAAGCACGTCAAAGAACACGTCAAACACATTCTGGCCGGTATTTGAAGAATAGAACTGTGCGCCAGCCTCAGTGCATGCCTGCTGAAGTTTGTCAATATGCTCCTGCAGCATGCCTGAATATTGCTTGCGCGCAAAAGGATTAATAAAAGTTCTCAAAACTTCATTAGTCTCTAAATCTTTCAGCTTGAAATCGCCTTCCAAGTCAAGATTTTTTTCAATCTTATCAAGAACTTGGATAAGCACTATTCTGTGATTCTTGAACAAGTACAACGCCTTTTTGATATCATCTACCGGGTAAAGGAAATCGCTGATGATAACCACATATGATCTTGAATTCAGCAGTTTCTTGTAACTCGAAAGAGACTGCTCGAGCTTGCTCAAGCCTTTTGGCCTCTTGGTGTTCAGGAATTCAACCATTGAAGCCAGCTGGCCTCTTCCTTTTCTTGCCTTAAAAAACTCCAAACTGTCTGAAAACGTGGAAAGAACGAATCTTTCATTATTCTTCAAGGCCAGATAAGCAAAACCAACGCCAACCATGCTGGCAAACTCTGCCTTAGTCATATTAGTTCCAAAACCCATACTCGCAGAAAAGTCAAGAATGATGTGCACGGCAAGATTGCGCTCTTCCTCATACCTTTTGACGTACAGCTTGTCAGTCCTGCCGAAAACACGCCAGTCAATACTTCTAAAATCCTCGCCAGGCGCGTAAATAGCGTGATCCTTGAAAATAAGACCACGGCCAGTTGCATGAGAGAATCTCTCGCCAACGTAGTTGGAAGTAATACGCTTATTGATAATCAAACTAAATCTATCCAGCTGGTGGAGAAACTCTTGGTCAATCATTTCAGGAGCGTCTTAATAACATCGTCAGCATGCAAACCCTGTCTTTCCGCCTCAAAACTTAAAATAATGCGGTGGCGCATAACTGGAAATGCCATCTTGTTAATATCGTCCTTACTTACGTACTTACGGCCCTCAATCAATGCGCGAGCTTTTGATGCAAGAATCAAACCAATACTTGCTCTCGGAGAAGCGCCAAACTCAATCAAATTCTTCTTCTGACGAGTAGAAGTAACGAGCTGCACGGCATACTTCTTGATGTCATTCGCAATAGGAATCATCCTTGTCATATTCTGCAAATACACCAAACTGTCCTTGTTCAGAACAGGCTTCAAAGCGACCTTCTTGTGCTCTTCAGCAAACCTGTTAACAATCTCAACCTCCTCATCAAAAGTAGGATAATCAACCTTGATCTTCAGCAGGAAACGGTCTGCCTGAGCTTCAGGCAAAGGATAAGTGCCCTCCTGTTCAATCGGGTTCTGAGTTGCAAGCACGAAAAACGGTTCCTCCAACTTGAATGTAGTATTACCTACAGTAACTTGATGTTCCTGCATAGCCTCAAGCATAGCAGACTGCGTTTTTGGAGTTGCACGGTTGATTTCATCTGCCAGCACAATATTGGCGAAAACAGGACCTGGCTGGAACTTGAAATTACGCTTTCCACCAGAAGTTTCCTCAATAATGTAAGTTCCTGTAATGTCCGACGGCATAAGATCGGGCGTGTTTTGAATACGCGAAAACTTCAAATCCAACAACTGCGCAAGAGTCTTTATGGTCAAAGTCTTTGCCAGCCCAGGATAACCTTCCAGCAATGCGTGAGAATCAGCCAATAATGCAACGCTGACCTCTTTAAGAACCTCTGTCTGGCCAACGACAACCTTGTTCAACTCGCTGAAAATGTAATCAAACGTTTTTTTCGCATCCTCTATTTTCATATACAACACCTCGTGCTTTTTGGTATTTAATCTTTATGCTTCTTACGACTTCGTAATTTCCTTAAAGTATGTCTTAACTATTCTTTGATACTGCTTTGGGATGTTCTCCTCAAAGCTCACGTCTGTAGTAGCTTTAATATCAGAAGGCGCAACTTCCCTGAAAGTACGCTCTTCTGGCGGCTTGTACTTGCCAATCAACACATCACTCATAATCGGATTCAATTCAAGGTCAAGCTGCTGCTGGCCGAGCTCAGTAATACTCTTGTCACCCAAAATATCACTTAAGTTCTGGGACTCCTCATATTCAAGCAATTCCTGATTAACATCATATTCCTGGAACGGCTTAAACTCCCTGATTTCCTTCACAGCCTCCTTCAAATCAAGGAATTTCACGTTAAACGCGGCAGAGCCGATGATGATAAACGAAACAACAGCCATAACTGCAATTTCTCTAGTCAACTTGCCAAAATTCAAAAAAGAAGAAGTTTTGATTTCCTTCATCTTCTGCAAGACTTCCTGATTCAACGCATCAATAATCTCATTCTGCTCCTTCCAATTATCAGCAACAGTAATAAGCTGCTCTTTCAAGGCAGGAAATTTCTCCTCGATAGCTGCAAAGTGAACGTCCTTGATGTTGCCATACGTATGAATGACTGCATACGCTGCTGCAGGAACAAGCGCCCACCACCCGGGCAAGGACAACAATGTGCACGCCAACAACAATAAAATGTACGCTACTAAAATATCGATTATGCTGTTGAATAACACAACCTGCAAAACTGCTCTTTTTGCTTCTCTCAACGCTGATGTTATAGGTTTTACGGGCATGTGCACAACGCCTTTGCAGTCAAACAATTGTCTTTATCTCTCTTGTAATTATCACGCTGGTCTCCACAAACGTCAAGCTGTGAAGACAACTTGTCATTCTCTCCAGTTAAGGTAGTAACAAGATCTTTTTTAGCTTCAAGCTCAGACTGAGTTGAACGCAATGAAGACTCTGTTGTTTCCAATTCGCTTTCCAACTGCTCTTTGGAACGCTCAAGCGCAACTTTCTGAGTTTCCAGCTGTTCTTTTGTAGTCTTGACTTCAGTGAACTTCTCGCCCAACTGCTCCTCACGCTCAGTCTTAACAGTCAATTCTGCCTTAATCTTGTCCAACAACGCCTGCTGAGTCTGTAAGTCCTTTGAAATCAACTGCAGCTGCTGCACTTTCTGATTGTACTCAGTGTTAATCTTCTCAAAATTCATCTGGAAGAAAACAGTCGCGCCAACCAAAGATGCAGCACTCAACATAATCAAAAACAGCAAAATCATATTCGCATTTTTTGTAATAAAGCCCATTCTACATCACTCCTTACGCACAAGTCTTCTTATAAATATTTCGACGAGGAACAAGATAACTGCAAGCATGATAAACGGCCAGCGAATATAATCTCTCGAGCTTATGACGCGCTTTGCCGTTGTCCTTGCGTGCTCAACAATTCCATTAATGTCATTCGGATCAAACACCTTGCCTCCGGTTGAACCAGTAATCTTTTCCAATTCAGGATTCAAGCCAAGGTTTCCAAATTCTGTTTCATAATTCACGGCAAATTCTGCTCCGGCAGCGGACTGGAAGCCAACAGAAGTCGGCAAGATGCTGCCAGTATAAGTATCTTCATCAATCTTATAGAATACAACTCCTTCAGCTGTAGGCGGAATCGAACTTTTAATAGTAATTTCAGCAGGTTCGTTGATTCTGGTATCCTTTGCATCAATAAATGAAGCGCTCTTTCGCTCAGGGTCGCCGATAGCCCAGTTCATTGTTCTCGCGATCAATCTTGAATTTCCTGACATCAACAATGAACCAGCCCACTTGCTGCCATCATCAACAGAGAAAGCAGCAACACGGCCAAGACCGAGGCGCCAGATGGTCAAAACAGGCTCGCCTGTAGATGTTGTTGCAAGCAATCTTGCAGCACTTTTTGGAGACACTTGATTATAACCATATAACGTAGCGTTTGGATCAAAGTTTTCAGTAATAAAGTGATTCTTGTTCAAAATGACCAACTCCATCTGTCCTGACTTTGCCGCCTGCTCATCAGTAGGACCAAACAAGATGTTAAGCTTGCTTTCATCAGTTGCCCTGAAATAAATACCGTTGCTGATTTCAGCCAAATCCATCATCGTCTTCTCATCAGTAGTAGGACCGACGCCAATCGTGTAAATCTTGATTCCATTGTTTGACGCGTATTTAGCAGCCTCATACGCCGAAGCAGGAGACTGTGTCTTTCCGTCGCTCAGAATGATTATATTTTTGCTGCCGCCAAACTCACTTAACACGCTGATAGCTTTCAAAAGACCAGCGCCGATATTTGTGCCGCCGCCCCATTTGATGCGACTGATTATGTCCGGCAAGTCCTGTTTTGAAAACACCGGGCTTAATGCGCTAATCAGATATGCCTGGTTATTGAACGCAATAACTGACACTAAAGTATCAATTTTTACACTCTGAAGAATGCCAATAGCTGCTGCCTTCTCAAAATCAGCAGTGCTGGCAAACCTTCCAAATGGTGCTCCGGCGCTGCCTGAGATATCAATCACAATTGCCAGCGCCAAATCGCCTTCCTTCTTTTCAGGCTGGCCAACAAGAACAGGCAGCATTGTTTCAAAGATTGAATTGCGATAATTTCCCTTGTCAAATGAATTCTCTCCTCCAAACACCACAAGACCATTGCCATCTGCAACAAAATCGTTCAATATGTCTGTAGAAGTGTCTATATGGTCTGCAGGAATGTCATTCACGACAACCGTATAATAATCAGTTAATTTTGGTGGAATGCTTGTGGCAGTATCAACAATGTACAACTGCTTCAGCAAAGTTTCCATTGGAGTAGACTTTTCGCTCAAAAGCAACACTTTTGGCTGAGGAACAACCTTGACAGTCTTGAAAAAGACATTATTGTTCGGGAAAAAGTCCTGCGCATCAATCTTTGCAGTAATCTTATGAGTTCCTTTGGGCAGCTGCCTTGTAAACTGATATGATTTGTCATTCGTCAGCTGGTCGTAAATAACCTCGCCATCGAGCGTGACTGTAAGTCTCACGCCCTGAATATTGCCAACACGATTAATGAAAACAGAAAATGTGTTTTCAGAATTTTCCAACGTCTTAGATGGGCCGAAAATCTCAACACTTGCATCATTCCTAATTGATTTCAGCTTGACGGCATTAATTGTCGCGTTTAATTTAGTCGCAAATAATGCAACATCGCCAAGATTGGCTCCGGAGTTCACGTTGCCATCTGACAGCAATAAAATACTGCCGTGCGGTTCAAGATTATTAAGAACTGAATCGCCAATGTTTGAAATCGTATCAGAACCAACAACCTTGACTTCAGTGTTCAACTTTTTCTCAAGTTTGACAGCAAGCTGCTGAGAAATATCTTCAAACACTGCCATAGAAGTGCTATTGTCGACCAATAACTGCACAAACGCGTCTCCCTCGATAATCTTTTCCTTGTGGACGTATGGCGACGACAATGCAAGAAGCACGAGAATAACCAAAATACTGCGCGTGAAGAACATCAATCTTCTAACTCGCTTTTTCTGCAATTTGACAATAAGCTCTTCCTTGAAAATGATGAACTCATGGCGCAAAATCCACCATATAAGCGGAATCAAGATGATTACGAGCAGCAATACCCAAGGATATTCCATATGCGCGTATGCCCACTTCAATATGTCGGTAACGCTCATAAGTCGCCTCTATATTTCACAAAAAATACTTCAAAGATGAGCAATACAAGAGCAATAGTCAAAAGCATAATCTCCCAGTGGTATTCTCTTGTTTCCTTAACCGGCTTTAATTCATAATCAACGCTCCTTGTACCGATCTTTTTATCCAGATTAATGTTTGATTCCATTTCATCAACAAGATTTACAGCAATAATCCTGTCTTCCAGCTCGTACAAACCCTGCTCATCAAGGATTAATGCCGCTCTTTTCAGAACTCTGGTGGGAGTCTTGATTTTTTGCTCTTCATTCAGGATTAATGTCTCTCCGGCCTTGGAGTTCAAGTTCTTCACGTCCTGCTGTTCCGTAACGAACTTAATTAATTCAGTCCAGAAAATCGGGAAATGAGGAGAATACTTGAAATCGCTTGATTCGGGAATACCGTAATAAACTAGCTTTCCGGCGCCAAGCTGCTTGACTGTTATTGCTGGGATTTCATTTACAGTTGCGATAACAGTCTGGTCTCCAATAACTTCTGCCTTCAAAGCATAATCAGCCTTGCCAAAGTCAATATTTTTTGTAAACCTGTTCAGCTGTTCTACAGTTATAAATCCGCCATCGCTCCTTCCACCGAGCTTAACCGGCAGAAGACCTTTGTAATCGAGTTTTTCAGAATTATCCTGCACTGCAACGATAACAGTTGCGCCTTTCTCAGCCTTTTGCTTGACATCCTCAAAAGTGCCAGGCAACAATTGTTTCAAATCAACATTATTAATTATGATAACGTCGAAATCACCCTGAGCAATAACGGGAGGCTCTGTAATTGCAACGTCAAATTCTCCGGAGGCAAGCAAAGCATTCTTCAAGAAAATGCTTGCATTGTTTGCAATCAACATAACCTTTGCCTTGCCGCCAGCAGGCGCGCTCAAGAAAGCAACATTATCGACTGGGAAATCATCATTTGCAGAAATCTCAAGCTTTGTCGCGCCAGGAGGAGTCTTGAAAGAATACGTTTCAATGCCTTTCGGCGAAACGGTCAATGTTGTCTGTGTTGTGCCAATCTTCAAAGGCACTGATTTCTGGACAGCATCATAATTTTTCACGTAAACAGTAGTCTGGTCGCTTCCGACATCTAACTGGATAATGCCCACGTTGCTTCTTGGAGGCCCTGCAATGTTAATGAAATCAACCACCAAGCCTTTGCTTTGCAAGACTGCCTTCGCAATATCCGGATCCTGACCTCCTGTGTTAATGAAATCGCTGATGACAACAACTCTTCCTTCACCTAATGTCTCTCCGGCAAGAATAACTGCTTCGCCGATCTTGGAAACAGTCTCTCTTGGCTTCAAACTGTTAAGGAATTTTGACGTTTCAGCAGCAGAAGCGTCCTGCAACGCTATAAAAGGAACATCTTTCGCAAGAATAATGGTGTTCTTGTTTCCCAGAACTTTCTTGGCCTGGGCAACAGCCAAATCAAAACGAGTTTTGCTGCCTTCCTCAACCTGCGAAGAAGCGCTAACGTCCAAAACAATCACCGTGTTTGACGCAGTAACGTCGTGCTGGTATTTTGTGTAAGGATGTGCAAAGGTCAAAGCAAGCCCTAATAGTAGTAAAAGTTGGATTAAAAAAAGCCAGTCGTGCGTTATTTGTTTCAGGAAACTTGTCAGTTTTCTCGCGCCAGAAGACTTCAGGAAAAACATCAAACTCGGAATCGGCAAAACTTTAGGTTTTGGCCTTATGAGATAGAGAATGATGAGTGGAATTAACGCTAAAAGAGCCCAAAGGCCGGAAGGGTTCCCTACACTAATCGGTCCTAATGACAATGCCATGGCGTATTACAACTCAGTGTACCTTTTAGTATACTGATTTAAATAGTTTGTGCAACAGCGGAATTATTGAAGCTTTATTCGCTTAATCTCACTTATCTTCTCAAAATCAGAATCGTCTGTAATGAGACTTTCAGCTTTAACTTCAATACAGGAGGCTGCGTGCAAGGCATCACGAGGGTTTATTTGATGACGCTGCATAAGGTTCAATGAGCGCAAAGAAATGGATGTTATTAGCGGTACAAAACGTATCGGCAGTTGGTGCAGACGCAACCCTTGTTGGATGGCTGTTTTCCTATCGCCCTTTTTTCGTATTACTGCCCAAATGAGTTCGTCAATAGTGATTAAAGAAGTATATGCAATTTCTTTTCCTTCGCTAACTCTAATTATGAGGTCTTTTGCTTTTTTTGTGCGGGGGTCGCTATCGTCGCCAAAACCAGCAAAAAAGAACACATTGGTATCAAGATAGACGCTCATTGTGGAGAACAGAGCTCATCCCAGTCGACCTTTTCAGGCAGGTTGATCTTGTCTTTTACGGCCGTGAAAAATTCCAAACAAACCTGTCTCGGATCCTTTTTTTCTAAAATGATTTTGTCTTCCTGCACAGAAAAAACAACCTCGCTACCTGGAGAAATGTTGAATAAATCTCTAACTGGCTTTGGAATGACAACCTGGCCCTTCTCGCCAACGCCTGCTATGAGCTTAAGTTCTACCATTGAGTATGACTAAGTAATACTCATATATAATACTTTCTATGGGTGTTTGTTGTCACTGCTAAGTGACTATAAAACGAAAGGTTTATATAGTTGGACGTCTCAAGAAAGCGTATAGAGGGGTGAACTAAAATGAACAAACTCGAAACCACGTTGGCAACTTTGGCAATATATTCTGCTCCATTGATAGATGCATTTATGCAAGTCTTGAAGCCGTATTTGTCCTCGCAAGAAGAGGAGAAAGAATTCAGGCAAGCAAAAGAATTTGACGAGGCAGTAAAGACTCACGAACTAGGAACCCTGGTAAGGGGCCTGGCAAGTTTGAGCTCAAATTATGAAAAAGGTGCGCGAATTGGCAAAGTGCCCGAAGGCTCAAGTGGAAATGAATGGCACTCTCCATCCGAGAGCGCCAGTATTTTAAGAGACATCATGCAAGAACGTCTTGCCAAGATAACTGATAATGCGTATCAGTCTCTGCCACCTGTTCTGAAAGCAGTTGTTGATAGGAGCAAGGAAATAGCCTATAGGAAGGTGAACTAAAATGAACAAAACACCATATCAAAAAAATCTTGAAGCAAAGGGCACATTAATGGGAAAAGCAGCCATTGCAGGCGGCTGGACACCAGAAATGAAAGAAGAATTTGATTATTTGAACGCATGCTGGGGCGAACTTTTAGCGCCATCAGGCACTTTTACAGGAAAGCCAAACCCTGCACGAGAGCAGGAACTAGGCGACCTTATGGAAGCTGGCGTTTACCGCTCACTTTACAACCTTGAAACACACGGCACCGAAGGGGATGCTATTTTCAAGCAGATGCAGATGCAAATCGAAGCTGCAAAAACAATGAAAGACCCTGTTCTAAGAAAATCACTTGAACAGCTGCTCAGAATCGGCCAGCGTCTTGGAATGACTGTTGAAGAACAACTCCAAGGCACTGGATTTAGTCGTCCTCAGATCTACAGATTGGCATTTGATTCGGCGGAGCACTACATTGCTAATGATTTTCATCTCGGAGATCGATATTTAAAAGCAGCACTGCCGGCTGGCAAAGACAGCTCAGCAGCTTAATTTTTTTTTAATTTAAATTAATAAAAAAAATTCTAACCAACTATTGACGCCCAGAGCCTTCTGAAGAAGCCCTGTTCTCCTGCAGTTCCTGCAGTCATTGCCTGGCCTTCAGCCTGCCCGCAATCCTGCATGCATTTTGCTTTTTCACCCATGCAGGTTTCTCTGTCAATGCCTGATCGGATGCATTTTTCAGAACGTGCAATGCATTCTTCGGCACAGTTGGGCGCTTTTGCCTCAGGCTTGCAGCGTTTCATACAGGCACCAACTTTCATCGCACAAGACGCTTCATCAATGCCTGCCTCAAGACAATCAACTTTTATTTTAATGCAGACGTCCTCACATTTGCCTGAAAAAGGCAAGACTTTGCACTTTTTAATACAGCCTTCAGACATCTCGCCACACCTTTCCTTTCCATTGCCAGCATCAAGGCACTCCTTTTCAGCAGAAACGCATCCTTCTTCACAAGGGTGCACAACAGGCATGCCAGGCATGCACTTGTCAAGACAATCCCCAATCATATTCCTGCAATTAGCCATCATTGTCTGCTGTTCTTCAGGATTATCAATTAAATTAGCCTTGCGCATACAGCCGTAATAATCCTTTGAACAATCGATCTCACAACCGCCAGACGGAGGACATTCAGGCTTGCATTGGCGTTTGCATTCATCAATCTTCATCTGACAAGAGCGCGGATCAATATTGGCATCCATGCAATCTTTCCTAATCATCTCGCACCTGCCCTCGCAGCTCATAGGCTTTGGAGCACACTGTATCATGCAATTCTTGCGGTTGCTGTCGCATGCAGTCTTTATGCCTTCAGCGCTGAATCCTACAGTCTTTTCTAAGCAAATTTGGTGCTCTTTATCACATCCCTGCTCGCAAGTTTCTGGCTTTTCACATTGATCCTGCACGCATTCATTGTGTAATTTTTCACACGCAGATCTTATACTTTCGATGTTTATTCCTACAGTTGTTTTCAAACATTCGTTAAGTTTTTTGCCACAACCCTGCTCACAAGTTTCAGGAGGGTGGCCGCACTTGTCCTGCAGACAGTTGTTGCGAACATTCTCGCACCCTCTCTTTATGGCTTCAATACTGGTTCCTAAACTGCTTCTCATGCACCTGCTATATTCTCCATCACAGCCCTGCTCGCAAGTCTCCTGAGGCTTGCAGAACTTTTCAATGCAGTTTTGAGCTTGGTTGCCATACATCTCTCGGCAAGAACTCTCACAATCTTCCTTGCAACGATCATGCATACAACGGATAAATATTTCAATTCCTTGTGCAGTAAGGCGTTTACACATCGTCGGGCAATCTTCCTTTGGCAGCAATCGTTTCGTTATCACATCAGGCTGAGGATGACATTTGTCGGTGCACATTTTATCGCATTCCTCGCGCGAGCCTTCTTTATTTTCCAGACATTGACCTGTGCATACTGCAATACACTGCCCCCAGGTTGTTCCATAAACCTCATCGGCAGAAGTAACTGCAACGCGTATTGTATTGGGATCAATAGTAACAACATCATAAGACTGAGCAAAAACAGAAACAGCAAAAACTAGCGTAACGATTGATAATAGAATGACTTTCTTCATTATGACCACCCCTCTTAGTTCGTTTCAAAAAGTAGAACGCACTTTATAAAGATTACTCACTCTTTCCTAGGAATAGTCTGTTTCGGATACGTGCCTGGATTCATAAAAACCTTGTCAATCTTCACGCATAAGCCCTTATTTTCAGTCATCACCTGTTCAGTTGTCATAACTGCAGTGCCCAATGCGACCAATTCATCTTTCAAACTCATCACAGCAACAATGTTATCCTTATCAATACTTGATTCGATCTTTACAACTCCAGGAACATTCAAGCTTGCGCCATGGCAAACAGTGTCACATGCAGAATCCTGAATCCAAATTTTTGGCAGATGCTGAACTGCAAACTCAACAGGCCTGATGCAATGCCTTAAAAATTTTTCATTACCCTCTTCTTTCCAAAATGCATAAGCATCTTCCAAATCCTGCAATGAAACCCAATCTTTCTCAGTAAAAGGACCTGCTTTTGTTCGAATAAGCTCTGCCATATGCGCGCCAACCTTCAACCTCTTTCCAACATCGTGGCACAGTTTCCTCACGTAAGTGCCAGCCTGCGAACCCATTCTAAAGAGCACATCCTGCTCGTCAATTTCTAAAATATCAAGATAATACACTTCACGTTCCCTTTCCTTTCTGACAACAGCAGATTTTACTGGAGGCATTTGCATTATTTTCCCAGTGAATTCTTTCAAAGCCTTTTCTAATTCTTCCTGCGGAACAGGCTTGTGCAAATGCATAATGCAAACATATTCTTTTCCAGCAGTAAGTAATGCCTGAACGATTCTTGTCGCGCGAGTGGTTGCAACGGGAAGAACACCAGTAACGGCAGGATCCAAGCTTCCACCGTGGCCGGCTTTTTCAATGTGCAAAATTTTCTGCACGTAATCAGAAGCCATATGAGAAGTCGGACCTTTTGGCTTGTTAAGATCAATTACGCCGTACTCAAGCAAATCCTGAATTTTTCTTTCGTCAGGAATACAACCGTATCTCGCATCAGTCTCTGCTGCTCTCTTGACAAGAACTTCGCGCTTTATTTTTTCAAACGGTAACAAGCCCATATTCTTGAGAATTAATCAACGAGTTAAAAACTTATGCTGGTTTGGTTTCAACTTTCTTTTCTGGCGTTTTCTTGACCGCAGGTGCCTTTGGAACTTCTGCTTTCGGCTCTGCTGGTTTAACTTCTACTGGTGTTGCTGGTTTTGCTTCTGTCTTGCCGGTTACTTTCTCTGCAAGCTTCTTAACCATGCTTTTCTTCTCTTCCTTGACTTCCTGCACCATTGGTGAGCCAAAGAGTTGTGCCTTAACAACACCTTTGTCATCCTTGACAACATTAACCTTGACTCTTGAAGGAGGATTTCTCATTCCATGCTTCCACACTTCCAAATTTAATTCGGGCATCAGTCTGACGTCTTCGCTCTTCATATGTCTAACCAAGAATTCCTTGATAGTATTAATTGCCTTTTTCGCACGCCTATATCTCGGCGCTTTCAACCAGCCCCTTCTGAGCGGAATTATATAAGTTCTTTCAAGTGCCATTTTAGACCTTCAACTTTGTCCTGCGCCAGCTTCGCTTGATAGCAGTATGTCTGCCTGGGTGAACTCTGCGACCTTTGCCGTAAGTTTTTGGCACGGTCCAGAACGGCGCCCATCTTGTCTGGCGCATACGCTTGACCAAACGTTTCTTTCTTGCAGGATGCTTGTGAGATGGCATTTTATTGTGCAGCTACTGGAGCTTCCTCCTTTTTCTTTCTTGGAGCGCGAGGCTTCTTGACTTTTTCAACAGGAACTTCTGTTTTTACTTCAGATGCTGTTTCCTTTGGAGCTTCTTTAGGCCTTGTCGGCAGGACAATTCCCTGCTCTTTCATAATCGCTGAAGCAGTATTTTCCAGTATTGCGTGGCCTTTCGGTGTTACGACACGGCCCTTGTGAACTCCTTTTGCTGTTTGCTTTGCAAGACCGGCTTTTTCCAACTGCTGCAAAATTTTTCTAATATTATTTCCACTTCCAGGATAGAAATGTTCAGGCGCCATTCCCTCATTCTTCCTGCCGCCATACAGCGTCTGAAGTTTGTGAGTTCCGATAGGGCCCAGCATGAAAATTTTTCTCAAAATAGAAGCAGCACGCACGTGCCACCAATCACTTTGAACAGGAGCACGTTCTCTTGACATACCAGTCTTTACAAACGGCGCCCAAGTTGCCGGCTTAATGTTGGCGTCCTTTTTCAGTTCCTCAGCAACGCGCTTGATAAGCAGCGTTGCATCAACGTCATGTGTTGCCATATTTGTTTGACCTCGCGGTCGCATTTGGATGTTCTATTGAAGCATCCAGAATATCTATTGGGCGAGAGGGGTGGTTTATAAAGTTTTCTAATAATATTCAGATGAGGCTTTGAATAGACTGATAGAGAAGGTGAAGGTTTTTATTTAGGTGATAGTTTAGCACTTGATATGGATACGCCTCAAAATATTGATGCTTTACTAAGTAGAATGCCCTCAACGGACTGGCGTTTAACGGAATGGCGTGGCGTTGACATTCTAGGCACATCAGATTCTGAAAATAACTATTATGCGTATTCACGGAAAGCAGCAATCTTTGTAGAACCGAAAGACGGCAAATCAGCCCCTTATTGTGATGGTTGTAAAATTCCTGTTAAGTTCAAAACTCAGAAACTTATCGGTAATGACACAGATCCGCCTTGGGAAGACCAAAGAGAAGTTCCATACTGTTCTAAATGTCAACCCGAACCCAGCAGCTTATCAGTTGATGTTGGCGGTGGTTTCAGTATTTTTGATTGAAACCTCTACCTTTTCGGACGGTTACGGATACAATTTCTCAATCACGTGCGCCAATTCTGGATGCACCAGCTGATTTTTCTTCACCATGTCTCTGACGTCTGCGACAGAAAACCATCTGCCGCCAGCGACTTCATCCTCATTAAATTTGAAAGGGCCCTCAGAAATGCCCCTGAAAACCTGCAAGAATTTGCGCATCTTGTAATGGTCGTACGGACTTTCGTGAATTTTCGTCAGAGGAATATTAATGCCCAGTTCCTCTTTCATCTCTCTTTTCGCAGCCTGCTCGTATGTCTCGCCTTTCTGCACGTGGCCGCCAGCAGAAGTAACCCAATGGCCAGGGCAGAATTCCTTTTTCGCACTTCTTTGTTGCAAAAATATTTCACCCTTGTCGTTGAAAATCATAACATGTACAATCCGATGATTCAAGCGCTTAGAATAAATTTCATCAATAGGTGCAGCGCCAACAACCTCGTTTTCTTCATCAACAATATCCAAAAATTCCTGCATCACCATTTTTCTATTCTTCAGAATGCGGAAATGCTATTTATGCTTTTCCATTGCGCGCTTCTTCAACTCTTTCGGCATCAGCTCAATAGCATATCTTAGAGCCGTGCGCGGCATTTCTTTTTTGTGCTTCATCACAAAATCAAAAATTTCTTTTTGGTGCTTTTTACCAGCTTCGCGCAACGCCCAGCCGTACGCTTTCTGGATTAAGTCTTCCTTGTCGGGAAGAAGCTGTTCAGACACTTCAAAAATATCCTTGACATACAAGCCTCGCCTGCACGGGTAGACGAACGAAACAGCAGAAGCTCTTCGCGTCCAAAGATTTTTTGACTTAGCCCAGCTCTTGATTTCAGGCAACAAAGAAGCATCTTTCTCCAACAATGGACAGAGAACATTAAGACAAATGTCATCAACCTGCGCCCAGTTTGAAGCATACTTGTCCAGCCAGCGCTTCATCAAAGAAACGGTGGCAATCTTTCCCTGCTTTGACCACATAACTGCAACGACACTTTCCTCGTGCAATCCGGACTGCCACAATTCTTCACACAATTCTTCCAAATCACGGGCGTCCAGATTTTCCGGAAAGAAATCCTTCGCGATCTTTCTCAAAACCGGATAACGCACGCCATAAGCCTTGATAGGCTCCTTGAAAAACATGTTATAGTTGTAAGTTTTGTCAGCTTTTGACTTTAGTTCCGCACGAAGAGCATTCAGCATACTGTTCGCATTTACAACAACATTTTTAAACATATTGCTATCACAAAAAAGTATGCTCAAATTAACACTTCCAGACGGAAAAGTACTGCAGCTGCCAGACAAAAGCACAGGAATGCAGGCAGCAGAAGGCATAGGAAAGAAATTAGCAAAAGACGCACTGGCAATCGAAGTAGACGGCGAAGTCAGAGACTTGATGAGGCAGATAGAAAAAGATGCAAAAATCAAAATTTTGACGTTTGCAGACCAAAAAGGAAAGGACACATTAAGGCACAGCACGGCGCATGTCTTTGCTCACGCCGTCAAGCACTTGTATCCAAACGCCAAGCCAACCATTGGACCGCCAGTCGAAGAAGGATTCTATTATGATTTTGATGATTTGAAAATCACTCCTGACGATTTTGCAAAAATAGAAGCAAAAATGCAGGAAATCGTAAATTTGAATTATCCTTTCGAGTGGCACGAATGGACATTGGCAGACGTCAAGAAATTTGAAGGCGACAATCCATACAAAACAGAACTCGCTGAAGAATTCAAGAAAAAAGGATGGAAACTAACTGCTTACAAAGACGGTGATTTCATAGACTTGTGCGAAGGACCGCACGTGCCAAGCACCGGTTATGTTAAAGCGTTCAAATTAACAAAAATAGCGGCGGCATACTGGAGAGGAGATTCAAAGAATAAGCAACTTATTAGGATTTATGGCATATCCTTCCCGTCAACAAAAGAACTCCACGACTACGAGAAATTAATGGAAGAAACAGAAAAAAGAGACCACAGAAAAATCGGAGCACAACTGGAATTATTCATGACGCACGAATGGAGCCCGGGCTCAGTATTCCTGTTCCCAAAAGGGCAGATAATTTTCAATGAGCTCGTGAACTTCTTACACAGTGAATACTGGAAAAGAGGATATCAGGAAGTGCAAAGCCCGCAAATGTATAATAAAGCATTATGGGAAGCATCAGGACACTGGGCGCATTACAAGGAAAACATGTTTGTAATGGAAGTCGACGATGAAGAATTCTCGCTAAAGCCAATGAACTGCCCAGGACACGTATTAATGTTCAAGGCAAAAACGCGAAGCTACCGCGACCTTCCAGTAAGGTTTGCAGAATTCACCGCACTCCACAGAAACGAAGTCAGAGGAACACTTGGCGGAATGACAAGAGTCAGAAGACTGCACCAGGATGATGCGCACATATTCTGCATGCCAGAACAAATACCTGAAGAAATCAGCGGCATTATCGATTTTTTCAAAACAGTTTATGAAAAAGTTTTCAAGATGAATTACATTGCAAAACTATCAACAAGGCCTGAAAAATTCATGGGCTCACCAGAAATCTGGGACAATGCGGAAAAAACCCTTGAAACACAGCTCAAAAACCATAAAATACAATACACAATAGACGCAGGAGGCGGAGCATTTTACGGCCCAAAAATAGATTTTTTTGTCAAAGATGCGCTCGGCAGGGAATGGCAGATTTGCACAGTACAGCTAGACTTCCAAATGCCGGCACGAATGGGAGCAGAATATGAGGGAGCAGACAACACGAAGCACACGTGCGTAATGATACACAGGGCAATCTTAGGAAGTCTGGAAAGATTCATCGGTGTAATGACTGAACATTATGCAGGAAAGTTCCCGCTCTGGCTCTCACCAGAACAGGTTAGAGTATTATCAATCGCAGACAGGTTCAATGCAGACGCACAAAAACTAGTTGACGAAATGAAAAAACACAATATCAGAGCAACACTTGACGCTTCAGCAGAAACAATAAACAAAAAAGTCAGAAACGCGCAAATCGACCAAGTCAACTATATATTAGTCTTCGGCGAAAAAGAACAATCAGGAGCACTGCAGATAAGAACAAGAGACAACAAAGTATTCGGGCCAGTAAAGAAAGAAGCGTTCATTGCAGACTTACTCAAAGAAATAGCAGAGAAGAAGTAATACGGCAAGTCATACACAACATTTAAATACATTGTAAGTGTGAATTAACCCAAAAGAGTGTAAAATGAAAAGAGGACAACACGCTATCGGACTCGTATTATTAGGCATAGTGGCTATCATAGCAATCATAGGACTTGTTCTGCTCATCTCACGGCCAAGCAGCGCATACGTTCCACGGCCGGCATCACCACTCATCATCAGCACGCAAACATTAAACTGGTACACACTTGTCGGCTTTACGCACAACTCAGGCAATCTGGGATGGTGCATGCAGCAAAGCGTGTCAAACGGCGGCTTCAAAGAAGCACTAAACGGCGAAACACCAAACTGCTTGACTGTTTCTTCACAAATAGTTCCTGAAGATGTTTATCCGCTCTTTACGCAAGCAAGCCAAGGACAAGGATTTGCAACAGCATGCTTTACGTCATTCAACCAAGCACAACCACGCGTGTGCACAGGAGGTATTTAAGATGAAAAAAGGTCAAACCGGCATAGCATTAGTAATTCTAGGTGTCATCGCAATAATTGCGGTTATCGGATTGGTATTACTATTCACGCGCGCAAGCAAAACACAAGGCGCATTATTAACAGATTTGTCAATCGGTAACATTTACGGCGGCGGCGCACCAAACCAAGGCGAAATGGGAATCTCCCCATTATATGGAACCGCTGAATATGAAAGATTTGGCGGCGGTGGCTATTCAGTCAGGCAGCCACTCAGAGAAATTCCTGGTTATATTTCATACCCAACAGCCATTGTTAACACCAAAGGAAGCAGAACACCTGCATACATAATCAGCGGCAAATTCGAAGGAGGAGCGCGCAGTGGCTTTGCAACTATTGCAGACGCATATGGTTGTGAATGGAGCTTAATCTCCGGTGCGAAAATGGGAGTTCCTCACGATGCATTCAACTGCTATCAAGTTCCAAACAAGGGAGCAACAGCAGGCGGAGAAGTCAAAGGATTCTTCCCGCCAGACAGTTCAGCAGAAGCACGACCTGGAAAATCTGACCTTGGCAACCAGGGCGGAGACGTATACTGCTACGCAAACAGCTATGGTGCAGAACAGCAAAAGCCGGACAGCGAGGACTTAGTCAGAGAGAACGTTCTCAATGCGGTCAGGAACAGCGTCCCCACCGAAAGATACGAGTGGACAACCACGTATGTAAACGGCTTGGAAGTCCCGGTCTGCTGGATCAGCGCGAAGACATTCCCCTTCCCGCAATAATTTTTTATTTTTCATTTTTTTATGACTACTAGCAATAAATTACTCCTGCTCGGTGCAATCGCAATAATTGCGATCGTAACCCTGGTTCTATTATTCACAAGCCAACTGTCAGGAATAACACAATTAGGAATTGGAGATTCTTACGGACCAGAGCCCGGAATTGTGCCATTAACAAAACTTCCTCCGCGCGTACCATTTGGCCCAACACCGGAATTTCCAGCAGGGCCAAGCGAAACTATTGGCACGAGCACACCATTCATGATATTCTTCAGAGGAGAATACGGCACAATTGCAGAAATGAGCAAATGCTGGAACGACTTATCTTTTTTCATGGCAGCACCACAAGACGCATTCAGCTGTTATTCTGTACCAACAAGCGGACCTGCATATGAAGTCACTGGATGGTTCTGGCCCACCAGCTCGGCAATGCCAAAACCATTATACCAAATAGGTGGAGACGTCTACTGCTACGAACAATTCCCATATGAAAGATACAAATTATTTGACAAACTGAAAATTTATCTAGAACCAAAAGGCTGGCTAGTCGGACAAGTAAACGGAGAAGATGTCTTGCTCTGCCAAAAAGGAGCATACTTCATATATCCGCAAGGACTGCGAACATACTGATTTTTAAGTTTCACATATTTTCTTAAACCAATGGAATACAAGCAAGTCATTCTGGTGCGAGACGACTTAAAATTAACGAAAGGAAAAATGTCAGCCCAATGCAGTCATGCTTCAGTCGCAGCAGTCCTGAAATCGCACAAAGACGACATCAAAAAATGGCAGGAACAAGGAATGAAAAAAATAATTTTACGCGTGAAAGACATTCAGGAACTGCACGAATACAAACGAAAAGCAGAAGATGCAGGACTGGTTGTGGCTTTGATTACGGATGCGGGGCATACTCACTTAGAGCCGGGCACTGTTACGTGTTTAGGCATCGGTCCAGATAAAGTTGAGAAAATAGACAAAGTAACCGGCAAACTTTCTCTCATATCGTAGTTACAGCAACCGTAATGTTTATAAACCCCCTTCTGAAAATTCACGACTATGGTTAGTTTCAAGGTGGTTATCGGCACAAAACAAGGCAAGTGTGTCCAGAAGGACATACAAGATCCTGAAGCCAAAACATTTCTAGGAAAAAAGATAGGCGACACCATCTCAGGAGACCACATCGGTCTTGCAGGCTACGAGTTTATGGTAACGGGCGGAAGCGATTATTGTGGATTCCCAATGAGAAAAGATGTTGAAGGGTTTGCACGCAAACGAATTCTCGCAATCAAAGGCATTGGCTTAAAGATGGAAGCAAAAGGAATCAGACAGCGCAAGACGGTCTGCGGCAATACAATCCATCCGAAAATAGCACAAGTAAACCTGAAAGTCACGAAAGAAGGCAAGGAACCTTTGGCAATACCAGCAGCAGAAAAGAAAGAAGAAGCGGCCAAGTAATACGACATTAAGTTTATATACAGCTAATTCTGTAAATAGCCCAAAAGATGGCTGACGAAGAACTAGTAAAAAAGTTTGTAGAACTGCATTCACAAACAGAACAATTGCTAAACGATGACAAGATTGCTGATGCAAAACAAAAATATCTTGACGTTGTCAATGCATATCACGAAATCGAGAAAAGCACCCTGGAACATTTCCACAAAGAATTAGCTTACGACCAGGTAACGCAACTGTTCAAAAAAGTAAATGAAGCAAAAGAACGCGTGAAGATACCATACCACCTGATTCTCGCAGCAGTTTTGATCATAGGATTCAGCATTGTCATCTTCTTCAAGCCAAGTATCGTCGGACTCGCAGGATTTGAAGACTTAATCAGACAGCCAACAGACTTAGTATTTACGGAAACAAAATTACAACAGGTTTCACTGCGCGACAGACCATTAACACTCGCAGCAAGCGGAGAATTTATTGGAAAAGTGAAGCTCTTCTACAAAAAAGGAGACAAGTTCGAATTAATATTTGATTCAGAAAAAAGCAAGAGCACAAACGGCAGCTTCACAGACGTATGCGAAGAAACCTGCGAAATAATTGCAGATTCAAACGCCATAGAACTATTTGCAGACGTTGAAAACGGAAGCAGGCTGCACGTCAAGGAACTATTGTACAAAATAGAGCGCAAAGACAACACAGCTCCCGCGTGGACAGGAACAACAAAAACATTTACGGCAAAGAAAGGCGCGACATTAACAATTGACTTAAATCAATATTTCACAGACGCAGAAACTGACCCATTGGTTTACTTAAGCACAACAGATGAAGGTCTTGAAGTAACTGTACAGAACAGCAAAGTCACGATAACGCCGAAAGCAGAAGGAACAAAAAACATAGTATTCATTTCTTCTGACTTGTTAGAAGTCACGAAGGTTCCGGTTACTATTGAAGTTAAGTGAAAAAGTTCTTTGCAACTATATAATATGCGCTATAGTAACATTTATATACCTTGAAGCAAGAGTTCCAAATACAAAAAAGGTGGTTTGCTATAGTAATCACTGGGGATTTATAGTATGAAAAGAGCAGCGTTGAACTCTGTTCAACTGGTCTTTTTTTCGTTTAAAGAGGGTGAAGTTCGTGACTAACGAAAAAAAGGGTCAGATTACTATTTTTATAATCATAGGTCTAATACTTCTTGTCATAATTGGCACGGCCATCTATCTCAGCACAAGAGAAGCTAGAAGACCATTCGAAGTAGCACGGCCGAAAGTAGCAGAGCTATCAACAGAAGTACAACCATTACGCGATTTTGTCGAATCCTGCATCCAACGACTGGCAACAGACGGTCTTAGAAAAATAGGAGACTCAGGAGGTTATGTAGACCAGAAATATCTCCAGTACAATATTCTTTCTCCAACCGAAGGCGAAGCAGTACAAATGTCGCCCGGAGCAGGGCCGTCAGTAGCATACTGGTGGTATTTGAAAAGCAACAACAAATGCCAGCCACCAAACTGCGTTTTTGACTCGAAACGCCCAGGACTCAGAAGAGGGGATGGGCAGATAACAATCGAAGGACAACTTGACGAATACGTTACAAACAATCTGCGCACCTGCCTTGGAAACTTTGAAGACTACCAAAAACGAGGTTGCAAGGTGCAAGAACTTGATGATCCAAAAGTCACGGCAAACGTGGCAACAGACGACATATTCTTTGTAGGCAAGTACTCTTTAAGAGCAGTATGCGGCGGACACAGCTACGACATTGAAGACTATTACGTCACAATAGACCTGAACATCAGAGAAATCTACAATCTTGCAACAGAATTAACCAATTACGAAAAAGACTACAGACTGCTTGAAAGCGCAACCAAAAATCTAATCTACACCTTCAGCGATGTTGACTCAAGCAAACTTCCGCCACCGCGCGACCTGCAAGTAGGCCCGCCAAAACCAGGAGTGTTCTGGATAAAAAGCGAAGTAGCAAAGAAGCTTACAGGATTAGTTGCTGCTTACATTCCACTCATACAAACATCAGGTGTGAGTAACTATCACTACATTACAGCGCCAGAAGGAGTAAGAGACCCAGAAAACTTTGAACTGCTATATAACAGACAATTCTATCTGCCATTAAACTCAACACACCCGAAATTAGGGGTAAGATTCAGCTATCTAGACTGGTGGAAGCCATACTTCAACCTGAACTGCAAAGGAGAACTTTGCAGAGCAGATTCTGGCAGCAATTTCGCACTGCTGCCAATAACAATCAACAGATACCAATTCGCATACGACTTCAGCTATCCTGTTCTGGTTGAAATCAGAAATTCAGAGGCGTTCAACACAGAAGGATACAGCTTCAACTTCTTTTTAGAACAAAACCTGAGAAACTCTGACGCGTTCACAACAGACGTTCCTGAATTCCAGGCAGCAGCAGCAAGAACAGCACCATCAATTTTCTGCGATCCAAAACAACAAACCTCGGGAACAGTAAGCCTATTTGTCAAGGACGCTAAAAACCTGAAAGGAACGGAAGATGCGTCAGTCAGCTTCCTCTGCGGAGACAACGCGTGCATGTTCGGATCCACAAGAAACGGAAGCCTCTCAAGCAAATTCCCCCGCTGCGTAGGAGGAACACTGAGAATAAACAAACAAGGATATGCGAGCTTCTCATCGCCCCTCGACACGCAAAGAGAAGAACCAATGAAAATTGACGTTTTACTCGAGCCAGTGCGCACAGTAAATGCAACCGTACGAAATTTTGCACTAACGAAGGCAGGCAAACACGACCAGTGGGACTTCAGAGAAGGCGGATCATTAAGGCCGAGCGACAATCAAGAAACAACCATACAATTAACGAGAATTGGAAACTCCTGGGAAGAATCATTCAGCTCAGTAGTCAGCTTAACCGGTGATGAAAGCAAAGAAATGTTCATCATACCGGGAAATTACAGCATAACAATAAACAGTTTCCTAAGAGAAAACCTGACCATACCACCAGACCAGCGCTGCTTCAAAATCAAAAAACTCTTCGGCAGCAAACGAAAATGCTTCTGGGTGCCCCAAAACGCCATTGTCTTTAACGAGACCTCGCCATTCCCATACGGGGGAGCAGAATATGAGTATGAGTTCACAAGCTCAATGCTAAGAGCAGCAAACAAGATAGAATTCAAACAATTCATCATTGCCATAGACCGAGTGCCAGAAGACAAACGAATTGTAGAAGATTTGAACCAAATCGATAATGTAAACGCATATGCGCTGTCAAACCTTGACCGTATATACCCGGTGATAACATGAGAAAGTTATGCATCATTGCCCTGTTTATGATGGCTCTGATAGTCAGCATACCGGTAGTATGGGCACAAGAACTAAGCATACAGCAATTCAACGGCAAAGGCAGCAGCAAAGGGGTAGCAAGAACACACGATGAGCTCACGATAGAAGTTCTCGCAAAGATTCCAGGCGAGGACATAATCAACGAAAGCCAAGTAAGACTATACGTGGAAGACAGCTATTCAAATTTTGATTCCTGCACGTCGGCAAGCGGCGGATATTACAAGTGCATTTTCCACGAACCAGACTTTGAAGCATACGAGCCAATCGTTTTCACGATAGAACTCCGAAATGACGCGGAAGACATAGTGGGCAGCGAAGTAAAAACCCTAATTGTGGACGCTAATGGGCCAGTAATCAAAGATTTTACTGTTGAACCGAACGTGACAAGCGGGGAAGTTTCTGTTTCATACGTTGCAGAAGATTATGGTCTCAATTACGGAAGCACAGATCAGTGTGCAGGCATCAAACAAATCGTCATAACAGCAGGAAACATTAGCGTAACGGACGCAGGCCAGCAAGAAGTATGCACAAAAGACAACACATTGCAACTAACTCTGACAAAACCAGGAAAGCAGCAAGTCTGCGCAACAGCAACAGACCACGCCAACTACGCCAGCGCGCCAAAATGCACGGAAGTAAGAGTGGACAAAGCTCCGCCAAACATTGAAAAACTGTCAATCTTAGACGACGAAGGATTCTTAATAACACACGTGCACTCAGGCGAAGAAAGAACAGCAACAATTACTGCAACAATAAGCGATGACGGCGGAGTTGACAGCAACGAAGTCTACGGAAATTTCTTCCAATTAAATCCGAACCTTCCAGATGTAATTCCACCTGATTTAGCCTCAGGAGACCTTTACAGCTGGACAGGAATAGGAGTAAGCGAAGTCAGTCCTTGCCAGTTGAAAATAACGGCTAAAGACATTCTCGGAAATTTCGCGGAGAAACAATTCTCCTGCGACATAAGAGCAGACGATACTCCGCCAATCGTGAAAGGAATCATTTCAGAAGCAAACAGAGGAGGAGTTCCGCTGTTTGGATACGGAACACCGCTCATTGTAGAACTTGAAGACCGCGATAATGCAGGCGGAGACGGCATAGGATTTGTAAGCAAAAAAGTCTACCTTGACATGCACGAGCTTGGAATTGGAAGCAACGTCCAGGCAGATGCCTGCTCACGTTATTCCGGGGCAACGTGGAGATGCTTATGGTTCTTGACACCACCAGCAACAGTTCAAGAAAACACGTACCACATACAAGTTCTTGCAGACACAGCAGATGACTTGGGAAATACCGTCGGCAACGTAGCAGATTACGAGATAATCTACGACAACACAGGACCATACCCGCCACAAGTTCTTGACTTCAAGGTAATATCAGGAGAAGAAGGAGTAGAATATCGAGGCGGAGCAATCAAAGGAAGCTTTGTACAATACACAGTCAGATCAGCAGACTTCACAACAAGTTATGCAAACTTCACAGACATCGGAGGCAGCGCACAAACAGGAGCAACAACCTGCACTCCAACAACCGGCAATGCGAGTGACTGCATATTTGAAAGTTTAGTGGATTTAAGCGGACCATACACATCATACTTCACGTTCGTATTTGCAGACGATGCAAACAACACTGCACGAACAAACGCAACTCTTGAGATTTACGGCATTGATAATGAAACGAATGTCAAGTACTGGAAGTCACCTCCAACAGTAACGTGCAGTCCATACGTCATTGACAGATCAACAGCATCACTAATTCCGCCAATAGCAACATGCAGAGTAGATTTAGAAACACCGCGCAGAGACATAACAACACTAGCAATTGCAGGGCCAACGGCGCCAGACGAATGCACTGGCGACATCGAACTTTTCTTGAATGATATTTACGTGACGAACACAGTAGAGGGCAGCACGCATCCATACGTGTTCATGAAGCTCGAACCAAGAGATTATGTGTTTAATGAACTAAACATCAACTGCCCGCTGTCAGTCTACAGCAAACGCGCAGTTACTGCAGGCGGAAAAACAGTCCATTATGTCTCACCAGAACCGCAAGAAGTTCCAGTAAACATGACGCTTAAGTTCCACAGCAATCCTTTGGGTGAAATAAACGCGAACATCGACGACGAAATCAGAAGCGCAATGAAAGGAGGGCTGGCAAACGCGGCATGGATAAGCGACCTCCGCAAATGGCTCCACTATGGAGAATTAATCTGCCAGATAAAAGTCCTCATCACCAACATCATCAGCGCGCTGTTTATGGTAAGCATAGTGCTTGGCATAACAGCAGTTGCGGTGAGAGCAACAGGTGTAGGAGCTGGCGCAGCAGAAGTGCCTGCTCAGGCAGCAAAAGCAACTTGCACCGCAGAAGAAGGAGGCTCGGAAAGCTACAAGATAAGCTTAGGATTCCTTGATTCAATCTGCTCAGTAATCAACTGCGCAGCAGTAAGCGGCAAAGGTTCAGGCATAGAAGCATACGCAGGAGGAGGAGTGCCCTGGTGCTCAAATATGCGGGCATACTTGCAAAACCTTGACCCAACAGGCCAAGGAGCACTCGACCTTGATGTCAAGAACTCACTCGTACTAAGCATAATATGTTTATGCCTGCCAGGCATTATTTACAACTTAGACAAGCTCAGACAAATACAATGCTTTAAGGCAGTCTGTTTGCACGATGACGTCAAATTATCCGGCTATCCTGCAAGCTTCTGCGATGAAATGTACGGCTACATGATGTGCGCGTTTGTCATTGGAGAACTATTCTCCCTATTCCCATTCATAGCATTCTTCGACAAGATAATGAACATGGTATTAGACCTAATAACAAACCCAGTTGCACTATTCCTCACAGGACTCGGCTGGGTGTGCACACAAACCTGCTATACAATCGGCACGCAACCAGTATTATACACCGGTTGTGCGATATTGAAAACAGTATCGACAGTAGCAGAAGCAGTAGCAGCGTGGAAAACATACCAGAAAAACAAAGATTCATTCGGCACAGTAGGAAACAACTACTGCGATAGAATGGAAGAACTGGAAGACGAGATGGGGGAAGGATGAGAAAAATCCTCATTATTATTCTGATTGTACTCCTGGTTGGGTCGGTGATAGTTGAAGCTCAACAAACGTCATCCTCTGGAATTACTGTCACCCGTCGCGTGGAACCAGGCACACAGCCAGCAGCTGCTGCAAAACCAGGTGTAAAACCACCTACGCAGTACAATTACGTTGCTGAGAGGGACATTTCAAAAGATGAACCAGTTGTTGTAACAACAGGCGGCATTAGATACTACGAGTACAAATTTGATACAGATATACGTAAAGGAGATACAATCGCATCACCAGATGCATTAGACACCAAAGTTCTGCAACAAATTCCTCCAGAAGTAAAAAAAGAAACTGACAAAAACCGAGAATATACGTATACTTCTGAAACCAACACCTTCGTTTGGTCAAAAGATAAACCAAAAGACGAATATATTATTGAAACAAAGACCGACCTCAAAGTAAGCGACGACGGCGAAAGCACAACCAGAGAAACCACACAATCAGTGTATGATAAAACACCTGAAAAAGAAAAGGGCGAATACGTTGAAGGATCAAAGCGCACAGAAATTAAAGAAACAAAAACAGCGTCAAAAACAGATCCAAAAACAGGAAAAACAACCGAACGACAAGTGATTGCCAACGAAGGCAGAAGACTCTATGACAAGCAGGGCAATGAAATCGGAATCCTCTGGACCGGCTATTCAGCATCCGAAAAAAACCCATTGGTGAGCGAGAAAACTTCACTTACCTTTGTGGGTAAGGATGGTCATACATACTATTATGCTACCCGAGACCCGGACGGCAATCAAGTCATTATGGTAAATGAGCTGGATAAGATGAAAGAAGCCGGGTTTACAGACGAACAAATAAATCAAGCTAGAGTTGATATCGTCGCGTCAGGCGTCATTGGATTCTTGGATTCTCTAAAAGTGCTCACCTGGCAGCAAAGCCTCGGCAGATTCATGAGGGCATACTACGAATTTGCAGGATTAAGACAATTATCATCATTATTATGGCCAAGTTATGATGCGGAAGTGCAGGCAAGAAAAGCAGAAATCCAGCAAAAATTCTGCATTACAGCAGGCATAACAAACTGCGCAATCTCAAAAATATGCGGCACAATATATCCAATCGGTGCAGACAACGTCCTTGCAGGCAGAGGGCCAGGAGGCAAATTTGTATCCAGCGCCTCACTCAACGCAGAGCGCTCAATCCCAATAGAAGTAGAAGGAATGACAAGACAACAAATGATAGACTTGTTCGGCAATGCAACAGTCATCAAAGGAGTGCTTGTAAACCTCACAGACCCGGCATTTGATCCAAGAGTACTTGGCAGGATGAAACTCAGGCTCTACCACGTGCAGTATAGCGTAACAAACAATGCAGAAGATGAAAAGGAACTCAAGTACAACCTGCACTTCAGAAGAGTTGGAGAACAATTGAACTCAAGCTATGGAAAACCAGTCTACCAGTCGCGCTGGTGGACAGACAACGCGCCAACATTATCCTATCTTGCAACCGCACGCGACCACATTTACAAGTTCAGCGCAACAGAATATGATAATGTATGCCTGGAGTTTGACCCAAAACTGCCGTCAGGACACGCAGCATTCTCAGACATGGTCGATGAATTATGCGTGCCATTCATAGAATACGCAGGCGGGCCAACAGAAATAACGCCAGGCGCACAAGCAGCAGCAGGAACACAGCCTGCCCCAGGAGCACCTGTTTCAAGCGTGCCAGGAGCAGCGGTATGAAAATTGGAACGCCAAGAATTATTGGAATTTTATTGATAATAATAGCAGCGCTTGTTTACTTCACCGGACTAAAAGGGTGGTTTGGATTGGGAATAGCAGGACTCATTTTGCTGATAGCTTCATTAAATTACACGCAAAAAATGCTAGACCAGTTGATAGAAGCAGTCTCAGAATGGAAAACACTGTTTATCACAGCACTCTACGACGCAATCTGCTGGCTATTGATATTCGGCAGCGTATACTTCTTCCAATGGAGACTACAGGTAAAATCAGCAATAGCACAGGCAGGCACGGTACTCACCAGAGAAGCAATGGCGAGTCCACAGTTAACTGCTCAAAACGCAACCCAACTCCAAGGATTCTTCTTTTTCATCCTCACAAGCGCAATCATACTATTGGTTTTCAGTTTCCTGGCATATTCGATCTCACGCGGATTCATCTGGACAACAATCGCCAAACAAAAAGCGGATAAAAAATTCTTCACCAGATGGCTTGGACTGAATGCAATCTGGTGGATAATCTGGACTCCAATATTCCTCATAATCATATTCGCCCTTAAAGGAAGCCCATTGACAAAAGGAGCAATCCTGTTCATAATGATGATAGCAGCATACTTCACACCGCTAGTACAAGTTTTGTTCCTGCGGACGAGAAAAATAGGTTACAGTCTCGCAAACGGACTAGGGTGGGGATTATCAAAACTGCATCTGCTTATAGTGCCTTATACGTACGCGTTTGTCATATACATAATAATTTACCAATTGTTCAGATTATTTCAAAACACTACAGCAATGCGGCCAGTATCAATGCTGTTTGTCGTGCTATTCATCGCGTGGCTGAGAATATACCTCTATCACATTATCAAACAATTCAAGTAAAATGAACAAAAAAAAGGGGCAGATAACAATTTTCATAATCATCGGAATAATTCTATTACTCAGCATAGGAGTAGGCCTATATTTCTACCAAAAAAGAGTTACTGCACCGATCAGAAGCATAGTTGCCGTTCCCGAAGATGTCCAGCAAATCTACGATTATGTCGCAACCTGCACAAGCCAAATAGCAAAAGATGGACTGATATTACAGGGAACGCAAGGCGGCTACATCGACGTTCCACCAATAATTCAAAAAAATCCAAACGCATTCATCGCAGCAGACCCTGCAGGTATAGCAAAAACACCATTATGGTACTATGAAGGCGAAGACAGAACACCAACATTAGAATTCCAACAACGAGAACTCGCAGTATACGTGAAACAAAATTTACCGGCCTGCGTTGGAAACTTTATGTCATTCAAAGACCGCTTTGAAATAATTCCAAAAAGCGATATAATTCCGGTAATCACGTACACGGAAGAAGAAGTAATTGTAGAAATAAAATGGCAGCTCGATATCAGAGTGCAAGGCAGGCCAACACAGCTGGACGCATTTGTAGTCAGCTTCCCTCTCAAATACAAAGCAATGTACGAATTAGCCAAGCAAACAATGGAAACAGAAAACAAAGAAGGATGGTTTGAAAATCTGACAATAGACCTAATGACTGCAAATTCCAAAATACCATTCTCGGGAATGGAACTAAGCTGCGGAACAAAAACCTGGCATATACAAGAAGTGAAAAAACAAGTACAAAGAATGCTGTACTACAACCTGCCCCTTATCAGGGTAGCAAACACAAATTATCCTCCGCCACTCGCCTCACTCAGGACATATGCTAATCTTAAATCACAGGCAGCAGACATAAGAGCAGACCTTGAAAAAGACAAAGAGCCAAACTGGCCTGAAAACCCTCCGGCAGACGTGTATGAAATGAACAGAATGATGTTTGACGCAGGAGCCAAAAAAACAGACTTGAAAACGGCGTTTACGTACCTGTCAAACTGGCCGTTATTCATTAACGCGCAGCCAAACAGCGGGGGAGTGTTAAGCACGGCAAACATGAAAGGACCGCGCAAATACCTAAGATTCCTCTGCATCAACCAATGGCACTTCACATACGACCTGATTTATCCAGTCAAAATGCAGATAAAAGATGATAATGCGTTCAACGGCGAAGGATTCGTGTTCCAAATGGGATTCCCAGTCATAATAGAAGACAATGAAGAAAGCAGAGTATTCTTCGGCATCAGAAGATTTGTAATCCCTGATGTAGGCACGGAATTCTGCACAAACTACGGCACGCAATCAATAGAAGTCAGAGCAAAAGGATTTGTCGAAGGAGGAATAGTAGCAGAAGAACTGGATGACGCAAACATAACATACACTTGCCTGAATAAAGAATGCCTGCTCGGCAAAACATACAGTGATGGCTCGGGAATAATCAGGCTAAACTCATACCTCCCAGAAGGATGCGCAAATCCTCTGCTGACTGCGCAGAAAGAAGGATACCTGCCGGCCAAAAAGTACGTGGACAAAGACTATGTGGAACTAATGATGACAAAGCTCAAACGAATGCCATACAAAATAGAAGTGCATCCATACGACTCAATCAACAAGCGCTCGATGGCAGACGTGTACTCAAAACTTCCAAAAACAATGCACGCAACAGTTACAATCAGTTTGCGCAACCAATCATTTGACCAATACAAAAGCTATCCGGCAAATGGTACGCAATTCCAAGCAGAAGGAACAACAGACCTTTCAGACATAAGCGAAGTAACAAAAGATGAAGTAGACTTTGTCTACGACGACGCACAATATGACATCGACATACTATTGTTCAAAGGAAACACAGTGGTGGGAGGATACCACAGAGAGAATATCACAATCTCCTACGAAGATGTTGCGTCAGCAAGCGCTGTAACGTTCAAAGTCTTCGAATGGAGACCACTGCCAGAAGGCGAAAAACAGGCACAAATGTTCCTGTACTTGTATGAAACAAAACACGAGGATTTAGGACCAAGCTTCCATGGATAAGAACACGAAAGAAGAAAAGAGGAAAGTGAATTATTTGACGCGCTCTTTGAGTGAATTTTTCTCCCCCACACTTTGTAAGGGGGAGAAAAATTCACCCCATCATAGAACTCTTGCGCGGCGGCAGCTTGGGTCAGTGGCATTATTCATGGCATTCCTCATCATCATGCTTCCAATAGTTGATGCTCAAGCAATTGGCGACCAGCCAACAGCACAGGGAGAAGAAACAACAGTCAAACCACTGTTTGTAAACGCAACCATTCCACGATATCCGCGCACAATGAAGATAGACATTGCAGGAATTACAAAACCAGGAGCAACTATTACGATCAATATCAACGGCGCTGATGTCAAAAAAGACATCATTGATGATGGAACATTTTTGTTCAAGCAAGTCCAACTGCAGGCAAGCAACGCAATAATCATTACAGCAGAACTCGGCGGCGAAACAGCAACACAAACATACCAAGCAGACGTTGACAATTCTCCGCCGCTCATCAATATCACGACAACACCCGTAGTAACGGCAGCAAGCTCAACAGTCAAGGTCAAGGTTTCAGAACCAGTCAATCTGACAGTGCAGGCAGGAAATCAAACAAATAAATCATACTCGCTCCAGGCAGGAAGCAACGACGTTAAAATAGAACTGCAGCCAGGCGAAAACATGGTCGGCTTTACGGCAGTTGATAGAGCCGGATTTAAATCATTCATTGAAGAAAGAATCGTTTACGACACAGGACCGCCAAGATTTGAAAAAACAAACCTGAACCAATTGTCTCCGACATACAGGCAAGAAGTGGAAGTCAAGGGCAAACTATCAGAACCCGGCAGCGTAACAGCATTTGTCAACGGCAAACCACAAAAAACAGAAGCAACAGCTTCGGATGGAAGTTTCTCGATAAAAGTAAAACTTGAAAGATCGCTTTCGGTAACTGCAGGCTCACAATCAGCTTCAGGAGTCACGGGAGGAGCAGTATCAATAGAACAAGGCATCCAATGGAAAAGCAAACTAAGGCTCGAGGCAATCGACGCAGCAGGACTAAAAGCAACAACGGAAGAAGTTGAGATAGCATATTCCATCTGCGGAAGCGGCACGTGGATAGACGTCCAATTAACAGACCCAATGCCGGACATACTCAATCCAAGACTGATAATTGAAGGCATACAGCAAGTCGGCATAGGCTTCAACTACACATACAGAGGCGGCGCAAAAGCAGAAATCGATGCAAGAAGCATCAGAATAAGAACATTAATGCTTTCTCCAGAAGTCAGGAAAGAATTTGACAACAATCTGGTGATGGTACGGGCTCCAAACGTAAGAGCTCAGCGCGCAACCAAGCCTAGCGGAGTAGGCTACATACAAGTAAACTTCAATCCTTTAGAAGACCCGTGGAGCCTGCCTGAAAAAGACGGTAAAAAAGAAGAAGCGCCTGCAAACGCAACAATGTTCGATCGTGAACAAAGAATCTCCCAACACAGAGAAGGAGACTGCATCACGCCCGGCTTTGGCTGCATGAAACTATTCCTTGAACTTGAAATTCCATTCACAGAAACAACCAGGAAAATGGCCTACGACCCGATTGTGCGCGGCACACTTGAAAAAGATGTCGTGGAGCCATTAACACAAAGAACGTGCATAGATGTCAACATTGCGATAGACAAAAGAGTTCCTCCGGATGTATTGCCATCAGGACTTTTGCGAGCATCCAGCGAATTCCTCGGGGCAGTCATACAAGGCATAGACAAAGTATTAATGCCAATCCAGACAATCGGAAAGTACTTGTTTTACACGTGTGTAGCTGGACAATTCCTGTCACTAGTTCCAATCGTTCTCGAAAAATACAACTGCGAGTTCAGAAAAGTAGCGGACGTTTTAGCAGGAGGAGAAGGCGCATTTGACCCCAATGTAGCAGCAATCAACGCCTGCGACGCAGAATATGGTGCAGGTTCAGACGCAGCAGACAACTGCAACACCTGCCATAAATGGAAAGACTACCGCAAAAAATTTGTCAGAACATACAGACAAATCTGCGACAGAGTAATGTGCCCGGCAGCACCATCACTGCAGTATTATCTCAAAACCAGAGGCAGAGAATCACCAACAGAAGTCAAAGCAGAAAATGCAAAAGCTGATCCCGTGATTGCCCAATACGCCCAAGGCGGCAAACTCTTTGCCGGCAGCGACTGCGCAGCATGGGTTGACGTGAACAAGCGCAAAGAAGAAAGAGGCACGAAGAAACCAGTACTTGCTCCACGATTATTCTTCACCACTGATGAAATTCAAAAAATCTATGATAACTGGCTCAAACATCAGTCAAACACTGCAGGAGAAACAGAAACAGGCGGCGTAAACTGCGCAGGACTGCACCCTGCAACACCAGAATGCTGCGGATATGAGTATATGCAGGAATGGAGTTCAGCGTGCGGAACAAGCGCACTCGGGCAAAGCCTGGATACTTTTGACGAAATAAAAGAAAGCACCTGCCTCGCAGCACAACGATCAGGCAAGAACGAAATAGGAGGATTAGAAGGAGAATCAATACAGTGCAACAAACTGTTGAATGCAGCCAGCGGATTCTGCGAGAAAAACGGAATGCCGCCTTTGACGCCAATTAGAGTAACGACAATTGATGCGAGAAAAGCAGAGTCATTAGAACTGCAAAAATACGCAGAAAGCAACGACCTCTACATCATCGTGCAGGATAAAGGCGCGGCGAGCTCCATTTTAGGCGTAGTACCAACAGGCCAGTCACAAGGATACTCAATCAAGCTGGGCTTAATAATAAAAACATTGGAGTTCCAAAAAAGCGACAAGCCGGAAATAATTGCAACAAGCGAACGCTCCAAGCTCACAGAAAAACTTGACGTGATAGAATATCCGGAGTATACAGCATTCCAAACATCATTCTTCAGCCAGGAACAGATAGACGTTTACAGAGAAAAAGCAGCAATTCCACCAGATTTCAAAAAAACACTCTGTGATGCAGCAGGCAAAAAATTCGGTCAGTGCAACATTGATGAAAAGTACATTTACGCCCAAGTAATTCAGGCCATTGGAAGCCCAGACAAAGACTACATCATCAAGCCAAACGAAGGGCTGATAAACTCAGTCAGATGCCTTTGCATCCCAACAATTGTTGGATACCTCAAATTATGGAGAGGAATAATGGGAGCAGTAAAAAGCTGCATTGACACCATACTCCTGACTGGCGACGGAGAGAATGGAATGTGCCAGGCACTCGTCAGCAGATACGTCTGCGATTTATTGTATGACGCGCTTGCCTGCTTCACGCAAAAATTCGGCACAGGACAAGGAAGAGTAGAAAAAGAAGGCGGCGGAGACATAATGGGGGCGTTAGTTTCTGCAGGAAGCGAAATGCAAAGAGAAGTGCAAGGCAGATATGGAGAAACAGGGCTTTACAAAGCAGTATTTGTCGACAGAAAATTAGTACACTCAATCTGCATGTGGGCGTTCACAGGAACGTGGAACTTCGACTTGGGAGCAATATTTGACCAAGCAATAGACGAAATCCCGATCAGCAGCCAGGCATTGCTAACACCGTGCAACAGAAGATTCGTAAGCTTCAACCCAACAACAAGACCAGGAGGACTGGTAACGTGGGTGTATCACTTCGGGTCATTCTTCGCAGCAGGAGCAGACGCAGAAATAGAATTGCACCTTGTCTGCAGCGATGATTTCACGTGCAAAGAATCAGACGGCTTTGAAAACGGCAAGTGCGACTGCCAAGGCAAAGGAAAAAGAGATATTGTTATCAGGCCGGAAAACCTTCCAACAAGAGCAAAGAAAAACCAAATCCTGAGCGAAGAAATATTCTTCACGATGCAAGCAGGCAGCGGAGAGAGCAATGTTCGATATGACAAAGCATACCTCCTCTACAGGTGGAAAGAAGCAAACAAACAGATGAAAGAAGACAAGACAGAACCCTGCTCAATTGGATTAACAGGCGGCGGTGGAAGCATGCCTGCATTCTGCAGATGGGATCCGTTCACAGTAAGCTTCAGGTGCCAGTTTGGCGAAGCGGCAGGAGGAATACGCTTCAAATCAGGAAAACCAGACTACAAACATCCGACAGTAAAAGGCGGAGTTTTCGCACTTGACGAAAGCGTTAGTGTAGAACTGCAGATGCAGCAAGACTATCCAGGCGGAGAAAAGTACAACAAATACTTGCAGTACACCATACTAGGCCCAGGCAACAAAGAACTTGCCACTAACAAAGACAGAGGACTAATATTATTACAGACAAATGGCGATTACAATAAGCGATTATCAGCAGACGGCACGCCACCAGTGCCAATAGAAATAAAACGAGAATGGTTCACAACAGTAGAAGCAGGAAAAACCTTTTCGGCCAGACAATGGGCAAAATCACCACAAAATCCAACAGGCACAGCAGCAGACAACAAAGTAATTGAAGATGTGCAATTGGTAGGACTTGTAGGAGCAGTAGCAGCACAAAAGCAGTTCGTGCTTGAGCTAACAAGACAAGGCGACAAAATAAATTATGCAGTCTACACAGCTGGCACGAACGACAAGCCAGGAGTGGGGGAAAAGGGCGGATTCTACGTTGCAACACCAGCACTCTGCACAGGCACAATTTCTGGAACGAAAATTACGTGCACACCATCAATAGCTCCAAGACCAGGGCAACCACCACAGCCGCAAGACACTCTAACAATAACACTCAAAGCAGATCCTCTTTACCCAACAGTAGACGAACTAATCCAGCTGCACATAAACATGAACATTCCAAGAACATTAGCAGCTGACCCGTGCAAAGGAGACGTAAACAACAGGTATCAACAATCATTCAAAATGATGCTGATGGCATACGATGCAGATAATTATGGATCACCATCAGAACAAGTAGCAGTAGACCCGTATACAGGAGCGGAAGCGGTGTTTGAAATTCCATTTTATGCCATGTGCGCAACGGCAGATGAATTAAAGCCGCTGGAAGGAATACTTGGGCCAGCAGAAATATTGGCAGGACTGAGCAAGGACATAAACGCGTGGTTAGCACCAGAAAAAGATTACAAGACCAAACTCGAAGGATTTGTCTCGCAACCACTCAAGATAGAACAAACTACGAGTGTGCAAAATCAACTCGACCAGATAATCTTTGGCGAAACGGCAAATTCAGTTGTACTCGAGAAATACAAAACCAATCTGAAGAATATAACAGGAATGGATGCAGTAAAAGCAGCAGTTGAAGAATTATACAATATTATCAGACCTCCATTCCACGCTGAACTCGATTTGCGCAATGTTGTCGGCTTGTCAATTGATGCCAAAAATGTTATCACAAACGAGCTTAAAGGCACGCCAAACGTGACAAAAATACAGGATGCGCTCAGACCAATCATACCAGAACTTCAGAAAGCACTCGAAGCAAAACAGAAATTACTAACTTTGCTGCCAGCAGCTGCAGGCGAAAAAGGAGCCTGCCCAAGCGGAAAACAAGTTCCAGAAAAAACAGGAGAATATTATCTCTGTGCAACATCCTTGCCATCAGACAAATGGGTTGAAGTAACGGACAGGCAATGCTACGCAGTTGAAAAACAAACATGCTACAAATTGTCGGCTTCAAACCTCTGTTACGACAAAAACACGAATGGAGACACGTTCCACTGCGACACAGAATGCAAAGGAAACTCAGAAACATCAAGTGAGCAACGCATTTGTCCGAAGAAAGAAGAGCCAACGTGTTGTGTAGTCAAGTCAACAATTGCGCAAAAACTCCTGCAACTGAAAAACCAAATCGGCCAGCAGCAAGGCGATGATGAAAGCTTCAGGTCAAGCATTACCACAACAAGGACAAATGAAGAATTAATTACATATCTGGTTGGAACAGGCGATATAAATGTCCCAACACTGATATCAGAGCTGAAAGCATATGCGTCTTTGAAAAATCTTGAAAGAGAAGGGCTCTCAAGTGTTGTTGGGTCATCAGGCCTGACACCCACTGATGAAGTCAGACGTTTCATTGGCATGGATGAAGATTATGCCTGGAAAACAACATTTATGGTATTTGGAATACCTTTTGAACTTCACGCTTTGTCGGTATCGGTTGAAAACTTGAATAAAATGAAAGACGACCTAGTGGCAATGGCACAAGCGCCGCCAACAGCGCCAAACGGACCATCTCCTGAAAACATAAAAGCAGCCATTGCCCGCATTTCATTGGAAGTTGGCGTTATTAAGGCAACGCGCGCACTTGCCATCAATTCGCTTGACAAAGACCTAGGCATCATACCAAAGACTACAGAAGAAGTTGTAAAAGAAACTGCTGGTGCAGCGCCGGCAGCAGCGTCAGTTGCAGCCCCGCCAAAACTTCCGCTCAGCATCAACGGCAAAACAGACCTTGCAATTATTACAAAAGGAACAGATATTCAAGTCAAAATAATACTTCCAAAAAACGTACAAGCCTTTGAGTACATTGAATTATTCGCATACAAAAGCAATGTTCACATTGCCACCTGGGACCTCAGAAACAACTACAATCCAAGCACGGGTGAGGCAACATATATGTTAGGCCCAGACCAGTACGCCAATTTTGTAATAGGCGAAACATACGAATTTGACATGGCGTATAATCCGCCGCACACAATTGGAAACAAAGTACAAGTGAGAATAATTGTTCCGCCATGCGGAGACGGAAAAATAGACCAAGGAGAAGTATGCGACAGAAAGAGCGATGGAACAGTAATAGCAAGCAATGAAATGGTTTACAATCCAACCACATTTACTGCATACTGGCAGATTTATGCACCATCGATGGGACCATTCGGAGCGACTGAATATAGAGTATTGTTCAGCAAAAACATGCAGACGTTCTGTAATGATATCATTGGAGAAGATTGTGATGACAAGGTGGAATACTCTGCAGAAAAAGGATGGTGTTCAGGAGACTGCAAGAAATTCATGCCAAGAGTTGGGTGCGTAGATGATGACACAATCGGCGACAGCGGAAGAGCAGCATATCTCACGCCAGAATTCTATTACGAAGGCACGGAAAAAAAGATGAACAACGTATGGTGGTATCTCTTCAGCGATCCAAACGCGGGAAGAAATGGATGCTATCCAACCACTGAAGAGGCAGGATTGCCTCCATACAACGATAAATGGACAGAAGCACCAGTTCCAATAGACTATCCGCAATTTATGACCAAGCCCGCTCCTTTCCAACCTCCAACGGCACAACCATGACCCTAATTACAACCCTCCCCCTCGCCTGGAAGGCATTCACTGAAAACAAGAAGTATTTGATATGGATAATCCTAATAGAATTCGTATTCCTCTTTGTTCTAACTCAAATACATTTGATGTACTTCGTGCCAAGCGCAGAAGCAGCAGCAAGAGCAGGAGAAATAATGACGCAAGAAGTACAGAAATTGCCGGAAACAGAAATTTATCAGCTTGAAACACTGCTTGTGAAAAATGAAGGCTTTATGACAGCATACAACGAGTTGCTTGCCTATATGGGCTTTTTCATAATAAGCCTGTTTATTGCATTTGTTGTTTTCAGAACTCCATTATGGTATATCTCGCACAAAAGCATACTGAAGAAAATGCCCTGGAAACCAGTGCTGATAAAGTTTCCATTGCTTTCACTGTTCTGGTTTGTAGTGCTGGTAATAGCTTTTTCACTTTACAGCATTGGCACAGGCAGCACAACAACAGTACTGCCAATTTTCAGCCCGTTCTGGGTGACGATACTAATGTACATAGTATTTCTGGCTATCTTTTACTTCTCCCAAATCAGTTTTGCTCTCATCCCGTCACAACAAACCTTTAAGAATACGTTCATCTATGGCACTAGACATGCAAAAACAATCATTCCAGCATTCCTCGTCAACGCAATCATTACTTTCATTGTCTGCTCATTGCCATTCAACTGGATTACAACAAAACCACTCATCTCGCTCGCAATCATACTCATCATCACAATTCCAGCACTTGCATTTGCAAGACTGCACATCATAGTAGCAACATGGCAAAAACCGCAATCATAACAATATTGCTGATATTCGTAGTAGTTCTGTTAGTTTACATAGCAGTCAGACAGCCAGCAGTTGTAACAACGCCCGCACAGCCAACGCCAATACAGCAGCTAACGCCAAGGGCGCCAGCAATAGAAGTCGGCGTGCCAACGCAAAAAGCGCCCGTGACAAAACAACCGGCAGCAGGAATTGAAATAGAAAAAGTCATACCGCAAGAAGTAAACTTCTGGATAAATGACATAAGAGCGCCAGAAACAACCACGTATGCAGAAGGATTAAACTTCATACCAATCAAGCAAAGCGACATCAAAACATTTGCAGGAAGCTTTGGACCATACTTTGAAGACCCGACTCCGCATATGAAAGTAGTCCTTTGCGCAGAATATTACAAAGTCGCTGCAGCACCAGCCTGCGAAGTCGTGCAATTAGTATTCCAAGACAAGTATGCAACGTTCGCACGCGGATACCAATTTGACGAGTACATAGGCGGAATGGCAGCAAAAGACTACGTTGCCTATTACACAATTTACGCCGGAGAAGCTCCAGTTGGATACAGCAACAAAGCGGTCATTAGAACAGTAAGAGATTAAATTCCGATTTTTTCCATCTTTTTTGAAATTCTTCCAACTCTCATCGTAAACTTTCCAACATTTTCGTCGATGAATCCATTAAGGAGTTCTGTTTGTTACTTTTTGGCCTGCGCGCCTGCACCGGTGCTCGCTCAGCAGACGTGCAGGCCGCTCACAATGAAATGGGAAGTAACAATCGCTGAATTTGAAGATGCAGAAGGAAAGAAATACAAAGTGACACGGCGAATGCCGGAATTATTTGTTGCTGAAACAAAGATCTTTACTTCAAAAGAAGCAGCAAAAAAGCAATTTGAGGAATGGCTACGCTAATTCGGCTTCTTTTTTCTTCAACAATTCAACCAGCTCCGGCTGCTTGTAAAAGAACGTGTCGGGGACATTTATAGAGATAATTCTCTTCTTCAATATAAATTCAGGAAACCGTTTGGCAAGTTCTGTCCGCTGTTCTTCTTCCATTACCACAATTTCATCAGCCCATGATATTTCTTCAGCAGACACAGGCTTTTCGCAGTACAATCCAGCAGACTTAGTCTCAAATTTACTTCTGAAAACTTCGGCAGCAGTAGGGCTCCTGTGCCTGTTTTGATTACAGATAAACAAGACTTTCATGCATTAGCTTATATTCCAAACCTTTAAAAAGCTTCCTCGAGAAAACACGCTTATGAACCTCCAAGGACTAGGCAAAGTAGATGACTATCAGAAATTGCTCGACATAGCTTTCAAGAACGGAGTAGCAAGCGCTTCAGAATCCAGAGCGCAGACAACTAGTCCAAATAAGATGGTTAGAAGCAGGCGCATCGAAATAGCGCGCATAGAATCTGTTGGCAAGTCTCTTATCAACAGCCTTGACTTTATAGGCAGATGCTTTCCTTCATTAGACCAATTAGCACCCTTTTATCAAGAACTAGTCAAGTGCACTCTTGATTACGGAATGCTCAAACAGAGTTTGGGAGCACTTGCATGGGCAAAAAAACAGATAACGGGATTATTGCACAAGTACACAAAAGAAATTTCACAAGCAAGAATACTCGGACAGTTCAACAAACTGCGCATTGCATTCTCAGGAAGAACATGCTCAGTCATGAAACAGATAAAAGACAATCTTGAGTATCTTGAATATTGCAGAAAAACAATGAAAGGATATCCTTCACTCAAGACGAAAGTAAATACCATAGTCATTGCAGGCTCGCCAAACGTCGGCAAGAGCACCCTTCTTGCAGCATTAACTGGAAGCAAGCCAAAAACAGCGAGCTATCCGTTCACAACACTAAAACTCAATCTGGGCTATGACTCAGAAGAGAATCAGTACATCGACACTCCAGGACTTCTTGACAGGCCGTTTGAAAAAAGAAATCCAATAGAGCGGCAAGCAATACTTGCACTCAGGCACGTTGCAACAGTCATTGTATTCGTTGTAGACCCAACAGAAACCTGCGGCTATCCATTAACAGAACAGCAGAATTTACTTGACGATATCAAAAAATTATTCGACAAGCCAATAATTCTTGTAGCAAACAAAGCAGACACGGGTGCGAAGTACAAGAACGCCATAGAAGTCAGCGCCAAAGAAGGAACTGGCCTTGACAAATTAAAAAAAGAAATTACTTCCTTGCTTTCTCGCCAAACCAAATAAGCGCGACGCCCAAAATAATGTAGATGCCTGCAATCAGCCATGCCTTAGGAACATAAGAATCAATATATTTCTGCAATAATGGCGTGATTTTTCCAAACATACTCAAAAATTCTCCCATACGACGTGGACCTGCAAATGAAACGATAACTGCCAACAGGCCAGGAATTAAAGTGAATAAGCCAAGCACGCGCAACGCAATTTTCTTTGTTTTGGAGAAATAAAACACAAGCGCAAAACCCAAAATAATTGAGCCAAGCGCAATTCCAAACGCATACCGTGCGTCAACCAATTGATTTGGTGTTAAGGCCAATGGCAGCAACGGAATCAGTGCAGTAAGTCCGAAAAAATAGAACAGGCGCGCAATAATGCTGATGACTTGCAAGACAACCAGCTCTTTCACCCGCTTTTCTAACTTCATACTATTCTTGCGCAACTAAAAGTATAAAAAGATATCTCTGCGCGAATCATATCAGTAAATTATGCGGTTCTAGCGTAAGGCAAGGAAAGTTCCAAGGCCGATTCCAACAATTCAGGTTTAGGAGGCAGGTTATTTATCAGGCGCGTGAAGTAAGCACAAACATTATTCCGCGCAACATCAAAACGGTCAGCAGTCATGTCCAAACTGCTTCTTACGGGGCCCAGCTCAGAACGATATTTAGAATGTACGACGTTGAATTGCCTATTCACTCCAGAATAGCCCTGCAGGTCATTAGTTCGTGCGCACCTCACCAAGCGCACTACCAGCTCGTACAGCTGGGATTCCTGCACCATAACGAAAATACATGTCTTTCTAGAATAAAAAGCTATTGCTCCCTATGAATGAAATTCAGCAATGTAATCACCAAAATGCCCATTGCAGCAACCAAGAAAAGCGCAATCTGGACGCCTTTTGAAGCAGCAACGTCCTGTGGTTCATCAGTCACTGCCCAGCCAACGCGGGGGAAATCAATGTTAGGCATATCAGGTATAGTGCACGCACCATTATTGCAGCCAACTGGGCATTGGTATGGTTCAACAATACTGGGCACGCCGTTGTTGCAGAAAAGCTCAAGAATATAACAATTTGTTGGCTGGCATGAGGTGACATTTTGATAAGCTCCTTCTGCTATAATTGCGCAAGTATCAGCCATATTAACATCTGATCCATTAACGTTTGCCGCAATGATTCCTTTCGCAAAGTAATTATTCCCGTTATCAGAATCGGTACATACAGGTGCAGCAATCGTGCAACCTGCAGGGCTACGGGATACAATCAATTCTCCGGGCGTTGTACAAGAATAGGTTACGCAACAACCGCCCTGGCAGCTCGAGCATGACTGCATCTGGCCGGTGCTATTGACAAAACTAGTACAGTTAGTGGTCGGGTTTGTACTGCATCCAGAAGTTCCGGGAACAACCATTGCATTAATTGAAGGCCCAAGCATAAAGCTGGCACAAGCGCCATTAGAGCATTGTGCGTTTGAAGGACAGCTCGTCCAGTTACTACCCACGCTACCGCCGAAAGCCTGTTTATCACCACAGTAGCATTCTAACAACTGGTTAGTGCCATTGGAAGCCTCAAATTCCTGCGAAGTTGAGCACCTATCAGAACAAACTATGCCTCCGCCCGTGGCATTTCCCTTTTCAGTAATATTCCACCCGCCATCGGAGTCGGAACACGAAACATTTGTAATGTTAGTGATGTTGGTCAAATTAGTAATGTTAGTAAGATTAATGGAAATGCTAGTTGTGATGTTCAAGCAATTACAACTCACGCAAACTAATCCAGCGGCGCAGATAGGAGTACCTGGATCGCCGCACTGCTCACCAATGTCTGCCCGGCCGTTTCCACATTCTGCCTGAATAAACGGAGCAACAATACACTTGCACTTATCATCACACGCACCGGTGTTAGTAATTTGCCCAGCCGCGTTCCTGACAAAACACGCAGTTGAAATCAACTGGCCAGTCACAGGGTCACGAATTCCAGGAGGCTCACAATCCTCAATAACGCCTGCAGCATTCGGCTTCTGAATTAATTTATCCCCGCAAGTGCCAGCGTTTGCTGGCCCTTTAATGCCGCACATGCAATCAGGCTTGCAAACACCAGGGCAAGCAGCATCATTGTTTTTATCACACTGCTCGCCAGCGTCAAGCGCCCCATTACCACACTGCACCACAGGAGCAGGAACAAGCAACTTCAACTTATTCAGCAAATCACAATCAGACTGATACTTAATGCCATAAACACCGATCTTTGCATCATCAACAGTGCTGGCATATGTTGTGACTGTTAGCCAGTTTGCGCCGGAAAGCCAGAAAAACATCACCCTTCCAGATACAGTTTCGAGGAAACCACATACATTTCCGCGTTTTGTCCACTTTTGCTCAAAAACTGCAATACTAGTTTCTTTTAGAAGATTCTTCTTGAAATTCTCGACATTTTTAGTTTGCAATACAGACACGTCAGTTTTCACGCCATTCAAATGCTCATAGAATGCCGTATATAATGTTCCGCCAGCATCGCCCGCTGTTTCAGTCTTTGATGACGACTTATATCTGTTATTCTCAATATCTTTCTCAATCAAAATGTCAGAATACTGGGCGCCAGACATTTCAAACGCGCCCAATTGCCACTTTTTATTGTTGCAATCCCAAATCTTAAAACCATTATCGTCACGCTTTTCAGTATCGATACACCAGTAGATGACTATATAATTAGGCCCTGGCAAGAAACGATCAGTAGAGATAGGGACAATGAAAGTTGCTTTGTCCTCTGCCCAAGTTTTCACAATCTTGCCGCTCTGCGAAGTGTCAGCAAACACTTTCTCCCAAAACTTATACTTTTTGTTAAACGCATATGAAATGGCGTGCACGTAAAACTTTGTCTTGACTGAAGCGGGCTTTTCAACAACAACCTTAACTTTGTCGCCGGCCTTCACCAAAGTCGGATCAATGTCAGTGTACTTTATTTCACCTGCCCACTTCGGCAAAGCACCAGGAGAAATTGGTACGCCCCCATACGCCTTTCCAGCAGCAGATTCTTCGCCAGGCGGCGGAGGATTAGGAGGAAATTCGTCTGCACACGCAACTAGCAAAAAAAGAACAATAACAAAAGGAATCAAACTTTTCATGGCTTTTTCAAATCTGACGGGTATTTCTTCAAGTAAGCGCCGATTATTTCAGCGTTAGCGGCTTCTTTCTCAAATGTTTCCACATAAACAATTTCCTTGCCACTGGACCAAACTGCAATCCTGTGGTCCTCCTCAGAGAGGAAGAGCGCCAAGTTATGACCGGCATGCGTCTTCCAGCCATTAACGATAATATCTTTGAACATGGTAGCAAGAGTCTTGTCCAATTCCTGACGGTTGTTGAAGTCAAAGATATGCACCAAAACAACAACACCGGTTTTCGGTTCACGGTACTTGGCATCGTATCTAATAACATTAATGTCTGCAAAATTATCCTTCTCAGCAGTTGTTGACATCACCTTAAATGGACCAACAGTCATATTAAGCACGAACTGCTCAACGTTTGCCAGCTCTGGAATCTTGCCAGTCGCCTTGCCCTTGACTGTAAACTTAACAAGCATCCACTTCTTGCCGTTGCACTCCCACTTGCCGGCAGCTTTCGAACAGGCATAAACAACAAAGTAGTTTTCGCCCTCAACAAACTTGGAAGCATCAACCGTCACGCTTCCAATGGCCTGGCCTTTCAACCACTGCTCAGCTGCTTCGCCCTGCAGGGAAAACTTCTCCCAAGTTCTCGTAACTGAGTTAAAGACATAGCCGTTAGAATAAACGTAGTCAAAGTTTGAAACAGAAACAACAACACCATCACCAAAATACGCTTCAGAAGGCGTAATAGCAACATTTTTTGCCTCAGCAGCCCAGGATGGCATTCCTGCAGCCATGCCTGCTATCGCTTTTCCAATTTCTCCGCCCGGAGGAGGAGGGTTGGGAGGCAGCTCATCCTTGCACGCTACAAGTAAGAATAGTAACAATACTGCAAGTGCAACACGTTTCATAGTCTACCTCTTTTTGCTTGAAAACTAATTTGTATCTTTATAAATGTTATTACTTAGGTATTTCTTTGATGCGTTCATCAATGAACTTCTCGTTCCAGCCATTGGCAAGCAAGTGCATTCTCAATGTTTCCTGCTTGTATCCGGCATTCGTGTAATTCATCAAATACTGCCTGACTAGTTTCTTATCTTCCACTTCTTCTTTCTTCTTATGAGCGATACTTGCAGTAATCATGCCTGCAATAATGATGAGAGCCAGTACGGATAACGTGACGCTCAGGATTGCATTCTTCTTTTGAGAACCCTGCAAGTTTGTGATAGCATCAAAGAAAGGAGCCTCAAAAGAAGGCCTTTGCTTCAAGTTTTCAATATCGACCGTGGCAGCAGTCATCTGACTCTGCACGGCGTCAAGCCGTGAAGACATATCAGAAGCAATTTTCAACTGCGCTTCAGCAGTTGCTAATCTCTGCTCCCAAGCAGGCAGCAAGTTCAACTTCTGCTCGATGGAATCCAATCTGGCAAGAAGAGCCTGCATGTCCTCAGATTTTGGAGCTGGTTTGGGCGGCGTAACAATTGCTGGTGGAGAAACATTAACTGCTGGCAGAACCTGGTCTGATTCCATTCCTGGAGGCGCAGGAGGCTCTGGAAGATCCAACGGCTGGAAACCCGTTAACGAATTATGTCCATTAGAAGCAGCCAAAAACAATGTCAGCGCTGCTATGATTAGTATTGCTGCCACACTCTTTTTCATATATGCGTTCTAGTGATAATTACTATTTAAAGGTTTATGGTACGGCTTAACGCAATATTTTTAAATAGGAGGGCTATTGTTAAATATCAAAAGTGGGTTGATATGGTATAGGTCTGTGTAGCAGTTAGCCAGAGAGTAACACAGTGGAAAAAGAGAGGTTTGTGGGAATAGTTGCTATCGTATTTACTTTGTTAGTTCTTAGTGTCACGATTGTTTCAGCACAGCCAGCAAGCCCATTAGAAGGAGGAATTGTGCACAGGTTTTTTAATTGGATTTTAAATTTCTTTTCCTCGTCAGCCAGCATTACTGGCGCGCAAGTGAGCGAACCACTTGAAAGTCCGCCAGTGTTTGGATTAATGCAAACACCAACGCCGACTTCGACTCCGACTTCTACTCCGACAAGTACTCCGACGTCTACTCCGACATCCACTCCTACTTCAACGCCAACGTCTACGCCGACTTCAACTCCTACGAGTACTCCGACGTCAACGCCTACTTCTACGCCTACGAGTACTCCGACGTCAACACCAACCTCTACACCAACGTCAACCCCGACAAGTACTCCGACGTCTACTCCAACTTCGACTCCGACTTCTACTCCAACATCTACTCCTACTTCAACGCCGACCAGCACTCCAACTTCAACGCCGACTTCAACCCCGACAAGCACGCCGACTTCTACTCCTACATCAACTCCTACAAGCACTCCGACTTCAACTCCAACGTCAACGCCAACAAGTACTCCGACTTCTACACCAACGTCAACTCCAACAAGCACTCCGACGTCCACTCCAACATCGACTCCGACTTCTACTCCTACTTCAACGCCTACACGTACTCCAACTTCGACTCCAACGAGTACGCCAACGTCAACACCAACATCTACTCCAACTTCGACTCCGACTTCAACTCCTACAAGTACTCCGACGTCTACACCAACTTCAACACCAACGTCAACTCCAACTTCCACTCCCACTTCAACGCCTACACGTACGCCAACGTCAACTCCTACTTCAACTCCGACAAGTACTCCGACATCTACGCCGACTTCTACTCCGACCGCAACGCCAACGTCTGTTGCGCCTCCTCCGCCTCCGCCACCACCTCCTCCGCCTCCTCCGCCTCCTCCTGTATCACAAAGCAGACCTACAGGCAATACAAATTCAGCTTCGCCTAATCAGGGATGCTGTTGCACCGGAATTTGCAGTGCCAATTGCAATGGATGCGGTACTTGTGGCGCCTTGGGTCCTCTGTCCTCTTCCAATCCATGTCCAGGGCAAACACTAAATACCCAATTTAAGACATGCTGCGGAAAATCATCACTAGCTCCAACTCCACCTCAAAAAACACTGGCACCAACGCCTCAGCCGACGTCAATGTCAACCTCATCTGGCCCTGATGAAGCCAAGGGCGAGGAAATTGCGGATGCGGGTTGGGGAGCAGTGAATGTAGCGCCTCCTCCATTGCCCGAGACACAAAATCTGGGAGAAGTGGTGGGCGAACAGGGTCCAATGGGGGCTTTCGCAGGAAAAACAAACACTAGAGGCGCCTTAATTGCGGGCATCACGATAATACTCGGTCTTGTGGCAGTAATCTGGGTGCTCGTATACAGGCACAAGCCTCCAAAAAACATCATGTCGTTTAAGTTCAAATTCTCAAAGAAACGGTAAAATAGTCGCAAATACCTTATTGTTTATGAATTAATTTAATATTTGAAATCAATTTTGAAATCTTGTTAATGTTTTAAAAACATAACGTTTTTAAATACTATGTTCTATTCGTTCTATATCAAAAATTGGTTGATGAGTTCAAGGGTTGCGTATAACAATTAGTTAGTGAGAGTTACAGTGGAAAAAGAGAGGTTTGTGGGCATAATTGCGATATTATTTACTTTATTAGTTCTAAGTGTTAATATTGTTTCAGCACAACCTGCCAGCCCATTGGAAGGAGGACTCGTGCACAAGCTTTTTGCGTGGGTTGCAGACTTTTTCGTATCATCGTCCAGCATAACCGGCGCGCAAGTGATCGAACCGCCATTTGAGAGTCCACCTGTGTTTGGATTAATGCAAACACCAACCCCAACTTCAACACCAACTTCTACACCGACGTCAACGCCAACGTCAACTCCTACAAGTACGCCAACGTCAACTCCAACATCGACTCCTACAAGTACTCCGACGTCTACTCCTACTTCAACGCCAACCAGCACTCCAACGTCTACACCAACTTCTACTCCGACAAGTACGCCTACGTCAACGCCTACTTCAACTCCAACCTCAACTCCGACACCAACTTCAACTCCTACTTCAACGCCGACTTCTACACCGACATCAACACCAACCTCTACTCCGACTCCAACTCCTACTTCAACGCCGACTTCTACACCGACATCTACGCCAACAAGTACACCGACTTCAACTCCGACAAGTACGCCGACAAGTACACCAACGTCTACTCCAACTTCAACGCCAACCAGCACTCCAACTCCTACCTCAACACCGACATCAACTCCGACACCAACTTCTACTCCAACCAGTACTCCGACGTCTACTCCTACTTCAACGCCAACCAGCACTCCAACGTCTACACCAACTTCTACTCCGACATCAACTTCAACTCCTACAAGCACGCCAACGTCAACTCCAACATCAACTCCTACTTCAACGCCAACGTCTACACCGACCAGTACTCCGACTTCTACACCAACTTCAACTCCGACAAGTACGCCGACTTCGACTCCTACTTCAACTCCGACTCCAACAAGCACGCCAACTTCTACACCGACATCAACACCAACCTCTACTCCGACAAGTACGCCGACATCTACGCCAACAAGCACTCCAACGTCTACACCAACGTCAACTCCGACACCGACTTCAACTCCAACCTCAACACCGACTTCAACGCCAACGTCAACTCCAACAAGTACGCCTACTTCAACTCCGACATCTACGCCAACGAGTACTCCGACTTCGACTCCTACTTCAACTCCTACGAGTACTCCAACTTCAACGCCAACCTCTACTCCAACTTCGACACCAACGTCAACTCCTACAAGCACTCCAACATCAACACCAACAAGCACACCAACGTCTACTCCAACTTCAACTCCGACTAGTACTCCAACTCCTACCTCAACGCCAACTTCAACGCCTACTTCAACCCCAACAAGTACACCAACTTCGACGCCTACAAGTACTCCGACTTCGACTCCAACTTCAACGCCAACAAGCACTCCAACGAGTACACCGACTTCAACTCCAACTTCTACGCCGACTTCTACTCCAACCCGTACACCAACTTCGACTCCGACATCAACACCAACCTCTACTCCGACGAGCACTCCAACCAGTACTCCTACGTCAACACCAACTTCAACTCCAACTAGAACACCAACGTCAACACCTACTTCGACTCCGACTTCAACGCCAACAAGTACGCCAACTTCTACACCAACATCAACCCCAACCAGCACTCCAACTCCTATTACGCCAACATTACCCCCGGGAGTTGGCAGTACATCTACAGGTAGTGGAAGCAGCCCATACACTACTTCTAACCCAATCTATTGTAATTGTGTGATCGCAGGCTCGGACCCCAAAAAACCAAAGTATTCTCCCTCGGGATGTATCCTACCTCCCAGTATGCGCGGCAACACTCCATTATGTTCAGCGACGATCGGTTCAGAAGCAGCATTAGTCACGGGAGGAATAGACAAAACCAAGGCATGTATGAAGATGTGCGCTGTGGATGGTGGGACTGTATGTCAGTGTGAAATTCAGTGCATTTATGGATCTGAAACTTACATTAAAGACTGTGAGAGAGATGGCGGTGATCCTTGTGATTGCATTAGAATGTATACAAGCAGCGGTCTTCAAGATGCAGCTCCAAGTTCTGAGACTATAGAAGAGGAGACTGTGCAGGAAGAGCCTGTGCAGGAGGAGACTGACACTTCAAATGATGACAATGGCGATATTGCTCCTTCAAGTGTTACTATCCAGACGGCTATGAATCGGGAATCTTATTGGACTAAATCAGGCCTTGGAAAAGCAGCAGGTGCGTTCACGCAAAGAACAAACGTCAGAGGAGCGTTAATAGCAGGTGTAGCATTATTATTGGGACTTGTGGCAATAATCTGGGCGCTCCTGTACAGAAACAAGGTTAATAGAAGTTCTAAGCCGGCAAAACTTAATCGTGCCAAGAAACGATAAAACCGTGACTATCATAACGTTTTTAAAATCCTGCCTATTCGTATGCTGAGAGAGAAGTGGAAAAAGAGAAGAGTGTAGGGATTGTTGCAATCGTGTTCACTTTGTTAGTTCTTAGTGTTACGGTTGTTTCAGCTGCGCAGTCAGCAACTTCAGAAAAAGGATTTTTCTCCAAATTTGTTGATTGGATAAAGAGCTTCTTCACTTCATCAGGCGTAACTGGCGCACAAGTGAGCATTCCACAAACAAGTCCTCCAACATTTGGACTGATGCAGACAGAAACGCCTACCGAAACTCCTACGTCTACGCCAACAGAAACTCCAACTGAGACTCCTACTTCTACTGTAACACCTACCGAAACTCCTACTTCTACCGCTACACCTACAGAAACTCCAACTTCAACTCCTACTTCGACACCAACTGCCATTCCAACAGGCATTCCAACCTCAACGCCAACGCCGACAGGTACGCCAACTATGACTTGTGGACGATGCGAAACCCTAGTATGCCCGACACCCACGCCGACACCGACAGAGCAGGTGCCAGATAGCGTGATTCAACAGGTTCCACCACCTGCATGCACGTGCGTGCCAATTCCAGGCTGTAGCCAAGTTTCTGGCGGAACCAATCCAATGCAAGCTCCTTTTTGCAGAAAAGGTTCGGAATATGATTTAATTGAATTTTTGAAAAGAAATCCAGGTCCGGTTCGCTATAGCAGCAATGAAAAATGGCATTACATTGACAACGAAGGTACCAAAAGAGAATTAAAAAGAGAGGGAATCCTAACGGTTGGCCCATTGTGTTGCGCAGATTGCTGTAGCGCGTTCTGCAGTGAAATAGATCCAAGATTCCTTTGCCTTGCACCTGTAATTTATGATGAGAAAAATAATCCGGTAATGCTCCAAGCTCCACACATTTGCAGGCACGCAGTGATTCCATTGGATGCGGAAAAGTGCAAAGATGTAGGAGGGCTGGCTTGCCTTAGAGGTTTGCCAGTTGTTGGTAAGGAGCCATCAACGGGGAAAGAGAGGAGATCTAAAACGGACGAGTCTGCCCAGCAGATAACTTCAAAACGGTCTAAGCAAAGCCCTGCTGCTGAAAATCAAATGCCAATCAGTGCGCCAGGCGTCGGGACAAGCACGGGTGCATTTGCAGGAAACGCGAACTCCAGAGGTGCATTGATAGCAGGCAATGTACTATTGCTTATACTTGTGGCAATTATCTGGGTGCTCGTGTATAGGAGAATGCCTCCAAAAAGTTCTGACATTTGAAAAACTATGACTTTTTTGTCACAAAGGGTTAAATCTTAAGGAAACATAGAGTTCTATATTGTGACAACAATGTCACGGAGACATCACTATGGCAAACGAAGAACAAATAGGTTTTCACAAAGGAGCACTGACAACCCTTGCCAAAGAACGGCAGGAAATGGTTAGAATCCTACAGATAGTAGAACAACTAATGCAAGCACACATAAAAGCACTCAAAGACATGGGTGTAGACTTGGAAGCAGAAGCGGCAAAAACAGAGAAAAAACCGCTTGAAGAAAAGCTCAAGAGAGGAGTATAATGTACGGAATGGGTGGGTACGGCGGAAGTTCCGGATATGGAAGCTCTGGCTACTCACAAACATCAGGATACAGCAGTGCAGCAGGATATTCTTCATCTAACAGTTATGCGGGCAGTTCTGCAGGACCAGGAAACTATCAAGCATCAGAACAAGCACAAATGTCCCACACAGAAGACTTCCTGGCAGAAAACAGACCGTGGACACCAATAATATCAAACTTAGGCGAAGTCAAGGAAATCGTTGAACAAACCTTTGAAAAAATGACTGGCCAGGAATTTCCGCAAGACAGCATCAAAATAATAATTTGTGATGAAAAGCAATTCAAAGAATTAAGCCCCAACACAAGTCCAGGAGTAGTCGGATTCAGCTTCAACAAATACGGAAAAGGAATATCAGAAATATACATTAAACAAGACCATCTTGACTCAGTATTGCTAACAATCGGACACGAACTAGGCCACGTACTCGGACCAACACTACCAAACGGACAAGATGAAGAAGCAAAAGCACATGCATTTTCATTAGCTTGGATTGAAACAATACGCGATAATAATATTGGCGGATTGCAGCCAAACATTGCGCCAAACCCGGCACACAATGGCCTGCACGACGTCGCATTTGATTTTGTAAAGTACTTAATGAACACCGGCTCGAGTTCATTTGATATTTTTAAAACACTCGCACATGGACTAACAAGCATAGTAGCAACATGAGGTACTAACAATGGCAAAGAAAAAGGAAACAAAGACAGAGACAAAAGAAGCAAAGTACGAAAAACCAGCCGAAGCTCAAAAAGAATCAAAGTATGAAAAGAAAGAAGAAGCAAAAACAGAGCCAGAACTTCCATCTAACTTGCCGCCAGAAGTTGTAGAAAAACTCAAGGTCATAAAAGAAAAAATCACGACATTCCAGAAAAGAATAGTAGAGAAGTTTGACAAATACATCGTGGGTGTGGCTTTATTACCCCCGCCAAGGCCGCCGGCACCAAATCTTCCGCCAGAAATTTTTGCTGAAGAACAAAAACGTTATGAGGAAGAAAAAGACAAGTACGCCACATTAGTTCTTATTGATGATACGGAGCCAACAAAGATGACCAAAGGAGAGCTCAGAGACAAGCTCTCAGCCATCATGGACGCAACATCAAAAGAAATAGATCCAAACATCTATCCGCAGACATTACTTTTATCTGAACTATGGCAGAACTGCTATGATGGAAAGTACGACTTATTGCAATTAATCGGCATGAGCGCGCCAATATACGATACTGGAATGCTCGGCGCCATAAGAATAGCAGAACTTCATAAAACAATGGTTCTCAAGAAATTCGAGAAATACATTGTAGCATATGTCATGGCAGGCTCATTAGTCCAAGGCAGAGCAACCAAAGACTCAGACATCGACGTTTTCCTTGTCATAGACGACACTGACGTCAAAAAAATGACGAGAGCAGAACTCAGAGACAAGCTCCGCGCAATAATCATTGGCATGGGAGCAGAAGCAGGAGAAATAACTGGAATACGAAACAAGATAAACATCCAGATTTACATCCTGACAGACTTCTGGGACAGCATCAGAGAAAGTAATCCGGTCATATTTACCTTCCTGCGAGATGGAGTGCCCTTCTACGACAGAGGAATCTTCATGCCGTGGAAACAACTCCTGAAAATGGGCAAGATCAAGCCATCAGCAGAAGCAATAGACATCTTCATGAGCTCAGGAGAACAAACACTTGACAGAGTAAAGTTCAAACTGCGAGACATTGGCACGGAAGATTTCTTCTGGGGAATCCACACGCCAACACAAGCAGCGCTCATGTTATATGGAATTCCGCCACCAGCACCAAAAGAAACATGCGGAGTACTAAGAGAAGTCTTTGTCAAAAAAGAAGGACTCCTTGAAGAAGAATACGTGAAAATACTCGAAAACGTCATTCAAGTACGCAAGGACATCGAGCACGGAATCAGGAAAGACATTACTGGCAAGGAAATCGACAAACTCTTGGAAGACTCAGAAAAGTACACGAAAAGATTGAAGAGACTCTTTACCCAGATTGAGAAATTAAAAGAAGAAGAGAGCATGATAAACACGTACGACACGATGCAAACCATACTGCGCGACGTGCTTAAAATGGAAAAAATAGAAACTGCGGCAGAAGGAGAACTTGCACACGTCTTTGAAGAAAAGATGATATCAACAGGAAAAATACCGGCAAAATTCTTAAGAAATTTGCACGCGCTCATCAAGGCAAAAGCAGACTACGATGCAGGAAAACTAAGCAAGTCAGAAGTTGATAAAGTGCAGAAAGACAGCAGCGAGCTAATCCGCTTCCTCATTGATTACATGCACCGCAAGAAAGCTCACGAGCTCGAACGCGCAAAAGTAAGAGTCAAGCACGGCCAGAAATACGGCGAAATAACAATCTTAGGCAATACTGCGTTTATAGTGCGAGACATGGACAGTCCGGACAGGATAATGGAAAAAGCACCTGTCAATTCAGATGGAAGCCTCGGAAACACAGGACCGTGCACGCCAGAAGAATTCGAACAGGCATTAGCCAAATTGGTTCCAGTAAGAATAACACTCAAAGAACCACTGTTCGAGAGCTTAAAACGCTTTTTTGGCAAGGACTACGAAGTACTTGTTTGATTTCCAATAATCTTATAAAAGCACTAGTTACAACGCTGTTCTATGGAGTCAGAAAAGGAATTTAAAGATGAACTTAAGGCAACACTGCCTTTATACAAGATAGCCGGAGGAATTATTCTGTTTCTCCTAATATTAGGCATCATTGTTGCACTTGTAACTGAAAAAAAAGCACCGGCACCGCAGCCGATAGCTGCCAAAATAACACCTCCGCCAGTGCAAGAAAATATTACAGTTAATCTTACAGATACAAATCTCACAATAATGCCTGTAACAAATGTTACTAATGCGACCATAAATGTAGCACAGAATCTTACTAATGTAACATCTGATATGCCAAATTTAACTGTAACGCCGCCGCCAGCAGTGTACAATTACACGTGGGAAGCCATCACTATTACCTTCCCCAATACGCTCAAACGCATAACGCACACAGTTACAACGCACCACTATATTGACATTAAAGAGGCAGATGGAACACCGGTTACTAACGGAGAGCAATTTGCCTTGTTAATCAATTTCAAGGACAATTTTGGACGCAATACGGAACTCAAGCCATCCTTTGAAAACAGCAAATGGCTCATCTCAACACTAATTCCCAATCCGGGCAATTACACACTCATTGTTACGCTAAAGTGCGCGGAAAAGAAAGGACACTGCCAGCGCCTCTATGATGAAACGGGCAGCACGGCGAAATCATTCGATTTTGAAGTTATTTGATTCACCCCTTCTTCGTTGTCCATAACGTCAAGAACTGCCAATATTTATTGTGAATTGTGGCAGTTCTTGAGCGTGCTCGGAAATATATGCATGTATTACTCACGTGTGGTTATATATTTCCGACACGTTAATAAAGAAAGAGCGCCTTAAAACTACTATGTACAGGGTAAGCACGGGGTACACAGTTGCGGATGCAATGACGCAAGAGCCGGTTACGATTTCACCAAACAAAACACTGCGTGAAGCGTCAAAAATAATGGCAAAAGAACACGTTGGCTCGCTGCTTGTAAAAGAAGAAGATAAAATAATCGGTATTCTGACAGAACAAGACATTGTGCGCAAAGGAGTGGCAGGATCAGGAAACACTGCACTCAAAAAAGTCAAGGAAGTAATGGAGACAAACCTTACTACAACAACACCGGATGAAGACATATTTGAAGCACTGCGCATAATGAGAGACTACAACATCAGACACTTGCCCGTAATACACCAAGGAAATTTTGTTGGTTTGGTAACGTTAAAAGACATTCTAAAAATAGAGCCGGACCTGTACGAGATAATGGTTGAAAGGATAGAATTGAGAGAAGCGGAGCGAAAGCCAGTTAAATAAGCCCTTTTCTTTTTATCGTCTATGGAATTCCCAAAACTAAACGGCAAAGCAGTACTCTCGCCAATGTCCGGGGTGACGGACGTTGCATTCAGAGCGCTCGCCAAAAAATACGGCGCGGCCATAACTTACACGGAATTTGTAAGCAGCACTTCTCTAGTGCGCGGAAACAAAGTAGCCTGGAGAATGGTTGAGACAGATTCTATCGAACAGCCCGTGGCCGTGCAATTATTCGGCCACAGCGAAGAAGATATAGTCAAGGCAGCACAAGAATTGCAAGACAAATTCGACGTGATAGATGTAAACTGCGGATGCCCGGCTTGGAAAGTCATCAAAACAGGAGCAGGCAGCGAAATGTTGAAACAACCTGAAAAAATTGCAAGCTTTATCAGAAAACTTGTGAAAGCCGTGAAAAAGCCAGTTACGGTCAAGATAAGAATTGGCATTGATGATAAAACTATCAATGCAGTAGAAGTTGCGAAATTAGTCGAAGAAGCAGGAGCAGCAGCCATTGCAATACACGGCAGGACGCAGCAGCAAGGCTACACTGGAAGCGCAAACTGGGATATAATAAAACAAGTCAAGCAAGCCGTAAAAATTCCAGTAATCGGAAATGGAGACGTCTTTACGCCCGAGCAATTCAAACAAAGATTTGAGGAAAGCGGAGTGGATGCCATCATGATAGCGCGCGGCGCAATAGGCAATCCGTATATCTTCAAGCAAATTGACGATTACATGAAGACTGGAAAGTATGAAAAAGCCAATTCGATAGCATTATTCTTTGAATATCTTGAGCTGGCCAGAAAGCACAATATACAATTTAACGAAATCAAAGGCCACGCCATACAGTTCACCAAAGGAATTGTCGGCGGCAGCGATTTAAGGCAAAAACTTGCACAATGCCAGACAATAGAACAGATAGAAAATGTGCTTAAGCCGAAGCTGACAATCTAAAAATATAGAATTCTTTATATTGCCTTCATTTTTACACTAATACGATGAAAATCAGAAAAGCGACACTCAAGGACTTTGAAAAGCTCAAGAAAATACGAGCAGAATTCTTTTTACTTGAAGCTTCTACCGATGAAAGACTTAACCGTGGATTTGTCAAGCGCGGACTTCCGATTTCCCTCGGCAAAAGCCTCAGATGCAAAGACGAAATACATTTCGTTGCTGAAGAGAAAGGCGAATTCATCGGCTATTCAGCAGTGGAGATTACAAACAATAATGGTTGGGTGCGATACAAAAAGCAAGGGCATCTATACAATTTGTATGTTTTGCCTAAATATCAAGGAAAGAGAATTGGTACGCTTCTATTAAAAAAGTCATTAGAATGGTTCAAGGAAAAAAACATTAAAGACTTGAAAATATTGGCTTATACTTGGAACACGAGAGCACAAAAACTGTACAGAAAGCATGGATACACAGACTACATGCTGATGATGAAAAAATAACTTTTTTGGCATATTTAACCTTTACGAAAGCCATTTTAATAATGATTTATTTTCAGCTGCAATGGACGTTAAAATAATACCGCTTGAACTGACTGCTGAAGACACTTTCTTTGACATCATTATGAAAGGCGCGCATATTTTTTCCAAAGGAAAAATGGACCAAGTTAAGCACGTCAGCATTGATTCAACAATTGCATTTCGTCCTGAAGATCCGCAGAGGATTGACTTGTATGCATCTTTCTCCCGCAAAACGCCAAAATATATCAGCGTGACTCTTGAATATGACAAACAGCACAATATCGCGGACAGTGCGCTACATGACGTGTTAGTGAATATTCCATCCAGAAGATACAAAATGACTGCTAGGCAGAACTTAAACGTGTCTATAGAGGAAAGACTGACAAGAGAACCAGCACGCGTCAGAATAGATGCGCCATTTGAATGGGGTATTGCGGATGTTTCCCTGCCAAAAGAAGCAAACTGGATTGATACAGGCGTGCTAACAGGCATACTTGATAATCTTGGTCTGAGATATAGACAAGATGATCATCTGAAAGTAAAAGCTTTGAAATTCCGCTGGACACCATTGAACAACTTGATTTCCGCCTATGAGTTTTTTGTAAAGAATAATTTCGAAACTGAATTAGTTCTTGAACTGGGGCCAATAACTGCAATTCTCAAAAATGAAAACGAAAAGCAAACCCTGAAATATTCTCTTTATTCATTTTTCGGGGTCGGGAAAAATTTTTCAGACGGATTTCAGAAAATGTTTGAAAGACATCTCTCATTCACAGGCAGCGGCAGACCTTTTATGCTCAAAGAGCAATTCTCAGAACTCAAGAGCGAAGGAGTGGATTACAAATAAAAAAAATAAAATTAGGCCCAAACGGCCAAAATCCAGGTCATCACAATAAGCGAGACCAGATAGTGCAATGAGTTAATCACAAACAGTTTGATAGGCTTTCCTTCCCAAAGATAAGAGCCTAGCTGCATCGGTGCAACAAGACCAAGCCAGAGCCAGAACGCCAATTGGGCTGACGTGGCAAACGTGGTTGCTGCCAGATAATCAACAAAGTGCGACAACACATATGCTGTAACTAACGTTGCGATAAAACCCAAGGTCATAGCACGGGAAGGACTTACTTTCATCTTCTTGACAGACTTTGGAGTGAAGCCCATTATTTTCATCCATTGCTTTCCAAACAAGGGGCCATACCAAATCATGCCGATTGCCATACTTGCAATCGATGCCACTAGAACTGCCAGATAATTTATCATAACTTCTGCCATAATATTCACCTCATATGGCATAAACGAAGGAGGATTTAAAAAGCTATTTGCGGATTACAATATCCTTCTGGTCAAATCGCACCTTTAAATTCTGCGCTGCTTTGTCATCAGCTGCACGGTATCCTATGGTGCACAGCACTGTCGAAGCTAGATTATGCTTCTTCAGCTCGAGCACTTCGTCAAACTTGGCAGGGTCGAAGCCCTCCATAGGGCACGCGTCAATGCGTTTCTGAGCGGCAGTAAACAGTAAAAAGCCAAGCGCGATATACGATTGATGCTTGCTCCACTCAAGAATTGCATCCTTTGAACGGCTCTTCACATCACCAGTCATCATGTCCTGGTAGCCCTTCAATGCCTCAACGGTTGTCTTGCGCTGCTTTGCAATCTCATCAACATAATGCTGAACGTAATTCTCATCGACATCAGTTCTCGTGGCAAGCACAATCAGATGTGAGGCGTCTGTTATTTGAGGCTGATTCCATGCATGCTCGCGAAGCTTTTTGCGAAGCACAGGATCTGTTACGACTACAAACTTCCACGGCTGCAAGCCATACGAAGAGGGTGCCAAACGACCGGCTTCAAGTATTTCGTTCAAGTCTTCTTCTGACACTTTCTTTTCCGTGTCAAACTTCTTTGTGGCGTACCGCCAGTTTAGTGCTCTTATGATGTCTGTCATACCATGATGGCTGCAACATTTAAATATAAACTTAACGAATCATACGTCCATGCACGTAGAAGGCATAAAACGAATGGTGGACCGGCAATTAGAGCACGGCAAGAAAGAGGAAGAATTGAAGAAAAAAGAGATTGACTCTTTGTTCAAGGAACGATCGCGTGTTCATGTAATTGTCAGAGGCAGAGTGCACGGCGTATTCTATCGGGACTATGTAAAAAAAGAAGCAGACAAAATGGGCATAACCGGATGGGTCAGAAATATTGATGATGGTGGAGTTGAGATTGTCGCAGAAGGAGACAAAACCTGTTTGCGGCAGTTTATTGTTCTCTGCGAAAAAGGAAGTCCTCTTGCAACTGTAACGAAACTCGATTACGAATGGGAAGAATATTCAGGAAAGTTTAATGATTTTTATATCAAGTATTAATCATCACTTTTCAAAAGAACCGAAATGTTTCCCATCTGTGCATTCACACACTTCCAGCGGCTGGTTATGCTTCAGGCACGTCATAGCCTGGCATGCGCCGGCTTTTTGCGAGACACCCTTACAACCGCCTGTGCAAATAAAGTGTTTCATGGCTAATATCCCATCAACAGTGCATCCGGGTCTTCCAAATGGCGCTTGATTTCATTCACGAACTTTGCAGCAAGTGCGCCGTCAATTATCCTGTGGTCAAAAGACAAGGACATCGGAAGCATTTTTCTTATTTCTATCTTGCCATCAACAACAACCGGCTTCTCGGATATCCTGCCCAAAGCAAGAATAGCGCACTCTGGATAATTGATGACTGGAGTAGCAAATTCGCCTCCAAGACTGCCGATGTTAGTAATGGTAAAAGTGCCACCCTGCAAGTCCTTCAACTGGATTTCCCTTGTTCTGGCAAGCTCTGCCATGCGCCAAATATCACGGGCGATTTCGAGAATGGTTTTCTCGTTCGCATTATGGATAACCGGCACCATCAAGCCAGCCTGCGTATCAACAGCAATGCCAATATGATAAAATTGCTTGATAACAATCTCCTGCTTTTCATCGTCCAAACTTGAGTTCACATATGGGAATTCTTTAAGAGCAAGCGTGCACGCTTTGACTATAAACGGCATGAATGTCAGGTGGACGCCTTTCTTTTCAGCTTCTTCCTTTTCCTTCTCCCTGTAAGCTGCAAGCTTGGTAACGTCAGCGTAGTCCATATGAGTAACGTGTGCGGCCTTGCTCAGACTTTCACGCATATTCTCTGCAATTGTTCGGCGAATGCCTTTTAATGGAATGCGCAGGACTCTTCCGAATTTTTCAAACGTAACTGTAGGGCCAGGAGCGGCTTTAACTGCCTGGCCTGCACCTCGCCTAATATCATCCTCGGTAATTCTTCCGCCAGGGCCAGTTCCTTGCACTTTTGAAATATCAACGTTCATTTCCTGAGCAAGCTTTCTGATAGCTGGCAGGACTGCAACAGAAGGTTCAGCAGCTTTCTTCGGCGTAATTGGAGTAACTTTTTTCTCTTCCTCTTCAGGCGCTTCTTCCAATTGACCGATAACTGTCGTAGAGACTTTTTTTGCAGGCGCAACAGGTTTTGCAGGTGCTGCTGCAACTTTTGCTATTTTCTCCCCTACTTCTCCAATCGTGCAAAGCACATCTCCAACATGAATCTTCTCTCCTGGACTGCCATTTATTTTTAGAATCGTTCCAGTTTTTGGACTCGGTACTTGAACAACGGCCTTGTCAGTCTCCAATTCAACAATCGGCTGATGCTCCTCAACTTTATCGCCTTCCTTAACAAGCCATTTGATTAATTCTCCCTCAGCAATACCCTCTCCCAAGTCCGGCAGCCTGAAATCGTATGCCACTAGAACTTCATCACCTTTTCAATAGCTTTTCCAATCTTTTCAGGATTAGGCAAGTAGGCGTCTTCCAACTTAAAGTATGGGAATGGAGTATCGTAGCCCGTTACTCTTAAGACTGGGGCTTTCAAAAATAATAACAATTTTTCCTGAATTCTGGCAGCAATCTCTGCGCCGAAACCAAGAGTGTGCGGAGCTTCGTGCACGACAATAGCTCTTCCAGTCTTTTGCACGCTTGCAAGAATTGTGTCCCAATCACAAGGATTCAAAGTTCTAACGTCAATCACTTCTGCACGAATGCCATTAGCAGCAGAAGCATCAGCAGCTTTAGTTGTTTCTCTAACCATAGCGCCCCAGCTGATAAGTGTTAAGTCTGCGCCCTCTCGTAGAATGTTTGCCTTGCCAATTTCAACAGTGTACGCTCCCTCAGGCACTTCATCCCTGATAGCACGGTAAATTCTCTTTGGCTCCATAAAAATAACAGGGTCTGGATCGCGAATAGCTGCAATAAGCAAACCTTTTGTGTCATACGGATTGCTGGGAATCACAACTTTCAAGCCAGGAGTGTGAACAAAATAACTCTCAGGACTCTCATTATGGTGCTCCAATGCGCGAATTCCGCCACCATAAGGGAAACGCAGCACAAGAGGACAAGTTATTTTTCCTCTTGTCCTATTTCTTATCCTTGCAGCATGCGAGAACAACTGGTCGTATGCAGGATAAGTAAAACCGTCAAACTGAATCTCGCACACAGGCTTCAAACCCATCACTGCCATACCAATGCTTGTTCCAACAATGCCGGATTCCGCTAAAGGAGTATCGATAACACGATGGTTGCCATACTTCTTGTACAAACCATCAGTTGCGCGGAAAACACCGCCGTCAACACCAACATCCTCTCCTAGAACAATGACTTTTTCATCTCGGCCCATCTCAACGTCCAAAGCATCCCGCACAGCTTCAACGATAGTTAATTTTGCCATTCATCCCTCTGCTCTTTAAGATTTGGCGTCAATTTGGAATAAACGGAATCAAACATGTCTGTAGGAATGGGCTTGTGTTTCTCAGCTTCAACAACGCCTTGATCAACGATCCTCTTGCATTCTGCCTGTACTGCTGCCTCAAATTTTTCGTCCCACAATTTCTTCTTTTTCAAGTAAATTTGGAAGCGTTTCAGTGGTTCTTTTTCCAACCACGCCTTCAGCACTTTTGGATCCTGATATCTTGTAGGATCATCTGCAGTCGTATGAGGAGTAATACGATATGAAACACACTCTATAAGAGTCGGCCCTTTGTCAGCACGCGCCTTGTCCATTGCCTGCTTTACAACAGAATAGACTGCGAGAATGTCATTGCCGTCAACCTGAATTCCATCAAAACCGTAACCGATTGCTTTTTGTGCCAAAGTCTCAGCCCTTGTCTGGCAGCCGCCCCAAGTTTTATCATAACAAGTGCGAGGCACGCTGATAGCCCAGTGATTATTTCTTATAACGATAACAGAAGGTGTAACGAAAGCGCCGGCAAAATTCAAACCTTCATTAAAATCGCCAGTGCTTGTGGAAGCATCGCCAACAAAAGTCAATGTTGCAGATTTCTGCTTCTTAATTTTCATTCCAAGAGCAGCACCAACACCGTGCAAAGTCTGCGTGCCAACAGGAATGCAGACAGGCATAATATTCGATTTTTCGGGCAAGGCCATCCCATCCTCAGAGCCTCCCCAGTGCATAAGAAGATTTTTGACAGGAACTCCTCTCATCAAAAATGCTATATGCTCCCTGTAATCAGGAAAAATCCAGTCCTCGCCCTTGCAGGCGAAAACAGAGCCAACATGAACAGCCTCTTCACCCAGACTCTGAGCATAAGTGCCAATCCTGCCTTCTCTCTGCAAAGCCAAGGCAGTGTTGTCAAATGTTCTTTCAAGAACCAACCACTTGTACAAATCCCTCAATTCCTGCGGAGAAAGCTTTGGCTCCAACTTCTTGTCAACATTACCCTTTTCGTCAACAATCTGGACGTACTTGACCGTAAACTTGCCTACAATCTTCTGCATACAACCTCTTTTTAACAGACAAAATAGAAATTACTGCGTTTATAAGGCTTTCGTTGAAGAGAAATCGTAAATGGTCCTTCCTTTAAGGCTATCAGGAGCGTGCTTTAATCGGTCAGGATATTTGCCCCAGGTAAATGCGCACAGTTCGCCTTTCCGTTCTTTGCCTGTGCCTTTCAGGTGCTCTGCATTCCTGTAGTTTTCAGCCATTTCCTTGATTTTAACCCACTCTTGCTCTGTAAACGGCTTCTCGTAATAAGCACACTTGTCCATAAATGATTGCTTTACTGCATCACAAACATCTTTGGGCGATTTGTCTGTTAATTTACGCAAGAATGTGAAATGCTTTTGCAGCTCTTTCTTTGGCAGGCCATAAATATTCTTCAAAATCTTAAAATTAGGATCGTAGAAAATACTTCCGTGAATGAGGTATGGTGTTCCAGGTTTGGCCTGCGCCTGCACCGCAGTGCCTGCAATCTTGCGGTACTGCCCTCCTCTGCTCGGCACAAATATTGAAGTGCCCAGATTGGAAAGTGTTTTAATTCCAAGAGAATCTATGCCATCCATAACCCAGCTCTTTGCCAACAGAGTTGCACGCATGATATCAATTTTTGAATCTTCGTCAATGCACGAGAATGCAAACGTTACATCTTGCTGATCGTGCGGTAAAATCTCGCCGCCTGTTGGACGGCGAAAAACTGGCGTTCCATTCCTGCAGGAATCCGGAAGAGTCGCATAATTAATGCCTTTTCCTATTGTTACAGTAAAAGGTTCAAAATGAGAAAGCATCAAAGTTGGGTCACGAAGTGTTGTAAGAAACTCGTGTGCAGCCATAGTGGTAGCGCCGTCTAATCTGAGAACTTCAGGAATTACCCGAATGTACAACTGGTTTGCCATCATTTCCAGGGTGCTTACCATGCAATGCGTGTTTTATGAACAACTCTCCTGCGCGATAGGAACTTCGTACAAAAGGTCCTGCCGCAACAAAGAGGAACCCCTTGCTCTCTGCAATACCCTTTAGCCTATTAAATTTATCGGGGTGAACGTATTCTGCAACAGTCAGATGCCAGGAGCTGGGTCGCAAATATTGCCCCATTGTCAGAATCTGAACACCGGCAGAGCGCAACTCGTCCATTGCGGAAATAACCTGCTCTTCCGTCTCTCCAATGCCAAGCATGATTGAAGACTTTGTGATAATATTTGGATTGAGTTCTTTTACGTGCTTTAAAACGAATAAACTCTGGTCCATATTCGCCCGCGGGTCTCGAACTTTTCTCTGCAAATCTCTGACAGTCTCTATATTGTGAGCATAAACATCAGGACCGGCCTCTACAACAGTCTTAATTGCGTCTTTGTTGCCTTTGAAGTCAGGTGTGAGTACTTCAACCAGTGCATTTGGGTGACGCTTCTTAATTTCTTTGATGCACAAAGCAAAATGTGCAGCACCACCGTCAGGTAAATCATCTCTCGTGACAGATGTAAGCACTGTATAATCAAGCCCCATTTCTGCAATCGCTTCTGCAAGTTTAACCGGCTCTTTAGCATCCAATGGCTTGGCAGGATACGCAGTCTTAATATGACAGAACTTGCACGCCCTTGTGCAGACATCGCCCATTAATAAAAAAGTGGCCGTGCCTTCATTTGCCCAGCACTCAGGAATGTTTGGACAATGGCTTTCTTCGCAGACGGTATAAAGGTTTCTTTTTCTTAAGGCATTCTTGATTTTGTCAAACTTTTCACCAGAATATAATTTGATTTTCAGCCATTCGGGCTTTCGTTCAAGAAAATACACTCTCGTAGCTTCCGGATGTCTCATGCTATTGGCAGTGCTCCCAACGCCGCGCCTATAAGGTATCCAGCGATTGCGGCAGCCATTCCGACAACAGCCATTTCAATCGCAGACTTGAACGGATTAGTGCCGGTATATTTTGCTTTTATCGCTCCGCTGGCGAACAAAACCAATGTTGAGAATCCCAAAGCAGTCCAAAATGCCTGCTGGACTGGAATGAATATAAAAGGAATCAAAGGAATTAATGAGCCAACAATTGCAGCAATTCCGACAACAAAAGCATCCCTGATTGGATGAGCAAATTCTTCAGAAATATGATTTCTTCTCTTACGATAATATTCCTTTCCAGCTTTCCCGCTGGTGTATGCAACAGCTGCCATTGAAATCGACTCTGCAAAAGTTGCTGCCAAGCCGGAAATGAGAATGATGTATTTGCTCTGTGTCGCAGTTGCAATGGCAAGAACAATGCCCAAGACATTAACTAACCCATCCTGGCCGCCCAGAATCAAATCACGAATAATGGCAGAGCCTGAACTATGATTCACCGCTTTTTTTGGCATGATTTATGCTATAGGGGTTTGTTTAAAAACATTATATTGTAATTGTGCAGTAGTAAATTTAGAAAAGCTTAAATAAGAAATGCATGTAGATTGCAATATGAGTGAAGACTTTGCAGCGATACCAACACTAATGAGGCCGCCCTCAGTTGAACAGGTTTTGGAACTTGATTCAATTGTTAATCCTGAAACAGGAAAACCATGGCTAACAAAATCAGGAGCTGAACTTAAAGTTCTAGCAGCACTGCCTTACTTGTGGATGCAGAGATTTACAACTTATGATCCTAATGAACTCAGATCAATGCCGGAAAAATTTGATATAAGAGGCTTCCGTGTGTATGAAGTCGACAGGATTCCAAAAGGAAAGATTGGAGGAACAGAATTCCACAGAATAAGGCAAGAAATCATCTTTTGCACAGAAGGAACAGTAGACTGGGAATGCGAAGACATCTACGGAAAAACAAGAACTTTTAGACTCGGCAAAGACAAGAGTATCTACATGCCACCATTCATCAAGCATAGTTATCGAACACCAGAAGATGGGCCGGAGAGTTCAGGACTTAGCATCATCTGCAATACGCTCTTCGATCCAAAAGACAAACGCACGCACGACTCATTTTCACAAGAAGTATTCGAAGAATTGCAGAAGTATTTCAGGTGAGAGTTGGTTTAAAAAGATTTAGGCTTAGTTTTTATGCAAAGTGTGAATTCCTTTCGGACCGTTGCCTTTAATGATGACATATTTGGGCGGCCATGCTGGTTCCAAAAGAATGCGAATCCAGGTTGGCGTGAATCTGAAGAATTTAATTTGAGAATCAGTATAGTATCCAGAACCTTCTCCGTGCTTTGCTATAAGGCGTTTTTTTGCTGCCTCGGCTTCTACGCCTGACAGTTCTGCCACTGTTCCGTCCATTTGAATGGTATGGGGATCCTGCGTAATCACAATACTCGCCTGCGGATTTGACTTCAAATTTGCATACTTTCTGTAAGTGGGAAATGTTTCAAAATATAGATTGCTTTCAGCATCTGATACATATTCAATGGTTGCCGCTTCCGGCTTTCCAGTTAAAGATGCTGTTGCAAGTACGCAGAGATTGTTCTCAGCAAGCAATTTTTTGAATACTTCTTCAGCTTTTGTGCCCATACTTCCTCCCCATATCTGCAATTTCCATCATCATTCTGCTCCTCATTTCAGGTTCGCCAGCTGCATGACCTGATAAAACGAAGAACAATTTTGATTTTGGCAATGCTTTGTGCAGGATATAAGCGCTCTCAGGCGGACAGCAAAAATCATATCTGCCGTGAACAATCGAAAGAGGAATATTTTTTATCTTATGCACATTTTTGAGAATATAGTTTTTTGGCAAAAAGCAATCGTTCATAAAGTATTCCGCCTCGAGCTTTGAGATTGCAATAACCCATTTGCCGCGCATATCCCTGTGAACCAGCCTAGGATCATAGTCAAGTTTTACAATACTGCTCTCAAGCAACGCCCATTCATAGCAATATTTATGCATAGTCTTCGAATTTTTAGAATTCATCATCTTCCAATAATACCTGCCCGGCTTTTTCCTGTATTTCTTTGGTACAAAACTGATAAAGCGCTCCCAAACTTCAGGAAAATGAGAACGAATACCTCCAGTAACCATATATTCGTTGTCAATGTTTGAACCAAGATAAATTCCTCTCAGCACCATGCCGAGCACAGACTGCGGGTATTTTATGGAATAGCATAAAGACAAGCAACTGCCCCAGCTTCCTCCAAACAGAAATGTTTTCTTGATTTTCAAAAATCTCAAGAGTTTGCGAAAATCCTGCACCAATTTCTGTGTTGTGTTAGCGCGCAAGCCAGCAAAAGGCCGGCTTTTTCCAGCGCCACGCTGGTCAACAGTAATGATATTAAATTTTCTTGAATCAAAATACCTGTGCGAATTCACACTGCAGCCACCACCAGGACCTCCGTGGACAAACAAAACAGGAATGCCATTTGGATTGCCATATAACGCGTAGAATAATTCGTGGCCGTCGCCAACAGGAAGGTAACCTTTCTTGTACGGTTTTCTAGCAGGATACAATTTCATGACTGGAATGTGATAGCTTACCCTTATTAATATTATGTCATAACCCTTATAAATCGTATAATCAGAATGGTTGGGAGTGAGTGACATGGGCAAAGAACAGGGTTGTGAAAATCCGGATGGTGAAGATCTGGAGATAAGCAGGACGATTCCAGTTATTCCTGAAGACTTCTGCGACATTGTGCACGGCGACAATCCTGCTGACAGCGGAGTATCTCTTCCTTCGCGCACGATTGAAGAAAAGGCAGATCAGGTATGGCCGCCTGTTGTCTATGCTCCATTAGGAGATCCGGCATTCTGGCTTGAATTCCACATTGGACATGTTGCTTATGCGCTTCGTCAGGCTGAAAAAATACAGGCAGACGCCCTACTTGCAGAAGCGCGCAATGAAATTCTCGAAGCAAGCGTTGAACGTGAATGGTGGGAAAAAGTCAGGCTTGGCAACCAGTTAGAAAAACAAGAAGACGCCCATAAAGAAGAAATGAGAAAAGAACTCAGCAATCGCGCCAATGTTATTGCAAAATATATTCATCTTATTTATTTACGTCATCTTATGGCAGACCGGTATGAGACAAAGATAGAAGAAAAAGAAACACTTATTAGAATGTACGAAGAAAGATTTGGTTCAGTGGAAGAACTGCTAAAACTTTCGCAGGCAGAAGAAAACAGCAAACTTGCCGGACCGCTTGGGCCAAGAAAATACGTTAACATTTCAACATTAATCAAACAGCACGAAACAGGAAGAAAACCTCTGATGCATCGCGTGTCTGATGTTCTTGAAAAAATGCTAAGTCCAACAACATATGGAAATATTGCAAGCGCAGTTTATGCTGCATTTAGAGGCAAGGAGCCTGATAACAGCTGCGGTTGAAAAATAATTCTAAAAAATAAAAATAATTCAAATAAACAGCGGTGCCAAGACTAAAGTCAGAGTACCGAGAAGTTTTATCAGCACGTGCAGAGAGGGCCCTGCGGTGTCCTTCATTGGATCACCCACTGTATCACCAGTCACAGCCGCTTGGTGAGCGGGTGTACCTTTCAAACCGCTTATTTCCAAGTGCTTCTTTGCATTATCCCACGCGCCGCCACCAGTGTTCAACACGAGCGCCATCAAAATACCCGCAATCGTGCCTACCATAAGGAAGCCGGCTGTTGCTTCTGCCTTCAAGATAAGGCCAACTGCAACGGTAACGGCAACAACCAACAGTGCTGGAAGAATCATTTCTTTCAAAGCCGCCTTGGTGCAAATGTCAATACACTTAGCATAATCCGGCTTTGCCTTTCCTTGCATCAAGCCCTTAATGCTCCTGAACTGCCTTCTGACTTCAAAGACAACTTCGTGCGCAGTATCACCAACTGCCTTGATGGCCATGCTGCTGAACAAGAAGATGAGCATTGCACCAATCATGGCGCCGACAAAGACTTCAACCTTGGCGAGGTTTACAATTCTGCCAGCTTCGCCAACATACTTGACCACTTCGTCCTGATAAGCGCTGAACAACAAGAATGCAGCCAAAGCAGCTGAGCCAATTGCATAACCTTTGGTTAATGCCTTGGTAGTATTGCCAGCCGCATCAAGCCTGTCAGTTCTCGCACGCACATTCTTTGGAGCGCCAGAGAACTGTGCAATGCCGCCCGCGTTGTCAGTAATTGGACCAAACGTGTCCATGGCTAATACATATGCAGCAGTTGCCAGCATACCCATAGTTGCAATAGCAGTGCCGTAAATGCCGCCGTGGTCAACACCAGTCCACGTGCCGAACATGTAGCTCAGCATCAACGCAGCACCCAATACAACAACCGGAGCTGCAGTGCATTCTAATGCAACGGCAAATCCACGAATAATATTTGTTGCGTGGCCTGTCTCACATGCCTTTGCAATTGCCTTGACCGGCCTGTATTGTGATTCAGTGTAATACATTGTAATGATCACAATCAAAATGCTCGTGACAATGCCCACCAATCCCGCATAAAAGAAATTGATGTTGCCAAGCATTCTCATCGTGACAAAATAAAATGCAATCGTTGCAAGCACGGAAGTTACTATGTAACCTTTGGTTAAAGCCCACATAGGATTATCTCTTTCCTTTGTCTTAACTGACATAACTCCCACAATTGAAGCCAGTAAACCAAAGCTTCTGACAATTAATGGGAACAAGATGCCGTTAACGCCGTACACTGGCCATAAAGCAACTCCGATAATCATTGCACCAATGTTCTCTGCAGCGGTTGATTCAAACAAGTCAGCACCACGGCCAGCACAATCTCCAACGTTGTCTCCAACAAGGTCTGCGATAACAGCCGGGTTTCTAGGATCGTCCTCTGGAATGTTCTTCTCAACCTTGCCAACAAGGTCTGCACCAACATCAGCTGCCTTAGTGTAAATTCCGCCGCCTAACTGGGCGAACAATGCGACAAATGAAGCGCCAAAACCATAACCGACAATCATGAATGGAATCTCCTTGACATCCATCCAAATGCCTAGAATGCTATACAGTGCCGCAATTCCAATCAAGCTCAATGCGACAATGAAAATGCCGCTCACAGCTCCGCCACGCAAAGCTGGAATCAAGGCATCATTCATACTCTTCTGAGCGCCTGCAGCAGAACGCACGTTTGCGCGAACTGCAATCCACATGCCCAGAAAGCCTGCAATTGCTGAACAGGCCGCGCCAAACAAGAATGATATGGATGTAATCAAGCCAAACTGCGCCTGACCCAAGTATCTATAGACAACATAGATGACAATCGCCGTAACAATGCTGATAATAGCAATAGTCCAATACTGGCGCTTCATAAACGCATTCGCGCCGACACGAATAAGATCAGAAATCTCCATCATCTTCGGCGTACCAGTAGGACGCCTCAAGACATCTTTTATCAGCCATATTGCAAAGCCGAGCGACAACAAACTTACAATCCAAACAATCCACATCATAGTCTACACCCCATTAATAGTATAATATATCGAGGGAGAAAGGAGGGCTTTAAAAAGATATCGCAACGGCATTCTTAAATAGTATTGTTATTGTGATGCGGCTATGGAAATCATTACTGGAATATTAATCGTTGTTGGGCTCATCTTATTCGAAGTAATAAGCAGCGTTGATAATGCGGTAATCAATGCTGAAGTTCTCGGCACAATGTCAAAAAAAGCCAGAAAATGGTTTTTGTTCTGGGGCATATTGTTTGCGGTATTCCTGATAAGAGGACTTCTTCCTTGGCTCATAATCTGGGCAACAGTGCCACAACTGGGCTTCAAAGGGTCATTGCTTGCAACATTCAGTTCAGACCCGATGGTAATAGGTGCCATTGACAAATCAGCGCCTGTATTGCTGGCAGGCGGCGGCATATTCCTGGTATTCCTGTTCTTCCACTGGCTGTTTTTAGAGCCAAAGAATTATGGTTTGCACACGGAAAAATTCTTTGCGCGCCAAGGAGTCTGGTTTTACGCGGTTGTTTCTATATTATTGACAGCTTTTGTCTGGTTCTCACTAAAAATAAACCAGTACATGGCATTCGGAGCAGTACTCGGCTCAACTGCATTCTTCATCACACACGGATTCAAACAAAACGCAGAAAAAATGGAACACGAAATGCTACACAAAGGAAACATAACTGACTGGGCAAAAATAATGTACTTAGAAGTCATTGACGCAACATTTTCCATTGATGGCGTCTTAGGAGCGTTTGCTTTTACCTTGTCAGTACCGCTAATCTTGCTTGGAAACGGAATCGGCGCAATTGTTGTAAGGCAGATGACTGTTGGCAACATAGAGAATGTCAAGAAATACAGATATCTGAAAAATGGAGCGATGTATTCGGTATTCGCACTTGGCATAATTATGCTTGTGGACAGCTTCGGCATACACATTCCAAGCTGGGTGAGCCCTGTTGTAACAATCGGCGTTCTCGCTTACTTCTTCATTAAATCAAAAAGAGAACTTGGACTGCCAGAGCATCAGGCGAAAGGGCATACGCACTGAATCATAACGAAAACCCCTGCAAAAGGTAGGGGAATCACTAAGGTTTAGCGGTTTCCCACAATACTTCAAAATACGCTAAGAAACTTTCCATAAGCTTCTTGCCAGTTATACTGATGTAGAAAATCCGGTCGCCATAAAAGACAAAGGTCACTTCATTTCTTGCAGGAACGATGCTAATTGACGCCGGAACAATCATTTTTTCAGGTAAAAACCTCACCTCAGTAAGCGGCATTTTCATTCTTTTCTCTGCAAGTCCTTTTGCAGGGATTGAATACAGGATTTTTGTGCGAATGCCTTTTTTGATTCGGCGAGCATGATATCCCTCAAAAAAAGGCAGAAACTCCTGCGCTTCTTTTGGAACCCCGAGTATGTACTGTGTGTCGCCCTTCTTCATTTCCTCCAAACCCTGGTTCATTCCTGATTTTAATGCAGGAGCGCCTTCAGCGATGCTCACTTCCGGCAACGGCCCAGCAGAAACTCTCATTTGAGCAAACGCCGGCAACAATTGAGAGACTGCATGCATCGCGGCATGTCTTTCCTCGTCTTGCAACTCAAGAAAATGCTTCAAAGACGAAGTATCGGTCGTGCTGAACACATTCCGGTTGTTCTTTAAATAATGGGTAACCAGCCCCTTTTTCTCAAGCCTATCAAGAATTGCATAGATTTTGGAGCTCGATATATGCGAATGTTCTACAATCGGGCCAGTCGTCACTTCTCCCAACTGAAGCAACGCAACGTACACACGCGCTTCACCATCGGTAAGCCCTGCCGCCCTGAGCTTGGGAACAATGTCGTTCATTACTCCTCCCCTGTGAGGAGATAATATTTAAATGTTTCGAGTTTACCATGTAATGGTAACAACATTCAGGTTATGACGATGACTGAAGAAAACATTCCGGCAAATGAATTACTGAATAAACATCGGGGTGAATACTCAAATACTCCTCATATGGACAAACTCATCATTCCTGCTGGCGAAAAAGAACAGCTTGACGTGTACTCGCACGTTGGTCCTTTTGATGAAGGCGTTTCAGCCTTGAAGAAAGAAGGTTTTAGTCTGATTACTGCTCGTGAGCTTGCTGAGGCACGGCTTTTGGGCGGTGTGAAAATCCCGGTCAGCAGGGAATGGACGTGGGTTGCTGAAAACTTCAACTACCTGCCGACTGGAGAAATTCTCATCGCTTCCCGCGATTACAATCCTCTTCTGAAGAATGCTGAGGAGGCTACTGCATGCAACCGTGCTGGTAAGAAATTTTATCTTAACCAAAAGCTTGCGAAGGAATTGCGTGAGCGTGCAGAAGCTGATCCTGAAAAAGCCATGAAGAGCGGTGTTTTGCTTCTACCACAAAAAGCCGTCAAGAGCGAGATTCTGAGTTCTGCGCTCAAGGATGAGCCTTTGACGTATTTCCTCTTCCGCGATACTGCAAAGCTTTATGGACAATTCCTCAAGGAAAACGACATTAACAGTGTTCCCGTGTATCATGCTAAGAAACAGAGGAGTGTATTTGGTCTGGCCTTGTGGGTCAACAACCTCAGTGGTAGGTCTGGCCTCAGCGGCCACGGCAGTTACCTTCGCTACAGCGACGGCCGGGTTCGTGGGGTACGTCGGTCGCCCGCGGAGCGGGCCGCGCCCGAACTTCCACATGTCGGAAAACCACAGGTTTCTGAGCATGCTCAACAATCTGCGGATTGCCAACAGGAAGCCAAGGTTGAAGGTCTCGAAAAAATCCCGGAACACAATCAAGCAGTCCATGATTTGAAAGCAATGAAAGAAAAAAGAATTCAGCAGAACCGCCAGCATGGCGTATTCCTGACGCATGGGGAAGTGGACATTGTTATGAAAGAATTAGCTGATCGCAGAATAAGTGTTCGCTCACTGGCATTAAACCATCTTAATACATACGTGGGCCTTATTGAGAGGTGCTTCCACGGTGTCGCAGCATTGAGCCCTGAATATTCTGTGCGCTTGTATGACTTGCTTGGGAAAAGCCCAGCCGTCGAATTTCTCAAAGATCGCGCACTGCATCCGCTTAACAAAAAGGAAGTGAGGTATACGGATCCTTGGCACGATCTTTATGATAGTTATACAAATAAATTAAGAACAATTTACCTGGAAAAACAACATATTGAACAAAAAACAGCAATATTGCAAGCCTTGGAAAAACTCATCAACGACCATATTCAAAAATAACTTCACCTTTTCTAACGGTTCAAAAGAACTGCGATTTAACTATGGCAATAAAGCATAATTCTAAGGCATCGGCAATTGGTTAGCCAATTTCGGCTTGTAAAATCTCATCAACAGACTGTTTGAAACTACTGAAACACTGCTGAACGCCATTGCAATGCCTGCCAACACTGGATTAAGAAGCCAGCCAGTAACTGGATACAATACACCTGCGGCAACAGGAATCAAAATAATATTGTAAGCAAACGCCCAGAACAAATTCTGCCTGATTTTGAACATTGCGTACTTGCTCAAAGCCATCGCAGTAACAACGTCTCTCACGTCGCTCTTAATGAGAACAACATTTCCGGATTCAATCGCAATATCAGTTCCAGAACCAATCGCAATTCCAACATCAGCTTGTGTTAAAGCAGGAGCATCATTAATACCGTCGCCAACCATCGCTACTTTCAAACCCTTTGCCTGCAATTCCTTAATCTTTTCAGCCTTCTGGGCAGGCAAAACACCTGCCATGACGTCATCAATGCCTGCCTGCGCTGCAATTGCACGGCCAGTACGCTCATTATCGCCAGTAATCAGCATGACTTTCTTTCCTAAACTGTGCAATTCTTCAACGGCCTCTTTTGCAAAAGGCTTCAACTGGTCAGCAACAGCGACAAGACCAATAACCTGCTTTGCACTTGCCAAGAAAACAACAGTCTTGCCCTGCTCTTCCAATGTTGCAACTTTGCTTTCAAATTCTTTAGTGCTGATTTTCCTGTCTTCCATCAATGCGCGGTTGCCCAAAAACACAACTTTTCCTTTTACTTTAGCAGCAACACCCTTTCCAGTAATTGATTGGAATGCAGTCGGCTCTGGAACAGCAAGATTTTTTGATTTCGCAGCATTCACAATCGCTTCTGCCAAAGGATGCTCGCTTCTTCTTTCAAGAATGGCTGCCAATTGCAAAACACCTTCAGCTTTAGCCTTGCCAATTGGAACAACATCAGTAACTTCAGGCTTTCCTCTTGTTAACGTGCCAGTCTTGTCAAACACAACAACATCAATTTCCCTGGTCTTTTGCAAAGCTTCCGCGTTTTTGAAAAGAATGCCGTATTCAGCAGCCTTTCCAGTGCCAACCATAATTGCAGTAGGAGTTGCAAGACCCAAAGCGCACGGGCAAGCTATGATTAATACTGCAATGAACGTCGTAAAACCAAACGCGGCACTGCCGGCAAAATACCAGCTTGCAAAACTTACAATTGCAATAAGAATAACAACCGGAACAAAATAGAAAGAGATCTTGTCAGCAAGCTCCTGAATAGGCGCTTTGGAGCCCTGCGCTTCTTCAACCATTCTGATAATCTGTGCAAGAACAGTATCCCTGCCAACCTTTGTTGCCTTGAGAGTGAAGGAGCCAGTTTTGTTCACAGTGCCGGCAATAACCCTGCTGTTGACAGTTTTTTCAACAGGAATACTCTCACCAGTAACTGCGCTCTCATCAACACTCGAAAAACCGTCTTTAACGTAACCATCAACAGGAATCTTAGCACCAGGCTTAATCACAACAATATCGCCAACAACAACTTCTTCAATTGGAATATCAACCTGCTCCTTGCCGCGCATGACAATGGCAGTCCTTGGCTGCAAGCCAAGCAATTTTTTGATAGCCTCTGAAGTTTTCCCTTTGGCGATAGCTTCCAGCATTTTGCCTAGAATAATGAACGCGACAATTAAGCCAGCAATCTCAAAATAAAGCATTTCTGTCGTGTAGCCAGCCTTGTTCGAGAAGATCATAACTGCCACAAACAAACTATAGATGTAAGCGGCACCCGTGCCAACAGCAACCAAGCTGTCCATATTCGGCATCCTATTGATGAACAATGCCCTGAAGCCCCTTGTGTAAAACTCAAAACCAGCAAGCACTATAATAGTGGAAAGCGCAAGCTGAATAACAGCATTAACCATTGAACTCATCATAGGTAATGGAAGACCAACCATGTGGCCCATAGCAAGATATAGCAATGGAATGCCCGCAATGCCAGCAATCCACATTCTTCTTGCCCAATGCCGAACTTCCTTTTCTCTCGCTTCCTTCTCAACATCAAGACGTGAAGCACCATAGCCTGCATTTTTTACGGCAGAAATCAACGCATCAATGCTTGCTTTTGATGAATCGTACTCGACTTCTGCCTTTTCAGTCGCAAGATTAACCTTGACATTAGAAACACCAGAAACATTCTGTAAAGTCCTTTCAACAATGCCTGCACAATGCTGGCTTTCCATGCCGGAAATTGCGAGAACCGTTTTGCCGTCTTCCGGTGCTTCGTGCTGCTCTGACTTGTAACCAGTCTTGTCAATAGCCTCTTTCAACATTTTTTCTGATGTCAAGTTAGGATCATAATCAACGTACGCCCTTGAACTGGCAAAGTTAACAACTGCATTTGCAACACCAGGAACTTTTTTCAATGCAGTTTCAATTGTTCTGACACAGCTGGCGCAATGCATTCCGGAAATAGGAATAATTGACTTTGTTGTTTTGTGTTCAAACTGTTCTTTACACTCCTTGCTACAGAAGTAAAAAGTTTCACCACTCTTTTTCACCGAAAACTTCGCAGTTATCGGATTAACATCCATCCCGCAGGACGGGTCTTTAACCATAATTTACAGCAATTGTAACGGTATTTATAAAATTTGTGAAAGGGCAATGTTTAAAAATGCGCAGTTATCACATTCTGTCATGTTAAAAGAGGTTGTCATATTCATCATAGGCTGTTTTTTGCTTGTCAAAAGCGCAGAATATGCAGTAAAGTCAGTCACGCATCTTGCAAGATACCTAAGATTAACGGAGTTCGTCACAAGCTTCATTCTCGTTGCGTTTGTTTCCTCGTTGCCAGAAGGATTCATCAGCGTCATTGCCGCACTTGGAGGAGATCCAAGCATTGGAGTAGGCACGCTGCTTGGAGGCAACATAGCAGATTTGACTTTGATTTTGGGGCTTGTAGCACTTGCAGGACATCCAGTAAGAATTCACAGTTCAATCATCAAGAAAGACTTATACTTTGCCGTGCTAATGCTGCTCCCCATAATTCTTGGTCTTAATGGAATTATTTCACGCGCTGATGGAGCAATTCTTCTCGCAGCAGGAATAATCTTCATAATAGTTCTTCTCAGAGAAAGAGAATACTTCCACAAACCATTTGAGATGAAAGACCACTGGCTCAAACATCTTGCCGTTTTTATTGTAAGCCTTGCAGTTATGCTGGTCAGTGCGCATTTCATTGTAGGAAGCACACATTCACTTGCAATAGGACTCGGTATTCCTTCGCTTCTTATCGCTCTGGTTCTTGTCGCGCTAGGAACAACTCTGCCGGAATTCACGTTCTCGCTTCAAAGCGTGCGAAATGGGCACGCAGATTTAGCAATCGGTGATTTACTTGGAACAGTTGTTGTGGATGCCACCATAATTATGGGCATAATGGCACTCATTTCGCCAATTGCAATCAACGTATTCGTGCTTTCCATAATTGGAGTCTTCACATTATTTGCAGTAGCGTTCTCCCTGTTATTCATGCGCTCTGACGGCATCCTTACAAAGAACGAAGCAATGGCGCTAGTACTGTTTTACGTCGCTTTTGTTGTTGTGCAGATATTACTGCGGTAATAAATGGCGCCGGCAGTCAATGAAGTATTTGTTCAATGTCTATTCATTCCTTTTTGAAGTACCGGGCGATAGCGGTTACTATTAATCCTAGTATCACCACTCCGACGCCTGCTATAATTAATGAACCCATAGAAGAATTGGCAATTTTTATTGCTTATAATATTTGTTGTTTTAGCGTATTCCAAGTTTTTTCGCAAGTTGTTCTTGTCGTTTTTGAATTTTTGCGTATTCAGCGTTAGGGTCGTAAAACTGAGCTTTTTTCTTGATAGACTTTGCTTTCTTTTTAGCTCTCTTGACTTTTTTATAACCTTTTTTGTGCTTGATTGTTTTGTAACCTATTGTTTGTCCCATTAAACCTTTAATCTTCCTTTTGCCGATTTTAGTGTCTCGGCTGTGGCAGGTCGCGCAAACTAGATGACAGTTTTTCTGACTGTTATTTTCAGATTTGTTATCCCAGTGGTCAAATTGGTATCCGCCTTTCTTCCAGACGAATCTTGCTCCGCATTTAGAATAATGTCTGCATTTTGATGTTGTTTTGAAGTCATCATCAGCTCTGCCCGCAGCTTGATTCCATTCTATTTTCTGTGTTGAAAGTTTGAAGTTTTTTCTTTTAACAGTCTTCTTTATAATTCCAGTATTAAGGTTAAACTCATATTTTGGTTTTGGTAAGCCGAATCTCATGTTTTCTCTTAATCCTCTTTTTTACACCATAATCATATTATGCGTGGTTAAAAAGGTTTGCACACGACCTGCCCATACCAAGCTGGTGATTAGGCGGAGCTCCGCTCTGAATTTAAATGTATATTTGTTTGTTCGTCCCGTATTCTGCTGTTGCAGTTTGGGCAGAATAGTCTTTGCTTCACTCATTGGAGGTTTAATTCTTGGCAACAAATTGCAAATCTTTTAATACTGATTTCTCTCAATATATTGCAGGAGTATACTCAAAATGGAAACCAGATTAATAATGTCTATAATACTTTTATTTTTCGGATTTTTATATCTCTTCTTTGTAATACGCAATAGCATGAAACCGAGACAGTTTGATACGCCTGAAGAAGAAAGAGCATATCGTGAGGAAAGAGCAAGACAATTAGCTATAAGAGACCATGGACCTCGTGAACCTCCTAAACCGAGAATGCTCTAAGAATAAATTCTTGCAAGAAAGCCGATTGAGGAGTATGGAAATTCTTATATATCGGAAAAACCGTGTTTTTGTTTATGGCGGGGTTCATAATGCCGATGGGAGTGACTGACTTTTGGTTAATAGTGGGAGCATTAGTCGTCATTGCTGTGGTGTATAATTGGATGCAGTCTAAGAAACAATAAAATTTTTGTCAATGATTAATTCTACAATGCCTTTAGACGGGCCAGAGTTTGTAAGCTGGTTAGCTGGAAATTTCTTGTTAATCGTGGTCGTAGTAGCCGCTTTCGTGGCTTTAATCTGCATTCTGATATTGGTTGTAATTCATTGGGAAGAATTTTTCCCTTAGGGTTTTAAGGGTCTGTTGCCTTATTTAATGGTTCTGGGAAGTGAACTTTTTGTTTACTGGCGCCGGCAGGATTTGAACCTGCGAACCCACTAAGGGAGCGGATCTTAAGTCCGCCGCATTTGACCACTTTGCTACGGCGCCGTGCATTAAAAGAGCAAGAATACGGTATATAAAAGTTAGCAAAAATTTAAAAACAAACACAGGCGCCGATGTTCTAACGCTTCCGTAGCTTAAGTAGCTAACCTTTGCGAAAGGTTAGGATCCAAAGCATTCAAGTGCCATCTACGATGGCACGACATGCGGCAGATGCTTCGCATTTGTCGTTTCACATTCACGCCTCCGTAGCTTAGTAGCTATAGCGCGACATTGGTAACGATGCCAAAGATGTCGAGGTCGCGGGTGCAACTCCCGTCGGAGGCTTAAGCAATAGTATTGTGAGCCCTCGGTTTTGGGCCCGAACTGGGTCTAAATTTCTCCTATGCGTTTGTGAATTAAAATTAATCAGGAATATATTTCAAAACGTGGATGGTGGTATATCCGAGCCATTCGGCATCGTTTACCACGTCCTTGAACTTCATCCTGATCTCGTCAATGACTTGAAGAAGATGTGGTAGGTCTTTCACGACAACTTCTATTTCAAAATCCGCCCCTCCGATGCTCTTATTCATCTGATAAATATTCCGGTGCATGCTGCAGAATTCCAATAATTCCTTGTTGCGTCGGGTCGAAGTGAGCTGCAAGTCCACGCGATACCCTGCAAGGCCGAGCTTTTTGAGTTCGAAATCCACACGATAGCCGACAATCACCTTGTTCTGTTCGAGATTTTTAATGCGGGCGCGCACGAGTTCGGGGTTGATGCCCAATTTCCTTCCGATTTCTGACGCGCTCTGCCGCACATTTACGGCATAAGCTTCGATGATATTCTTATCCAGCTGGTCGATGGGTTCTGCAGTGCCAGCCCCATACACGCGAATGATTCCCTGCTCAGTAGTCGGAAGGAGGAATTTTCTGTTGAAATTGAAGATGGGCGCGTATACAGCCACATTATAGCTCTTGATGCGCTGCTTGTACTGTGCCAACAGTCCGTCCCAAACCATGTGGAATTCGGTGATTGTTTTCACACCAATGAATAGAGCAATATCCCATTTTCCGTGCATCGAGACTACTGTCCATATTTGTTTGAAATGTTTTCTTGCGTATTCTGCAAGCGCATCTCGATCCTGGAGGGTCATTTGTTGGAGTTTGAGATACACACGGAAAGTGAAAAAGCCCAATTTCGACATGTCCACAATCGCGTAATACCCATTGATGATACCGGCTTGCTCGAGCTTCTCCATCCGATACGAGACGAACTGCTTGGAGCGCTTCAGCACGCGGCCGAGGTCCGCAAGCGACTGCGCCGCGTTCTTGTCGAGCTCGGACAGCAACTTTCGGTCATACAGATCTAGCTTGTAATCGTCCATTTTACTAACAAAACAGGTTTTAATATTTAAATATGCCTATTTTCGTCAAAAAATAAAGCAATAATATTTTATATATTAACTTCACATTTACCACCTATAAGTGAGAAATATAATGAAAAAAGCACTGTTGATCCAACCAGCGTATCCCTACGGCAAGCCCCAGACCTGGCTGCCGACGAGTTTGCACAAGGTAGCCGCAGGCTTTGAGGCTGGAGGCACTCAAACCGATGTTGTTGATTTGAATCTTGAGCCATTCCCTTCGCTGCAGAATTACGACAATGTTGGAATCGGCGTTATCGGAATGCCCTACATCCCAGAAACCCGGCGCATTGCGAAAAGAGTATTTGAAGAAACCGGAAAGACGCCACTTATCGGGGGGCCGATTATAGAATTCTTCACGCCCGATGAATTCCAGGAAATATACCCCAATTCCGCCCAGGTTCGGGGAGAGATCGTGCACAAAAATTCCAAGCTCGGTCGCACAATAAAAAAGACAGATCCGGTGCTGCAATTCAAGGGCATCGAGGCCGTTCCGGTGTATGAGGTAAGCATTGCGCAGCGCATAAAGCAGATGCCTGACGATTCGCTCAAGAAGTATCTGGAAAACGAGTTTGACTTTTTTGTTTCACAAGGCTGCAAATACGGTTGTCATTTCTGTGCCGCGGCGAAAAACCGCCGCGAAGAGTTTAGTGAACACCACGTTATGCAAAGCGACCTGGAGGCAATCTGCGAGGCAGCCGGGCGCCTGCAGGTTCCCAAACTGAACATGTACCTCAGCTCGCTTGACCTTTTCCAGAATCCCGAACAATTCAAAGAGGTCCTTGGACTCTTTGCCCATATGAGGAAGAAATACCGCCCAATCGACATTGAAGTACGCGGATTAAGCCGGTGCGATTCATTTCTCACGGCCATTGAGCAGTTCTCTGAATTCTACACGCTCATTCCCGAATCAGGCTTGCGCACGATTGGTTTTGGCGTTGACGGCGTCGAACAAGCGACTTGGAACGAACAAAATAAGCGGAACAAGAGCCTTTCTGATTTTGAGAGAACGTTTACGATTTGCAGAGAACTTGGCGTTACGCCGGAATCGCTGATGGTGACTGGATTCCATAATCCGCATACGTATGAGGGCAGCCTTATAGAATTGAAAAGGACTGTGGAGTATGCCATCAAATGGGCGGATAAGTACGGAGCAGTTTGCCGTCCGCATGTTGCGAAAGACTTTTCTCCTGGAAATACAGGCTGGGAAAACCCAAAATGGGCAGAACAACGCGCACGCCTGGTCAGGAACCCTGACCGGTTCATGTGCCTGGATTACCTCATGCCCGCAACAGAATTAAGCCACCCTGATCCTGGATTCCGCGGTCATGTTAACGATGCGTTTTGGAAAATAATTAATGAACTGACTCCGCGCGGCTTGTGCGCAACTGTCCCGCTGCTGCCGTGTCATGCCGAAGGTGCATATGCGGCTGAACTGATTGCCGCTGCTCTTGCGTATCACCTGTCACCGAGAATACGTGGGGACAGGTGATAAAAATGCCCGAACTCAGTCCAAACGCGCAAAAGGTCCAAGAATTCCTGGACAAGCAAGGATTCTCGTATCAGGTTGTGGAATTTCAACAGAAGACGCGCAGTGCTGCAGAAGCAGCACAAGCCATCGGATGCACACTGGAACAAATCGCCAAATCAATCGTCTTTCAAGGAAGCTACACGCAGAAGCCAATTCTCGTGATTGCGAGTGGCGTGAACAGGGTTGACGAAAGCAAGTTGATTTCGCTTGTCTCTGAGCCTGTTCAAAAAGCAAATCCGGAATTCGTGCGGCAACACACGGGCTTTTCTATCGGCGGTGTTCCGCCTATTCATTATATCAATAAAATCGAAACGTTTATTGATGAGGATTTGTTGCGCTATGCCGAGATTTGGGCAGCTGCAGGCACGCCTTATGCGGTTTTTAAGTTGGCGCCAGGTGATCTATTACAAATGACTTACGGAAGAGTCGTTTCGATTAAATCAATATCAAAACAATAATAACTTCGTTAATTTCTCAATTAATAAGATTCGGGAATCGCAGAGGGATCCCACTTTTGCTTCTGTAGCCCATTGTAGGCTTTCGCCCCCGTTCGTAAGCCCACACTTGAGAAAAGCTTATTGATTCGGTTTCGCGCGTTTCAATTCTTCTAACGCTTTTTTCTGATAGTCTATGATTTTCGATAGGTCGAAGTTTTTAATTTCGAGCGGGTTCTTAAGAAGATAGACGAGGCCATCTTTTTTGTGTTTGTCAAGTATTGGCTTGACGACTTCGTATCCGCCTTCATAAATGATGAATCTGTCTCCCCAATGACATTTGATATCTTCAAGTTCGTATTTTTTGCTCCAGAATTTTATGAAATCTTCTTCAGAACGCACTTTAATCGCTTTGTCTCCTTTGAGGATTTCTCCGAAATACGTTCCAATGCCCTCGCGGATAATGAGAATGCCGAGATGCTCGCGAACATTTAGCCGTGGCAAATCAGGATTGAGATGATCAACACCGCCAATTTCTGACTGCAATTCAAATGCGTAATGATGGCCGAGCTCGTGTGCAAGAAGTTCTTTGATGAAGTTCAAGTCGTATTCTCTTTCATGCCGTCCGTCATCGATGATTTTGAAGTCGTTACGCAGTGGATCCGTGATTATAGGAGCGACGTTACAGCGCTCATAAGAGGGATGCACGAACATTGTTTTCGTTTCTTTGTAGTACTGCCCTTCAAAACCGTGGAGTCGCACCCAGTCGATGTTTGGCGGAAGTTCCAGTTCTATTTTTGGCGTTTCCTTATAAGTGATGCCAAGAATTTTTTCCTGAGCGCGCATAATGCTGCACATGGCTTCGGTGAATATTGAATGAGGATTTGTCTGTCTAGTGAGTTTTTCTTCGATTTTTGGCGCAGCGTAAGAAGAATCTTGGAGTAGTATTTCTGCCGGAGGCGCGCAAGAAATTATCGCTTCAAGTGAACATATTCCAGCCCCGATTAAAAACCGCCTTATCGATCCCATATTTGTTTCACGTAATAGGTTTTATTTAAGAATTGCGGGCGTACGGGAAAGATGCGCTTACGAAGAGGGCGCTGCTTCCCGCGTGAGGCTCTAAAATTATCGTCATATTTTTAATTCGGGGCTGTAAAAGTAAATTCTAGCGTACCTGAGTAGTCTCCTGTTTCTGGGTCATAACTTCCAGAACAGCGAACAGCGATAGGTTTTTTCTTGGGTTTGAAAATTCCATCCAGGATCCTTTTTGCGCGGTTGCAGAAATTATTTGTCTGTAAGGTGTAATCTGGAGTAGGTGTAGATTCTTCTGATGGAGATGGGCTTGGATATTGTGTAGGTGATTCTGAAGGAGATGGGCTTGGATATGGTGTTTCATCCCATGGAATTCGGGGTTCTTCCGATGGACTTGGAGACTGTGTAGGTTCTTCCGATGGAGGTGGTGTGCGTTCCCATGGAACTACTGGTTCATCATACAGAGATGGGCTTGGAGACGGTTCTTCTGAAGGAGATGGTGTACTTTCCCATGGAACTACTGGTTCATCCCACAGAGATGGAGGGTATTTTTTTGGAGGAGGCATTCCTGCTTTTCCAACCGGCTCATTAATAATTATCCAGAAAGCAATTATTGCAGCAATTAAAACGGCTCCTAAAATTAAGCCTTCAAATACTCTTTTTTGCATACTAAATCAAGAGAGATTCTATTTAAAAACCTTATTGTTAACTGAAAAGTATGAAATTACAGCCGTACAATACGCACGGAACACTAATATTCTAAACTAGCCTCTTAACAATAAAATCGGAGGTCGATAAAATGGCAGACTTACAAAAATGGGCGCCGTGGCTGCTTTTGATAGGCGGTCTAGTTCATTTGGTGCCAAAACTTTATTCGTGGCTAACAACTTTAACAGGAGGAACTCCTTGGATACAAATTATCGTAGGAGCGCTTTCGGTTATTGTGGCATTGCTCAGCTTTAAGAAATAATTTTTTTTCTTTTTTAAGCGTAATATTTATAAGGCCGTGTAGGGCGTCCTAAATATAGGAGCCCGTGGTCTAGCGGTTATGACGGCTCGTTGACGTCGAGCAAGTCCCCAGTTCGAACCTGGGCGGGCTCATACTTAATGTCTACAAGACGCGTCGCTTCCCGCACAGATCAGCCAAACCGCAGTTTGGGTCTACCTGGGCGGGCTCATTTCTATCATAACGTTTATAAATACAAGAACGAACAGTAATAACCATGTTAAAAGAGGGTGCACCGAGCAAATATTTCTTTCTAGGATTGATTACATTCATAGCAATCATCAGCATAATTGTAATCTTTCCCTTTCTTACAAGCATAATAGGGGGCGCTATTCTTGCATTCCTGTTCTATCCATTCTATAAGTGGATGCAGAAAAGAATAAGGTCAAAAGGCATAGCTGCATTCATAACTGCCATCATAATAATTCTTGTCGTGACTGTTCCTGCAATACTTATTTTCAAAAACGTGACAACACAATCACACTACATGTATCTGAGGCTAAAACAGCAGGTGTTTAGCGGAGAATTCATAGAAACAAGATGCTATGAAGATACAGTTGTCTGCAAACTCGTAAATGACGTCAACAGCCTGCTCAGAGACGAATCAGTAAAGGGCTATTTACTTAATCTTTTGAATGACGTGCTAACATTTGTAACGAAAAAAGTCAGCAGCATCATTCTCTCACTGCCAAAAATCATTATTCATCTGATGGTCGCGCTGTTTACCACATATTATGCATTAAAAGACGGCGACGACCTCATCAAACGAGCAGCGAAAGTGGCGCCCTTGAAAGTCCACCACCAAGAGCAAATCATCAAACAATTTGGAGATGTAACGTATGCGGTCATTTACGGAAGTTTTGTCGTGGCACTTGTACAAGGAACACTCGGCGCATTCGGCTTCTGGCTGTTCGGCATCCAAAGCTTTCTCTGGTGGGCAATAGTCATGACATTCTTCGCACTCATACCCTTTGTCGGCACGTGGGTTGTCTGGATGCCAGCAAGCATATTCCTCGGTTTAACTGGCTACCTCCAGGGAGAGACCACATTAATGTGGAAAGGCATTGGTTTGTTCTTCTACGGGCTATTGATAATTTCGACGATTGATAACATTTTGAAGCCAGTAATTGTCGCAGGAAGAGCGCGCGTTCACCCGCTTTTGATATTAATTGGAATTTTAGGAGGACTATTTGCGTTTGGACTCATAGGATTAATTCTTGGACCGCTTATCCTTGCACTCCTGCAGACGCTGTTGGAAATCTACGAACGCGAGCGCAGACCACATGCCGGCGAACCGGAACCGGACATTCTAGGACATAAAAACCATCACAGACGACGTTAAAAATGGAATTGAAAGTCAAAGACATGGACATTGCAACTGGAGACGTGCAAGTTGTCATTCTCAATAAAAAAGACGCGCATGAACTTGACCTGCATCACATGGACAGACTCGTGCTCAAAAAGAACAGCAGAAGAACTGTTGCCATTTTAGACATTGCAGAGAGCAAAAAAGCAGTACCGCCAGGCCACATTGGATTGTTTGAAGAAGTGCTGGATGCCTTGCACGCAAAAAACGGCGACAAAGTCAACTTGGACATTGCAGAAAAACCAGAATCAGTCACGTATATCAGAAAAAAATTAGACGGCAAAAGATTAACACCAAAAGAAATCAAAATCATTGTAGAAGACATTGTCAACAACAGACTTACCGATGTAGAATTAACCAGCTTTGTCACGGCAGGCTATACGCGCGGCATGAGCATGAAAGAAATCGTTGCACTGACAAAAGCAATGGCTGAGACGGGAGAGACGTTAAAGTTCAACAAGTATCCAGTGGTGGATATACATTCAATCGGAGGCGTGCCAGGCAACAGAACAACAATGATAGTTGTTCCCATTCTTGTGGCTGCAGGCTGCATAGTTCCAAAGACGAGCAGCAGAGCGATAACTTCTCCGGCAGGAACGGCAGACACCATGGAAGTATTAGCTCCAGTCAGCATGTCAATAAACAAACTTAAAAAAATCATTGATGACGTTGGAGGGTTTATCATCTGGGGCGGAGCAGTAAATTTGGCGCCGGCAGATGATAGAATAATTCACGTTGAACATCCTTTAAGCATCGATGCAGAAGGACAAATGCTTGCCTCAATAATGGCAAAAAAATCAAGCGTCGGAGCAACACACTTGCTTATGGAAATTCCAATCGGCAGAGGAACAAAAGTGGGAACAACACGACAGGCAAAGCACCTTAGCAAACACTTTGCAGAATTGGGACACGCGTTGAGCATCAAGGTGAAGACAATCATTACGGACAGCTCAGAGCCGATCGGCAATGGAATCGGCTCTGTACTGGAAGCGCGCGATGTTTTGTGGACTTTGAAATGTGACAAAAGAGCACCGCCCGACCTGGTGAAAAAAAGCATATGGATGGCAGGATTAATGTTGGAATTTGTCGGCAAAGCGCGGAAAGGAACAGGCTATTTGATGGCAAGCAGATTGTTAACAACAGGTGCCGCTTACGGCGCCATGACGCGCATCGTGGAAGCGCAAGGCGGCAAAATGCCAGAGCCAGAAGCTTTGAAACCTGCAGAAAGAACTTATGTTTATCGTGCAGAAAAATCAGGACGAATACGTACCATTGAAAATTCTTCAATTGCAAAAATTGCACGAATGGCGGGCGCACCAGTTGACTCAGATGCAGGCATTTACCTGTACAAACACTGCGGAAGTCAAGTGAAAAAGGGAGAGCCAATTCTGACTATTTACGCGCGCAGCGTGCATAAGCTTGGCTATGCGGTAAAGGCGCTGAGAAAGCTTGACGGAATAATTATAGTATAAGTTATCTTTTGCGTTTCTTATGAGCAATACTTTCTGCCGTGTGCAGATGCATGCTGACCAAATACCATCTAGCGCGCAGAACTCTTAAAATACGCGCGAACACCCTGATAAATCTCCCTTCCTTGATAAGTCTCGCGCTGCGCTCAGCTTCCTGAATTATCTTTGTTTCTTTCAATAAAGCAGCCTCGTGCGCCAACTTCTGTGTTCGCTCTGTAGCGAGCACGACTTCTGCAGTATAACTATACAAACGATACAACGTGTAGAAAGGAAAAACTGCCAGCAAGTCGATCCAATACAATTTGATGAATTTCAATGCGTCATGAACATGATACCATTTGAATGCTAAATCGGCAATAAAAAAAGCTATGATGAAATAGTCAAGCCCAAGGACAAATCCGTGATGAGGGTCGATAAGCTCAGTGAATTCAAGAACAATTAAAGCGCCCAGCAATACGAGCATAAAGGGAATTGAGACATCAACAAAATGCTCAACTGCAGCAAGCCAGCCAGGCAACGGCTTTCGAAACCTCTTTTTCACGTAATGCCTTTCGATAGCGTGTTATATAAATTTTGTCACAACATTCTTAAAGGAGCAGATTGCATCGAACTTCATGGACGTTTACGAAAAATCAATAGACGCGCATAAGAAAAAAGGGAAAGTTGCAATCAAGTCAAAACTTCCTTTGAATAACAAAGATGACTTGAGCATTGCTTACACACCTGGCGTTGCAGCAGTGTGCAAGAAAATAGCAGCAGAGCCATCAGCAGTCTTTACTCACACAATCAAAGGAAACACCGTTGCAATAGTCAGCGACGGCAGCGCCATTCTCGGCCTTGGCAACCTTGGTGCGGAAGCAGCCATTCCAGTAATGGAAGGCAAGGCAGTTTTATTCAAAAAATTCGCAAACATAGACGGATGGCCGATATGTGTCAAGAGTCAGAAAGCAGAAGATATCATTCACACGGTCAAACAGATAGCTCCTGTGTTTGGCGCGATTAATCTTGAAGACATTGGCGCCCCAAAGTGTTTTGACATCGAGGCGGCATTGCAAGATATCGGCATTCCAGTAATGCATGACGACCAGCACGGAACTGCTGTAGTGCTGTTTGCAGGACTAATGAATGCAGCAAAAGTGCTTGGCAAAGAAATGAAATCACTTTCTGTTGTCATTAATGGAGCAGGTGCCGCAGGAAATGCAATAGCAAAAATTCTTCACGGCAATGTCAAAGAAATCATCATGTGCGATACTTCCGGAGCAATTTATGACGGTAGAACAGAAAACATGAATTCGTACAAGCAGGAACTCGCGCGCATTACAAATTCGCGAAAAATAAAAGGCAACCTTGCAGAAGCAATCAAAGGAACAGATGTGTTTGTAGGAGTCAGCGCGGCAGGCGCGCTTACGCCAGAGATGATAAAAACGATGAATGCGCAGCCAATAATATTTGCCATGGCAAACCCAGTGCCCGAAATAATGCCGGACGAAGCAAAACAGGCAGGAGCGGCAATTGTTGGAACCGGCAGAAGCGATTTTCCCAATCAAGTCAACAACGCACTTGCATATCCAGGCATTTTCAGGGGTGCGCTGGATTCTGGAGCGACAAAAATAACAGCGGCCATGAAACTTGCAGCAGCACATGCGCTGGCTTCTAGCGTTGAACCAACAGCAGACAAAATACTTCCGTCACCGTTTGACAAAGGATACATGAAGAAAATAGCGAAAGCAGTTGCCAAACAGGCAAAAAAAGAAGGCGTTATACGAGCAGTTTAGAATTCTTTAGTTTCGCCGCGGTCCACGACTGAATTTTTCTACCCTTGCTTGTACAGGGGAGAAAAATTAACCTTGGCCATCCAAGGCGCGGCGAATTAATATAATCAGATTAGTTTCTTAACGGCTTTAATGATTGACTCTGCATCGATCTTGTACGCGTGCAGCA
>CAZWVL010000003.1:142371-144221 GCA_964637115.1 uncultured Methanosarcinales archaeon
AGTTTCTTAACGGCTTTAATGATTGACTCTGCATCGATCTTGTACGCGTGCAGCAATACTTCAGGCTTACCAGAACGCGGAATGTCTCTAATGCACAAATGAGTTATTGGAATACCTAATGCAGCAACTGCTTCTCCCAAGCCGCCCTCCGGATAATGATCCTCCACAACAACAACTTTTCTTCCTTTTGCAGCAGAGCGAATGCTTTCGTCCAAGGGTTTGACTGAGTACGCATCAATAACACGGGCGTATATTTTTTGTTTCTTCAACTCATCAGACGCTTTGATGGCTTCGTGCACAGTAACACCTGCAGCAATGATGACAGCTTTGTCACGGAAACTTCTTTTAACAGTTTTGCTGCCTCCAATCTTGAAACTCTCGCCATTGCTGTAGATTACAGGTGTTTTTGGACGTGAAGTGCGCAGATAACCGATGCCTTCGTGATTTGCCAATAATTGCGTGCATTTTTCAGCAGAAACTGCATCGCACGGGTACAGAACAACGCTATTTTGAAGACATCTGAACAATGCCAAGTCTTCCAAGCCCATCTGAGAAGGACCATCTTCGCCGATAGAAACGCCGACGTGAGAGCCGGACAATTTAATGTTAGCTCTTGAGATAGCGGCCATTCTTATTTGATCATGAGCTCTGGTGAAAAACGCGCCAAAAGTTGATGCGAATGGAATAAACCCTTTTGTTGCAAGGCCGATGGCCATTCCAACCATGTTTTGCTCTGCAATATAGCACTCGATGAAACGTTCAGGATAAAATGATTTGAATTTTTCAGAAAACGTAGAGTTCTTGACATCTCCGTCAAGCGCAACAATCCGGTCATTAATGCCGAGTTTTTCAAGCATCGCGCCATACGATTCTCTTGTTGCAACCATATCTCCAATCTTGTATTTCGGACCAACGGGAGACTTTTCCTTCAGCTTTTCAGGATGCGCCTTTGGAGGTTTTGAAACAAATTTCTTTGAATCAACTTCAGACAATGGGCCAAGTTCGACCAGTGCTTTAACTAATTCATCCTGTTTCAATGGTTTTCCATGCCAGCCTTCCTTGTTCTCAAGAAATGGAACACCTTTGCCTTTGAGGGTTTTCGCAATAATTATTGATGGACCGTGAGCTGTTCTTGCATTCGAAAGTGCTTCCAGAATTTCGTGAACATTATGGCCGTCGCAAACAAAAGTATTCCAGCCGAACGCGGCCCACTTCTGCTGCCATTTCTTTATGTCATGGCCGTGCAAGGATTCGCCAGACTGGCCCAGTCTGTTGCAGTCAAGAACCGCAACAAGATTGGATAGGTCCTGTTTTTTTGCAATCGCGGCTGCCTCCCAAATGCTGCCTTCAGCACATTCGCCGTCGCCCAGCATCACAAACGCCCTGCTGCCCAGCTTTCGCATTTTGATTGCAATAGCCATGCCAATACCAATTGAGAGGCCCTGACCAAGACTTCCTGTTGCTGCCTTCACCCAAGGCATGTTTGGAGTAGGATGGCCTTCTAATGGAGACGGATATTGTCTGTACTCTTCTAGTTTTTTAAGTGGAATAACACCTGCTTCTGCATACGCTGCCCACAAAATAGGAGAAGCATGGCCTTTGCTTAAGACAAACTCATCATTAGCAAGATCATTAGGATCTTTTACATTGTAACGCATTTCATCAAAGAACAAGCACGCCATCAACTCAGCCATGCTCAAGCAAGTAGTTGCGTGACCGCTGCCAGCTTTTGTGGTCATACGCAATGAATGAGTGCGCAAGCGCTTTGCTATGGCTTTCAACATATCCTCTTTTTGCATAACGCTTTGTTAAGAATTACTGTATATAAGAGTTACGCCGCGGCCCGGATT
>CAZWVL010000003.1:144321-149884 GCA_964637115.1 uncultured Methanosarcinales archaeon
TACGCCGCGGCCCGGATTTGAACCGAGATATCCTTGCGGAAACGGGTTAGCTCTTTTAACAATTCGAGACCCGCGCAGTACCAGGTTGTGCCACCGCGGCATATGCTGAAACACCGCTTATCGCCTCATAAAGCTTTCGTCACTTATCCTTTCCACACGCAAAAACTTTAAATACTTCCCAATAAGGAAACACTCTATGGAAAAGCGAGTTATTGTGGCAGTAATCTGTTTATTATTGGTTCTTGTTGCGTGCGAGTCAAAAACAACTGGAAAACGAGTAGCAATACCTGAAAAGTCAGGAGGAGCGATAACCGGCAATGTTGTTGACGACACGGATGTGCAGCCATCTGCTTCCACAGAAACTGTCAAGACTGCAGCAGAAGTATTGGCAGAATTACAATCAACAGATACAATCACGACAAGCGGTGCAAAGAGCGGCACGTTCTATCCGCCGATAACAACCGATGCAACCGGCAAGGATGCGTTGAAAGAAAAAACACGTGCACTGATGACTTCAGGCACGTATGATCCGAATGTTAAAGCAGATGACGAATTTGGTGCAAGATACCACGACAAAGACGGCGACTTAACAAACCTGCCTGGCAATTACAGCGACAACACAGGCGACTAATTACTTGTGATATTTTTCTCCTTTTAGAATTGTAAACGCGCGGTAAACTTGCTCTGCAAGCATTGCACGCACAAGATCGTGAGGAAAGGTCATCCTTGAAAGAGAAAGAAGCGTTTTGCATTCTTTCTTAACTTCTGCAGGCAAACCTTGAGGAGGGCCGATAACAAATGTAACCTCGCTCTGCCGCTTTAAGAAATCTGCAAGCTGTTCTGATGATAGTTGGATTCCGGAAGCATCAAGACCAACAACGTGGCCTTTAAGCTTAGGCAGGAAATCAGACGCTTTTGCAGAATCCTTAAGTTCAAACAATTCAAATCTGCAATACTTAGGCAGGCGCTTTTCAAACTCCCTTGCAACCGCAAAATTACGCGACAATCTTCCGACAACAAAACGAACAAACATCAGTCGTATTGTACATACAAATACCTTAAATAGCTATCTACGGTAGTATGAACCATGGAAGAAATACAGGCAATGCTGGGCATATTAATTGTTTCTGCAATAGCTTTGACAGGATATTTCGTAATCACAAACGGCAGTGAAGGAGCTGCAATATCACAAACTTATCTAAGCTGCTGCTGCAACATACTAGCAGATGACGGCGGCCAAGTCTTTGTACGCTCGCAAATACAAACCTTTGCAGACAGCTGCAAACAAGCATGTGACTTCAACTTCGCAGGCCAAGGAAAAATATTCGCACAGGATGGACTATGCGCAGTGAATCCATGAATCACAAACGCCATGAGCGGCTGGCAGTATTTGCATTTCTATTGACATTAGTAATTGCAGCATCTGCATTCTATTACGTTTACCAAGTTAACGTCCAATACGGCAAAACAGTAGCAGGCGTTCAAGCATTAGGAGAAATAATGTGGAAACGCCAACAGATGAAGCAAATGACAACACAAGAACATCCAGCAATAGTGCAGGACTTCCAAGCAAAAGGAGGCTGCTGTATTTTTATTGAAAGCGTTCAGTTAGGCTCACAATTAAAGTATGACGTGCAAAAAGAATCAACAGGATTATGCACTGATAATTTGGACGAATCAACCAAAAATCGCATTAAGCTCAAGGAAATGATAATAGTAGACATCGAGGCAGGAGAATGTCAAAAACAATTGAGATAGTAATAATCATTGCAGTACTCGTTACGGCCGTGGTAGGCCTGTATTATATGTATACTGTAAGCGTTGGAAAAGCCTTCCTACAAGCACCAACAATGATCGTAAGACAGACAGGGCTTGAGTTTTGCTGCTGCGCTCCAGCTGCCCGCACAGACCATCCATTTACTGTATTTGGCAAGATAACAAAAGATGCTACGGCGGAAGAGAAAACTGCGGCGTGTACAAAGATATGCGGCGAGCATAGCACTGAAAAACACCCCGCAAAACTGCTCAAAGTCGGCAAGTGCGGTGGGCTGTAATCGTCTGGAAAGACCGGAAGCTTTATATACTAGTTCTTAGATTACCTATATAAACTTAATTGTGGTACAATATATAGCTTTCTCCTATGCGGAGATGGTGGCTACAACATGGGTGGGTGACCTGAATGTACTATGTCAAGAAATGCACGGAATGTGGAAGTATTAACCTGTTTGTAAACCGCGAGAAAGGCGAAATCATATGCAAAGACTGCGGTCTCGTTATTGAAGACAAAATGGTTGAATTCGGCCAGGAATGGCGCGAATTTGAAGGCGACGGCGGTTCTGACAACTCACAACGCAGAACCGGCGCTCCGATGACTTACACTCAGTTTGACCAAGGACTTGGAACAGAAGTAGGACAAAAAGCAGACCTTTTCCAACTTGGCAGCAAGGACAGAAACAAGTTCTTCAGATTAAGAAAATGGCAGTACAGAATTTCAACAGCCATTGAAAGAAACTTAAAATTAGCACTTGCTGAATTAAAGAGAGTATCATCCTTCTTGAAACTGCCAAAAATGGTAGAAGAAGAGGCAGCAATGATTTACACCCAGGCAGTCCAGCGTGGATTAGTCAGGGGCAGATCAATGGAATCGGTTGTCTCAGGCGCTCTTTACGCAGCGTGCAGACGCCACGAAGTGCCTCGTACTTTGGATGAATTGTCAGAAGCATCTGGCATTGAAAAGAAAGAAATCGGCAGGACGTACAGATTTGTAACCAGAGAACTTGGAATAACAATCCTGCCAAGCAACCCGGCAGACTACATTGCAAGATTCGCATCATCTTTGAAATTAACTGCAGAAACACAATCAAAAGCAGTTGAAATTCTTGAAGATGCGCAGCACGAAGAATTAACTTCGGGCAGAGGGCCAACGGGCATTGCAGCAGCTGCACTTTATGTGGCTGCATTAATGCACGGCGAGAAAAGAACACAAAGGGAAGTCGCTGATGTAGCTGGCGTTACTGAAGTCACGATACGAAACAGATACAAAGAACTTCTCGACAAACTCAAACTTGAGAAAGAACTCAAGAAGCAGAAGAAAAGAAAGAGATAATGGGTTCTTCTCCGAGAGAAATAATTGAACAAACTTTTTTTATCCAGTCTTACTGCGAGAGAAACAACATTCCCGCAGAAGACGGTGTTGCTCTATCTTTAATTCATATGTGGTCAGAAGTAATACGAGAAAAACGTTCTATTGATGATGCGTTCAAAATTTCTGATGACTTAGTGGCCGGTTTTTCCAAAGATAGAAACAAACCGATGGCAGACGCCGCAATCAAACTGCAGAATGATTCAGCATATCAGCAAAAGATTTGCGAATTGTATAACCGACAAATAATCCCTATGTTAGCAGATGATTTTAGAAGTTAAGCATCTTTTTTCAAATTCTGCAATTCTGCCGTTGCTTACACTTACGCCCTCGCTTTGTAACAACGCAATTTTCTTCTGAATAGATTTACCTTTTGTATCGCCCATAAAACCGCCAATACTGCCATCTGCAGAGACAACTCTGTGGCACGGAACAATTGGAGCATACGGATTACATCTCAATGCCTGGCCGACAGCTCTTGGACTGCTGTTCAACATTTTAGCAATTGCGCCGTAAGTAGATACTTTGCCTTTTGGAATCTTCTTGCACAATGCGTAAACTTTCTCAGCAAACGTCATCATATGTTCTCCAAATCGGGCAGGCTTTCAGAACTTTGAATTCCAAACAACTTCCGTCTTGAATCATTCCAACGCTCTTGAATATACTTTCGGCAATCAAACCAATAATCAACATTCATTTCGCGATTCTTGCTCTGCTCTTCAAATTTGTTGTGCCAGTAGATCAACCAACGCTCATACACTTGTCCATATCTGTACTGAGGAATTGCGGGCTCAAACAATGCTATCAGTCATCCGTATTATTCGCTGTAATTCCTTTTTGCTTGGGTTTCTGCTATAACTCTTCGCTGCTTCTATCCATTTCTTTTTGTTCTTCTTGTCAAGACGATTGCAAACAAATTCACAGAATTGCGTAACATTGTGAGATTCTTCAACCTTTCTGGCGCGCTCGAAGTCAATAAACGTGATTTTCTTGCCTTTAATGATGACGTGCTTGTAAGGACGAGTCATTTCTGCTTTGTTGATGTGCAAAAGATCCAGCTGGAAACATTGGTCAAAGACTTTTTTACAAATGTCCTTGATATCTTTTGAAGTTATCAAGTCTTTCAGATATTTTCCCTCAACAAACTTGTAGACCAGGAAAAACGGCGAATGAAACAAGTATTTTGGGCCGATGCCGTGCCTATTCACTTCTTTCAACATGTTTGCTTCAATGTTAATAGTTTCTCTAGCAGTACTTTCAGGACGTTTAATCTTAATTGCAACTTTCTTATTCCTGTATTTGCCGGTAAAGACCAGGCCTCTGTGGCCTCTGGCAAAGAATTTAATGTTGCAGACACCCTTTTTCTCAAGTTCGTTCAGAACCGGATTTCTTTTAATGAGATAGACGAAAATATCCTCAAAAAACATATGAGTTTTTCCCAATTCCTTTCCAACAAGCATGTTTTCTGTCAAAAGTTCATGAACATTCGGAGTTAGGCTTGAGAAGACAAGCAGAATAATGCCGTCCGGCTTCAAATAATTGTTTACGTCGTGCAGGAAGCGCGCAATAATTTCGTGCCCTCTTTTGCCGCCTTCCAGAGAGATATCTGGAATTTTGTGGTCTTGAGGCAGGTACGGCGGATTAAATATGATTGTGTCAAAATAATGCAGATATTTCTTTTTTCTGAATGGCGAGAACAAATCTCCAACCAGCCAGGTGATTTTCTTGTGATGGCGGTGATTAGCTGCTTTTTTTGCAAATGTTATGGCTTTCTTGTCAACATCGACAGCAAACACCTTTGAAGTTCTTTTGCTGTGAGCCGCTTCCCTTGCTTGAAGACCAGAACCAGTGCCCATATCTAATGCAGTGCCTTTTGCATACTTCTTTACAAATTCCTTAAGCAAAAAACTGTCTTCCTGAGGTTCGTAGACCATACTCAATATTTATTGAGCAAAGGTTTAAAAGTGTTTAGTATGTGCATATGTTCATGCTTGAATTTGAACGGTTGTTTCTCGCAAAAAAACTTCCAGACGGACTGGAAAAATGCAAACAAAAAGAAGTTCTTGATGTTTACCTTCCTCACGATTCTCATCATCCCGTTCTCCGCTTGAGAAAAAATGGCGATAAATACGAAATAACAAAGAAAGAAGTTGTCAGCGCAGGCGTTTTCAAAGAACAAACAATCATACTAACACTGGATGAATTCAATGCACTGGCAAAAATTGAAGGCAAACCGGTGCACAAGATACGATACTTCTATCCATTCGATGGGCGTACACTAGAAATAGGCATATTTCAAGGAGCGCTCAAGGGACTTGTCCTTATTGACGTTGAGTTTTCTTCTGAAGAGGATATGAAGAACTTTACCGCTCCTGATTTCTTTCTTGCAGAAGTCAAGAACAAGGCATTTCTTGCGGGCGG
>CAZWVL010000003.1:149984-153370 GCA_964637115.1 uncultured Methanosarcinales archaeon
CACTTCATCTCTTTGTGATTGCAGACTTCGCATTCATAAGTCATGTATTTTGAATTCCCGCTGACGGTTGCAAATGACTTATTCATTGGGCTTTTGCACTTCGGACACTGTTGATCCATTTTTCCACCTCTCTACTGCTTCGCAATACTCCTTAACCCTGGAAACAATTGTGGGTAAATAAAACTTTTCAATTCTTTCGGCAAAAACTTCGTGCAAAGGCGCATTTTCAGCAATTCTGTAGTTTTTACCCACTTTTTCCACTATAAAGGAATCTTTAAGCCTTTTAACCTGGCGCCTGATATTTGAAGACGCAATGCCGGTCAGTGGCAGGTTATGCTGTTTTCTGGAAAGTTTTACAAATTTTTCAATGTTTGTGAGAGCAATTGGTTCAGGTGTTTTAAGCAACGAAAGAAAAACGTCTACAACAACATCGCGGCCGTCAGCCGGCTGCAGCAAACCCAAACTAAGGCATAATTTCTTGACCAACTCCCTGCCTGTCAATCTGTAAGGTTTTTCATACTTTCTCAATGTAAGCTCGGCTAATGGTTTTTCCTTATGCTTCATATGGCAAACACTTGAACTGCATTGCCAAATAACCAGCCAAGTCCCCCTTGAAATAATTCACATAGAACGCATAACTGATGCCTTCAAACAAAACTTCCTTAAGTCTTCTCACGTACTTACAGTAGATGTATTCATCAACAACTTTGTACAAAGTGTCGGTGTACGCTGCAGTAAACTTGCTATTATCTTCTGCGCTTATGACGTCTGCTTCAAACGGCGGGTAATCTGGACCATAACTAACTGCAACTCCGGGGCCAAAAGTCATTCCACTCAAAGAAATAATCTTATCATCACGCCAATAGCCAAGAATTAATTTTGTGTCGTCAGCATCAAAATTTCTAACTCTGCCTTTATCGTCCATAAACACGTTTGTTGTAAGCTTTCCCCTGGTGAGATATTTTATTTTGCCCTGCTTATCGTAATCAATGCTAGTCTCGCCAGCAACGCCTCTTCTTATGCCTCTGATTTGGTCAAGGCTGTCATAATCAATGTGAAGTGTTTCCTGCGCGCCCTTAACTTCAACAAGTCTTCCGCGGCTGTCATACTTGAACTGCAGTTTTGTAGCACCGAAATCAATCGCTGAAAGCTTGTCGTTAACATACAAGAATTCAATACTTTGCGGGCCAGTAATTTCTGCTAATCTGCCGCTTTCATATTTGTAATACCACTTTGCTCCAGTTTTCTCAATGCCAACGATACGATTATCTTCCGTTAAGCCATAAATAAACGTGCCAATACTGCCCGTCTGCTTTACTGTTCTTGTGGCTGGCTCGGTTGCAAATTGCTTCTGTTCTGTCACCGGAGTTTCAACTTTTGGAGGTAATGTCGGCTCGGTCTTTTTTTCAGGTACGTAATCAGGTCTACAAGCAATTAATAAAAACAGCAGTAAGATGATGATTTTCTTCATTTAGCTAAACAAACCTGCAAACCAATTCCAGAGCCGTGCGAAAAAGCCCGGTTTTTCTTCTTTAGGTTCGGGAGTGAGCGTAGGTGTTACGTTCTCGGGAGTTGCATTTTCAGTAACGTTAGTTGTAACGTTTATTGTGACATTCGACTCAGGAGTTGGCTCTTCCTCATCCAGTTGGTCAGGGCGCAAGCACTGGCATTTTTCAGTGCATATGCCCGCGTCTTTTGTTGCAGTGGTGCACAACGTATTTGGAGGGTCGCAGTCCTCATTACGCTCGACCTTTTTGTTGCCACAATTAGAAGCTGTTTGCGTTGCGTTCTTGAACTGTTCGACAACTGTTGGACTATAATCTGCTGGAATATCAACGATATCACAACCACAGGTTTTTGGGTTACATTTCAGCGTCATATTACCCATCAGCTGGCCAAGAAGCGGGCATCTGTCATCAGAGTCACCATCATCGCATAGCTCAATGTAATCCCTGCGATTATTGCCACAATAAACAGGATTGACTTTTGGGACACAAGTGCAGTGCTGGTCAAAGCACCCCATTGCGATAGTCAGATTTTCCCCCAGTTTTTCACAAATAGACTCTTCAACGCCTTTTTCGCACAATTCAAACTGGTCTAACTTTCCATTACCACAGCGCAAATCCGTAATTTTCCAGTCCAACTGGGCATATACTGCTGGGAGGAGTAGCAAAGCCACCAATATCACTATCTTTTTCATATTCACGAGAGGTATTATTCTGTTATAAAAAGATTATGGTATTGCATTTTTTTCAGCTAGCGTTTTTTCCCTTTGTGATGTTTTCGTGTGAAAACTGCCCCGATGTTCTTTCTATAGATGTATGCAACAATTGCGAGCATGGCAAGTAATAACAAAATAATTGTTATTGCCATTGGCTTGATTGAATCCCTCTTTACTTCGTTAATCGTGACGCCGGTTAGCGGCTGCGGAGGCAAGGGTACACTTATTTCTGACGTGCCTGCAAATTCATTGGTTGCGGGTATTTCTGGTATTTCGCAGCCAGAACTTTCCAGGCATTTTGATAAATCGTCTGTGAGTATCATTGTGCTGTCTGGACCGCATACGGATTGAGCGAACACTTGGCATTTTGTTTCGTCTGAGCCGATGTCGCCATAAATTTCCTGAATTTCTGTTTCATCTGATGGTAACTGTGTCTTCTTAAAACACCCACAGCATTTTTGGGGGTTGTATTCATCATCACAAACGTCGCCTTTGCCGTCTCTATCGCTGTCTTTTTGGTCTGGATTGTAAGCATCCGGACAATTGTCCTCTTTTTCTTCCACCGCGCAGCCTTGTTGTTCAAGTTGTACTTGTTGATTTGCGAGCAGGAATGGTCCGGTTGCGCCGGGCTCAAGTTTTTTGCTTATTGATGGCCATAATGCAAATCCCATAATTATTAACGCTGCTAGTAACACAGAAATCAGTACGACTTTTCCAATAGTTTTCTCATTCATGGCGAATACACTCCATCATTATCCAGATCTTTTTTCAAACAAGCGCGTGGCGTAGGCGTCGGCGTTGGTTTCATCTTCACACGGCAGGCTTTTTGTGAGGGCGCAAGTGACGAAATTTGTCCAGATATAGACACTTCGGTTGGAGGAGCAATTCCAGCGCTATTAACACATTTCCCTCCTGTTTTGTCCATAACATAAGGAGGGATACATGCGACCAACTTGCAGTATTTTGCATTATCTGGATGTTCAGGCTGTGCACAGGACTGGACGCGTGAAATGGTGGCTTTCTGGCAGCAGCTCCATTTGGCGAAGTTCACGATTGGGTAACAGCAGAACCCTTGGCCACTAGTGCCACCGGCTCCTCCACCTATTGTTACTATAGGTGGAGGCGGTGCCGGTGTCGGAGTCGCTGTTGGGGTTGATGTTGGAGT
>CAZWVL010000004.1:0-141957 GCA_964637115.1 uncultured Methanosarcinales archaeon
TCTGTTCTCATGTCAAGCACGCCTTGTTCCAATTTGTCTATTCGAGAAGTGAGCAAGTCTTTCCATTCGTTTATCTTGGCAAGGTCTTTTTGCAAATCTTGCCATTTTTCCTCTATTATTTGTTCAACAACTGCTTCTGATTCCGGGTGTGTTGGCGCTCTGATTTCTGTTCTTGGTGCCGTTTCTCTTGGCGCTTCCATTGGTTCTATGCTTCTGTGCGCTTCTGCTTGTGCTAACGCATCGTAAATTTGAGTTGGTTGGAATCCTTGTCTTTGTAATGTTTGAATTATCTGATTATTAGTAAGCCCTTGTGTTTGCATGCTGGCTACTTGTGCGATTGGAACTTCAGAAGGCATTGGTGGTGGCATTTGTTCGCCCATCATTGGAGGCATTCCTTGCGGACCTGCCGGCATTCCTGGCGTTCCAGGCATTGGATAGGGTGTTTCTGGTTGTTTTTTCTTGAAAATATCCATTAATGCCATTGTGTTCAACTCTTTTTTACAGCTTTAAGAATTGGTGATTTTTAAAGGTTTGTATTAAGAAGGACTGTCATAATTCGGCTTTTCTGTTTCTTCGTGTCTGCCGAGCTTTTCATCAATAAGTTTTTCCACTCTGTCTGCTGTGATGAATTTGACAGGGTCCCATAGTTCCAAATATCTTTTCATTACGTCTATGTCTTCTTTTCTGGCCGTTAATCTGAGTTCTTTGATGACTGTAATCATTTTGTCTTCTACTGCCTGTATAGTTCTGCGCATTTCTGTAACATCATTCTGCAGCAGTTTAACTTCCACCATTGCCTTTTTCTGGTTGCTAAGCATATTTTGCTCTACAAAAAGTAGTTTTTTGCGGAATTCTGAATAACGTTCTTCGCTGATGCGGACTCTCGCCGCCATTAGGTTCATCTGCTCAGTCATCCCGCTGATATCCGGCATTGGCTGTGCCTTTGGTCCGCCAAAAAATCCTGTTTTTGCAGGTGCTGGCGGCTCTGTTGCGTAGGCTTCTTCTGGCATAGTAAACGTTTATATATCCTCAGCAATTTAATTGCATCGTAATATCATAAATTTGCGTGACTCTAAACTAGTAGTAAAAGAGGGGAAATGGCAGAGTGTGGGAAATACGACATAATTCGTGAAGGCGAAGACATTATTCTAAGAGTAGACTGTGAAGGCTGCCCGTTTTTTCCGAGTTTGGAAGATGAGCCAAGATTAATGTCCATGACTATGGACATGCTGGCAGAAGCTGGCACTGTTACAAAGATTGTCTACATACAAAAACGTGACTTTGAATATGATGAAGCACAAGTTGTAATGTTATCTGAACTTGCAGCGATTTACAAAAGTCTTGTTGCGCAAAAATTCGCATACGAAATGCTTGCAAAGCCTGTTTGCGCCAAATGGATAAATCAAAGGTACGTTCAGATTCAGGATATTCTTTACAGGCAGTTCAAGGCAGATCCTATTGGAGCGTATGTTGAGCTGATTAGGCTTGCCAGAGATGAAAAAAGACAGATTGACGCTGGCTTAACAACACAGGAAGGCATGCAGTGTTTGCAGAATTATTTCAAATTGTTGCAGGAAGCGGTTAATATGCTTGAGCAGACAAGGATGGTTAAGCTTTCTCAGCCTTATTTGCCTGGATTCCAGCTGGGCGATAGGACTGTTTACAAGCGCCTTTTTACTCCTACTATCAAGCCTGATTTTATGTTTACAAAGCTGATGGCTTCCTTTCCACCAGAAGGCGAGGAATTGGCAAGTTATCAGGTTGGTAATACGGAGATTACTATTTTTCAGATGCCTGAAAGTGTGCAGTATTTGTACCATATGGTGCCGGCTGAATTTAAATTAAGTGAAGAAAAGTATGATTTGCTTGATGCTGCCAGAAAAATTATGTCAGAGCATAAGCCCAAGCGTTCTGAGTTTGTTGATCCTGAACGTATGCGCCAGGTGTTTACTTCTGTTGGCACTGATTTGTTGGAAGAGCTTGCGAATAATCGCGGGATGCACTTGCGGGGCAAGGATAGGGATGAGCTTGCCGAGATTCTCGTGCGCTATACTGTTGGTTTTGGTTTGATTGAGGTTTTGTTGCAGGATGACAAGGTGCAGGATATTACAATTAACTCTCCGATGGGCAGGATTCCTATGTTTATCGTGCACGACGAGTTTGGTGATTGTACTACGAACATTATTCCGACTGCGCCTGAGGGCGAGAGCTGGGCTTCAAAGTTAAGGATGATTTCTGGCAGGCCGTTGGACGAGGCTAATCCGATTCTTGACACAGAGCTTATTTTGCCTAATGCGCGCGCAAGAGTTGCTGCGATTACTGCTCCTCTTAATCCAACAGGACTTGCATACGCTCTCAGACGTCATCGTGACAAGCCCTGGACTTTGCCTTTGTTCATGAACAATCGTATGCTGACACCTTTGGCTGCCGGTGTACTGAGCTTTTTGATTGACGGCAGCAGGACGATATTGATTGCCGGAACAAGAAGCAGCGGTAAAACTTCTTTGCTTGGAAGCGTTATGGTTGACATTATGAGGCGTTCGAGAATTATAACGATTGAAGACACTCTTGAACTGCCTGTTGAAGCATTGCGCAAAATGAATTATAACATTCAAAGCATGAAAGTTGCTTCTGCGTTGACAAGGGGAACTACAGAAGTCAGTGCAGATGAAGGCATCAGGACAACTTTGCGTTTGGGTGATTCAAGTTTGATTGTTGGTGAAGTCAGAAGCGTGGAAGCTCGTGCTTTGTACGAGGCTATGCGTGTTGGTGCTTTGGCTAATGTTGTTGCAGGAACGATTCACGGTGATTCTCCTTATGGCGTATTTGACCGTGTCGTGAATGATTTGGGTGTTCCAAGAACCAGTTTCAAAGCAACTGACTTGATAGTTGTTGCAAATCCGGTTAGAAGCCCCGATGGCATTCACCGCTTTAGACGCATCACGCAGATTACTGAGGTGCGTAAGCTTTGGGAAGAAGATCCTTTGACTGAGAACGGCTTTGTTGACTTGTTCAAGTATGATCCCCAAGTTGATGCTTTAGTTCCCACAAATGATTTGTTGAGGGGAGATAGCGATGTCATCAAGGCAGTTGCCGGCAATGTCAAGGAATGGGCTGGCAATTGGGATGCTGTTTGGGATAACATTAATTTGCGCGCGAAGATGAAAGAAACATTAGTTTCTTCTGCTAATAAGCTGAAGAATTTTGACTTATTGGAAGCGGAATTTTATGTTCGCGCAAATGACGAATTCCATCGTATTTCTGAAAAAGTGCGTGATGAAGTCGGCAAGTTGGACAGCGAGCGCATATTTTTTGAATGGAATGAATGGCTGCGGAGTGCTGTTAAGCGATGAATGAAGACCTTGTTGCTAAATATAAGCAAAAGTTGTCTGAGCAGCTTGAATTGCAGGCAAGCATGCCGAGTTCTCAGTTGTACAGCCGTGAGTATCAGATGTTTAGAAAGGAAATTCTGCCTCCTCACGCTACTGCTTTTGAAAAGATATGCAATTTCTGCGGTAAATTGTTGAAGACTAAAGTAAAGCCTGAAAAATCTGCCCAAATGCAGGACGCGATTAATGCTTCGCATCTGCAGACTTCTCCCTCTGCCGTTATGGCTGCGAGTTTCATACTTCCGATTGTTTTCCTGATAATCGGGGTTTTCTTTTCTTTGCTCGTGCTGAACAGTATGTTCTTTGCCATGTTCAGTTTGCTGGTTGGCCTTGCCGGTATTTTCTTGTTGCAGAACGTGCCGTTTTTCCTGGCTAATCAATGGCGTATGAAAGCAAGCAATCAGATGGTTTTGTGTGTTTTTTACATCGTAACTTACATGCGGCACACGTCAAACTTGGAAAATGCTATTGAATTCGCTTCTGAGCATCTTGCGCCACCTTTGAGTCTTGATTTAAGAAAAGTCATATGGGATGTTGAGAGTGGAAAGTACGAGAACATCAAGGATTCTTTGGAAGTTTATCTTAACGGCTGGCGCCAGTATAATATGGAATTTGTTGAATCACTGCATTTGGTCGAGAGTTCTTTGTATGAAACTTCAAATGACCGCCGTTTGAGCCTGTTGGACAAGGCTTTGGATGTCATTCTTGATGAAACGTATGAGAAGATGTTGCATTACGCGCAGAATTTGAAAGGTCCAATTACAATGCTGCACATGCTTGGTGTTATCTTGCCTATTTTGGGCCTTGTCATCTTGCCTCTTGTTGTCAGCTTTATGGAGGGTGTCAAGTGGTATCACATTTCTGCTTTGTACAACATTGCCTTGCCAATTATTGTTTACATTATGGGCAAACAAATTTTGGCAAAGAGGCCGACTGGTTATGGTGATACTGATGTTGCCGAGATTAATCCCGCATTGAAAAAATATCGTAATGTGATCTTCAAGATTGCAGGTGTTGAGCTTACCATTCACCCTGCTTTTATTGGCATTGTTATAGGAATTATTTTTTCTCTAATCGCGCTTTCTCCTTTAATTATGCATTTGTTTAATCCAGATTTTGATTTCCAGATTGGAGGTTTTGACTTTTTGGGCTACAAGGAAAGCACGCTGTTTGAAGGTGTAGAAATTGGCCCGTTTGGTCTTGGCGCGAGCATTATTTCTCTTTTCTTTCCATTAGCTTTGGCTTTTGGCTTTGGCCTTTTCTTCAGATTGCGAAGCCAGAACGTGATTAAGATTAGGGAAGAAGCAAAGAAACTGGAGGACGAGTTTGCTTCTGCGTTGTTCCAGCTGGGCAACAGGTTGGGTGATGGCTTGCCTGCAGAGATTGCTTTCCAGAAAGTTGCTGACGTGATGGAGGATACCATTTCTGGCCGGTTTTTCAAACTTGTTTCTATAAATATCAGCAAGATGGGTATGAGCGTGAAGGAGGCTATCTTTAATCCGACTAGTGGCGCGATTGCTTCCTATCCAAGCGCGATTATTCAGTCTTCGATGAAAGTGTTGATTGAGAGCGTTAAGAAAGGCCCGATTATTGCAGCCCAGGCATTGCTTAATGTTGCGCGTTACATTAAGGAAATTCACAAGGTGAACGAGCGTTTGAAGGATTTGATGGCCGACATCATTTCTGATATGAAATCGCAGATTTCCTTCTTGACTCCTGCTATCTCGGGCATTGTTATTGGTATTACTTCCATGATTACGTTTATTTTGGGCAGTTTATCAAAAAACATTACTAATTTGGGAGCCGAGCAGGCCGGCTCGCAGATTGGAACTTTGGCAAACTTTTTTGGTGATGGCGTTCCTACTTATTATTTCCAGGCTGTTGTCGGAATTTATGTTTTCCAGATAGTTTACATCTTGACCATTCTTTCTAATGGAATTGAGAATGGCGCCGACAAACTGGAAGAAAGGTATTTGCTTGGCCAGAATTTGATTAGGAGCGTGGTGTTGTACTGCCTAATTTCGCTTGTCGTGATGATTGTCTTCAACATGATTGCTTTGAATATTGTTGGCGTTGTGCCATTGATAGAATAAGAAAAATGGGGGTGGCCAGATTTGAACTGGCGATTCTACCGTCTTCAGCGGTATGTTCTCCCAGGCTAAACTACACCCCCGGGTAATATAAGAACAAAAGAAGCGCTTTAAAAATCTTACTGAACAATCTCTAATCTTCCAAACTTTCCCGTGCCTAATTGCTTTTCTCCTCTGAATTCTGAAACATAGCCGTTTATGATGTGCACTTTCATTCCTGCTTTTACTAAGTCGCATTGTTCGTTCCAGAGTGTTAAAGTGATTTCTCCTGATGCGTCTTTTGCTTTTGCGTTCGCGACTTTTCCTGATTTACCGAATTTGTCAAATGCACGAGGCTCCTGCATGCTGATTACTTCCACGACTATGTCGATTTTTCCTTGTCCTGCTTGTAAGTCTTTGATTTCCATGTTCACATCTCCGAGTTACACGAGGAGGCCCGCCGAACTTGTTCGGCGATGCCTATATGTGCATCTTTCCAGTCATCAATTGATATAGCGTATCGCGTAATTCGCTTATTTTTACTCTTTTCTGTGCTGCAGTATCGCGAGCTCTGATCGTTACATCGTTATTAGTTAAAGAATCAAAGTCTATTGTAATGCAAAATGGCACTCCAACTTCGTCTAACCTTGCATATCTTTTTCCTATGCTTCCTGTTTCATCATACATTACTTCGTAGCATTCTTTCAAGTCATCAAATACTTCTGTCGCTTTTTTGACTAGTTCTGGTTTGTTTGAAAGTAATGGGAATATTCCTGCCTGTAATGGCGCGATTGCTGCTGGCAGTGATAGCCATGTTCTGTCCTCTTTTTGTTTATACGCCATTTCTAGTGCTACATAGAATGTTCTGTCTAATCCGATTGAGATTTCCCAAATGTGCGGGATGAATTTTTTGCCTTCCGGCGTTACAAATTGCAAGTCTGTTTTGCTTCCTTCCATGTGTCCTTTCAAATCATAATCTGTTCTGTAATTATTAGCAATTAACTCTACCCAACCTAATGAGGTTTCTACTTCAAAGTCCCAGCCCTCTTTTGCGTAGAATGCGCGTTCTTTGTCATCTAATTGTCTAAATCGCATTTTGTCTATTGGAATGCCGTATCGTTCAAACAATTGTTGTGTTCGCGCGAGATAGTAAGCTATTAACTTGCCGCTGACTAATTTATCTTTGACAAGCTTTTCTGCAGGCACGTATTCTATTTTGTCGCTGTCTGCTTTTTGTATGCGTAATGCATAAGCTTTGACTTCATCCCATCTTTCTATTTCGTTTATTTGTGTTGGGTCAAAGAATACTTCTGTTTCCATTTGTGAGAACTCTACTTGTCTTAACAATGTCTGTCTTGGTGAGATTTCGTTTCTGAATGATTTTCCTACTTGGCAGATTCCTTTTGGAAGTGTTACTCTCATTGTTCTTACCATTCTGCTCCAGTCTGCAAATATCGTCTGGCAGGTTTCTGGCCGGAGATAACAGGCTGCTTTTGTAGAAACGCCAACATCTGCTTTTACCATCATGTTGAAGCGTTTTACGTCCATTAGTTCTCCTTTGCACTTAGAGCATTTTACTTTGTGTTCTCTCAGTGCAGCAGTCAGTTCTTCTACTGGTGCTGACTCTTTGAACGGTTTTTTCGTGATTTCTTCAAGCAGTTTGTCTACTCTATGGATAGTATTGCACTTTTTGCATTGTGTGACCGGGTCATTGAAGTTTGCCAGATGCCCTGAGCTTTTGAATACGTCTTCTGGCATTATTACTGCGCCGTCTAATTCCAAGAATTCTTCTTTTTGCACGAGGTGTTTTCGCCATACTTCCACAACCTTTCTTCTTATTGTTGCTCCGTATGGTCCGAAATCATAGAATCCTGCTGGTGCATTTGCGTAAATCTCGCTCGCTGGATAGAAAAGGCTTCTTCTTAGTGCTAGATTAACGACATCTTCATACGTAACCATAAGAAAAAGCTATCGAGAGTGCTTTTTAAAGGTTTCTGACAATACTTATATATAGAATATATTTCTCTATACTCTATCACTCATGGAGGATGGATACTATGAATAAGACATTGTTAGGAATTTTAAGTTTGTTATTTGTGTTTTTGGTCGCGTGTGCTCCTGCACAGGAAATGAAAGCAGAGCCAAAGGTGGAAGAAAAGAAAGCGGTTGCACCGGCTGAAGTAACATTTGGCTGGATTGGCGCTTTAACTGGTGGTGCGGCTACGATTGGAGAACCAATCAGGAATGCTGTGGTATTAGCGGTTGAAGAAATTAATGCAAATAATGTAATTCCAGGCAAGAAATTGAATATCATCTACGAAGATGATGCCTGTGATGCGAAGAATAGCGCAACAGCCGTGCAGAAGTTATCAAATGTTGATAAGGTCACAGCAATTATCGGTCCGATGTGTTCTGGTGCAACACTTGCTGATGCACCAATTATAGAGGAAGCAAAGATGTTGACGGTTTCTTATTCCGCAACAAACCCATCAATTAAAGATGCCGGCGACTACTTATTTAGAAACGTTCCTTCTGATAATGGCCAGGGCGTTCAGGCCGCAGCACTTATTAATAAGCTCGGCTCAAAGAAGATCGCCATTATCCACATCCAGAATGACTGGGGTGTTGGTTTGCTGAAAGTGTTTAAGTCCGAAGCTGAAAAACTTGGTCTTAAAATTGTCGCGACTGAAACGTACAGTCCTGACGCCACCGACTTCAAAACTCAGTTGGCAAAGATAAAGGCTGCAAAGCCTGAAACCTTGTACATGTTGTCTCATCCTACAGATGCCGGTATTGTTCTTAAGCAAGCGTCTGAAGCTGGCTTGAAAATACAGATTATTGGTGCAGATGGATCAAAGGACGACGCAGTAATTTCAGCCGCCGGTGCTGCTGCAGAGGGATTTATTGTAACTCTGCCTGGAGTGCCAAAGTCGTCTGAGCTTGACAAGTTTGCAACTGCGTACAAGGCTAAGTATGGCAAAGAATTCAGTGCATACACGCCTGAAGCTTACGACGTTGCGTACATTCTTGCCAAGGCTTGTGCTGCAACTGATTGCACTTCAACTGCTATGAAGGACTACTTGTACAAGATGGGACCGTACACGGGCGCATCTGGAACGTACGAGTTTGACCAGAATGGTGAAGTCGACAAGCCGTATGATTACTTTACGGTAAAAGACGGCAAGTGGGAAGCATATATTGCCTCCTGATTATTTTTTATTTATTTTTTTATTATTAAAATGGAGGGATACATATGAAAAAATTGCTTGTAATAACAACGGTCGCATTATTGTTCTTAGTGGCATGTGCTCAGGTTGAGCAAAAGCCGTTCAAAGTTGGTATAGTCGCTCCAATGACTGGTCCAAATGCGTGGATTGGAGAATTCGTCGTTGGCTCATTGGAAATTGCAAAAGACGAGCTTAATGCTCAAGGCGGCGTGAATGGAAAAGCTGTTGAATTTGTTCTCGAGGACGCTGACAATGCGGCCAAGAGTACAACAGGCACGACAAAACTTATTCAGCAGGATAATGTTGATTTGATATACTCTGTGACAACACCAGTGACTGCCGGTGCAAGCGCGATTGCTGAGCAAAATGGCGTTCCGTTGTTCGGCTTTACGGCTGTTCAGACATTTGCCAAGAAAAACACTTGGGTGTTCAGCGATTTGCGTGATATTGTTAACGAGTGCACATTGTTGGCGCAGACTGCATTAAAGAACAATCATTTGAAACTTGCGTTTCTCGGTAATGACGCAGATTTTAGCGTTGAATGCCTTGAGACATTGAAGAAAGAGTTCGTACCAAATGGAGGCACAATTGTTGCGAATGAAATGAAGGTAAGTAATGACCCTGATGCACGCACGAGTGTTACCAAGCTGAAGAACGCACAGCCTGATGGTGTTTTACTGTTGTGCTGGCCTCCTGATTGTAATCTTATTTACAAGCAGATGGTTGAGTTGGACTTTATTCCGCAGTTCTATCTTCCGGTTGGAGCTCCATTGGCTGCTAATCCGGTATCAGTTAAGGATTTAGACAAGAATCGCATCCTGAAGAATGCATTTGCGGGCGACCAAGGAGTTTCCGCAGATAACCCTTCACCAGAACTTGCAGCGTTTTTCAGTAAACTCGACGCAAAGCTGAAGAAGACTATTCGCTATGTTGACGCTGCGGCCGCGTATGATAATATGCACGAAATTGCTGTTGCAGCCGGTAAGTGTCCTGAAATAACGAAGGACTGTTTGCGTGAAAAACTTGCAGAGACTGATTATACTGGAGTTGCAGGCCACGTTGCATTTGAAGGCAGGCATTTTGCTGCAAGACCCCCGCGCATCATACAATATAAGGTTGACAAGTGGGTGCCGTACTCATAAATTATTTTTCTTTCATTAATTGGCGGACATGCTCGAGTAATTTCCGCTGGCCTTGTTTGAGCAGTTTCTTCTGTTTTTCTTGAAGTTCTCTTATTCGTGCACCGGCTTGTTGATAATGCATTTCATATATGCGCTTATAAAACACTTCCACGCGCGGGTCACCAACGTTTGGCCCGGAAAATGTCTTCGTTTTATATTCGCTTACTCCAAGTTCAACCCGAAAACAAAAAGCAGAAATGCAAAAAATAGGATCGCAATCACCAAGTCTGGAATCTTTGCTTACCTGAACAGATATGTCTTGATAGGTACCGGTATAAGTAAACTCATTGTTAAAACAATTGTGCCCGTACCTCCATTCTTTCACTTTCTTCCCAAGCTTCAGAAGCTCGTCCAAGGAGAGTTCGTCGGTCATTTCAGCATTCTCTTGACATACCTAAGTAATTCCTGAGGGCCTTTTTTGAGTAATTTATTTTGCTCTTTGTCAATTTCTCTTTGTTTCATTTCAAATTGTTTGCAATACGCTGTCTCCACACTTTCATAAAATAGATAAACCTTTTCATCACCTTTGAATTTTTTAGGTACAGCGTGCCGATAACGCTTGCTCTCACCTAATTTGACATGACGACAAGAAGCAGAAATACGGTATACTGTTGTACCCAAGGCACATCCATGAAATGCAGTAATGATTATGCCATTGTATAATCCGGAATATTTAGTATAATTTAAACCCGGATCATCTAAATCGGACAGTTTACCTAAAGATGCATCAACTACATCTGAATTTCTGCTCCATTCTTTCACTTTCTTCCCAAGCTTCAGAAGTTCGTCCAAGGAGAGTTGATCGGTCATTGTGCCAATTCTCTCACCATTTTTAGAGTTGCTCTTCTGTGTTCTTCTGTTTTCTGTATTAGCTTTTCGTTTTCCTTTTTTACAAAATCATAGAATTTTTCTACTGCACCATTATTGCATCTATGGCCGACAATAGTGACTGTGTCAATTTCAGTCCTAACACTATAATAATCATCTCGATATCCGATTTTAAAGGCAACTCCTTGCAGAGCTCCCATGAAAATGCCAGTATATTCTCTGTCAGCTCCACGCTTCCATGATTCATACCATTTATCGCATTTTTTTCCAAGATTGATGATGTTATCAACACTTGTTTTTGCATCAATTTTGAGAATTTCCCACGCACGTCCGCGTGCTACCATTTCGTGTTTTATTTTTACAGAATGAAAGAAGGCTTCAATTTCAGTATTGCTCTTGTTTTCTTCATAGGTATCGCGTTCATACTTTCCTAGCTCTGTTTTTTCTAATCTTGCCGAAATTTTATAAACGAAGTGTTCCATCCAATTTGAAGGTGCTAAATCCGTCCTAAAATCTATTCCTTCGTAATTTCCCTCATAACGAAGGCCTTCACGTATGCGGCTTATCTTCCATTCTTTCACTTTATTCCCAAGCTTCAGAAGTTCGTCTAAAGAGAGTTGGTCGGTCATCTGTACAACTCTTCGAATTTGCCATTCTTAACCTGCTTCATTACTTGTTCTTTCTGCGTAATTCTGCCATCATTGTCAAACGTGATAATGTTAGAAACGCCAGCATAGTCCTTGATTGAGTGCAAATACTGGGAAATCTCGTCTGGTGTTGTTTTTCCATCACGCAAAGCCGTAGCAACGAGCATAACTGCGTCATATGCATACGCTGCAGAAGGCGAAGGTGGCAATCCAAACTTCTCAGTGTATTTCTTTGCAAATTCTATTTCACCGGGTCCTTTCGCAGGATACGGATAAATTGTTCCTTCAATTGATGGATATGCTTGGAGAAGCACCGGATTATCAGTTCCAGAGCTTGAGTACAACGGAATCTTGAGTCCGAGCTCTTGTGCTTGTTTGCTGAATGCACCTTGGCTTGGATAGAACGCAAAAGGTGCGTACACCGCATTAACATTCAATTCTTTAATTTGTGAAATCACTGTCTTGAAGTCAGTTTCATCTGGATTTGTTGGGAATTCCTTGACAATTGTCAGTCCTTTTGCTTCATTGACAAAGTTATCACGCATTGACTGCGACCAGTCATTCAGACTGTAAACGATAGCTACTTTCTTTATGCCGTTTTTCTTCATATATTGTATTTCGGGCATCACTTCTGCCCGCTCCGTGATCCATACGTCAAAGAAATACGGCGATGGTTGTGGAACAACGCCTGCTGATGGTGATATAATCAGGACTTTTTTCTCGTTTGCAATAGGGCTTGCTACCTGGCCAAACCAGGTTGGTCCAACAACGACTTTAAGATTATCCACTTCAGCAAGTTTGTTGATTGCTGTAGCCGTACCCTTGAAATCAGTTTTACTATCCTCAACAATTAACTCAAGAGGCCTTCCATTTATGCCGTTGTGAGCATTAATGTCATCAGCCGCCAGCAGTGCGCCGTTTTTCTCTCCTTCTCCCCAGAACGAAGCCGGGCCGGTGAGATGGAATACACCGCCTATTTTGACTGTGTCAGGAGTTGTTTGTATGCAGGCTGCGAGCAATAACAAAATGATAACTGCAATCTTTTTCATTTCTGCACCATCTCAAACTTGCCATCTTGCACAACTTTCAGCTTGAATCCAGTCTGAACATTGCCTTTTTCATCAAAGCTGAAATTTCCCATGAAGCCATCATAGTTCTTAACGTTGTTTAGCAGCCAATCATGCACTTTTTCGCCATCATTGCCAACTGCACGTATCGCATCAACCAAAATTCTGACAGTGTCATATGTTGCTGCTGTGTGGAACGGCACTGCCGGGTCTTTTCCATAGCGTTCTTTGTACTTTGCAAGGAACGCTTTGAATTCAAGTTTGTCAGCGTCGTAATTTGGATCGTAGAAATACACGCCTTCAAGTGCATCGCCTGCTATTGTTTTTGAATTCTCATTGGCAACAGTCGTGAATGTGGTAAACATAGGCGTTTTAAAGCTGAGTTCGCGTGATTGTTTGATGAAGTGTGCTCCTGTTGTGCCTAGCTGGCTTAAAATCAGTATTGCATCTGGTTTTTCTCGTTTTACTTTCAAGAGTGTTGTTCTGAAGTCTTTTGTGTCTGGAATGAATTCTTCATCCAGAACTATTTCTCCGCCTAATTTTTCAAATTCTTTCTTGAAATGGTCGCGTATGTCAATTGTGTACTCTCTTTGTTCCGTAATTATGGCTGCTTTGGTAAAATTAAACTTCTCGATAAAGTCACGCGCTGGCTGTATTCCAGCTTGTACATCTGCATTTCCTGTTCTGAAGACGTATTCTCCTGCATTGTCAATATTGCTTCCGCCTGTAACGGGTGTGATATACACAACTTTTGCTTCATTGACGTATGGCGCAGCTGCCATTGTGTCGTCGCTGCACGTGCCGCCAATGATTACTTTGACATCATCTACTTCAACTAATTTCTTGATTGCTGTAAGGCCCTGATTTTGCCCGCATTTTGCATCTTCAACAACAAATTCAATATTCAAATCAGACGCGAGTTCTTCTGCTGCAAGTTTCGCACTATCCACAATATTCTGTCCAAGAGAAGCAAAATCTCCTGAAAGAATTGTTGAGATGCCGATTTTCATTAAGGGTTTTTCTACTGGTTTTGTTTCTGTTTGTATTTCTGGTTGTGCACACGCTGCCAATAGTAACAGCATAATAATCGCAAATACTATTTTCATTTCCGCCCTTCTGCAATTAAGCATTCTTTTACATTCTTGCACAGTTCGTCAAGCTCCTCTTGATTTTGCACAGCCATACTGCAAGTGTATGTGACCTTTACACAATCGGGTTCTCGATCTATCCACATTTCTTGAGAACGAGAAGTATTATGTCCTGCTTTTTCAAGGAAGATACGGCGGTTTCCAATCAGCAGGCATTCGTTAGCAAGTGCTTCTTCAAAATTTCGCTTGTTGATTACTCGATACATTCCGAGCGTTATGGATCGGCGCTCGTCAAAATACAATAACTCAACATTATTATATGGTGTTGAAATTACAAAATGTTCATTAAAGTTATTATGGCGCTTTCCAACATTCTCCCACTTGCCCCAGAATTTTTCCATGCTTTTTTCAAGGTTGATTTCTGTCATTTTCTTTCCTCCGCCATCACTTTTTTGATGTCTCTGCAGAGTTTTGTTAGGTAAGTTTGAGAAGAAACTTGAATGTGATACACATTCCTTAACCCACTACGATCATTAAATCCCATCGTATATAAGTTTCTGATATCATATCCACGTTTTCTAAGAACATTAATACGATCCAATTCCTTACCTAAATCATGTTTTTTAAATAGAACTATAACAGATAGTTCTAATTCTCTGACGTTATCATAGTAACAAATAGTTGTACGGGCGTTTATGTCATATGCACCAGATCCCTGAATATACCCATGGAAATGTTTCCTAAACACGTCCTTTATAGATTCGTCAAAGCTGATTTCTGTCATCCCGTTTTTCTCCACATGCCGTTCTCAAATTTCGTCAACATGATCTCGCGGTCTATAATCTGATCACCATTATAGCTCACCACACCACTTACTCCGTTCATGGTCAAGTTGCGCATGTTGTTGGCAACACACAGTGTTTCCGTGCACCCTTCGTATGCTTTTGCCATTGTCATTGCGTCATCATACAATACTGCGCTTCCTCGCAAGAAATAAGCCTGCTTCTTGTCTTCCAGTTTTTTCTTGAACGAAACAAAAATAGGGTCAGTGCTCGCTTCATCAACTGCAATATCCGCGCCCAGAGCATCTTTCAGCACTTCTGGATAATCACGGCTGTTCTCAGAGCTTCCGCACCCAAAACTCTGGAAAGGTATTAGGATTTGAGCGGTAATTCCAAGCTCTTTTATCTGCTTATACGCGTTCGGGCAATCAGGTGCATACATTGCCAAGATGATAGCAGTGCTCCCTGAATTTTTTATCTTTGTGAATTGTGTTCTGAAATCAATGCTTCCCTGATCGTACATCTCAGCTGCGGCAAGTTCGCCAATCTGCTCAACACCCTGCTTGCACAGCAGCGTAAACTCGGCATTTGTGCCGAACAGCGCAATTCGCTTGTTCTTAGCTTGCGTATACAATTTCTTGCACGCTTCAAAGCCGTCAAGCTGGTCTTTGAACACATAAGTTTTATTCGCTGAAAACGAATTGACAACATTTACATAAATGAACGGCACTTTTGCATCTTCAGCTAATGGCGCTATAATGCCAGTGGGCATAACTGTGATGGTAAAAAGTGCATCGACGTTATCCACGTTGATTAGCTTCGCAGTCGCCGGTGCTACTTGCTTTTTATCGCTTGCAAAATCCTCATACAGCACTTCAACAGGCTTTCCGTTTATTCCACCCGCGGCATTAATGTCTTCCACTGCTAGGTCTATTCCATATTTTGAAAACTCGCCATAAAACGCATTCGAGCCCGTTAATGGCAAAACTGCGCCGAATTTGTATGGTTTTATTTCAGCTTTTTCTACTTTAGCGCATGCTGATAGGAACAATAATGCTACAATTGTAAAGACCAAGAATTGTTTCATCTTTACTCTCCAGCAAACAATGTCTTTTTGCCGTTCTCAATCTTGTAAATCGGCACTGGTCTTGATGCGTCTCCGTTCGTATTAAAGTAAGAAGAACCTTGCAGCCATTGTCTTACTGTTTCAGTATCTGTCGTTCTTGTTTCTCTATAAGCCTGTGCTAACACCTTGACAGCCATATGAGCAGCGTCAGATGAAATGCCTGGCTCCTTGCCGTACTTTTCTGTGTACTTCTTTACGAATTCTTCATCGTATGGAAGCATGTCTATATAGTATGAAATCGCAAAATCATCTGTAGTAATCGCATTTCTTGTTAATGCTTCACCAAAGTTGCCTTCTGCGTTGAGCAATATGGCATCAAACTGTTGCTCTTTCATTTTTTTTACTATGTGTGCGGTGTCAATCGGGCCAACTGCGAGAAAAACAACGTCTGGCTTGAGTGATTTTGCTTTGGTTACTTGTGTTGCGAAGTCATTGCCGTCAAATGCTGTGCCGACAAAGTCTGCAGTCAATTCTCCGCCGTTTTCTTTCATTAATCGTTCAAAATTTTCTTTGTATGAATCTGACCAGGACCCAGGGGCTCTGAAAATTACAGCATGCTTAATTTTTTCCTGTTTAATCACCAGTCTATACGCTCTGACATGATTTGGAACTGGTGGCCAGGTTCTGAATAAATACTGGCTTAAGCGGGAATTGTCTTTTGTATTTCCGGTTGACGGGTTTATTAGTATTAATTTGGCAGCGTCAGCAATCGGAGCCATTGGTTCAAGCGAGTAGTCCCACGTACCGCCTATAATCGCGTCAATTTTGTCAATTTCCATCAGTTTTGTAAGTGCAGTAACCGCTCTTTTTCCGTCCGTGCCGTCGTCTTCGTAAATAACAACAATTTTCTTGCCATTTATGCCTCCTGCAGCATTTATTTCTTCTACGGCAAGGTCCATTCCGTTTCTCGAGCTTTCACCATAGAATGCTGCAACGCCTGTTAAGCTCAAAACTGCGCCTATCTTGATTTGTTCGCTTTGCTGAGGCGTGCAAGCTGCTAAAAGCAGCAAAGCTGCTAAAAGAACAAAAAATCCTTTCATTTTAATCTTCCAGCGGAACAAATCCGCCATTCTTGACCTGCATCAGTATGAGCGGTCTGTCAACATCGCCTTTTGAATCAAAGCTGAACGTTCCGCTGACTCCATTGTAGTTCTGCGTTGCGTACAGCTGTTGTTTTATGCAGTCGGTATCATCGTTGCATTGCTCAACGATTTTTGATATCAATTTCAACGCATCATACGCATTGGCTACAAACCACGAGAAGTTCGGATCGTTGTACACGTTTGCATATTTCTGCTTGAATTCTTGTGCTTGCTGCGTGCCGGGATTAAATCCTGACGTGTAGACTATTCCTTCTCCTGCGCCTTGGGCAGCAGTTAAGAATGCTTTATCCTCCATTGCTGGTGTTGTCAAGAATGGTCCTGTATATCCCATTTCTCGGGCGATTTTCAGGTTAATCCCTATGTCTTTTGCAAATCCTGACGTATAGATGACTTCAGGTTTGGAATCGATTACTTTGCTAATCTGGGTGCGTGCATCGCCTGAGTCTTTGTCATATAGCTCTTGTGCGACAAGTGTTCCTCCTAATTCTTGGTAGCGTGTGGCAAATGGATTCGCATAAGCAAGCGGCCCTTCTGCATTTGCATTTAGCATTGCTGCTTTTTTCCAGCCTTTTGAAATGGCATATTCAGCCATTGTTTTGCCATGGCCAGTCGCTGTTTCACGGTTTCTGAATGTGTAATCGCCTGCATCGGTAATCTTTCCTGTAACTGCAGTTGAGCTCAAAATTATGACTTTCTTTTGTTCTGCAAGTGGCGCGACTGCAAGAACTGAGCCTGAAAGGACAGGGCCGATGATTATCTTCACTCCGTCAACATCAGTGAGCTTGTTGAACGCAGTAACTGCTACTTTTGTGTCGCTCTGCTCATCTTCGAATATAACGTCGACGTTGCTGACTTCTTTGAGCGCGAGATTGATTCCTTTGGTAATTCCTTCTCCATAATTTCCTTGCGCGCCGGTTAACGTCAAAATAATGCCGACTTTGACTTTTTCTGTTGGTTGTTCAACTTGTACGCATGCGCCCAAAAGCAACAATGCTAATATGACAAAGATTATTTTTTTCATTTTATACCTCCACGTTTACCCATTTACCTTCGTTGTACTGAACAATACGAATGGGACGAGTGGCATAATGATTACCGTCGAATGCCACGTGTCCTGCAACACCAGTGTAATCGGTTTCTGCGAGCTTGTCGCGTACGCATTCCTTGGTTATTTCAGTGCACTTGCCTGCCGCAATAGAAATCTCGTGCATATTATCATAGGCGACTGCTGCGTCTACAGGACCGACAAGTTTTTTGCCAATGCGTGTTTCAATTTTCTGCATAAATTCAGCGAGTTTTGGTGTTGGCTGTGCTGGGTTGGCTGCTTGGTCTGCGGCATAAGCGTCTTTGAGAATGCGGTTTTTGTCCAGGTCCTTGACTGCCATTGGGTTTGCAGATAATGCAGTGCCGATGGGCAGGTATAATTGTGGAACAAAGTCCAGCTCAAGCATTTGTTTGTAAATCATGTTGCAGTCTGGGGGCCAGCAGACAAGAACAACAGCATCTGGTTGTATGCTCTTGAACTTGGTGACAGAAGTTCGCGCATCAGGGTCATTGCTGAGCTTCATTTCATTTGCAACAATAGTACCGCCCTTTGTGACAAATTCTTTTTTGAGTGTTTCAAGACAGTCTGCGCTGAAGTCAGCGTCATTTCCGAGGAAGGCAAGGCGTTTGTGGCCGTTTTTCAGTGCCGTTTGTCCTAATTGTTTGCATTCATTTGCAGCATCACGCAAATCGCTAAATATCCAGGTGTTCTTTCTCGCATAGGTTGGGACACCAGTAAACCCGAACAATGGGACTGCATTTTGTTCCGCTACTGCGCTTGCGCCGCCTGTAACAGGCGTTGTTATCGAATAGATAAAGTCGACGCCATCCTGCTGTATTAGTTTTGTAGTCGCAGTAGTGCCTTTTGCAGCATTATCTGCATCTTCTAGAATGGTTTGAATCTGCCTGCCGTTGATGCCGCCTGCTGCATTGATTTCTTCCTTTGCCATTTCAAGGGCTGAAACGACATATTCGCCAATCCAGGCATTTGGCCCGGTCATGGGCGCCACAATGCCGACTTTGTATGGCTGTGATTCTGTTTGTACGCACGCTGCCAAAAGCAGCAGCGTCAAAATTATCATTATTGTTTGTTTCATTTTTCCACCTCAAAACTCCTTCTTCCACTCGAGCATGACAGCATGGCTGTCATCCCAGTGATTTGTAATTGGATTTTCGTTCAGATCTGCTTTGTACCAGATACGCAATCCGCTGTTGCCGAGCTCAAATCGTAAACCGAGCATTGCACCATTGGTATCAGTTGCAAAGTTTCTTCGATATTCGATGCTCGGCGTAATGTCATTCAAGAATGCAAAGTCACCTATGTTGAGTGCGCCGCGGATTGATGCTTTTTTATCATGGGTGTAGGTTGCATCAATGCCGTAATCTCCTGTATCTTTGTCTACATAAATTTCGGCGTTGCCGAAGCTGAATGTTTTGAAGGATAATGGGAATGTTAAATCGCCCAAGACGCTAAGGGTGTTATGGTCCTCGTCATCAACGCCGAACACTTTTGCACGTTGTGCCCACTGCTTTGAGCCGAGAGTAATACGGGCTTCTCTGAAATCGTTTTTACCGATTTTAATGTAGCTCCAGAGTGCTGCACCGTCTAATTTCAAGCTGTATGAAGCGTTTGCTTCCCAGTTGTTTCCGTTGTTAATATGTCCACCGGCGTATACTAAAGAGTCTCCAATTTCTGCTGTTAGCACACCGCTGGAATTGCCTTTGCTGTCAAATGCTGCTTCTAAGCCGAAATTGTCATCAAGTTTTAATCCGCCGAGCCAGATTACTTTGTGTTCATTGTTTTCTCTGTCTAACACATCAAATTCCAGTCCTGCAAATCCTTGTTTGGTATTGTATGAGAGGTATGCTTTGCCTTGGTCTAATGTTGCAGTATCGCGCCAGCCGAGATTAAGCCTGAAATTATCATAGTAAAGGTCTGCACCTATTGCGGAATTGTCCTTGGAAGTTTCACCCATGACTTTGTTTCCTGCATACGAAACAATAGTCTGAGCTGCTTCATCGTGCCATGTTTCTGCGTATACGCGTGTTTCCATTTTGACTGGTTTCACGTCCTGCGCAAACGCTCCAGTATAGAGCGCCAGCGCGGAGAGTGATGTCATCACTGCATGTTTGAGTCTCTGTAACATTTCCACCACCTATGTTCAGTAGTGACATGAAACTAATTTATACTTTTTTATTAAACTATATATACTAGTATAAAGTATAAGTATTAAAGAAAAGGTTTAAATATAAGCCATTGCATCGACGATGTAATATGAAAAGAAAAGTTGTCCGGCAGGGCGCGGCGACATTAATGGTCTCCCTGCCAAGCAAGTGGGCGCATAAAGTGCACCTGAAGAAAGGCGATGAGATTGACATAGAGGAATCCAACGGCAATCTAGTGATTTCCAAGGAAAAAGTTGAGACCAAAAAGCAGACCACTATCAACATTTCCAGTTATTCAGAATCTTCTATCCGTGTGGCGCTGTGGAACACGTACCGCGCAGGTTACAGCCGCATTGTTGTTAATTTTTCTGATGAAAAACAGTACAAAATTGTGAAGGACGTAATTAAAAATTACGTCGTTGGCTTTGATGTTACTAAGAAAGAGAAGAATTCGTGCATTGTTGAAAATATCACAGAGCCCGCAGAAGAACAATTTGACGTTCTTTTCAGGAAAATCCTGTATAATATCTCTTTGTTAATCAACATTACTGAAGAACGGCTGAGAAATAAGCAAACGAGCGACAATTATAATGAAATTGTACTGAAAATCCACCAATATGACAACTTTTGTCGTCGGGTGATTGCGAAAAGGAATTTGTCCGGCAGTGAGGCATATTTGTTATGGTCATTCCTCACGTTGCTAATTCACGGACAGAGAGAACTGTACCATTTAAACAGGTACTTAGATAAGAACAAGGTAAAATTCACGAATTTTGAATTTTATGGCAAATTGAGAAAAATATTTGATTTATTGAACGAAGGATACGTCAAAAAAGACTTATCAAAATTTGAAAAGATTCATGAATTGGAAAAAGATATCCTATATCAGGAATTTTATGGTTTGATTCAGAAAAATCAGAAAGAGAATATAGTGCTTTATCACATTGCTGCTGCAATAAGACAGTTTTATTTGTCAGTAAGTCCTTTAGTGGGTCTATTATTGGAATCCAATAAGTCGTAGTGAATTCTTCCTTCATTGTCAGTTATGTGATACAATGCGATTGCCCTGTTAATCAGGTTCCTTTTCGTTCCTGAAAGGAACTCTGAATAGCCTGATATTTCTTGGCCGTTTTTATTTGTTTTAGAATAATTCAGACTGTTTGCTTTTTTGCGTGCTTCAAATAATTCTTCTTTGTCACAGAAATATTCTGCACTGACATCAGCAAGTGTTTTATTGGTTCCAAGTTGATTTTTTAAATACAATATTGCATAGAAACGGTATCTGAATTCATCAGGAGTGGTTTTATCATTAAATTTATTCACAAAATCATTCGGCACTAAAACTGAATTTGTGCGCATTTCTTTGTACTCATCTTGTTTTAATTTTTCGTCTTCCATGAGAGCGCTGCGCATTATTGAATAACATAAGCGCTTGCTCATTCTCCTCATATCCATTGTATTGTCAAGTGGGTCTGCAAATATTCCTTTTTTCGCCTCTTTTAACGGATTTTCTTGTTCCTTGATTTGCTTGAAATAGGGAATAAACTGTTCTGCAATGTCAGAATTTTGTAAAAGATAGTCTAATCCGCTGTCAGGATATATTCCTGTCCTTAAGGTTTCGTGTATTGCAGGTTCTTTGAATCGGTCTGCTTTTTCTTGAATCTGCATTAATTTAAGGCCGCCAAAAATACCGGTTATAATACCAGCAATAGTTGTAAAACCTACTGCATATTTCCTGATTTTTTGCCACGGAACAATGCGCCTGTTGACAGCATCTTCAAAGTCTCCTTCGAAATTAAAATGTGCCATATTATCAATATACTTCGGATGTTGGACACTGAGGCAATTGCGGAGCATTTTTCTGTATTGTCGTGGAACAAGGGCGAGGCGTTTTTCCAGAGCAGCGTCGTGTTCATCAAGATTGACATTTGCTATTTGCTTGCCATCCTGTTTAAGTGTTGCTTTGAGTATCTTTCCATCGACGAAAATTGGTGTTCCATCTTCATCAGCTACCAATTCAATTTTAAATAGCGGTTCTCCGGTTAAAGCATAGAACATTGTTGCACCTAATGCATAAAACTCGCTTTGTATTGTTGCCTTGGCTTCTTTTTTGTCAAGGAGTGCATTGAGTATGTTTGGCGCAGTAAATTGTGTTCCACCTCTGGTCGGCAGGAATGATTCTGTAATGTCTCCGATTTTACCTGCTGTCTGCAGGTCTGAAAGCTTGGCGCTCTCATCACGTATTCCAATGAGTATATTTGATGGCTTGATGTCTCTGTGCAAAAGGCCTTCGCGCCAGTGTAAATGTTTCAAGCCTGCTGCAACTTGAGAGAATATGTATTTGAACTTCTCTGGTTCGTTTATTTTACCAAATCGAACACGTTGCTCTAACGAAATGGCTTCATAATATTCTTCAACTGTGATTGTCTTGTCGCCCGTCTTGAACGCATCATTAATCTCTACAATGTTCGGATGCTTGACTTTGTTCAGTGCTAGGACTTCGCGTTCATCCAGGTCACCTTTTGAGCGGTTAATGGCTGTCGTGATTGAATTCTCATCAATGTGCTCTTTGGGAATCTTGACCACACGGACCTTTTCCACGCTGCCGTGCTTGTAAAGTGCTTCGTAAACGTCTCTGGTGTGGCCTTCTCCAAGTTTGCGAATTATCGTATACCCGTTTTCCTTGAGTAATTGCTCTACTTTAGAGTCGAGTTTAGTTGCTGCCATCGTTCTCCTTCAGAAGCTTGTTTACGGCAAATTCTACAAAATGAGACTTGTTGCGAAAAGCCCCGTTTTGTAGTTTTTCCTCTACCTGCTTGATGGTATTCTCGTCTATGGATATGCTGACTTTGACCTTCATACGGGGTAGTAAGAATTGCCACCTTTATAAACCTTTCTCTTTTTAGCCACTATCAAGTGGTAACATTTATATACAGGTTATACATAACCTATCCATATGAAACAGTTCATAATCACCAAGAAGATTGCCAAGCACGGCTCTCAGGCTATTATTGTAGTTCCGAGAGTTCTTGAATCTTATCTAAAGCCAAAGACGTTGGTAAAATTGACGATTGACGTGTTGGAGGAGCCAGATGAATAATCCTCTAACTATTGACTTCAAACTGCAAAGAGAACATTTTGGTCAACTAATTGATATTGACAGAATTGTTTTCCGGCAAGAACCTCATCCTAATCAGGTTGCAATAGCAGAGAGGCGACCTGAATTGTACACGGTTATCAGACGCGGAGACCATGTTGTTGGCTATGGTTTAGTTTTGCCATTGCGAAAAGCTGCGTTAACGGCTTTGAAAGAAGGAAAAATATGGGAAGATGAACTAAACATCGGCTGTCTAACCGACCGGTTGCCAGCTGGCTTTTACATTTCTTCAATTGCTGCAATACAAGATGCTTCTGAACGAGAGCGCGCAATGATTGTTGGAAGCACAGTCAGCCCTCCATTCCGCACACCTTTTGAAACAATTGCAATTCCTATTTCAGAAGCTGGTAACAGAATTTGTAGAAATCTGCTTCGTATGATTCCTGTACGAGCACGCACCGAAGTGAAAGGAATCGATGGCTATACGCCGACAACATACCAGCGTGGAGGAGCCAAATGAAACCGCTTGAACTCCAGCTGAAAGAAATTCTTGGTGTTAAGGAATACAACCGTTTTGCAGATACTGTGCTTTTCCCTGCTATCGAGCAGCTTGCTGAGAGCGGAAAGCTGAGCAATTCTGATCTTGCCAAATTGGCTAAATTGACAAAGACCTATGGAGCAGGAATTTTTGACGTTGCCGCTTCAGACGTGGGAGAGGCAACCAAGCATAATCTGTCAGACGGCTTCTCAATTATTGCAAAATACAAGTTGAATGAGGATTTGGAATTCAATCTGTTCGTGAAGAAATTCAGCGACAAAAAAAGCTTTGACCGGGGTGTTCTCATACAGGAAGAAATTGCGCAGCATTTGAGAAACACTGATTTGGCAGGCGTCGTTCCAGAACAGCTATATAAAAACCGGGGCAAGCGCATTGTTGTTATGCCGCTGGTCGAGGCAAAATCACTCAATGCCGTCTTGCCTGAATCGAAAGACAAGGAAGAATTGCTTAGAAAAACAATAACAGAATATTTGAAAATAACTGATCATATTGGAGCTAAAAAAGTCTTTGTGCCTCCAAAAAGAAACGCCCTCGGAAAACTCTGGTATGATGATTTCAAACTGCCTTCATTGCAGAATTTCGACAGATTTTTTGCAAAGGGCTTTGGTGCTGATGAAAAAATTACAGAAAGCTACAAGCAGCACATAGGCAGCCGTTTGAACGGAAATACAGGCGATTTCATCCACGGTGATTTGCACCCAGGCAACATTCTGATTAATGACAAGACCCATTTCATAGACTGGGAGCTGGCCGCAAATGGTTTTACTGAATTTGACCTTTACAAATTGTTCACAAAATCCAATGTGTCTGATGACCTCGAAGACCGTTTGCTTGCATATACTGTTATGACTAAGGAAAAACTGCGTGCAAAGCGCGAAAACAGGCAGCCAGCCAGCGCTGACACGCACAGATTGCTATTTGAAGCATCTAAGACACGATACAGGTTAAATCAGATTACTCAGGACTTGTTGACTGCTGAACGCTACAACAAGAATGCGCAAAAAGATGTAAAACGCCACGACAAACTTGAAAAAATGGCATTAACTGCCTATAATATTGCCCTGCGCCATATAGAAAAAGCTGAAAGTGAGGGAATTCTCAGTGCTGATTTCAGGCTGACAATTGAAGATTTTGTACAAAAGAACAAGCCATATAACCGTATTAATAATGTTGAATTCGCTCAATTATTGAGCGTATATAATCCTCACACAACTCTTTCACAGGATAATCTTGTTTCGCACGGCACTGAAATAGGAGCGCCCGTTGACAAAGAATCCAAGCAAAAGAATTTAGAAATTATAAGGAAGAGTTTGCACAAGAAGGATTGGGGCAAGATTGCAAAACTTGGAATAGCTGCAGCAGTGTTGCTCTGTAGTGCAAGTTATGGTGGACGGAAGTATTTGGAGAGTGAACTTGCAAGAATAAAACTCGAGGAAAAGGCTAAACAGGAAGACGCCGATAGTTGGTTTAGAAATGATTTCTGCAAAATTTACGAGACGCGTATTGAGGCTGAGCTGCATGGTGGAAAGATTCGATGGGCTTATACAGAAGCTGACAAGAGACCGTTGGGAAAAGTGCGGTTAATCGAAGATCGTGAGTTGATCAAAAATACCTGTGACAAGTATAATCTTGACTTACAATTTACCAGGAGAATGTATAAGATAAATGCTGCTTTTGCTAACGTTGAAAATAATAAAATGAGTGATAGAGGCATAAATTTCCTTGATCCATATAGATTCGTATATACCAAAGGTTCTGAGGCTGATCATTATGATCCAGTAATCAATCTTGAATTTGGTGCAAAAAGATTATCGCGATTGTTTGATAAGTATAAAGTGGATAGAAATATGATTAAAAATGGGCATCATGTCAATAATGGCAACGATGCAATAAAGAATAATGATTCTTCTTTACAACCATTGATTCGGGCATTAAAACAGTTTTATACCTTTCAAAAGAATTATACCGAAGATGAGGAAGATAAAAGATATGAAGAGCAGCTAAGCGATGATAAAAAATATAATAAAAAGCTTGCACGTGGCGTACGTGAAATCATATACGCCTTGTTGACAAATGGTCCCCAATCTGATTTTAATGGTGATATTGTATACTTGGAACAATCAGGAATTCCTGACAATTTCATGCGAGAGTAAGCGTTTGCCCCATCATTCTTACTATTAATTCTGTCATCTCCCGCAAAAAGCGCAGGACATATGTCTCCTTTGCCGATTTAGTGCTGTTTAGTTTTCTATCGATTTCAAAAGCAATGCTGTCACGCTCTTTTGCGAGTGCAGCTGCTGCTTCATACGAGAATTCATAGAATAATCCTTCAAATTTCTTGAAAAGGCGCTGTATTCGGTCATAGAGGGCAATTACCGATGATTCTAATACAACCTTGTTTTTGGTGATATAGCCGGTCAGCAGCTTGTATTCGTCGCCAAGCTGCTCAAGAAGCATAACAACAGCATACATGACTGGAGTCTTCGAATATTCCGGATACCCATATTTGTTTAGAATACGAAAACAATGGTCCGTTACCCTGTTTATGTTGGCTTCCATATCCTCAAGATAGGCGAGGTCTGTTTCTTTTCGTTTTAAGGTTTGAAGGCTTTCGTCAGCTACGGCGCTTATCATGAAAAATACCCGCCGAAGTATTGGGTCGAATGCGTTTTCAGACACACCCGAAATATCTTTGATGATAAGATAATTTTTGCCTTGCTGGATTACTTCCATTCCTATCATTTCCCTGACGCGCTGCTGAATGAGTCTTGCCTTGTTTAACGAGTCAAACTTCACTTCCAGTTCATCAACGCCTTCCAAGTATTTTGCAGCAACAATTCTTTTGAGCAAATTGTCAAGCTTGCTTAGATCAATGGTCTCCCGCATATGCTTGGGAACGGTTGGCGGGGTCATTACAAGCGTCGTATCTTTCTCTTCCAGTTCTATTTCATCACCCGCTTTCAGATTAAGCTTCTTTGTCCACTTGGCAGGCAGTGAAATAGTCAGTGTTGCCGCTCCCTGCTTGATTATCTTGCGTCGCATATCGTCGATAGTCGCTTTCAAGTATATAAATTTTGCCTTTAGAATATAAGAATATGCTAGAATATATTCTATATGAAAAAAGAATATATTTCCGATAAGTTGTCACTTGTAGAGTAAGACAAGATTTGGGTGGTAAAATGAACAAAAGAAACGATAACGGTCATGTCAAATATTCACCGGATGCTTCATTAGTTAACAAGCTCAAGGTTGGAGATCATTATACTGAGATTTGGCAAGGTTTGCCCGATCACCCATTCGAGCCTTCTGCAACAACAGGTGGCAAGTCAGGCTTAAAGTATGAAACAAATGATAAATACGTCTGGGTTACGCCAAATACTGCTCGTGCACTGGAACAAAATCCGGATGAAATTCTGTATGCCAGTATTAAGAAATCTAAAGACAAAGAGTATTGCGCCAGATGGGTAGAATCCATCAGCGGAACTTCCTTTGGAAATACTCTTGAAAGTGCTATTTCTCGAGCTCAAGAACTGAATATCGAAGAGTTACATAACAGAATCGAGAAGGATCGAAGAAAGAAATTGGAGGCCAAAAAATGAAAACAGCAATAATTGCAATTCTAGTGCTGTTTCTAGCAGCATGCGTGCAAATAGAAGAAACAAAGCCATTCAAATTAGGTGCACCACTGCCTTTGACTGGCTCAAATGCGTTCTATGGCGACTTTACAAAGTATGGTATAGAGCTTGCTGTTGAAGACATTAACAAAGCAGGCGGAATCAATGGTAGAACAGTCCAGGTTATCTATGAAGATACTGCTGGAGATAAGACAAAAGCCACAACCGCGGCACAGAAGCTGATTCACATCGATGGTGTGGACGCTCTTATTACCTCCACGACTCCGATGAGCGGTGCGATTTCTCCGGTTGCTGAAGAGAACCGCATTCCGTTAATTTATGCTTCTGCAACAAATTCATTCACTATAAACAAAACGTATGTTTTCAAAGATTATACAGATGCAGCCGGCATCTGTGAGCTTCTGATGAAACAGGTGAAAAAGGATGGGCATGAAAAAGTGGCCGTCTTTGGTACTGATGCTGAATTTACTCAGCTTTGTAAGAAAGGAGCAGAAAAAGTTGGAAAACTCAACTCATTTGAGGTTTATCCTGGCGGCGAAACTGATTTCAAAACACAGTTTGCCAAGATTAAGAATGCTGAAAACACTGCTTTGATTCTTTCGGTGTTCGCTGGAGATTGCCCGCATGCGTACAAGCAGATTCGCGAACTTGGGTTGAAGGCAAAATTGTACACAGCTTTCCAGAGTTTTGCGTGCGGCAGTGCCGACAACACAAAAGCAAATGCCGACTTGCTTGAGGGCGCATATGGTGCTGATGTTGCTTTAGATGAAGAAAGCGATGATCCTGATTTTCTCGCTTTTAAGAAGCGCCTTGATGAAAGAGGCTGGACTACGCAAATTCGCGGAAGCGCCATTATGTACGATAGCACAATGGAATTCGCAAAAGCCTTCCAGGATTGCCAAGATGCTCTTTGTGTAGCCAATAATCTCAGAGCTCTGCAGATGAATGGAATTTCTGGACACATCAGTTATGGTGGAGACCAGATTGTTGAGCGCGAAATAATGTTGGTGAAATACGAAAACGGCAAATGGAGGAAAGTACAATGAAAACGGCAATATTCACAATAATTGCATTGCTGCTTTTGGCAGCGTGCGCAACGCAAGAATCAGTACAAACAACGCCTATTGCAAAAGAACCGGCAGTTGTCAAGATTGGGGTAACAGTGCCATTGACTGGTGATGTTGCATTCTTAGGAGAAGCAACGCGAAATTCCCTCGAATTGGCATTAAAAGAAGTGCAGGGAACAAAATACAAGTACGAGCTTGTGTTTGAAGATGACAAGCTTGATGCAAAACTGGCTTCCACAACTGCAACTAAATTGATTCAAGTTGACAATGTTGATGCAATCATCAGTTTGAGCTCTGGCACGGGGAATGTAGTTACCCCTCTTGCCGAGCAGAATAAGGTAATTCACTTTGGCATTGCTTCTGATGCAAATGTTGCAAAAGGAATGTTCAATTTCATCCATTGGACGCCGCCTGATGAGGAAGCTCGTTTATGGGTGCAAAAAGCACAGGAACATGGCTATAATCGCGTCGCAATTATTGTATTGCAGCATCCAGGTGCAATAGCAGTGGTTGATGCTGCAAAGAAACACGCAAAAGGTACCGACATCGAACTACATGAGGAGTTCTTTAATCCGGGCGAGAAGGATTTCAGAACAGTTCTGGTCAGGTCCAAGCAATTTAATCCTGATGCTTATATGCTCATGGCGTTCTCTCCTGAACTTGACATATTGCACAAGCAGTTGAAGGAATTAGGCATTAAGGCACCTTTGACATCCATCGAGGCATTCGAACTTAGCAATGACCCTTCTCAGTTTGAAGGTCACTGGTATGTCAACGCTGCAGACCCGACAGGCGCATTTGCTGACAAGTATAAGGCTGCGTACAACAAAGAGCCGGTATTTGGCGGACCAAATGCATACGACATCTTCAAGATGATCGTGAAAGGCTTTGAGGATTCAGGCAAAGATGCATCTGTAAAACCTTCACCTGAAGAAGTTGCTGCTGCACTTATGCAGATAAAGGACTTCGATGGTGCACTGGGCAAATTGACTGTCGGCGAAGATGGTATTGTCTGGAGCCCGGCAGTTGTCAGAACGATTCTGAACGGCAAGCCGGTGACTATCAAATAGTTTTTTCTTTTTATGAGGAAGCAAAATGACTGACGAACTTTCTTTGGAAGAAGTAATTGCTTTGGGATGTAAAGTAAGACCATGGAGCAAGAACAAAGACGAAGAAGATGAAGATGGCTATGTCGGTTGTTACAAAGGAGTTCATATAAGCGTTTCCCGTCATCGATTGTTTATTGGAGAAGACTCTTTTGTATCATACAATCTGAAGATTGAATATAAAGGCACAACAATAGGAGAATTTTTTTATCAGGCGTTTGACCATTCATCTGCAAGAAATAGAGATGATGTTATGAAGTTCTATAAATTTGCCAAGTCACAAAATGAACAAGAATATATCGCAAGGGTATGTGATCGTAACAGAGAAAAGCGATTTGAAGGAACCGTGAACTATGTGCGTGGTTTGTTAAAATAAATAGTTTATAGCAACCTTTAAAAGTAAAAAAGATGAGTAACTCACCATGGGCATCGCAACGCAGTTAATATTGAACGGTATCATTGCGGGCGCCATATACGCGTTGGTTGCGTCTGGGTTCTCATTAATCTACTCTGTTACCAAATTTATGCATTTGGCGCACGGTGGAGTGTTGGCGTTAGGCGCCTATCTTATGTACACTTTCGCTGTTGCAAGTGGATTGAACTTCTGGTTTGCCATTCTGCTGACATTAATCTGCAGCAGCGTTGCAGGAGAATTGATGAATTGGTTGGTCTACAAGCCTTTGAGAAAACGTAAGGCTTCTGGTGCAGTATTATTAATAGCAAGCATTGCTGTATTAATATTCGTTAACTCGTTGATTCTCGCCGTCTGGGGTGCTGATGTGAAGACCATTCACACCAGAAACCCTGTTTTTGACTTTATTGGTGCCAGAATCACTTTTATTCAAGTCACAATCATTATTGTCTCTGTAATTCTTCTTTTATGCTTGTGGTATTTGATGAAAAAAACAAAATTGGGCAAGGCAATGCGTGCTGTTGCTGACAACAAGGATGTTGCGCAGACTGTTGGCATTAATCCAGAGAGAATTTACACATATACTTTCCTTATTGGCAGTTTTTTGGCTGGTGTTGCCGGAATTCTTATTGGAATCGAACAGAATTTGTTTCCAACAATGGGCCTTTCATTAGTTATTAAGGGATTTACTGGTGCAGTTATTGGCTCTTTGGCATCTGTTCCTGGCGCAGTATTGGGCTCATTCATTCTTGGTCTGGTGGAAAACATCGGCATCTGGTGGCTTCCGTCTGGTTACAAGGATGCAATTGCCTTCGTATTATTGTTCATTTTCCTCTTATTCAGGCCTTCCGGCCTATTGGGCGTTAAAGTGAGGGAGGCTTAATGGCATTTGTAAATTATCTGATTCATCTTGGAATTTTGGCGGCAATTTATAGTATTCTCACAATTAGTTTGAACTGGGCTGTTGGTTTTACTGGCTTGCTTAATCTTGGCCATGTTGGATTTTTTGGTATCGGCGCTTATGTGAGCGCTCTATTAGCTATTAATGGTGTCCCTGTCTGGATTAGTATTATTATTGGCGGTCTTGCAGGCTTGATTGCTGGTTTCTTGCTTTCCCTGCCTACTTCAAGGTTGAAAGGTGATTATCTTGCTCTGGCAACGCTTGGTTTTTCGTTTATCATGGGAAGTATTGCAAGAAACTGGACTGATGTTACAAGAGGCGCGTTAGGTATTCCTGGCATTCCTAAGATTGTGAGAGGTAATACAGAGTTTCTCGTCGTTGTTTTGATTGTTGCAGTTATTACTTATTTCATCTTCTGGAAATTATCGCGTTCAAGATTTGGAAAGACGTGTGAAGCAGTTAGAGATGACGAATTGGCTGCAAGAATGCTTGGAAAAAATACTTTTATGACGAAAATTATGGCTTTGGGCATTAGTGCGTTTTTTGCCGGCATTGCTGGAGGTTTATTTGCGCATTACATTACTTTTATCGACCCGTCTATTTTCGGTATTGATGACTTGATTTTACTTTTCAGCATGTTGATTGTGGGCGGTCTTGCCAGTGTGAAAGGCGCTGCTTTCGGCACGATTATTATTTTCTTGATTCCTGAGCCTTTGCGCTTTATCGGCTTCCCCAGTTCTGTGCTTGGTCCAATGCGTGCAATTATCTACGCGTTAATCTTGTTATTAATCCTTATCTATAAGCCAAGAGGCTTATTTGGGAAGGTGGATTTGGCATGATTAGCGTGCAAAAATTGGACAAACATTTTGGTGGAGTTTATGCAGTTCATAATTGCAGCTTCACAGTTAAAGACAATACAATCACGAGTATTATCGGCCCGAACGGCGCCGGTAAAACAACGTTGTTCAATCTTATCTGTGGCATTATCAAGCCGGATGCTGGCAGCATTTTCTTGAAGGGCCAGGAGATTACTGACCTTCCAACATACCGCATTGCTCGTTCTGGTATTAGCAGAACGTTCCAACAGGCAAGATTGTTCAAAAATATGTCAGTAAAGGACAATTTGTTGTTAGCAAAGCAGACAACCGATGCAGAATTAAAGGAAATACTAAAAAAAGTGCGTTTTCCTCTTGATATAAACACAAAAGCAAGCGAACTGAGCTACGGCCAAACGAGATTAGTGGAAATTGCTAGAGCATTACTTAAACCTCACAAATTATTAATGCTTGACGAGCCTACTGCTGGCGTGAATCCAAAAGTCCGCCAGGAATTGAAAGAAATTCTTCTAAATCTCAAAAAGGAAGGCAATACTATTGTGCTGATCGAGCACGATATGGAATTCGTGATGAGTATTAGTGATGATGTTATTGTGATGACAGAAGGTACTGTGTTGACAAGAGGAACGCCTAAACAAGTTCAATCTGACAAGCGTGTTTTGGAGGCATATCTAGGCAAATGAGCTTCCTTACTGTGAAGAATTTGGAATCCGGATATGGAAAATTGCAGATTTTGTTTGGCGTAAATATGGACATTAAGCCGGACGAGATTACGGTCATTATTGGCCCTAATGGTGCAGGTAAGAGCACTGTGCTGAAGAGTATTTTCAAGTTGAATGACATTTACAGCGGCCAAATAATCTACAAGGGCAAGGATATTACTAACTTGCCAACTTACGAGCGTATTCAGATGGGCATTTCTATTGTGCCACAGGGCAGGCAAGTGTTTTCAGGTCTTACAATCAAAGAAAATTTGGAAATGGGCGCTTTTATGACAAAAGATAAAGACTTGATTCAGAAGCGCATGGATGAAGTTCTGTCTCATTTCCCTGCTCTTAAAGAAAAACTGCATCAAAATGCTTATAGTTTGTCCGGCGGCCAGCAACAGATGCTCGCTATTGCAAGAGGATTGATGCAAGACCCTCAAGTTCTTCTGCTAGACGAACCTTCTTTAGGTCTGGCACCTAAGACTATGAAGGAAATATTCGAAAAAATCCAGGAAATCAACAAAGAAGGCACTGCCATCATCATGGTCGAGCAGAATGCCAAGGCAGCGTGTGAGATTGCCGACCATATTTACGTTCTAGAAGAAGGCAGAGTTGCCTTGCACGGTGACAAGAAAATAATGAAATCAGAAAAAATCAAGCATATTTATCTTGGCGGGCACGGGCATAAATAATTACTTTTTCTGGAATGCATTAACTATTATGCCGATTGCCACTACGATTAGTATCAATGGTATCCACGGAACCTTTACTATAACTACACCAAGCTCGTTCAGCAGCCATACAACGCCAATAACGAGCAATATCACTCCAAATGTTGGAAACTTCTTTGCCATATGTTCACCTCTATGAATAAGAATGTAAAGAGTGTTTAAAAATTATTTGTTCAGCCACTCCAATTCTTCTTCATCCAGCTTTAGTTCTTCTGTTATCATTTCCGCGCTTGGATGTTTCAATTGGTAGAGTCTGTGTACGTATGGCAGTGTGTCTTGTAATGCTTTTTTCTTTGAACAATGAGTGGCCGCAGCCAGTTTCTCAGCTACCCTTTTTCGTCGTGCATATTTTTGGTTTGCCATCCAGTGTTTAAGCAATCGTGTCGTTCTTTGGTAAGAGACAAATGCTGTTGATTTTTTGTCTTTTGCTACTGCAACACCTGCTGTTATGAGAACATCAACGTATGCCAAATATCTCCAGTATTGCCATCTTCGAATTCTGCCTCGGTAAACATCTGCTTTTGACAATGCTTCATATGCGCGTGCCAAATCTTGTGGATTCTTATATTCTCTTGGCATGTTTTCGTCTATCCATAGGAAACATTCGTCGATATCTTCGTCAACCAAATCTAAAGCGCTTACTGCCACTGCAGGGTCTGTTGATTTCAGTATCTTGACTAGTGCTTGCATTATGCTTTCTGAATGCTCGCGATCGTGCAAAGTTTCAAGTCCATTGACCGTTAGTGCACCCGCTTGTGCGAGCATTTGCATGTCTGTTATTGCTCCTCTTAAGTCTCCGCCGCTTCTGCGCGCGAGTGTTTTCAAGATTACATCTTCTGAAATTATTTTTTCATTGTCTAGAATTCTCTTGAGTGCCGGCACCATTGCAGTCATCGTAACTGCCGGAAATTCTATCATGATGCTTTTCGTGCGTAATGTGTTGAATTTGCTGTCCCAGGGGTCGTTTGCTGTTAAAAATATGGGAAATTTTGATTCTGATATCAATTCTGCTAGTGCTGAAACTCCTCCTCTGTCTTCGTTGCCTGCAATGCCGTCAATTTCATCTACCAAAACTATTTTTCCTTGCGAAAACAAGCTTTGTTGTTTCAAAGCATTGCCGATTTTAGAGTTTATCTCGTCAGCATTGCGGTGATCTGATGCATTGACTTCTACTAATTCAAACCCCAGTCGTTTGGCAAGTGCGTGTACTACCGTTGTTTTGCCCGTTCCAGTTGGCCCATACAGCATCATTGCTCTTTTCTTTTGTTTAGAGTAATTTGTGGCAAAGTCGTACAACGGCTTAGTATCATGCGGTATGTGCTCTAGCTCTGGTTTGTACTTTTGAACCCACAACATGGCATTAAATGATTCAAAATCGTATATAATCTTTTGTGTGGCATAATATTTATATAGAGATTTGTGTGAAAAACAGGTATGAAAGCTGTTGACGTTGATTTCAAGAAGATTGACATCGTTGACTATTATTCTCAGTTGGACCAGGTGAAGGTCCGCGTTTTGTTCAGTGATGCTTGCGTTGACGATAGTCAAGGCAAGCTCAGCAACAAAGTTGCCGTTGGCAGGGAGAAGGCATTAATCCGCCAGTTTTCCATCACTGACCCTGGAACGCAGGCTTTGGAGATGATTTCTGAAATTAGAACTAAATTGAAAGAGCAGCACAAAGAGCATACACTTGACGATCATCCGTTGGCAGGCGCATTGATATTGAGGTTCAAGCAGGAAGATGGCTTGGTTCACGAGAGGATGGCAAAGTTTTTGGCACAGACCAGAGAGCGTATTCGTTCTGGCAAAATGGCAAAGTTGAGTTATTTGGATTTGGAAAAGAAGGTTGTTGGCTTTAGTTCTTCGTTTAATTAGAATTCCACAGTTATCTTGATATCCGGTGTTACTTCTTCTGTTCCTTTGCCCATTTCTATTTTTTCTGAAGCTGTTGTTGCTCTCAAATCGTCAAATACTCCTATTAGTGGAACTTTCGTGTCTATTATCAGTCGTTTGACTGGAGATTTCATTGACACCTTCATTTCTGATTTCTTTTTGCGCACTGCTGCAAGTATTGCAACTGCGGCATTGCCTTCCTGTTCGGCTTTTTCATTGACAGCAGGGGCTTTTGGCCATTCTGCAAGATGTATGCTTTTGTGCCCTTCGTGTGTCAGGTATAAATTATAGACTTCCTCTGTGATGAATGGCGTGAATGGCGACATTAATCTGACGATGGCAGACAAACATATTGAAAGTGCGTATTGCGCGCTTTTCTTTTGTTCCGGGCTTTTCGGCTCATACATTCTGGTCTTTATCAGCTCAAGATAATTGTCGCAGTAGTCTTTCCAGAAGAATGATTCAATTGCTGTTTTTGCGCGGAAATATTCGTAAGAGTCAAATGCTATTGTTGCTTCTTGTATCGTTTTTGCCAGTCGTGTTAATATCCAGACGTCCAGGACTTCTGTTGCATTGCCTTTGTAATCATAGCCTTCAAGGTGCATATTGACGAATTTGGCGGCATTCCATAATTTAGTAACGAATTTATCGCCAGCAACTAATTCTTTTTCTTGATATACAAGGTCTTCTCCTAATTTGCTTCCGCCTGCCCAGTATCTAAGAGCATCTGCGCTGTATTTTGCGAGAATCGCTTGTGGTTCTAAGGCATTTCCTTTGCTTTTGCTCATTTTCACGCCAAGTGGGTCTGTAACATAACCTGATAGTGCAACGTCTTTCCACGGGTTTTTGCCATAATGTAGCTGACTTTTAACAAGTGTGTTGAACAGCCAGAAGCTGATTATCTCGTGCGCTTGTGGTCTTAGACTCATCGGGTATAATTTGGCACGATGTTTTTCCGGCACTAACTGTATTGCCAGTTGTGGTGTCATGCTGCTTGTTGCCCATGTGTCTAAAACATCTTTTTCTGGCACAAATTCATCAGATTTGCATTTCAAGCAGGCTTTTGCTGATGGCGGGTCTTTTAATGGGTCTATTGGCAGTTTTTTCTCGTCCGCAAAGATTGGCTCGTCGCATTTTCTACAGTACCATACTGGGAATGGTACTCCAAAGAATCTTTGTCTAGATATTAACCAGTCCCATTGCAATCCTTTGACCCAGTTGTTGTATCGGTGCTTCATGAAGTCTGGATGCCAGTTTAACTCAGCACCCCATTCGAGAAGTTTATCTTTTAAGTCAAGATACTTGATGAACCATTGTTTGCTTTGGATTATTTCTATTTCTGTTGCGCATCTTTCGTGAACCTTAACTGCATGTTTTATTGGTTTTTGCGCGCGTAATAGGCCTTCTATTTTCAAATCTGCAATGATTGCCTTGCGTGCTTCGTGTATTTTAAGTCCGTGATACTTGCCTGCCGCATCTGTCATCGTGCCGTTTTTGTTGATTGCTTCTTTCAAAGGCAGGTTATATGCAAGATACCATGCTATGTCTGTTTGGTCTCCAAAGGTGCAGCACATCACTATTCCCGTTCCTTTTGTCGGATCTGCTCTTTCGTCGGGCATTATTGGTACTTCAGAATTAAATAATGGAGTTGTTGCTTTTTTGCCGAACAGTTTTTTGTATCTGTCATCATTTGGGTGTGCAAATACTGCAACACAGGCAGGAATTAGTTCTGGTCGTGTTGTCGCAATAAGCAACTCTTTGCCGTCTACTTTGAATACGATATCATTGAAAGTGCTGTCTTTTTCTGCGTCTTGGCATTCTACTTGTGAAATTGCTGTTTCACACAATGGGCACCAGAGTGCTGGCGCGTTTTTCCTGTAAACTCTGCCTTTTTTCTGTAAGTCTAAGAAGCTCCATTGCGAGATTTTTCTGCTATGGGCGTTTATTGTGCTGTATGCTAGCTTGAAGTCGCAGCTCATTCCTATTCTTTTCCAGTCGTGGATAAAGGCAGGCATTATTTCTGCCACTGTTTGTTCGCAGAGTTTGATGAAGGCTTGCCTGTCCATCTTGCTGCCCTTAACTCCTTTTAATTTCTCAACTAATCGCTCTGTTGGCAGGCCATTGTCATCTGTTCCCCATGGATAGAATACGTTAAATCCTCTTAGCCTTTTGTAGCGTGCAACAATATCTTGTTGCGTATAGGAAAAGGCATGGCCGATGTGCATTTTGCCAGAAACTGTTGGCGGCGGAGTATCTATGCTATAGACATCTCCTTTCTGTTCAGGATTGAAAGTAAAGATGCCTTCTTTTTCCCAGAACTGCATCCACTTATCTTCTTCGATTTTGGAGTCATATCTGTCAGCCATACTTTGTCGTCTTGGGAGTGCATTTAAAAACGTTTCGAGAAGCCGCGCTTCTAGAAAACCAGCCGAATAATCGGGATTCGGCTTGGTTTCGAGAACAATCAAAACCTTTTTATATCTCTTAACTTAGCTTCGAACTGGGGGAGTGTTATGACAAAAACAGCAACAATAAACGGAAAACTGGGCGATGTAAATGACGTTCGCTACACGCTTAACAGCGATATCACCGTGACATTCGATATTGATGACGGCGGATATTCTAAAGTGCATTGCGCAGATTTGGGCATCGTAGGTGTTGATACAACTGACGCCAAAGCGCTCGACGAATTTAAAAGGAACTTAATCGCATCTTACGAAACACTGCGCTTGCGCAGTCAGTCCAAACAATTGAATGCAGGCGAAATTATAAAGTTTGAGGACCTTTCAAAGCTTGTTGACAGAAAAGCGTACGATCCGCACAGCGGGCTTGAATTGTCCGTTAGATAAATTTTACTTTTTTGCTTTTTCGTTCTCTTCTAAGCAGGTCGCCTATGTCAAACAGTCTTTTTATTACTACTCTTTTGCCGTCTAAAGGCGCTATAACATTGCCATAGCCGAGGCATTCTTTGTGCTGGTTGAGTATGACTACCCTGTCATTCATTGCGGGATTGTTGTGTGATGCAATGCCTTTTGCGAATATGTCTCTGCCGCAGATAAAGAGCCATTCTGCTTTCTCGTTCACAATTATATGCTTGCGTGCTTCTTTTGCTATCTGTTGTAAGAAGTCAATTGATGGAATTAATACTGGACCTCTGATGTGCGCTATGCATTCGCCTGAATAAATCGGGTTCTTGCCTAGAAAATTCCTGTCCTTGACAATAAAGTATGATCTGCTGACTATTTGTGCGTCTATTGTTCTTTTGATGCCGAATGGCTTGAGAAATTCTTCAATATTCATTGTTTTATTATTCATATTCTCACCAGTTTTGCGATGAAGAATCCTTCTGTTCCTGTTTTGTGCGGCCAGAAACGTTTACAGAGTGAAATATCTGGGTGAAGTTTCTTGCCAAACACATTTGTTAGTCCAGGTTCACCGATTGATATGTTGACTTTCTCTAGTCTTACTGGCAGATTTTGCAGCGCCCAGTCAATATTCATCTCGTTTTCTTCAGGTTCAAGTGAGCAGGTGCTGTAAACTAGCTGGCCTCCGGACTTTAACATATTTACGCAATCGTGCAGTAATCTTCTTTGTATGTTGCTGCTTGTTTGTATTCCTTCCATTGTTCTTTTCTCAAACCATCCTGCTTCTGTCATGTAGTTTCCTGCACAGGGTACGTCGAGGAGTATTTTGTCAAATTGTATGCCTAGTCTGCTTGCAAGGACTGCATTTCCTTCAAAGACTGTCGTGTTTGTAATGCCGCATCGTTCTAAGTTCATCAATAAGCTTGGTATTCTGTGCGGCTTAAGCTCATAAGCTACGATTGTTCCTTGATTTTTCATTTGTGCTGCTAATTGTGTTGTTTTGCCGCCTGGCGCCGCGCAGGCATCTAATATTATGTCTGTTGGCTTGGGGTCTAGTATTTCTACTGGCAGTTGTGCTGCTGCTTCTTGCAAATAATAGTAACCAAGCAGACATTCTGTTATTGCTCCGAGTGAGAATTTTGACTGCACTATAGAATAACCGTTTTTGGTGAATGGAATTCTTTCCAGTTTTACGCCTAATTTCTCAAGTCGTGCAATTAGTTCTTTGGCTGTTATCTTTAAAGTATTTACGCGCAGTGTTGGAAGAATCTTTACGTCTGCTATTTCCCCGCCGATCTGCTCGTATCGCTTACGAAAGAATTCTTTTCCAGCGCTGTCCATGTGGTGTGTCCTCTACTGCTATTCCTTTGTTTTTAAGTTCGTCTCGTAATTCGTCAGCGCGTGCAAAATTCTTTATTTGGCGTGCTTTTTCGCGTTCGTCTACTAATTTCTGAAGTTCTGATGTTAATTTTTCTTCTTTTACCAGTACGCCAAGCACTGTGTTGACATCTTCCATGAATTTAGCAACGGCTTCCGCGTCTTGTTTACTGAGCTCGTGCGAATCAAGATGCCTATTTATGATATTCATCAATTCAAAAATAGCGGCGAGTGCTGGACTCATCTCCAAATCATCGTCAAGTGACTGCTCGAATTGTAATCGTGCTTTTTGTATGGCATCGTGCACTTCTGCGTTGTTCTTGCTGCCGTGCGCTTCTCTGAGGCGCAGCATGAAGTCATTTAGTCTTTGGATTGCAACAGTTGCTGCGTCTAGTGCTTCAAGTGTGAAATTCATCTTTTGCCTGTAGTGGGTTGACAATAGCAAATATCGAACAGCTATTGGGTTGTATCCTTTTGCAATCAAGTCGCGCAAGGTATAGAAATTTCCAAGCGATTTTGACATTTTCTTGCCGTCTACTAGCAAAAATTCGGAATGTAACCAGTAATTTGCGAATTTCTTGCCAACACATCCTTCTGTCTGTGCTATTTCATCCTGATGGTGTGGGAAAATATTGTCAACGCCGCCGGTATGAATGTCTATAGTAACAAATTTTTCTGGATGGAACGCACTATTTGAAAACGCATCAGTAAGGTTTTTTGCACTCATGGCTGAACATTCGATATGCCATCCTGGTCTGCCTTTGCCTATTTCTGTTTCCCAGAAGACATCGCCATCTTTTTCGTCCCAGAATTTCCATAAAGCAAAGTCTGCGACGTTTTCTTTTTCATATTCATCTGCTTTGACTCTGCCTGACGCGCCTGCTTCAAGCTTGGCAACATCAATATTTGCCAATTGCCCGTAGTTTTTGAATTTTGCAATGGAGAAATATATGCCGTCGTCTGTTTTGTACGCTAATCCTTTTTCAAGAAGGCATTGTATCATTGCGACCATTTCAGGAATGTAATCAGTTGCCTTTGGATATGCCTCTGCTGGTTCAATATTGAGTGCTTTAATGTCTTCAAAGAATGCCTTTGCATACATTTCTGCGAATTCTTTGAGAGACATGTTATTCTTCTGGCTGTCGCGGATAGTTTTGTCATCAACATCAGTAAGATTCATGACTTGCTTGACTTGATAGCCTCGATATTTTATCCAGCGTCTAAGCAAATCTTCAAACAGGAACGTTCTAAAGTTGCCTATCTGTGCAAAATTGTACACAGTCGGCCCACACGTATACATTCTGACGAGTTTTTTGTCTACCGGCTTGAATTCTTCCTTTGTTCTAGTGAGCGTATTGTAAAATTTCATGATTTGTCGTGCATTATGATGCTTTAAATACCTTTCGAGAATAATGAGGACCGCCCTGCCCAGTTTCCCGAGCGGGCGGCCTCTGGACGACAGTTATTTCTTTTTGAATTTCGCAAACACTGGCGCTAAATCCTTTCCTAACTGTTGCATTGAATATCTGCGTGTTGCCATGTATATGCCATATGCGAGCAGTGCTGCCGCAACAATGTAGCCGAGCATTATTGTGATGTCTCCCATTAAGTCTATAATGGATGAATCAAACAATAATGCTCTTCTTAATAGCGAACTGGCTAAAACGTATGGATTGAAGCGTGCGATGTACGCAAATGCTTCCGGCATGCTTTCTATTGGGATTATGACGTCGCTTATGAAGAGGAATATTGCTCCTACGCTGACTGCTGTTAGGGTTGCTGTTTCTTCGTTGTTGAAGAAGTATCCAATCATCATTCCGATGAGTATGAAGAGCGAATTAACTATTAACAAAAGCAAAAACGCTTCTGGCACGTTTGTTATTATCTGGCTTGAGAAGAACACGCTTGCGATTGCAAGTATGATGATTGTTTGGAAAAACAGCAGTATGAATGCTGTGATGAAGTTTGAAATGACGTAACTTGAATCTCTGACTGGGGTCATGTATGTTCTGAAGCTTGCCGGAGAATGTTTGTCAAGCAATATGAGTGTAGGAGTTATGAGCAGTGACGTGAACATGATGACAAGTACAATCAACACTGGGAAGAGATAGTTCAAATACGTTTTTTGTTGTACAAGTGGTTTGATTGACGTAACTATCGGCTGTGAAACTGCGCTTGGGTCTTTTATCTCTATTGCGCTGATTCTGTTATCGATGTCGTTCATGGCTTGTTGGATTTCTAGAATGTTCAGCAAACTCTTGTCAAGGAGGGTATTAACTGCGTCTAATACGCGCAAACTTAGCTGTCTGCTCGTGTCTGCTTCTTGCAAACGCGATTTGGTATTGGAGATTTGTCCGGCAAGTGCGTCAAGGTCTTTTGAGAAATCAGCAAATGATTGCATGGTGAGATTTTTTGTTTCAGCCATTTCTGCCTTAATTTTTTTGATCTCATCTACGCTTTTTTGGAAGCTCGCAAGAAGATTGTCTTTGGTTTGTCCGCTGGCGCCCGATGTTTTGACAAGTGCGTCTGCAGCGTCGATGAATGATGTGGCCTTGCTGAGTCCTTTATCGCCAAGTGCTAGTGCACTATCCACCCATTGTTTGACTTGTGTCTTGGCTTTTGTAAGGTTTTCAAGAGGAAACGCACTTTCGTCAAAGGTTAAATCAACGTCGCTTAATTCTGCCATTAACTGTTGTGTGTTCTTTGAAAGTAAATCGTTTTGTGTTGTGAGCTTGATAACTACTTGTCTTTGGTCTCCTATGCGCTGGTGCGCGTATTCGAGCGTGTCAAGCAGCACTTTCGTGAAGTTTCTGCTTGCTTGGAGTGTTTTTTCGCCTACTTTTTCAGTCATTACTTGTAAAACTGTCCAGACGAGATTTATTCTGGAGTAATCAACGTGGAATGTGATTTCGTTCATGGGCGGCTTGCCGACTGTGAAATTTGAAGAGAATACCATGCAAGTGTTGATGTCTGTTTTTCTTATGGCGTCAACGCATTCATCTTCAGTTATGTATTCTATTACTTTGAATTGTTCTCTTAATTGGTCTAGGAATGCTGTTGTGACTTCATTTGCATCAGGTCTGTAGCTGCCTATCTTGACTGCATATACGTTGCTGTTGTCAAACGCTAATCCTGCCAGAAAAACGACAAGAAGAGGTCCAAGAATTACTACTAGTGAGCTTGCTTTTGCCCTGACTAGGTTTTTGAGATTTTTCTTTACAAGTTCTAAAACTTCCTGGGCAATGTTCATCTTCGCACCACAGATTCGAATACTTTGCCTAGGCTTGGTCTTGCTACGTGCAGACTTTGGACGTCTTTTTTGCGTTCGAGATATTCGGAAATGACTGGCAGTATTTTTTCAGGCATTGGTGTTTGTATTACGAGTTCGCCTGATTCTTGTGTTACTTTGCTCAGGTATCGTTTGCGCTTGCTGAGTTCTTTTAGAATATTGCTATAGTCTTTTGATGCTGTCTGGAAGTAAATTTCATAGTTGCGTGAGTAAATGTTCCTTAATTCTTCTGCCGTGCCGAGTTCTGCTATTTTCTTGTTTTGCAGTATGCCTATTCTGTCGCAAAGGAGTTCTATTTCTGCAAGGAAGTGTGATGCCAGGATTATTGTGGTGCCTTTTTCGTTTATCTGCTTGATTAACTCCCAGAATTGTTTTCTTAATATCGGGTCTAGGTCTGCTGTTGGTTCGTCAAGCACAAGGATGCTTGGGTCGTGCAGCAATGCGCAGGCTATGTCAAGTCTTTTTTGCATTCCTCCTGACAAATGTGATGAAGTGGCATCTCTTGCATCTTTTAATCCAACTAGTTCGATGAGCGCATTTGCTCTTCTTATCAAATCTGTCTCTTCCATGCCGTATAATCTGCCGAAGTGTTCAAGGTTTTCCCGCACTGTGAGCTTGCCGTAAAAGCTTGGTGTTTGTGTTGAGAATCCTACGTATTTTTTGATGAGTTCTGGATGCTTGAACACGCTTTGTATGCTGCCGTCTGGCAGTGCAAGCAATACATCTCCCTGGTCGGGTTTGAAAAAGCCGACAAGCAGATTGAGAAGGGTTGTCTTGCCTGCTCCGCTTATGCCTATTAGGCCGAAAATTTCTCCTGCTTGGACGTCAAAGTCGACATTTTCGAGAATTGTGTTCTGGCCGAATTTTTTGGCAATGCCTTGCACCCTTATGATTACGCCTTTTTCGAGTTTTTTGAATGCCTTGTCGATGTAGTTCGTAACTTGTGATTCAGGCCATCCTGCTTTGAGAAGGAGTGCTCTGATTTCTTGCCTGGACAATCCTTGTTGTGCTGTCAGCTGTATGTGCTCTGCCAGTGTGTCGTCCATAGGGCGTTAGTACGCCAGTTTGTTTAAAAATAAAAGCAACTATTCGATAGTGGGAACTTCGGGGTTCGAGGGGACCGGGAATTAAGGCCTCTTCGTTATGATTGCGTAGCCTATATTGCAATAATCTTTTTATATGATTGCCAACAATGTTTCTGTTATGGGACGCTGTGAGTTGTGTGGCAAAGAGACGCCGTTGATTACAGCTATTGTTGAAGGCACGCAGATGTCTGTTTGCCAGGATTGTGGTAAGTTCGGAAAGGTCATTCAGAGGCCTGTTGCACGTTTTGCCAAGCAGTCAATTGCAAAAGAGACTGAACCTGCCGAAGTTGTTGTTTCTGATTATGCACAGCGCATCCGTCAGGCAAGAGAGAAATCTGGCATGACGCAGAAGGAGTTTGCAATGATGCTCAATGAGAAGGAGAGCATTATTCATAAGATTGAGAACAGTCAATTCGTCCCTCCCATCAGCATGGCGAGGAAATTGGAGAAATTGTTGAAGATAACTCTGATTGAGATTGAGGAAGAGGAAAAGACAGAGGCTGCGACTAAGAGCTCTGGTCCTTTGACGATTGGAGATATTATTAACCTGAAGAAATAGCTGCATACTTTTCAATTATTTTGTTTTGCATTCCCGTATTTAGTGCAATTAAGCCATTTTCGCAAGATTGCAATGCCTGATTGATCCCAATAAGAAGAAGTGAGCGAGTTAGCTGAATTTTTTCTGGGGGAACATTGTCTTTGTTTCCATCAAAATTGATTGGAAAGCCGCTATTGAGAAGGTTTATTTCGTTTATTGAGATTGTTTTATGGCAGACGGTATAGCGTGGAAGCTGTTTTCTCAAGAAAATTGCAGGAAATTCTATGTCAGAAGATGAGGCGCTTGCTAATACAACGCCTTTTTTGCATTCTTCCAGCTGTTTAGGCTGTAAAATTGTATTTCCTGTGCATCCAACAATAAGATCATAGGCATCAAGTTTTAGTCTTGATTCTGAGAATAATGCTTGCTTATTTCTTGATATGTCATAGCTTGTAACAGAATAATGCCTGCCAAGCAATTCGTAGACACAATTTCCAATGGCGCCATTTCCCACAACAAGTACATTTGAATTCTCCCGCAAATATGGCTGAATTTTTTCTGCCACGACTCCGGCAATCATAGGAGATTCTAATCTCAATTTGGCTTCGCATCGTGCCACGTTCACAACAGGATACTTCAAAGAAGCTTCATTCAGCTTTCTATACCCTGAAGATGTTTGTTCAACACCAAACGTGTTCTTGAAAGCTCCATTTGCCGCGAGGAGCAGATCTCCCCCATCATCTATTACAAGTACTCGTTCAAGATTTGACAATGATGAATGAGAGAATGCAAGCAGTTCTTCTATGGCTTGTTGAGTCTGTTCATCAAACGTTCTATAACTGTCGAAGGTGTCGGAATGGGGACTGACATAAGCGCCGCTATTTATGAAGCGGTTAAGTACATCTTTATTTGTTGAATAGCATTTTCCTAGAAGGAAGACATGCTTTGGATTGAGATTCTTCTTGAAGAGTTTTTCAAATAAATCGTAAGTTGTTGAGAGCAGATGCTGCCTTGCAAGAACTCCCGTGTGCTGCATATCAAATCCGCACAATTCTGCTGCGTAGTCCAAAACCGGCAATGTGTACTGATTCGCCACCATAGAGTGGTGGTATTATTCGGAATTTAAAGATTATTCTACCAGATTTTACGTAGAAAACGCATAATTTAAATAGAAAACCAGATAAATAGGTAAAATGCTGGATAAAGTTGACAAAAAGCTCCTACACCGTCTGCACGTTAATGCGAGATCTCCAGTCAGCCAAATAGCAAAAAGCACAGGTTTGACACGCGAGGTCGTATCGTATAGAATGAAACGTCTTGAAGAAGAGGGAGTAATCAAGTCGTACATAACAAGAATTAATCAATCATTCTTTTGTGAAGGCATTGGAACAATAGCATTCAAGTTGACTAAGTTCGACGAAAAAAGATTTAATGAAATACTTGATTTCCTGAAGAAGCACAGGGCTGTTAACTGGGTGGCGGAACTTTCAGGAACCACAGACATTGTTGTCACCTTGCTGTACAAGAATTCTCAAGATCTTGCAAATACAATATCTGAAATAACCATTTTCATGGGAAACAATCTCAAGGAGCACCATCTGTCCTTATACATTACTGAATATAAGTTTGAAAGGCAGGGCATCATTTATGGAAAGCAGTCCGAGCATCCGCTTGAACGGGTTGTTTCTTTTGGGGAACAGAAAGCAAAAGTAAAGATTGACGAAAATGACATGATTATTCTAAGGGAACTTGCCAAGAACTGTAGAATTAAAAATATCGAATTGGCCAAGGAGACTGGACTGAGCGAGGATATGGTGCGCTTAAGGATAAAAAAACTTGAAAAGCAGAAAATAATTCTCGGCCATACTATTGCCTTAGATATCAACAAATTCGGTCTCGAGGCTTATTATATGGCGTTTCAGATTGAAAAAATGACAAGGGAAACAATTGCGAAACTTTCATACTATGCGCATATGAATCCTTATATTGGCTATTGTGCGAGAGCTGCTGGAAAATATAATGTTATTCTTGCGCTTTACGCATTTGATAGAAAACACTTTAATGATCTTTTGCACGATATAAGGAAGCATTTCGGGGATAAGCTTGCTGATTATGAGTTCCAATTGAATCTTCAGGAACATAAGGAAGTTTTTGTTCCTGAAAATTTTATTTCTTAGCCCAAATTCTATACCAGCACTTTCCAGACTGTTCATCAAATACTCTCATAAATTTCTCGTCGACTTGTGCGAGCATTTGTTCTGTTTTTGCTGGACATTCTGCATCATCAGGCGGGCAGATTATTCCTCCGCCGCAGTTATCAATAAGTATTGCGCCGATTTTGTCTGAATGTTTTTTGACATATTCAAAAAAGTCTCTTGAGACGTTTGTTCCATAAACTGGATAGTATATTTTTTCTAATTTAGTATCAATATATGTTGCAATGATGGGATTCGCCGTCCAAATTTCTCCAGATATTTGTTTGTCTTGAACATAACCGAAGTATCGTTCTGCAACTTCATCTGGTTGTTGCAGTTCATTTTCATAATAGTATCTAATGCTTGTATTTAGCATCCAGAGACCGAGAATAATTGCAATAATTGCAAACACCCATTTATTTTTTGTTTTTAATAAATCATATATCCAAACGATGCCAAGTGCAGTTAGCATTGCAGCAAATGGCAGTATTAATGTCAAGTAGCGGTAATCATGGCAGTGAATCTGTATCAGGTAAGCTGCAGGCAGCACTAAACTGAGCGCATAGAGTATGTGTTGCTTTCTCCATCTTTTGTAGAGGGCATATAGTCCTGGAACTGCCATGAAGTGGAGTACGGTCTCGCTGAAAACAAGCCACCATCCGTAGTACCACCACGGCCGGTATCGTAAAACATTGCAGCCAAGTACTTTTGAGATTGCGTCTTGTGCCGCTGCTGTTGTGGCAAGTGGACTGCCGTATGCAATCCAGCTGTACAAAATATATGGGATGATAATGGTTGCAAATCCTGCAAGTGCAGGCATTATCTTTTTCTTTTTGGAAAATACAAGTGCCGCAATTATGACTATGATGAAAATTCCTGCTGTGAATTTTGAGATGTATGCTAGGCCGACAGCCAGTCCAGACCAATAATATTTTTCTTTGGTGAACAACCACAAGGCTAGCAATGCAAAGAACACGTGTGGAATTTCTGTGTATTGATGAAAGCTTAGATAATAGAATATTGGGCTTACTGCGATAATTAGAGAAGCCAGTATTGCAACCTTTTCATCCCACCAATATCGTGCGAGCTGATACGTTAGCCAAACTATGCCGAGCATCAGCAGAATTTCAAATAGTCTGCCGAAAAGTGCAGGGTCAAGGCCAATCTTCCAGAATAATCCTAGAATTATTGGTACAAATGGCGGCCTGATGTGCTCCCAGAGACCGTTTTCTCCTCCGGAGAACAAATATTTTCCCATGCCGACGTATACTCCTGCATCCCACCAGATTTCGTGCCAGCCAAAGGCAAACATGAGGCGAATAATTAGAGCAACCGCGAGAATTATAATTAATGGATAGTTCCTTCTCATATAAATACCGGATTTGGATCGTCGAATGATGCTCTGTTCGCATATTCTCTGAATATTTTTTGTCCGTATGGATAACTGGCGCTGTGGAAAAGTATTACTTTTCGTAATTCGTCTTCATCCATCCATTTCTTGATTGTTTCATAGTCGTGTTTGTTGAATACCCGTGTTGCAATAATGCTGGAATTGATTTCTCGTGCTTTGCCTGTTACTAAATCCATCTGTCCAAAGTCGTCCATGCTTACATACGTTACATCAAGTGGAATTGCTTTTGTTAACGCATCAAAATATGATGCTGGTGTTTGGTAATACCATAGTGCATAGGCTGCATCTGTTGCGTTTGCAATTACGATTTTGTCATTTAGCGTTATTTTTATTGGCCTATTTCCTATGACTGCTTTGTCAGCATAGAAAGTTGTTGGAGCGCTGCCTGTAAGCGATAAATTATGCCCCAGTGCAAGATAGGCGTATTTGTCTGGGAAACACGCGACTGATATGTTGTGTTCGCTTAAGTATTTGGCGGCGTAAACTTTTCCCGGGTGATCGCAGTCGCTGATTACTGCCGAGGCGTTGTAGCGTATTGCCTGCTCTACCAGCATGTTTACTCCGTGTGTGTCAATGATGACTGCTAAATCTCTTCTCAAAAAGCGAGTGGTTGGATAACTTAGCTTGTCTAGTGGCACTTCAAATCTGAAAGTGTTATTATTATCTATTGCAAACCAGCGATCGCCTTTTCGTGCTACTAGTGTGCCGACGGCAGGAATGTGGGTTATGTTGAGATATTTCAAGTCTTTGACGCGTGCTCCTTCGTGCCAGCCGATTTCGGGCAGCAGTTCAGATGCATTCCAGCTTAGTCGTTCTGAGAATGTGACAAGAATTTTTGGCCCGTATGGATTTGCGAGTTGTCCGCTTAGCCAGTCTCTGTATACCCTGTCTTCTTGTGAAATAACTGTGCTGTTTCTGTTGATTGTGATGCTTGTTCTGCCGATAATGGCTGTTTCTGCGTTGGTTTTGTTTAGTGCAGGAATTATTGGTGTTTGATATCCGCTTATAACTGTTTCATTTGCTGTTATTGCGTGTTTGTCAAAATCGAGTCGGGGCCTGACTCCGCGCGAGAGTCTTTCCATTAAGTCTGCGCGGTATGTATTGCCCACAGATTTCCATTCTTTTGCTGCCGCTCTTAGAAATGCCGCTCTATTTCTGCCGCAGCCGATTGAAGCGCTTGTTTCGTAAATTAACGCCATTTCTTCGCGGTTTGTGCTTTTTATCTGGTCGTAATATTGCAGGCTCTGGCAGATGATGGTATCATTGTGTGTAAGCCTGCCGATGATCATCAGTGCATCTCCGCGCACCCATTTGTCTGCACTGTCATTTGCTGCAATTGCCTCAAGTTGTTTTATGAATCTTGTAACGTTGATGCCTGCCGCTTCTGGAGTGATGAGGAAATTGATGTCTTGTGCGTATGGGTCTGCTTTTCTGAGGAACTTCTGGACGCTCGCGTTTAACATGCCAGTATATACAAGTCCTGTGTATGGTGTTCCGTCAACAATTATTGTTGGTGCGGATGTAACATTGTAGTTTTCTGCCAGTAATTTGACAAGAGGCTCGTCTTTGTAGTCTTTGTCAAGAGTTAGGATGATTAATTGTTGTTCGTAGTCTTTGCTCAGGTCTTGCAGAATGAAGCCCTGTCTTTCGCTTTCATCTTGGTCTATTTCGTAGAAGAAGATTATTGGCAGGTATGGCTTGTCGCATTCCTTGTTCAGTCTTTCAATTAGGGCCAGGAATCTGAGTTCAAGCAGGAAGTATTTTCTTTTCAGGTAGTCATAGTCTTTTCGCCTGAAAAAACTGAAGCGCGAATAGCTTCCCAAATCCTCTCCTACTTTTCTGATTTCATTTTTCAGGTCTGAAATTCTTGACACCATTGCCTCGCATTGTTCGCCTCCAAAGGTTTCTGTGAAGAACTTTTCCACTCTGTATGCTTCGCTGTCTATTTCGTGTGCAATCATCACATCCTCAATGATTGAAATTCTAAAAGCGTCAAATACGTGGTTAATCAGTATGCCGGCTGCAAATATGAGGATTGTAAGCAGCAGGCTTCTTAGGAGAATTGTTTTGCGTTCATCCATGGAGAAGTGGCAGTAATTGTTCTTTGGAAACAAGGCCTGGCAGCGTGTTTTCGTAATTTACAACAAGTGTGGGCGTCTGGTGAATGTCATAATAATCTTCCAGAAACTCAAGTTCTTTGGAATATTTGTATTCGATGGCGAATACGTGTAAATTGTGCTTCTCCACAAGTTCATCAAGTATTTTTCCTTGTTGTTCGCTAGCCGGGTCTTGCTGTCTGAAGTAGTAGAGGATGACATTTATTGTGCTGCCGCAGTCTTGCTGGAGTTTTTTGTCAAGAATGTATGTTCTTATTTGCATTAAATGGTATTTTCTTTTTAAGAAAGCGTAATTTTCTTCTCCGAGTTTTTGTTTTGCATCGCCTGCTCCGAGGACTTTGCCTAATTGCCAGAGTTCATCGCCCAGGCTGCCAAGTCTTTTTGCTGCAAGCGGGCAGTTTGTTTCAAAGCTTTCGAACAATTCCTGCTCGACGAGGAAGCTTTCTGCATCTAGTTCTGATTGTCTGAGAACTTTTGAGGCTTCTGCTGAGCTTGAGCTTTTCCATTGGTTGCCCAACAAAACTCCGATTGAGAAAACAACTGCCAGCAGTAAAATCGTTATGACCAAGACTTGTTTTTTCATTTGACTTCCCACACGCCTATGTTCGAGCCGGTATTCAGTTTTTTAAACGTTTCGCTGTTTTTGACGAGGAAGTCAAGGCCTTGTTCTTCTCTTTCCCAGAGCAGCCCGTGCTCCATTTCAGATGTGATCAAGATATGGGTAATATTGTATTTGTTGAACAGTTTTTCTGCTTGCGCGAGGTCTGTTGTCTTGAATAATGCTGCTGCATCCCATGTTTGTTCACCTGGCTCTGCGAGTTCGCGCCAGAGCGGGTCAAGAATCGCTGTATGCCCTGCCGATTCTACCCAGAAGCCGTAATTTTCATGGGTTAGCACTATTCCTGGCTGGAATTCTAGTGCTTTGAAAAAGGCTGGTGTTGGTGGAGTGTCTGCAGTGCTGACTGCGTGCGAAATACTGCTGAACAATAATCCGCAGAATAGTACTAGTAATGCTGCTTGTCTGAGGAAAGTTAGTTCCCATTTTCTCTGTGAAAGTTTTGCAAGTGCAGCTCCTGCAAGAGCAGAAACAACTACATTGGCGAATACCAAAAGGTGAGGGAAAAAGAAACTTGCTATCAAGAATGCTGTGAAGATTGAGTATGCTGCATAGATTTTTTTCTTGTGTTTCCATACGAGTACTGCTCCTACTATTGCCAGTAATAATGCAAATATGCTGAATCCGTACACGCCGCCTAAGTCGCTGATGTATTGTGGTAAGCCTTGCTGAAGTCCTACAAGCGGAGGATTGTGCCCAAGTACGAGCGCGCCAATGCTTAGGAATGCGGTGATTACGAATCGGTTAGTGTCTTTTTGGGCTGTGAGAAGCAACACTATGAGGAATCCTAGCGCGGTGATGTTGTAGATGAATCCTGAAAGGCATGCGATGACGTAGAATATGCTGCCAATTAGCCATGCTCTGCCCAGTAAAAGCCACGTGCCTGCCATGAGCAGGAAGAGTATGAAGGCGTGTGGCGTTCCTATGGTGCCGACTGCGATTAGTGGTGGTGAGAGTGCGTAAGCTAAAAGCATCCAGGGCTGTGTGTTTTTTGAAATGTTGAGTTTTCTGAGTAAAAGCCAGAAGAAGACAAAGCTGAGTATTGCAAAAATGCCTGGCAGCAGATTGAATGCTAATGGTCCAATAATTGCATAAGCTCCTGCTAATGCAATATGGTATGGGTGCAGGATGTATGGTCTGCCATTTGCAATGGCAGTGTCCATTTTTGGTATGCCGTCGAGCAATTGCATGGCCATTCTGCTGTGGTAATATGGCTCTGTTCCCGCGAGTGTTTGATTGTGGTGTGCAAAACGCAAATGGAGCGGCAGTGCTATCATAAAGACTGCCAAAATGAATATGGCAAATAGATGTCTATTCATGCTACCACCTTGACTTTGCACTTGCGGTCTTTTTCATATATTTTTATGCTGTTTGAATGGATTTTTTTGAAGCATTCGCCATCCGCATATGGCAGATCTTTAAAGCCCGGCGGAACGATGATGTAATCCGCTGAGTACTTGTCGACCAGTTGTACTGCCTCTGTTTCAAAGGTTGTTTTGTAGACGCGCAGGACGTCTTGATATCGTTCATTTGTACGGGGCTGTAGGAAGAAGTAATCGTCTATGATGTTTTTTCTCTTTGCAAGCGCAGTGATGTAGTTTCCGTACGAAACTGGCGCCATGATCGAGGCATCTGCAGATGTTTTTTTGCTGAGCATTTCGAGTGCATTAACTTCCTCCTGCGTTATTGTGTGTCCAAGTTGTGCAGTTACTTCAGTGTATGTTGGATAGGCAGTGGTGTAAATGGCCAGAATTATGGCTACTGCAGTGAAAATCCATGTTGCTTTCGCGATTTTTGTTTCTTTGAGCCAGCTTGAGAAATATAATAGCCATTTGGCAAACAGGAATGCCAGGGAAATTCCCAAAAGCATCAAGCCTGTGTAGATGTTTATGAGTCTGAACCAGAGCATTATCTTGGCGACCAGCGTGATTGAAAGCAGGATGAGTGTTTCGCGCTGTGGTTCGATGAATGATGCTTTGTACAATGCATACGTTCCTCCAATAAGTGGGAAAACGCCAATTTGCCAGAGCGCGCCTAGGATTGTGATGTTGGAGAAATATTGTGACAGGAGTTCTTTTGGAACGTTCTGCCAGATGACTGCCGGTCCGTGGAATAAGATTAATTTTTTGTAGATTAGGAATTGGGCCCATAGCGCGAAAAATATTGCAAATAATCCTAGTTCGTATTCCGCAATTCTCGGCTTGAGTTTTTCCAGCTGTAAAAGAATTATGTATACTCCAATGCTGAGGACAAATACGATTGACAACGGGTGCATGAACACAAACAACAAAAGGGCTGACAGGAAAATCATAATCCATTTGCGTTCTGGGCATTTCAGCCATGCGTAAGTTAGAAAGAAGAACAGCGGAACGGCCAGTGTCAATTGTGAAACTTGGTTGAACGTATGTGCAAAATATGCAGGCACAAGTGAAGTTATTAACGCTGTGAATTCTGAAAAGAGCTTGTGTTTCGTTAACAAGAATGATATGAGGTATGCTGGGATGACTAACAGGCTTGCAAAGACGTTTGGGATGATTTTGTACACTAATGGCAAGGGCATAAACCATCCGAAGAAGGCTAATATTGCGTCAAATATTGGGCTTCTGATTAACGTTCTTCCTCCGTAACCAAGCGGGTCGTGCCAGAGCAGTTTTCCGTTGTACAGGCTGTCTGTGGCACGTACTTCCAGATAGGCGCTGTCTGAGCTGAAATAAGGTGTTTGGAATGCGAAATATAGTCGAATAGCTAATACGAATAGAAATACGACTGTTAGCCCCACCCACGGTTTACTCATACTATAGTAGCAAAGGAGAGGGTTTATAAAGGTTATTGGCATTGGTATAGACGGGTATGAACACAAAAAGAGTGCCTACGGGGGCTGATTTTTTGGATGATTTCTTGGAAGGTGGATTTGAGACAGATGCCATTACGACTATTTATGGCCCTGCTGGCGCTGGAAAAACTAATCTTGCCTTGCTGGCAGCTGTCGAGGTTGCCAAACAGGGTAAAAAAGTTATTTATATTGATACTGAGGGTGGTTTTTCTGTTGCTCGTTTGAAGCAGATCTTGCCCGATTACAAGAAATTGCTTGACAAGTTTGTGTTTCTAAGGCCCACTACTTTCGAAGAACAGAAAAAAGCTATTGAGATGTTGAAACAGCTCGTTAATCAGCGCATTGGCTTGATTGTTGTTGACACGATTACAATGCTTTACCGCTTGCAGAGGAGTTTCAAGGAAGATGATAATTTCAATCGTGATTTGAGCTTGCAGATGCTTGCTTTGAACGAGATTGCCCGAAAGCACAATATTCCTGTTCTTTTGACATCGCAGGTTTACGCGTCTTTTGAAAACAGCAAGGTTAAGATTGTTGGCGGGGATATTTTGTTGTACACGAGCAAGTGTTTGCTTGAGCTTGAGCCGTTGCACTCTGGAAGAAGAAAGATTGTTCTTAAAAAGCACAGGAGTATTGCCGGCGAGAAGGAAGCTTTGTTTGAAATTGTAGAAAAGGGCGTGAAAGAAGTCAAAATCTAGAAAAATTTATTTACTCTGAACCTTAATTTACAATTATGGGCCTGCTCAACCGATTGTTTGGTGGAAAGAAAAATCTTGCTAAGGAGATTTCTTTAGACGAAGAAAAGATCCAACAGGTTTGGGCTGATTATCTTGCAACGTATGAAACAAAGGCAAACCTGGCCAAAAATAAATTAAACGTAGAAGAAATGACTCCTGAAGTCATGCAGGCACTTCAGCAGATAGAAAGCCTTATCGCGAAAGAGCTTGTCTATATTGAAGATGAACAGAAGGCTGAAAAAGAGGTTTTAAGGGATTTGGACAGCCTTACTGAGGGTGAGTCCGCTGATAAAATTGAAGATTTAACAAACGACGTCACCATGTCAAATCGACTTAGTGAATACAAAGTGCAGGCCTTGCTTGAACAGCTGTTCTCGGTTCTCCAGACTGAATTGCAAATAATTCAGCTTATTAAGAGGGATCCGTCGCACGCCAAAGATACGGCCATAAAGTTGCGTGACCTCATCAAGTATACCGAGAACGTGATTCAGGACGGACTCAATTCTTCATATACCAATGAAAAAAGACAAAAACAAATATTGGATGCAGTGCATAAAGTCCTTGCAGGAAATCTAACTAACCCGCCGAAAGCATCATCAAAAGTCCCCGCAATTAAAAGTGTGGTGAAACAATTCGCAGAGGATTTATTAGAAACGAACTTCGCAGGCCAAGGGTCTCTGGAAAAAGTCGTTGAAAATGAGGCGCTGCTCACCAAACTGATTGCGGAGTATCATCCAAAGTTCTCTCCAGCGCAAATCAAGACAGTCATTAAGGCCTTCCGCGAGGCGTATTACAACGCAGAGTTTTAAAATTAAAAAAATAAGTTTACTCTTCCGTGAATTCGTCCAGAGTAAATGGTGGTTCTTGGTCCGCACTAAGAACGCCTCTTATTTTCAAATACTCGCGTGCGAGGATGTAGAACAATAGGCCGAGTGATTTCTTGCCTTTGTTGTTGCACGGCACAACCAGGTCTATTTCGTTGCTCTGGTTGTTTGTATCGCACAATGCAATGACTGGCAGACCGATTTGAATTGCGTCTTTGATGGCGTTTCTGTCCGGCCAGCTGTCTGTTGCAAGGATTGCTTTTACTTCGATGAACGTATCCAGTTTTGGATTTGTCAAAATTCCTGGTGGATATCTGCCTGCAAATACTCTGATGCCTGTGTGTTTGCCGAATGCTTTGACTGCTTTCCAGCCGTTTTCTCGTCTGCTGCAGATTAGAATTTCTTCTGGTGAGTATTGTGATAGCAAATTTGCAGCCATTCTGATGCGCTCATCAATTTTTTGCAGGTTGAGAACGCTTAAACCGTCTGGTCTTGTTTTGTAGATAAACGAGTCCATGTACTTTGTTCTGAACTTTGTTCCTATGTGTATACCTGACTTCAGATATACGTCTTGTGGTACTAAAAATGTTCCTTCGGTTGACATATTTCTTTCTCCCGGTGTTTTTTATTGCCTCACACCGTGTTTGTTCGTGCCAAGCTGGCATAAACTGTTGGCAATACATTGTCGTCGAGAAGGGTTGTTTATAAAGCTTATGGTCCATAGCCGAAACGCCGTCTGAGATTAGTAAGGCGTTTTATTAGCTCGGGATCCATTGTTCTTTTTTTTGCTTTTTCCAAACCTGCTAGAAGGGGCAAAAAGAGATCTAGTCTGGTCTTATTGATGACTTCTTGCGCTTCGCCGGACAGTTCTATTTTGTTGAAAATGAATTGCAATGGGAAAACGCTATAGCCTGGCGGCAGCGTTATTACTTGTTGTTGTTCTGGATGTTCTTTTGCAAAGACGTAGTCAAGGGTTATAGCATCATGTTCTTTTTGTTCATATGGTGCGCTGAGGAAGCTTGCATGTCTTTCTATTTCCCCTGGCCAGAATATCATTCCTGTCAGAGTGTCGATTGAAAATACGCGATGCGATTGCAACATGCCTGGAACATCGTAATACCTGCCAAGAGTCATTCCTGTGCCGATATTTTCGCCTGGCAATTCTTCGAATTTTCCTTTGAGGAATTCAACATTTTTTTGAACGCGATGTTCTACGGACAAATCATAACCCCGCAGACTGCGTTCTTCAGGATTCATGGGTTTTTCAATTCTTTGCAGTGCTACTTGTGATGCAGTTATTGCATCACCTATTTCTTGTATTTTGCTGTAAAGTACGACTATATCGTTCATAAGTCCGCTGTAATGAGATTTTGATTCGACTATTGTTGCTTCACCCGCTTTTTTTCGGTATAGTGCTTCCAGTTCGCTGCGTGATAGCATGAAATCTTGTGCTAATGCTTCTTTTCCGCCTACGAGAAAATATAGGTCGAATTGCCCCTTGTAGTTTTTGATTGCTTCTTTTATTATGTTCATTTCACTTTGTGAAATGGCCACTTCCTGCATTCTGGCTATATCTGTGAGTGCATGCACCAGGCGCACGATTGATGAAAGAAGTTTTGTTAATTCATTCGCGCGTGTTTCTCGTGCTAATCCTTGAACTGTTTTGAGAAATCCTGATAGACTGGCGTACTTGCCGTCAATACTTACAACAACATTTTGGTTTCCGCACGGCCCAATGCATCGTTGTGATACCTCTTTAAGCGATATCGCCATCGTATCTGAAATAGAAAGTTTGCTTTTAAATGTTACTTGTAGGCCGCAACATCCTTGTAAATCGGCCCTTCAGAAGTGAGCTGGCTTTCTATTAACTTAAATTCTTTTATGTCAAAAGTAAGTTGTTCAACTTTCAGATTTTTGACATTTTCTGCAAATTTTTTGTCTTGAACTTCTTTGACACGGGCAAGAGTTATGTGTGCTTTGAAATCTTTTTCTTTTGGAAAATTTAGCGCTTCATCAATATTTTTCTGAAGTTCGCAAATGATGTCTCTTGGTTCTATGCCTATCCATACAACTCGCGGCGTGCCGTTTTCTGGAAATACTCCTATACCGTCTAATTTTGCAGTAAATGACTTGAATGATATTTTCGTAAGTCGTTTTTTTACCTCATCTGCCTGAACGGGCGTGATTTCGCCCAGGAACTTGAGTGTCAAATGAAAACTTTTGGTGAATGTTAGTTTGGCGCCGATTAATTTTTTCTGTAGAGTGAGAAAATAGTCGTGTACTGCCTGCGATACATCAAACGCGATAAATAATCTCATTGTAAAGAAAAAAGATAATAAAAATAAAAACTTATTGTTCGTCAGATGGTTCTTCAGCTGGTTCCTCGGCTGGTGCTTCCTCTGCAGGAGCTTCTTCGCCAAAGCTTTCAGAGTCCTCTGAAGATTCTGCAGGTGCTTCTTCTGCTGGAGCTTCTGCAGGCGCTTCTGCTGGTGCTTCTTCGCCAAAGCTTTCAGATTCTCCTGCTGGAGCTTCTGCTGCTGGTGCCGTGCCTTGTCCGACGACTTCTGCAAAACCGACTTTGCGCAACACTTTTGTTACGCGAATTTTGATTTGCTGTCCTTCTTTGACGCCCGGAACGAACAACACGAAGCCATTTTTCTTGGCTATGCCGTCGCCTTTTTCGCCAACTGCTTCTATGGTGACGTCTAATTCGTCACCAACTTTGACTGGTGGGGTTTGCATCCCCATGCCTCCGCCTTGTGGTCGGAAGCCTCCTGATCTTCTATCTCCGTACATATTTTATTTCACCTACCTGTATATTGTATGCCCCGCATACAAAGTGTTTTGCTCGAGGAAAGTATTTAAATGTTGTGCATGATTGCTCGTGAATATGTTGGTTCCGATTACTGAACGACGAAGGCAGATTCAAGACCTGTACGATAATAAAGCATGGGATGACTTGAGCAAATTAGGCATTATGATGAAGGAAGGGCCAAGCTCGATTGATTGTGGTGGGTATGTTCTAAAACAATTGGGATATACGTCTTCGCGGGAAACGCTTTCTATTTTATGGTCAGAGCCGCGTTCACCGGCGCCGTTAAGGACTAAGTGCATCATTGTATACCGCTTTGAAAGCAAGCCTGTAATCCAGCAGCACGGCATTTATCAGTCCGACGGCAAAGTACTTTCAAAGTGGGGCCAAAACGAGCCCGTTTTCCTGCATGAAATTCAGGACGTGCCAACTAAGTATGGCGACCTTGCTGAGTTTATTGAAATTTCTGAAGGACTTCTTTTAAAACTGCACCATTCAATTCAGGAGCACAGGATGGGCCCTGAAGATTATTAAAAATTCAGCTGCAGAGCTGAGCGTGCATGAATGAGATGCATTCTTTGCAGAGCGCTTCTGCTTGCACGAGTTGTGCCAGTCTGCCGCTGGGTGTTTCTCCACCTCTGTGGCCGCATATCACACAGGGCTTATGCATCCTTGACTCCTGCTTCCGTAACTTGGAATATTGCTTCGCCTTCTGGCATGCATGGTGAGTCGACCATCTTGGCAACTCTAGTACCTTTCTTGCCTCTGCGCAAGTACAATCTGTACGTGCTGTTGTGCGCTACAATATGGCCGCCGATTGCTTCTGTTGGGTCGCCAAAGAACTGGTCTGGCTTTGCCATTACTTGGTTCGTGACGTAGACCGCAATGTTGTGTTTGTCTGCAACCTTCATCAGCACGTGCATGTGTTTGTTGATTCTTTGCTGTCTGTCTGCGAGTGTTCCTCTGCCGATGAATTCTGCTCTGAAGTGTGCTGTCAAGCTGTCAACAACAAGGAGCTTGACATTCACGCCTTGTTTAATTAGGTCGTCAATTTTTTCTGCTAAAAGCATCTGATGGTCTGAGTTGAATGCTCGTGCTACTTTTACGCCTTTGAGCGCTTCCTGTGGGTCAAGGCCGCAGTCTTCTGCTATGCTTTTGATGCGTTCTGGTCTGAACGTGCCTTCAGTGTCTATGTAAACGCAAACTCCGCTTGCTCCTCCTTTTTCTGGTGGTAATTGTACTCTGACAGCTAATGTGTGTGCAATTTGTGATTTTCCAGAGCCGTATTGACCGTATGCTTCTGTTATTGCTCCTGTTTCAAATCCGCCGCCCATTAGTTTGTCTAGTTCAGCGCTTCCTGTCTTTATTTTCACCATTTTCTCGCGTTTTTTCATTATTTCTTCGCCGGATGTGAATTCCATTTCGAGGTTTGCGCGTGCTATTGCAATGATTTTCTTGGCTGTTGCTTCTGACATTTCTGTTGCGCCGACTATTTCTCCTGGTGTTGCTACAGCAATGCTCATCAAGTCGTGGAATCCTGCTGCTGCCAGTTTTTCAATTGATGCCGGCCCTACGCCTGGCAGGTCTTCAACGCTTGCTATTTTCTTTTTTGGTATTTCTTCCATTTTTTTCGCTACCTCGAAAACTCCTTCTGATGTTTCGACGCGTGCAATTGTTTCTTCATCATAATCTATTGTTCTTTTGTTTGCCATGTTTATCACCTTTTTAGTTTTATTGATTGATTTGTTGGAAATTTTACGGAGCTTAATAAATAAAATAAAAAATTACCCGCAGCAGGGTTGCTGCTGGGGCGGGGTAGTTGTGGCTTCTTTCTTTTTCTTCAAATGGTCACCTCTGTTTTTGGTTGTTCATCTGCATGGCCGTTAAGCACTAGATATCTGAATGCTTCTTCTATTACAAGTGCTACTTTCGGCAGGTCATTTACTCGTAACGAGTCTGTGCTTTTCCATTCGCCTGTCTTGTCTTTGTACCTTCTTTGCAGGCTTACCGAGTGGCTCTCGAATGTTTTGCCATCCTTGCCTACTCCGGTGTTTTTCCATATTGTTGCACTGATTGCTCCAGTGCTGAACTTTTTTTCTGGTTTATTTCCTTCCATTTTTTTACCTCTTGCTATTCGCGTTTTGTTTCAGCCCACGACTTTGCCGTGAGTGAGGTGCTCGCATGTTTACTCTTAGAACAGGCAGGGTTTAAATAGCTCAGGAAGGTGGTTGTCCAGTGTCCAGTGGGGGTTTATCGACGATAATAATATAAAGCCGGAATTATTCCGACATTGTATGCCTTGGTATGAAGCTGTTTACCGTGTATCAGAAAGTAGTTTTGGTGGCGTTAGATATGATCATTGGACTGGGCGGCTTAAATTTGAAGCACGAAATCATGATCATGCAACTCTGCTTGCCAGAGAAGACAGAGAACGTATGTGCGATATGTTCACGCGTTATTCTTTGATTGATGTAATCGAAAGCAAACCGCCCAAGCCAGTAAAGTTGAAAATTGTTAAAGTTGATGGTGGCAAGCTTTATTTTAATAAGGATACAAAGGAGTTGGTTGGTGCGGCCTTTCGCTAATATCTGAATGTCAGCTGACCCGTATAACCGTTTCTTCCGCTGCTGTCTTTCATGACTACAGGTATTGCATATTCCGAACCGATCATTTTGAGAAACTCAGTCGCCATACAACCATTAAACATACTTGGCATTTCAAATTCTTCGCCTGCTTGGGCGATAACTTCAAGTGATGATGGTGGAAGACCTGCAAAGTTGCGTGCTCTGCAGTTTTCAAGCAGCCGCACTCTAAGTGTGCCGTTGTTTTCTGAAACAACTTCTACTGGAACGCTAATTCCAAGCACGCTCTGTGGTTTCGCTACACTAAGATATAACCTCTTTTCCATCGTTTGTACAAAACTAAATTCCTAGCTTATTAAATTTTATTAAAAAATATGCCTCACGAAGATAAGCACGTCCAACACAAGCACCCCTCCAAGCGTCAGCAGTTCCATTAACCCATCTGTCATTATCGGCCCTTGTATTCTGAAAGTGCTGACTGGGTGCAATAAATTGCAGCCGAGTCTTGTGAAGCAATCAGATGCAAGATGTGATGTATATCCAATTGCCAGTGGAATGCCAATAATATCTAATTTTGCAAAGTGGAATCCAAAATATATGATGACTGCCGGAAATATGCTGTGGAAGAATCCTCTGTGTTCAAAGACTGCTGGAATCCAGCGTGTTATTGGCAGCATTCTGTTAATTTTGCTGTTCTTATGATCAACATCCGGCAGCAATGCTCCCAAGATGACAAGTGGGATGAAAATATACCATGATTGATGCAATAATGGAAAGAGTATGAGTCCCGCAAGCAGTCCTATTGCCATGTGCGTTCTGCCCATCATCTTCAGTCACCTTTTACAGCAAGAGAAATAGCGTACTATAAATTACTGCTGGCTTACTCTTGCCAGTTCTTCTTCTGGGTTTGCTTTGTAGACTTGGTTTACGATGAATTCTATTCTGTCAAAGAACGTGTTTTTCTTCGCACGGCCGATAAATCTGAATTGTTCTCCCAATAATTCTGTTTTAAGAGGTTCAAATGTTTCTGGATTGACTCTGTAAGCTACCATTTGCTCTTTGTTTTTGCTGAGTAATCTTTCTGCTTGGTTTCTGAACAATACTATTCTCATATTCTCCGTGCCATCATCTAGAAACACATTAACTAAGTAACTATAGTCAGGCATTAATGCCGAGTGTTCTTCACACACCCATTGTCCTTCTACTTCTTTCAGTCTTGATGAACATTGTGGGCAGACTTCGAAGAACTTAGGATCAAATACTTGTACGATTGTGCCTACAACTTCTACTTGTTCGTCGCTTTCTGTTAGTTCTTTCAGGGTTTTGCGTGTTGCTTTGTTTGGCTTTACTTCTGGCACGGTTTCTTTTGGATTTAAGTTTACTCTGCTTCCTTCATTGAGATGTACTTCTTTGTAGCCTCTTTGATTCTCGCGTACCATTCCTCCTGATACTTTGACTGGCGCGCCTGTGCTTATCTGAGCAAGTAAATCTGCTTGATTTCCCCAACAGACTATTCGCACAACGCCTGTATCGTCTCCCACTAAGAAGCTGCCAACTTTTCCTGCGCTGCCGTCTGCGCGTTTGAATTCTTTGACTTCGTAAATTTGTGTTACTCTGCCAAGGATTTCTGCATTTCTCATGCCTGGCAGTAAATCTTTTATTTTGCCGCCGCCTTCAAAGAGCTTTACTCCTAATTCATTTGCAATTATGTGTGCCGCGCCTTCTTTAGAAATGAGTCCTGCAAGTGCTACGCATTTGGCGTCTATTCTTGTCATCAAATCTGCTTCTGCAAGACCTGTTTTTTCTTTTATGCGCGCCAATATGTCTGGCAATGGCATTCTAATCATGTTTTACCCCATTGTTGGCAGAAATTGGTGTTTTATAAATATTTGTGTGGTGCGGTGTAAGTCAAATTAGTATATCTAAGCCGCCGCGCCTCAATTACACTGAGGTGAATTTTTTTCTCCCCTTGCAAATGCAGGGGAGAAAAAATTCAGTCAAAAACCGCGGCGGCTTAGTAAAGCAGAACCAGCGCGTCGCTGTTCAGAAAGACAGTTACGGCTTGCACGCGCTTAGGTCTGTTTTTGTGTCTATAGTAAAGCTCGGGGCAAACCATATGTGTCCGATATTTTCAAGAACTAATCCTTTTAGTGTCAGGTCTTGTTTGACGGGCAGGATTGCAATTGCGTGGATGTTCTTGCCCTCCAAATAGAGTTCATAATTGTTTTTTGGGATTTTTGTGACGGGCGATTGTGCATTGTAAGCATCTATGTATTTGTCGAGTTCTTGGTTGAATCTTGGTGTTAGGCCTGTTGTGCACGCAGTAAGTACGTCAGGCATAGAAAGTTCTGCTGATTTTTCAAGATATGTTATGATGTTTTCTTTTACATATGGCGCTTTTAACAGCGCCATTTCAGTATCTCCCAGCGTTGTCTTGTTTTCCGCAACTTTTGTGGTGAGCTGCAAGAACAGGAACGAAAGTGCCATAACTACCACAACTATCATGCTGAGTGCATAATCTAGTCCGCGCTTCGAAAAACGAAGTTTTTTGAAGCTAGAAAATGCCGTGCATTTTCTTTGTTTGTTCATCCCCATTTCACCTTCATGGTCAGCTTGAATTTTATTGCCTTGCCTGGTTTTACCGGCAGGTATGCTTCTTGGCTTGTGTCTTGAAGAACGTTAAGTCCAATTGCTTTTATGAGCCGCCAGACAGGATCGACAGCTATTGCAAGACTCCAACTGGCAATTACGTGCAGTGGTTCATTGCTTGTAACTGAGAGCGTGCAGTCTTTTGTCGAAGTGCAGCTGGCACTGTAGCTTCCTTTTGGCAGCGCAATATAATTTTTTGCATAGTTTTCAATTATTGTTGCGGCAGTGCTTGCATCTTTGTCGGCTATTTCTATGCCGTGTTTATCGATGAGCTCAGCAAAGAAGTTTTGTAGTTCTACATTTGCTGCTATGCTTTCTGCCTGATTTTTCTCTGCTGCCGTAATATTGTTTCCAACCCAGATGTAGAAAATGATGATTAAGATTGCTATGATGAATATTGAAAGTATTAGTTTTGCCCCTTCCAATGCTCCGCGTTTATTTTTTGAGTTCATATTTTCTTGGATAATATTCTTCTATGGTTAAATTCTGGATTGTGCCTTCTGCCATTACTTTGCGTTGTTCTATGTAAGTTTCATACTTGAATTTGGCAAGGGGTTTTGCGCGTTTGTAGAATAGTTCATCGTAAACCGCACTTTTTCCGTCGAGTGAAACATTGTAAGTGAGAAGTTTTGTCGTGTAGAGCTTATCCAACCCAGCCAAGTTTGCAGTATAAAGGAATGGGCTTGTTTGCCCCGTGTATTCACTTGTAATCCAAAGTCTGCTTTTTATCTGTTGTGCTAGGACTGCTTGGTCTATTGATATCGGTTGCACACTGGATTCAACAAGGTTTTTTGGAATTATGACCATTGATAACGCTACACACGCAGTGAGGAATGCGTACCACGCTGCAAAAAGGAGAAGATTTCTGGGTCCATTCGCTCTCCTTGAAAAGCGTAGCTTTTCGAGGCTCGAAAATGCCGTGCATCGTTGCTTATACCACGCCATATTTTTTCACCCCTTCAAATATCGCGTTTGCTAGGTTGCCCGTGCTGCCCAGTATGCTTGTTTTTTTCTGCGCATTGCCTATTTCAAGTATTACTGCCGGCCTTTTTCCTTTGAGCACTTGTTTTGCATCATCTGCTGCTAATCTGCTGACATCTATTGGTATTGGTCTTACCGGCAGGTTGAATTCTGTTGTTATTGTGTTAAGTATTTCGCACGCTAATCTTTTGCTGTTTTTGTTTTCTGGATTATAGTATGCTTTGACAACCTCTAAATCGTCTGCTCTGCTTCCTACGTGCAGTGAAAGTAAAGCATCTCCTGCCTTGTTTTGTCTTACGTCAATTGATGCAACACTGTCCGCATCTAATGCGCGTGTTGGATTTACAATCACTCCTCCTGCTGCTATTGTGAATGATTTTGCAAGCCGCATTGTGTATTTGCTTTCTTTCAAACCCACACTGTCAATTGTTGTTCCTTCGTCTCCTGTTGTGCCGTCATATCCTTTGCCGGGGTCTATTGCAATGCTTTTGAGCGGTATTCCTGCCAGTGTATCGCATTCAAGCAGGTATGGGCTTGCCAGGTTTGCTGGTTGTACTGCTCCAAATGTGTTTCCGCGTTTGAAGAGGGTTAGTGGCCCAATTGTTTTTTTGCCGGTTTCTGGCGTAAATTCTTTTCCTTTGAGAATGTATCCAGGCACTTGTGTGAAAAGGAAAGTGCTTGTTGGCACGCCGCGTTCTCGCGTGTATACTTTGCTGCCTTCAAAGACTAGAACATAAGGTCCTGCATCTGTGATTGTTCTGTCTGCATTAATGTCTTTTCCGAATGACTGTAATGCTTGCAAATCCATACTGATTAGGTTTACCGCATTTTGCCGGTCGTATGCTTCATTGTTTCCTATGGAAAGCGCAGCATAAAGTACTGTAAGCAGAACAATGCCCAACCCTATCGCTACAAGAAATGCTGGTGGCAAGACTAATTCTTCACTAGCTCTTTTTTGTTTGAATAATTTCATGCAATTATGAACTGGCTGCCTTCGGTTGTGCATTCAACTTTGACCGTGACTATTCCGCCTTTGCTTTCAGGTGAAGGAGGATAAAGTGCTCCTGCACATAATTCTCCGCCGCATTGTGCAGTGGTGCATTTTTGTTTGATATCAATTGTTTTGCAGGTTGTTTTTGGCCCGCCAGAAGTTAGATGATACATGCACATGCATGCTCTGCCTCTGCATTTTGCTTCTCCTCCGCCATCTGGGTAGAATGCTATATCCATTGCTTCTTCTGAACTTATGGGCACGTTGATTTCTTGTTTGCCGTAGATTTTTCCTTCATCATAGTCGTTGAGCAATTTTGCGCTTGCTTTTAAGACTCGTGCGAAGTCCATTTCTTGCGGGTCTTTTGTCCCCTGCGTAAAAACGTATATTATGCCTACAAATATCAGCGCCACTGAACCTATTTCCAAAACGGCCAGGATAATATTGACAAGCCATGCCGGCATCAAGTCGGACCCTTTTTTCATAAACATAATTTGAGAAAGTGTGTATTTAAAGGTTCTGCCTACTTTGGCACGCAGCAAGTGGAGAATTTTTTCTGCACGCAATCTCCCCACGGTTTTCCAGTAGGCGAATTTGTAACTGGGTCGTATTTTGCAGCATCACACGTATTCGAGCAGAACCTGCCCATAACCAGAGATTGGCACTTGTCTGCCGATATGTTTGCTTCTTCTCCAAATTGCCCGTATCCCTTCTCTGATTTCTTTACCTGTTGCTGTACAAATATTATCAGGATGACGAGAATAACCAATCCAAGCACTATTGTTACAATCGTGCCGGTTGCCATTTCTAACGCTTTTTTGTCTTTCACGTGTGTAGTCCTGTCTTGTTGATATTTAAAGTTTTAGCTGCAGTCAGATGCAGGTGTTCTGGTTAGGAATACTTCTCCTCCCCATCCTGCATCATAGCATACTGTAAACATTGATGCTGTTTTATCAATATTTGATTCTATGTTCCATTCGATTGAAACTCCCGTACCTAACAATTTCGTGGAGAGCTCACTTTCGCTTATTGTTGTTGTTAATGTTGACGTGTCTATTTTATAGCAGCAGGGATTGTTTGTTCCTGCTGTTGCTTTTTTCCAGCAATCGTGTACTGCTGCTGCCAGGATGCCTGCATCCACTATCTTGCGTGTGCCGCATCCTGCTCCTACAGTTGTTCCCGGTATTATGATGCCTTCTGTCTTGCTTGGAAAGGCCATGTCCCAAATTGAACCTAAAAATGTTTTTTCTGTTTTTTGTTTTTGTTGATAAATAAATGCTGCTGCTGCTCCGAGAATGATGAGCGCAAGAATTGCTGTTACCAAAAATGACATTCCTCTTTTCATGGTAATTGTGCTATGACATCTGCTCCTTTTTGTCCCGATTTGATGCTGAGCCAGATTAAGAAGATTAGTATCAATAATCCTAGTATCATTCCTATTATTACAAACCATCCTGGGAATTCTTGTGCTCGCTTCATGCTACTATGTCTGTGCATCCTAAACCGCCATCTTTCATATCTTTTGTAATTAATTCATAGGGATGGATGACCACAACTTTAAGAGTATCGGATTTTTCTATTGCTTCATCGGTGATTGCAGTTGCGATCGCCCCAGCTTCTACAGCGCCTACTCCAGTGGTAACACCTTTCTCTGCAGCGGTAACAACTTTCGTCGCTTTTTCTGCAGTGGTAGCAAGTTTACCTGCCTTAATAGCAAGGCTAGCTGCACGTGTAGTGAGACCGGCAGTGGAAAGACGTGCGAGTACACGAAGCCCTGCTCCAGCAACTTTTCCAACTCCAGGAAGCGCCACCGTCAGTGCTATGTCAGCAGTCCAAAGGGAAAGCTCCACCCAGTTTTTTGAAAGCCAGCCTTCTTTCTCTTCAATAAAAACAACGGAGATGGGAATTTTGGTGGTGAAAAACAGCGATGACTGATCAGGCATTATGCTTTGTCCTTGCATGTAGTCGTAATAAGTGGTTTTGTAATATGGTTCTGCCTTCATCCACGCGTAGAGTGAATTGACGCTCACCTGATCGTTTATGTTTATAGGCAGATCGTCAGAAAAGGTGACCACGCTGCACACCACGCAAAATACGTGTTTGCCGGAGAAGAATCCTTTAATTCCTCCTGGACCGAAAACATCAAGCTTTCCGTGCCAGACTTTGTTCCAACAGCCGACCATTTCTTTCCCCAGGATTGAGTCAAGAGCCCATTCATTCATTGCCGTGTCAGTAACTCCTTGTGCGACACCAAAAACGTTGCGCGCGTCTGAATAATACCCAGTATTGTCCTGATAATATTTATCTAAGCGTTTTTTTGCGATGTTTTTACGTACTCCGATATCATCTTTTGATATTGTCAAGTATTCTGCTTCGCATCCTGGAGGCACTTCCGCAAAACCAAGCGAGCCTGCCTTGACCGCTGCTGAAATGAATAAGTTGAGGTTGCACGTTGTTTGTCCTCCCGCAAATTTGAGAAGCGGAATAATTGAGTTTTTAAAAAAAAGGAGGAGAATTATGGCTGCGATGGCGATCGCAATTAAAGTTACAAACTGTGCCCGCTTGTTCATGTTGTCAGCTTCTCCAGTATTGGTTTGATGACAAACATAATTATTAACAGAAATCCGAGAACGATGAGCAGTATTTTGAGCCAGGTTTCCCAGTTAATATCAAATTGACCTCTTTTCGACATACTTATTTCCTTAGAAACAGCATATTAAATACTTACTGTTTTTTTCTACAGCAGATTTCTCCTGGTCTCAGGTCTTTGAATGAAGCGTAGATAACGTCGCAATCCGTGCCTACTGGTTTTCGCTCATTATCTGGCTCGCAAGTGTTTTCCGTTACGTTTGCTATGCCTCTGCTGCTTTTTGTTATTTGTTGTTGTACTACGAAGATAATTATTACAAGAACTATGAGCCCAAGGGCTGCTATTATTATGGTGTTTAATGGCAGTCCTTGTCCTAGCCTGTTAGAATGCAGCATTCGTCGCATCTCCATGGACTTGGGTTGTTTGTTTTTGGCATGTTTCTCGGGATGCTTGCTCCGCTCAGTCTTGTTTCAAATTCTGCATCGCATGCTTGGTCTGAATAAATGCCTGCTGGCGCGCCTGATGGCGGGTTTAATTTGTAGCATCTGCCTGCGCATTCGTTTGCTGCTTGTCCGACCTTTCTCATTTGTCCGCCGAATATGGCACCAATGACTACGAGAACTAATATGCCTAGTGCTGCAATGATGATTGTGCTTATTGGTAAGCCTTGTGCTCTCCTTGAAAAGCGAAGCTTTTCATGGCTCGAAAACGTGAGTTTTCGTTGTTTCATAGGAATACACCTCTCTTACAGAAACTTCCAGACTATGCCGATATTTAAATGTTGCTCTATGTTAAGGTCTACTTGCCAAAGCTTGCAAGCTCTTTTTTGACATCTTCTAAACGATTCATCAGACTTTCAATGACACGATCAATTTGCTTGAGTGCGGTCTTGACATCTTCGGTACCGCCCATAACTATTGCTTTCTGCAATTTTTCACGCAATAAAACAGTCAAAGAAAGGTATTCTTCAGTCATTTGAAGATGCGCAGTAAGTATGGCTTTTGCCATTAGCGGATCGTTTATGACATTCGGTTGTGTATGGATGGAGTAAAGTGCGTCGATTGTTTGTGGATGAGCTGTCCATTGAAAAATGCCGACAAGGTCTATTCGTGTTGGAGGAATCTCTATTTTCTCAACAAAAACTTTATTTTTGATTAAACTGTCCTGCGCCCGTTGTGTTGCAGTGACAATATCCTGATACCTGTATAATTTATCTTCTACAGATATGAACTGTTCATTGTGTTTAACCAGTAGCATGACAACGCTGATTGCCTCTCGCAGTTTCTTCTGACATGAAGACAAATCGCCAGACTTGTAATCTTCCACTGCAGCGTGCAACGTCGATTCAAGTAAGTTTTCTTGTTTGTCTACAGATTGCCTGACGGCTGGCGGCAGTTCTTGATATGATGTTTTTCGTACAATCCCTTGATAATATGCAGCAGAAAGAGCAATGACACCTGCAACGCCGCCAGCGAACCACTTGGCGGCTTTCTTGAAATCAACCATAAAGTTACTAAGTGCGACTCGTTTTAAAATATTTCTATGGTTAGGGCGTGTCAAATAGCGCTTCTGCTTGATTTGCATCAGAAAGGAAGCGTTCTCTTTTGAGTTCGTCTATTACATAGTGTATTTGCTTCTTTTTTATGTGAAACGTGCTTTCCAGGTGTTCTACGAAGTCTTCCATTGTTGGCATGTCTTTGAAGACGCATTCCATAACGACATTCCAGCCGTTGTTTATTCTGAAAAGTGAATTGACGTTTGGATGGTTCTTCAGCTGTTGGAAGAACTTGTCTTTTTCTGTTGATTCAACGCTTAGTAGCAGATATGCTCTTGTTGAAAAGCCGATTTTTTCATAATTTATGAGCACTGTTGGCTTTAGCCATTGTTTTCGTTTGTATTGTTTTAGTCTGTCGTGAATTGTGCTCACTGGCAGTTTTAGCTTGCGTGACAGTGCTGTCAGCGGTATTCTGCCATTGTTGCGTAATTGGGTTATGATGTTGATGTCGGTTTTTTTCATGGTGAACTCCGAGGGGTTCGAAAAGGGGGCGTCGGTTGAGCCCCCTTTGATATGGCTGCGTAGCCTCTATGCCCGCTCAGATAAATACAAAATCAAGACTCAGCATATTCTTTGTTCTTAAGATTCTTAAGATGGTATAAGTTTATGTATCTCTTGTAGTGCTTTGTGAATGTGGAGATACTCATCTTTGAAACGGTCGTAGTATTCTTTGTCTTGTTCTTTTATCGCGTCTATAGCGTACATGGCTTTTCTTATCATTTGTTTTCTGTATACTTTCATTCTGGGTCTTTCTGGCGAACTCCACGCGCTTGACAACGCTATCATTCGATGTATGATTGCGTTGTTGTATGCCCGTTCAATTGTTGAGAAGTTGGCGTTTTTATCGTGCTTGTGCGTTTCAACAATATAGCGTACCGTGTACGCTTTTTTTTCAACGTCGTCAAAGAAATCTCCGTACTCTAACAGGTTGACAAGGTCAAATACGACAGGAACGAGATGTTCTCCCTCATTATCAATTACTCCGATTTTCTTTCCTATGATCCAGTTTTCTGGGTGTGCATCTTTGTTCCACGCCCACGGAATGTTGTTTAATGCTTCAACAACTGGCGTGTAATTTTGCACAATCTTTTGAGAAAGTTCTTCAGGAATGTTAAATTCTTCTGCTTTGAGTTTTTCTTCCAGGTTTTTCTTGACGTCGAGTTTTTCCAGGCCTTCTTTAGGATAATACGCATGTATTTTGGCCAGTGCAGAAATGACTTGGGGCATCGCGTTTTTGCCATCTTTTTTGTCATCCTTTTTGAGCTTTTCATACAGTGTTTCTCCTTCTATATGGCGCATTATGTGTACGTATCTTCTTTCGTGAGGCTCTCTTGTAATGTAGAGCGGCTGTGGAACTTCAATATCTTCAATAATTGCTGCGAGTTTTGCGCTTCTCTCTGCTTCTGATACGAGCTCTTCTCGGGATTCGCGTTCTTTGAATACAAGTGTGTTTGAAAAGAATTTGTTGTTTGTCAGCTTGCGGACAATCGAGCGTGATTCTCCCAATCTCTCCCACATTGGTTGCTCGCAGAGCACATTATGAGCTTCTTTCCACGCTTGTTCTGTATCATCGCGTTTTTGTGCTGTTGCGAGTAGTGCGTGAAAGACGTACATTTCTGCGCGCTCTGGAAGCTTGAATTCATCTGCAGCGAGTCTTCCAAGTGCGCTCCAGTACCATGAATGTTCTGGCTTGAGTATGCTTTCGTGTGCTGATGCAAGGATGTATTCGTATGAACTTCGTGGCATGAGCCATCGTGCCAGTCCAAATATCAGGTCTCGGTAGGCGTATGCTATTCTGCCGCTAAGGGAGAGTTTTGGTTTTTTGTTGTTTAACCAGTCAAATGCGTCTTTTAGCAGCAGGTAACCGACATCAATCTTTCTTTCGATGCTATAATTGAGCATTGCATCGATGGCCAATGCGACATTTTGTTTTTCTCTGGCTTTCTTTTCGAGGTCTGCTCCTTTTTTGCGCATCAAAAATATCGTGTCAGTTATTCCGTAATCGAGTTGTTTTTCTCCTGTTAGGAAAATTGATGGTGGTGTTTGTTCTTGGAGGCGTGCTTCAAGGTTTTTTATTATTTTTCTGTCGCCTGGCCGCGTTCGCTCGCAAGTATCTTTTTCTTTTGTGTACGCATGCAGTACAGCCGTAAAAAGATATGCTACGATGCCAACGCCAACTGTAGGAATAACTGCTTTCGCAAAATCAGAAAATGGGTTGTCCTTGCCGTCCGTTAGTAATTGATGGCATTTGTAGGTAAGTGCTCCAGCTGCTGCAATTCTGGCATTCCATAGAGGGCTTTTTGTGAGCAGCTTCAAAACAAGTTTTCCCAATCCCATATCACTGCCCAGTAGCGATAACATTTATATATTAACTTATCGTCGATGTAATTGTCAAGAACAACCAAGATATGATTATGAATGTGGTGGTTCTTGAGCATGCTCGGAAACTACGCCTAAAAGGATGTTTCCGCGCGGAGTTTCCGACATATGAAGCGCAAGGTCATTCAGATTGCCGACAAAACCTTTGTTATCAGCCTGCCGACTGACTGGGTGAAGCAGTGGAGCATAAAGAAGGGCGAGGAAGTTGATGTTATAGAAAAGGGTCCGCGCTTGATTGTCAGCACAGCTGAACCGAGGCAATTAAGGAAAAAGGGTATTGATGTCTCTAATGCAAGTGAAAGAACTTTGCGCTGGCTTCTTTCATCTTTGCACAAGAAAGGCTATGATGAAATTGAAATTCATACTGAAAATCCTGAGCACGCCATCATTATTGATCAGCTGCTGAAAGATTTGTTTTTGGGTTTTGCTGTTGTTCATTGTTCTGGTAGTCAGTGTGTTGTGCGTTCGCTATCTAAAGAGCTGGATGACCAGCTTGACGTTATTGTAAGGCGCGCTTTTCTTGTAACGCTTGCTTTGGCAGAGCAAAGTTTGCAGATGGCCAAGAGCAGGAAGTTTGAGGAACTTCATCATATTCTTGATTTGGAAAAAACCAATAATCAGTTGACAAACTTTTGTGAACGAATTTTAAACAAGAGAGGGCTTGACGAACCTGTCAAGACCAGCTTTTTGTACGTTATTATGTGGAATTTGGAAAAGATTGCTGACGAATACAAGTATATCTGCGAGCAATTGGCAAAGAAGAAGAAAGTTAGCGTTGAAACAGCAGTTTTATTCGAGAAAGTGAATGGTTTGCTGAGAAAGTATTACGAATTGTTTTACAGTTTCAACATTGAGAGGCTTAGCGCGCTGTCTGATGAGTACAAAATAATTAAAGAACAGGTTGAAAAGGCGATGATAAAGAATGAAGATGCCGTGATTCTATCACATTTGCATCACATCACGCTGAAAACTGCTGATTTTAGTGCATCAACGTTTGCGCTTTATGACTAAAAGCATTTGAACAAGCATTCATAAGATCGTCTGAGAAGATGATATTTCTAAGGGAAGTTTTTTAATATCGCATCATTGTCTGTTTCTCAAGGTGGTTAAAAAATGGCTAAACTCGGCATTATTTCACGTCAAAACCTCTATGAACTGACACTAAGAGGACAAGGACCTACTCAAGGAGAGCGATGTTGTGAAATTGGAAAAACGCCAGTTGCGACTATAAACGACTTGGAATTAATCGCGAGTTTTGCAGGCTCTTACGATAAATGGAAATGTTTCTACGATAATCGAAATCACGTATCCTGTCCTGTTATATTCGGGCACCAACAACTATTCGATCTCGCAGACGCGGTCGGTGGGGAATATGTCTGTTTCATTAATTCAAATCGTTCAGGAAAATTAGAAGATGCTCAGCTCGGATACGATGTTCAGGTCTATCGTAGCAAGAAAGCCCAATAACATCAGCTCTGCCTTCTTGACCAAGAAAGGGTAATGCATCAACACAGCTCTTATCGGTATGGGCTTTCTTTTCTCTTTACTACTTAAAAGAGACAAAAAACGAAAGCTTTAAAAGGATTGAATTGTACTTTCGTTTGTGGACAAAAGGAAATCAGAATCCAAAGGAAGCACTAGAAGAGTGGTAATTTTTGGCTTAGCAGGTTTGCTTGCCTCATATGGTCTTTACCGCTTCTTCGGAAATAAAGAATTGGATTTATCTTTTTTGGAAGCAAAAGCTCAGACCTTCCCTGCATTCAAGCTAAATGATCCAAAAGCGCTTTCAGATTTGCCAGAAAAAGTTAAAGAAGAGTTTGTGCGTTTTACCCAGTCCGACCCGACTATCAAACAAAAATGGTACGCCCGTGGTGGAACTTCAGATATTTCTTTGCACGTAGTTAATGCAACTAAGCAAGAGATGGTTGTTCCAGAGCAGAATCTCCGATATGCTGAAGCTTACAAAGAGTTTTGTACTCTCGCATCAGACTTTGCCATGAAGCGCTGTGGGTATGATCCTAATGACAGACTCCCGATTACAATTCTTCGTGATAAGAGTCCGTCTGCTGAATGTATAAGCATAGTTAATAGTGTTATTGAAAAGTACGATATTAAATTCAATATTTCTCAAAAAGGTGTTGAACCGCTGCAACACGATGTGGCTTTGTCTCATTTTAGTTATCAACGTGGAGGATTCCAGATTAGCTTAACTCTTGATAAAAATACAAACGCGTGCATTCTAACACGCGGCCCAATGACATTTACTACAACAGGCGAAACGTATGAAGTTCTTGAAACGCCGTTTGCAGAAACATTGCATTTGATAACTTCCCCCACAACCATAACACATATCACCCAAGTTTTGCGTGAACTGAAGAAGGAGGAACGCAATGAAAGATTTATGCTGGACATAATAGGACATGAAATGAAAGTTGAAGAGGCAATTGTCCATGCTGTTGGTCACAAGATGCTTGAAGAATTCGCAAGCAAGTATCGTCTTCCCATAACCGAATCTCAACGTAAGGAAAGAATTGAATTCCAAAAGAATTATCCAGACTACCAGTTGATTGGCAAGGCTCTTGATCTTATCAAAACGCACGGTACAGATTTAATATCGTTGTATGTTAAAAATCCTGAACCTATAAGATCTGCTCTGAAAAACTAAGACTTACAGATATATAACGTTAATCTGATATCCATTCCTGCTCTGATTTTTTCTGGCCGCGTGCTTCCTTCTCTTTCTCCTTCGCAGGGTCCATTCTCAATCTGAATTTGCTCGACTGCTTCAGTTCCGTTCATGTAGAATCTGTAATTCTTGCCCCATTTGCCTAGTGTTTGTCCCAGCATCTGTTTTATCATTAATTCAGCCAGTTCGCAGGTGTTTCTGCCGTCTTCGCATAATGATGCTCCTACCCAGTCTTTTGTTGCAACTGCACAATTTTGTAGTAATTCGCGCACACTTCTCTTTCCGCATCCAACTGAAGTCGTGCCCATCATTGTGTTGAGGAAGTTTGCTGCCTGCACGTTTTCCTTGACGCGCGCGACTTCTGTTATTGGCGTCTTGGTAAGAATAACAACGGCAAAAAGAAGCCCAATAGCCATCAGTATGACAATTATTACTAATCCGAATATCTCTGTCTGACCTTTATTGTACATAAACTGCCACCTCCATTACGCCAAATGCATAGTTGTCAAGCCACGCGTCGTAAATTAGTATGGGGCTTTGTGTTGTTAGTTTGTCTATGTAAGAGGGCACTTCGATTTCCTTACCCTTTTCAATTCTTGTTTCTGTTGGCACGTTTTCATATAACGTCCAGTTTGCAATGCCAGGATACGCTTCACTTACTGTTATTTTTGCATAGCCAAAATCATTGTAGTAATCATTGAGGACTGTTTCATTTGCTGCAATTAACCGCGAAAGTTTTTCTAGTTTTATTCTGTCCACGCAGTTATCTCTTTGTGTTACCAAGAATGAGCAGTCTAGCTCTGGAAAATACAGTGCTTTTAGCACTATTTGGAATGCGTATTGTTCGCTTGCCCTGACTTTTTCTTTTTGCAATGATGATTTTTGCGCACTGAAGTAAAAAATGCTTCCGGTAAAAAGGAGAAAGAAAAATACTATCAAGACACCTACTGTCTCGAACATTTTGATTTGACCGCGGGGGTTCCAAAGGGGGGCGGCGGTTGAGCCCCCCTTGGTATGAGTGTAAAGTCTAGACATTTTAGAACAGCTCCGGACAGCTTTGTTGCAGGAAGTTTAGATTTGCGCTGTCCAAGTGTTCTTTGAGCGGGCTTAGTTGTCTGATTAATATGTCATCGATTTTTATTGAGAGCTTTTGGCCTATGCTGTGCTGGTCGCAGAGCATTCCTACTACTGTTGAAGATGAAACATCCTTGCACACATCCATATTATTTTCTGCTCCGTAATCACACCAGGTTCTGTCTACTTCAAATGATTTTTTCTGCAATTCTGCTGCCCGTTCTGCATAAAGTAATGATACGTATGAGAGTTTCCTGAATGCCGTTCGTAATCCGCATTCGTACATTGTGTAGTCTTGTGCGAAAATGGCAGCATATAAGCTCGGCAGGCCTATATAACTGAGAATTTTTATGCTGTCAAAATTTGTGCCGTCTTTTTCATAGAAAGTTACGCTGTATTGGTCTATTTTGATTGCGTCAGCGCTTTCTTTCTTGAACGAATCATCAAGTGTTGTCGGCGCTATATTCAGGAATACGAATTTTGTGTGCTGGTATTCTTCGCTTTTAAGGGAAGGAACTTTGTCTAAAGTAATATTTTCATAGCTGATTAACTGCGGAATGTTTTTTGTTAATTGTTTAAGGAATGAAATACTGCCTGATTCTTCTGTATAAACAAAGTAGTATTTGATGTTTGGATTTGTCAAATAAAGAAAGTTTGTAACACGATATGGCAGCTTTAATTCAAGTGCCCATACTGTTATGTCTTGATCTTCAAGGAGTTCTGGCGCAAACATTGCTTTATCTCCAAATGGTTTTGGCGCGTTTTCTATTCTAAATCGGCAATTACACCCGGTTAAACATTCAAAGACGATGCCTTGCGGCGGAACAGGTAATCTCTGTGCTGTTCCTCTGCTCACTATCGCTCCTGTAAATATGTTTTCAATATCTGTTGCGAGAGTTAATTGTAGTTTTTCCTGGCTGTATGCCCGTTGTTTGTACGCTACACTAAAGAAGAATGCTAAAATTAAAGCGCCTGCTATCAAAATGAAGATCCAGTGAAATTGTAACTCAAATCCCTTTTTGCTAAAAGGGTGCCGCAGTCCCCCGAAGGGGACTGCAGCGGTGCGGTCTATTGCCATTGTGATACTTTTGCCTTTTTGCCCGTTCCCTCTAGGCGTACGGTAACTCCATTAACGTTTGGAATGCATACTGAGCCGTTGGCTACTTGCAAATCTGGGAAGTAAAAGTTTTCGAGTGCTCTTGGAACAACAAACACGTTTCCGCTTTTTACGGCGCAGGCGTCTTGTGCCCACGGAACTTTGATTTCTTGGTTTGGCAGCACGAGTTCTGGTGTTGTTGTTGAACAAGTCATTGGGTCGAGAAAGCATACGCCAAAGTATTTGCTGGGCAGTTTCAAAGTGACTTTTCTTACCGTGCCAAAATCTCTTTTGACGCTTTCAACTGCTGTTTCCAAGTCTGTTTTGAAATCTATTATTACGACTTGTTCTTGCCGCTCAATAAAAAACTTGACTGCCTTGTAGCCGTATGAAATTATTAGCACAAACACCAGTCCTGCGAGTATGTAGATGAAGACTTGTCCCATTATTTGGCCTCTTCTCTTATACCCGCCACGCGCTTTTACAATTAAATCAGCGTTTGTGCCTTTTCCCATAGTGTTCCAGTTCTTTTTCCAGTTCTTCTTTGTGTGTCTTGTAGTATTCTGCGGTTATCTTGAGTTTGTGGAACAGTTCTTCCATTTCTTCTTTTGATAGAAGTCCTGCTTTCAGAAGCTTGTATTTTACCAGCAGATCTTTCTGCTCGTCCTCGCCTAGTTCTTCGAGCATTGTGCGCAATTTCATTAATGGCGCTTCTGTTGTTGCTTTTTCTTTGTGTGCCATTTTGCGAAGTTGTTCGAGTGCTTCGTGGAATTTCTTTGGTGGAAGTGGTTTTTTCTTGATTTCTTTTTCCAGGGGAATCCAGTTTTTGTCTGGTAATTCTTCTTCTTTGGCGAACGTGCGCAGTTTTTCTATTTCGTCTTCAATGATTTTCTTTACTGGCTTTTCTTCTGCTTTTGCTGTTGGAACAACTGGTTTTCTTTTTTCTTTTTGTTGTAAAAGCACTATATAGCCCCCATATCCAATGCCTGTTATTGCCAGCAGTATGAATAACACTTTGAGGAATCCTAAAAATCCTGATGGCGGGTGGCTTGCGGGGTCTAGTGGGTCTGTTCCTTTTTCTACTTCAACACCGTCTTTCCATCCATCTCCATCCGTGTCTTTTTTAACCGGATTTGTTCCTAATTTGAATTCTTGTAAATTGGTTAGCTTGTCTTTGTCAGGGTCCGCGTCTTCAGCTGCTTCTGGGCAGTCGATGCAGCCGAAATTGTCCATCCGCCACCTGTCGTTTATTTCGTCGCCGAGTGTAAAGGTTTGTGATGGCCCGCAGCCTCTTTCATCTATTTGCTCATCTGCCGGCGTGTTCAAACATTTGTCAACATCATCCGTTATTCCGTCAAGGTCTTCGTCTCCTGCTGGTTCTGAACTGCAAATTTTCAAGTCTAGCTTGCACCATAGTGGCGTTTCGCAGTCTATGTTTTCTTCGCAGTTCTTGCCTTCTTTGCATCTGTCGCATGGTCCTCCGCAGTCTATGTCTGTTTCGCCTGGGTCATTGACTTTGTTTGCACAGGGCGGAGCATCAGTGCAAACACTTTTCAAAAGATCGCAGTATCCTGAATCACAGTCATCGTGTCTTATGCATCCTTTGTCGTTTTCGCATTTGTTGCATACTTGTCCACCGCAATCCACGTCTGATTCGAGACCGTTCATTACGCCGTCATCACATGCTGCAACTTTGCAAATGTTGTCTTGGCAGTAGTTTGTCGCGCAATCTTCGTTCGAAATGCACGCTGCTCCTTCAGGACAGCCGTCGCACTCTCCCCCACAGTCTACCCCTACTTCTCCAATACTCTTTTCGCCGTCTTGGCAAGGCTCTGGTTCTCTTGATATGTCCACTTTGACTCCATCACTTTCCATTGGCTCGCTGATCAAGCCAACTTGGCTTACTGCCTTGACTGAGAAGCTATAGCGTTTGTTGTTTTGCAGGGGTAATGGTGAACCGTTTTGTGTTCGCGAGATGTAGTGATACTCTCCATTCGTAACATTGCTTACTAAGTCTTTTATTACTATTTGTTTTTCCGGTAGTCCTTGTAATGTTACAAGGTAGTGTGATATATTGACATCTTCATCTTTTCCTTTGAACGCTACCCTTATCTTGCTCTTTGACCAAGTGATTTCTGGGTCGTCTTCAAACACTCCATCGTCCTTAACGTATTCCATTGTTGGCGGAGTTGTGTCTATCAGCACTGGTATTGTTATGACGTCAGATTGTTCTCCTGACACGTGCATACACTTGACATAGTAGGTATAATCTCCTGGGTTGCTGACTGTTATAAACTGCCATTGTGTGTATCCTGAGGTGCACGCGCCCATACATCTTGTCGTATCATCTGGTCTTTCCCCAAAGTAGCAGAATACTCTTTTGTTTGCAACAACTCCAATGGTAAAGTTCAGAGTTCCAAATCCGATTGGCGTGCTGCTGGAAACATTTAATGGCAGGGATAAGTCAACCGTGAATGGCACGGATATTGGCTCCGAGACCAACTGATTTTTCCCTTTGCAGGTGATGTGGTAAGAATATGATTTTTTTTCTGTGACGTTTACCGGCGCTCCAAGGACTTGTTTTGGCAGTACGTCATATCCTGGAAACTTATTTTCCATTTGTGGGAAGTTGCTTGATATCAGTGAGTATTTGCAAAATCCTGGCTTGTCAAGCTGTACTTTGAGTGTTGTTGCGTAAATTTCTTTGGCCGGGATGTATTGTTCTGCTATTACTGCGGGTTCTGCGTATGCTTTTACAATGTTTATCGGTTCTGTGTCTTGTGTGAGGTTGAATGTTCTTTGCACAATTCCGAATTCTGCAAACTTGCAGTAGACGTGGATTGGATACTCGCGTTGTGCATTGAATGGTATCGCGACTTCTGTTGCCGTGTGGATTGTTCCTGTTCCTTCAAATGCTATGAAGATTTCAAAGTCTGATGGGTTTGGCGCTGTTGGAGTGTCGTATACGTATGCGCAGGTGCTTGGCAGTGGTGTTTCTATAGTCACGTTGAATATTGAGAATGGTGTGACGCCAAATGCTGGTGCAAGCAGTCTGATACTTGGTTTTTTAGTCGCGATATAGAAGCTGCTTTGTTTGTAGATATCTAATCCATTGAAACCTTGCGCGTCTACTGCAATTGTAACTTTTCCTCCAACCACATTGTCTATTTTTGCAGTAAATGTTTGGTTGTTGGTTGTTTTGAATAATGTTGTAATGTCTCTTGAGGTTTGTTTTGGAACATAAGGATCGTCAAATGCATCCGACAGCAATTGCACGGAATCGAGCGTGACTTGTTTGGTGAAATTTAATTCCACGTCTACACTTGTTTTGTTGAAGTAGCTTCCATCTGGTGGAGTAATTGTTAAGCCGGCCAGTTCAGGGTCTACAACAAGTATGTAACTGATGCCTGGGGGATCAACATAGATGTTTTTTGCGTTATGGCCATTGACGCTGAAATTGTACACTCCCAGCAAGTCTGATATTGGTACGAAGTTGTGCATTGCTGCCATTCCTGATGTTTCTTGTTGCAGCGCAATGCCTTCTCCTGGTCGCGAAATATCTACATATGTTATTTGCGTTGGCTCGTCAAAGAGCATTGTGAATGTTGGCCGTTTTGCTGACGTGTAGATTGTCTTGCCGATTACTCTGCCTCCGGTGATATTGATTCCTAGCAGTCTTGGGCCGTTGCAGTTGTCGCAGCTGTAAATGTCAATGTGCTTGATTATTTCGAGATTGTTTGCCGCGTCTCTGCCGTAAAACCACAATGTGTTGTTTCCTGCAGAGAACTTGGCGACTGTTTTGTTGCCGTCTTTTAGTACCGTGTTCTTCAAGCTCAATCTTGTTGAGTTTGTCACAATGCTGTACGATTGCGCATTTAGGCAGGAATTGGTCGAATTTTGTACGCAAAGATATGCTTTGTATCCTGGCATGCCAGTATAGTCTTGCAGCGGGCTTGTTTTGTTTATCTTGTCAAACAATCTAATGTTGATGTAGTCTACTCTGTTTGCCTGGCCTGTTGGAATTAATGTTGACAGTGGAGGGAAGTAATCCATTTCGCAAGTTTTGTTTCCTGGCTTGCAGTCTTGGAATCCTGCTCCTGTGCTTCCGTCTGCGTTTTTGACACAGCCTACTGCCAGTCTGTATTCGCAAACTCCTATGCTGCAGATATCTGTGCTTTTTTGCGCTATGCTGTTATCTGGGTTTAGTCTGATTCCGTCAACTGGTGAGTTACATTGCAATGAAGTATAATCTGAACAGGATGCCTCATCACAGGTCTTGCTTACTTTTCTGTCCTTGTCAAAAAAGCACGGGTAGAGTGAGTTGCTTAGCGCGTTGCTTTTTTCTTCACGGCAGGCATCCCATATTAAGCTTGCTACGTCTGCATTTTCTATGCCTGTCGTGCCGTTTACGCTGCAGAGTTTGCAGTTGTTGTATCTTCTGTCGATGCACACTCCCACTCCTAAATCTTCGTATACATTGTTCCATTGGCATTCTCCTGCTCCGCAGTTGTCTTTCGCGCAGGCAGCTTTGCTTTTGTAGTCATAGCAAGTCATTTTAGGATCGCAGTTGTAGCACTTGTCTTTTACTGTGATGCTTTTATCATAGAAACAGTAACGCGGGATATTTCCGAATAAATCGCAGGTTTGCGGAGTGGCATAAAGGCCGAATGGGTCAAATCCGTTGCTGCAGATTTCGCGGGTTGCACAGCGTGGTCCTTTTTCGTCTGAAATGCAAAACTCGTTCTTTCTGAAATCGCATTGCACTTTCGGACTTGGTTCTATCAGACGATTTTGGTCGTTGCAAAGCCAGGCCTTGTTTAGGCTTGTTGCGAATGTTACGTTAACATTTATTCCAAATGAAGAGGTGAATGCGAGTGCCTCTGTTCCTCCATAGCCGAATTTGGTCAGATAACTTCTGAATTGGTCATAGTAGAAGTAATTGACGCAGAAAGTGTTTTCTTGTTGGTGCCAGCATTCAATGTCTCCTGCATTGCCTGTTGCAGAGGCTGGATCGCTGTCTCCTGCAATGGTGTAGTGGGCTACAACAGAATACGTGTAATCCATATTAAATTCGAGGTCCACATCTTCATCTGTGAAAACTGTTGCTGAGGGCGTTATCGCAATGCTTTTGAAATTCTCACATCCTGTTCCCGCACAACGCGATATGTTCAGATAGTCTGCCGTGCATGGCAGGATGAACGTTAGTCTCAACGCTTTTTTTCCCTTGATTGATATTATGTTCAAATTTTCCGGTGCTGGTTTGTATGCGGGACTGCCGCATCCGGTGATGATTGGCGCGCAGTCTCCTGGACAGGCTGTTGCTGTTTCTCCTGGTTGGCAGACGCCGTCTCCGCAGAGTACCGCTCCGGGTGGAGCGAGTGTTGCGTTGCAGTGTTTGCTACACGTGATTGCAATGCTCGGAGGCGGGCCGATAAATGTGAAACCCCGTTCTGCGCATTCTGCTGGTGTTGAGAAGCTGCCGTTCTTGACAACTGGGTCGCAGCAGCAGCCGACTTCTTGTGCGCTTGAGAAGAGCGGTATGGCTAGCAGAATTGCTGCAATAATTGTTGTTATGATTATCGCTCTTCGCATATTGTTACCTGTAATGGGATTTCTTGCGAGTCATACCATTCATCCGGGTATGTGCTTCTGTCTTTTGCGTAGACTGTTATGCTGTAGGCAAAATTGGGTGCATCTTTGGAAATTTCATTTCCTCCGCTTGGCGGGAGGTGCACTGCATACGTGACCTTGTCTTCGTCCGGGTCTGATGCGTTCAATTGTATGAGATATGGATTCTGCACGTCTGCTTCTTGGCACGGGTCATTGAATGACAGCACGTTATCCTGCACAGTAACTACCGTGCTTCTGCTTTCAGAAACGTGGAACGTTACATCTTTCAGTGGTGTTGTGTCTATCTGCCATAATGCCGGTATTCTGTTTTTTCTGGGTATCCAGAATTCAAATGGCTTGTTTGCTACAACGCTTTGCGCGTCCTTTACTGAAACAAAGCTGTCTTCCCCGTATGGCAGGATGCCGACTGAGAATGCTCCGATGTTTTGCGGAGTGTAGGAAATGTCCGTGACATCAGAATCAATCATTTGCTTGACTGTATAGTAAATGGTTGCCAGTCTGACTGGTGCTTTGATTGCGAAGTCTGCAAGTAAGGTTTTATCTCCTCCTGGTGTTGTTACTTCAACTGGCCAGTCGAGTTCTATTGTGATATATTGTTCTCCGGCGAATTGTTCTTGTCTTTGTGCAAAAATTAGCGTGGCTGTTGACTTTCCTCCAGTTATTGAGTATCCTTTTTCTTCAAATGTTTTCCAGTCTACGCAGTTTGCTGTTTTTTTGGCAATAAATGTTTCAAGGTTTTCCTGTATCGAATTGCTTACGTATTCTCCTGTTTGTGCACTTACTTTGTACAACGATGGCATCGTGTTCTTGCCATAGTATCCTTTGAATAATGGAGTTGTTTCTCCTGGAGGATAGGGGAATCCAGGATACGGATATTCTGGCGGCTCTGAGAAAAATAGCGTGCTGACATTTCCTTCTGGCGGCAGGATTAGATATTGTACTTTTAGCTGTTCTGCCCTGTCAGGATCTGTGTACATTACAAAGCTTCCTGGTGCAGGTTCTGGTGTTATTCCTCCTTGGTTTTGATAAATTACTCCTCCTTGTCTGCCGATTAGCGAGAGTGCTTCAGTTGTTGCTAATGACAAACACGTTGTAATGTAGTCTTGTATTGGCTGTATGCCGAATTTTTCTGTGGTTTGCTGTGTTTGCTTTACTTCAATGCGCTGCTTCATTTTTGTGCCGACATATAGCGCGATTGAAAATGCGACGAGCACCAAGATTCCGATGATGATGAAGATTGTTATTTGTCCTCGTTTACGTGAAATCCTGGCCGCGCTGGTCTTACGAACTGATTTTTCTCCCCCGTACTTGCAAGGGGGAGAAAAATCACCTCGACGCGGTCGAGGCACCGCGGCAAATATGTACAACAGTGATCTTATCACGGACTCACCCTGAGCATTCCTACCACTTCTTCCCACGCGTCTACAATGCTTTGTCTGATGTCAAACTTGTTGACTGGCGGATTCCTGTGCGCTGCAACGTAGAATTCTGACGCTGTTGGTTGTATTTCGCAGTTGGCTCTGCTGTCGTATCCTTTGATTATGTGGTCACAAGTGCCGTTTGGAAGGTTAATGTTTGAAAAGTACCATCCTGCGTAATCAATTTGTGTTAGTGTAACGTTTTTTTGTCTAAAGCTGTAGACAAAGTCAAAGTCTTCTTTTGCAATGTAGATTTGCTTGAACGCTGGTGTTTGGTTGAAGAATGTGTAGTTGTATTGTGCTATGTCTGGATTGTACACGTGATCAAACACGTAATTTTTCAGTTTGTTGTATGGAGTCATGAAGAATTGTTCTGTTATTGGATTGACTGGTGGCAGGATTGCCGTGTGAGCGTAAATGATGCTTTTTGTGTCGTAGTTGTACCATACTCCGAACTCGCATAGGTCGTAGTCCTTGTCATTGTTGATCGCGTTGTCGCAGCTGTCTTCGCTCAAGTTCAGTGCGAGCAATGGGCTCTTTGAACCATCAATTTCTGTGTTTATGGCAGTTCCGAATGCTACATTGTTTCCGTGTCTTAAAACGCACACAGAGTTGACGCAGTTTCTTAATGCTCGGCCGCCTGTCGGCATGCAGAACTTTCCGAGGAAACTTATTACGGCGCCATAGTCTGTTCGGTATGAATACCGGTTGAATACTTTATCGTAATCGTCACAGTAGATGGAGAAGTTTGTCGGGCTCTGGTTGAGTGCAAGACTGATTAATTGTGTTGAAACAAGTTTTGTTCGTGAGCTCCACTGGCCCATGTCGCAGTAATTGTCTTCGATAAATTGCGTGTTGTTGATGCATTTTGGCTTGTCTTCGTTGCTTTGTTCGCTCCAGTATCTGTCTGGGAAATTGTCCCATGCAGGATTAAATGCGTTGCTTACAAGGCATTGGCTTGTTTCTGTGCAGAATCCTATTGTTTTTCTGTCCCAATCTTGTCTTATGCTGACTTCAACCCAGTCTGCTGCTTGCACGAATGGTACTAGAATTAAGAACAGTAAAACCAGATTTTTTACTGACATAGGAATCCTCTCTGGCCAATAATGTAGTATTCGCCGATGTTTCTACAGTTTTTGCCGTCCCAGCATTGGTCTTCTGGGCAGCAGCCTTTTTGTTGTTCGTTTTCAAGAGGCGTCCATTTTGTTTGTTTTATGACAGTTGTTTCTATGTTGTTTGTAAAGTACCATTGACCTGATGGAATGCAGATTGAGTTGGGCTTGGTTCCAGTTAATAACGTGTTAAGGAGTGGAATTCCGCACGCCGGTTGTACTGTGATAGTTATGTCTGTGTCTTGCAGTATGGCCGTCATTGGTGTGTTAATGTCAGGATTGCATTTGTAATACTCGCCCCTGTGCGACAAAATCGTTTTTTGAGAATCTAGGAAAGTTCCGCTTGGAAGGAATTCGTTGTTGTAGCATACTCCTGCTGTTCCAGTGCCCGCATACGGGTCTTCGTACGTGCGCAACGGATCGTCTGGTTCGCCGCAGCATTGTGTGCCTGTCCATTTGAGTGCTGCATTTTCACAAGTGGCTCTGTCTTCAATTGACACGCTGAATATTCCGTTTGAATTGCAATAGTTTTTCTTTCCGTCAATGAGTATGTTCGCGCCCGGCTCTAATGCGGTCGGCGAATAGGGTGTTCCTCCGCCGCATTCAATGATGTTTTCTCCCTGGCAAATGTAATCGTGCTCCCCTATTTTGATAATGCCGTTTAGCTGCTGGATTTTGTCTGCTGGGATAATGGTTTGCGGAATGTGTGTACACGTGTAGAATATGCTGCCATTGGATACAACTTTCATTACTGGGCAGCTTCCACTAAGCGGTGTGATTAATCCAATATCTCCAAGTGCTGCCCATTTCCAGAAGCTTTCTGCATCTTGACCGCAGACTGCTTGCTTGTCGGCATACCATTGGCAACCGCTGGCCGGCAGGTAGCCTGCATCTCCGCAGCATTTTCCGTCAAACCAGTCCTTTCCTTCATCAAAGCAATCTTCTTCGTCGAAGTAGTCGCAGTGGGGATTACCATCAGCATCAGTATTAGAATCTGAGTTCAGACACGTATAAGTGATGTCGTTAAACCCTGATGTTTCTGTTCTGCTGGTTGAGCTCGAACCTGTTTGATCATCAAACCATATCGGTGCTTTTGTGGTTGAGCTGTACGCCTTTACTGTGCCATTAAAATTTGAAACATCGATTATTTCTCTTACTCGTTTCAGGTTTATGGCGTTTGTTCCTCTGAGAGAGAAAAGGTCTCGTACTATGGTTGCTGCTGCTCCTCCAACTTGCACAACTTTTGATATGGTTATTTGTAAAGTCCCTGTATTGCGTGATCCTTCATATGAAAATACTACTGTGCTCACTGTCTTTCCATAAGTGAAGTTCACTGTTTGCGTTGGTATGTTTGCCAGATCTTTGCATATTTTTGAATCGTCTTGATTTTGTGCACATAACTTGACGGCCCCGCACTGATATGTCCTTCTAAAAATATTAAAACATATGGGCAGATTTGCTACTGTTTGCAGTTGTTGAACAAATGGAGAATCCGGCAGGGTGAGCGTTGCGGTTGAAGGATAACTTGCTCCAATGATTGCAGTTGTTCCAAGGTTTGCAGTGAAATCCAGTTGCTTGCTTTCGTTGATTGAGATTGTGAAGATGGCATCTTCTGCAAGAACTGCTATGCTTAGTAATAGGAAAATGAATAGGTAAACAGACCGCATTATCCCCCTCTTTTTATATAGTTAGAACTGGTTTTGCTTTATATATTTTCCTGACAGAATTCTGGGATAATGGCAGAATACTATTTGAGGGCTTGCTGTGCTTGGTTTTCATCCATTCCCAGCTGAATAAAGAATGCTTTCAATTCTGCTGGCGCGCGCATTTCGTATGGGCTTATTGCAAAGCTGGCAATTTTTGTTGATGTTTTAAATTTTCTGCAGAAAGTTATATTTTGCATTATTCTGCCAAGCAGTTGCACTCTTTTTTGTCCATAAGTTTGCAGGATTGTTGAGAATGAAAATCCTATGCGTACTTTTTTCTCGGTTGCTAATTTGCACAATACCTGATTCATTCCTGATTCTCTGTAGTGTGTGTGGTCTTTTATTTCCTGCAGTTCAAACCCAACTACCATGTCTGCTCCTCTTTCAATTGCTTCCCTGCTTGCTGGGCAGATTGCGAGCACATCATTGTCCTTTGCTTTCTGAATGTGTTTTGGCTCAACAAGTAACGCATTGGCTACATCGCCTTCATAAAATTCTGATGGTTGTTTGTATGCAAATATTAGTCCTGAAATGCCGAGTTTTCTGGCCATTTCAATGAATTCGCTTTCATTCTTATTGGGAAACACAATGTCTATCATGAAAATTTTTCTACGATAACTATTTAAAAGACTTTCGTCGATAAATGGAATATGCACGAACGTATTCAAAAGATTCTCGCACAGGCAGGCATTGCAAGCAGGCGCAAATGCGAAGATCTTATTGCAAAAGGCCGTGTTTTAGTAAATGGCAAAGTAGCTACGCTTGGGGAAAAAGCTGACGCAGAAAAGGATAAAATTGTTGTGAACGGAAAGCTGGTTGAAGTCCAAAAGAAAGTGTACATAATGTTGAACAAGCCCGGGGGCTACGTAACTACTGTCAGTGAAAAGCACTATATGAAAACAGTTATGGATCTTGTGAAGATTCCAGAAAGAATTTTTCCGGTTGGCAGGCTTGACAAGGATACCGAAGGATTATTGCTCCTGACTAACGACGGAGAATTGGCAAACAAATTAACTCATCCTCGTTATGAGGTTGAGAAAGAATATTTCGTTGTTGTTAACAGGCCTATTTCTGACAAGCACATGGAACTTCTGCAGAAAGGTATTGTGATTGATGGCAGAAGAGTGCAGATTCGCGGTATTGATGTTTGGGCTGCGAAAGCAATGATCCGGATTCACGAAGGAAGGAAACATATTGTTAGGAGGTTGTTTGAAAAAGTTGGTTTGACTGTTGTCCGCCTCTCGCGCACGCGTGTTGGCAGGCTTGAAATTGGCAATTTGCAGCCCGGCAAATGGCGCCACCTTTCTGATGCGGAGCTTCGCAGGTTGCAGCACGTTAAATAAGTCTATTTAAATGGTTCTTCAGTAAGCTTTTTAAACCCCCTCTTGTCCCCACGTCTATATGGTTACTGTTAGATATCGTTCAAGAACGTTCAGGCGTGTTTACTTAACTACGCCTGGCGGTACGAACAAGATACTGTACAAGCGGCGCAGAAAAGCTAAGCCGCAGTGTGCTCAATGCAGTGCTTTCCTTCCTGGTGTTGCTAGAGGCACGAAGACGCAAGTGCGTGCATTGCCGCGCAGTGCTCGCAGACCAGAACGCCCGTATGGCGGAATGTTGTGCAGTGCTTGCACTCGAAGAACGATTATCGCAAAAGTTAGAGTTTAGTTCCTGTAGTATCGGCGACGGCTACAGTTGATGGAGGAACAAAAAATGATTGAAATTGGAAGAGTTTGTGTGAAGATTGCTGGCAGAGATGCTGGCTTGAAGTGCGTTGTTGTTGAAGATCTTGGCAAGAATTTAGTTCTAATTGACGGCCAGACTAGAAGGCGCAAGTGTAATATTACTCATCTTGAGCCATTAGCTCAAAAGCTTGACATTGAAAAAGGCACATCTCACGAAAAAGTTGCTGCTGCTTTCAAGAAGGTTGAAGTTTCTATTGTTGAGCGCAAGTCAAAAGTAAAAGCTCCGGCGCAGAAAGTCACGCCAAGGGCTCAGGTCAAAGCAGCGCCGGCTGAAAAACCAAATGTTGCAAAACCAGCTGTGAAGAAAGTTCCTGAGAAGAAGGCTGAATAAATTCTCACACAATTAGTTTTGTTGTGATCATGAACCGAAACCTATAATACCTTTTATGCCTTCCCTAGGTCAATGCAAGGATACTACGGGCCTGGCGGGGAAGCAATGCGGGATGTCTTTCTTGGCTCGTATCATCCGCTCTATCCGGAAAAAACCTCTTTCCACGATTTGATGAAGCAGGGGCGTGCGCTGCGCAAGAAAGCCCATGAGGCGGTCAAGCCGGCCACAACCATAACTGCAGAGGATCTCCAGACGCGGCTTGATGCAACCGACGCGCCTGTAATCGAAGTGCATCCCCAGTATGGTGCGCGCATCATCCCGGACGAAGAACGGAAGTTAAGAGATGACGCAGCACAAAAACGTTGCTGAAAAGAAGGCTTAAATAGCAACGCTGGCTAAGTGCGCTCATGGTTGCGACTTGGATTATTTACGCCCTATTGTTTCCTGCACTCATCGCATTTGTTAATGTTCTTGACAAATTCTTGATTGAAAAAAGAATACGTGATTATTTTTCACTGATGTTTGTTATTGGATTTATTTCGCTCGTTGTGGGATTATTGTTGACGTTCTTCATATCGTGGCACGGAGCAAGTCTCAATCATGTGTTCCTGGGATTGTTTGCGGGAATGCTTATCGGAGTGAATTATTTCGTTTATTACAAAGCGTTAACGTTTGAGGAAGTGTCACGAGTGGTTTCAATTTATTACACAACGCCGATAATTGTTCTTTTCCTGGCTTCGATAATTCTTGGGGAATCTCTTCCCATTTGGAAATATGGTGCAATCATACTAGCAACTCTCGGTGCAGTGCTCATTGGCATGGATCGCTTTGAGCGCATTCCTATTATGCGCAGGGGATTCTGGCTTATCGTATTCAGTTGTGTCTTGATTGGGTTCATAAACATTAATGCAAAGTATCTGCTCAAGAACATATCACCTTGGAACGTGATTGCGTTGGAAACTCTTGGATTATCGATTGTGCTGCTTATGCTGGTTTTTTCAAGGCGGGCACGGGTGAATTTAAAACAAACCATGAAGAATTTCCCGCTCATTTTAATATCAGAGTCCAGCACGTATCTGTCGTGGCTATTCTTTAACATGGCTGCAGCATTGACTGAGGTTTCAAAAGTGAGCGCGATGGGGTCGTTGCAGCCGTTATACGTGCTCATCCTCATGGTCTTGCTCAGTTCATTTATACCTCATATTTTGAAGGAAACATTTACGAAAAAGACGCTTGCGATTAAAGTAATCTCAATACTTATGATTGTTGTTGGAACATTCTTCGTAGCACTTTAGAACAAAGCTGACAAATTAATCTCGCACGCAGCGACAGGCACTGTTAATCCAAATTTCTCGAGAACGATAGGGTGTATTTCTCCTATGAAGCCGATTGGTCTTTTATTGACGAATATTCCTGCTGCCCTTCCTGGTATAAAGCAGTCTAGTTCGTATTCTTCGATTGAGTATTGAACTCCTGCATTTCGCAAAGTACTTTCTACTGCTTGTCGCATTTCAGTGAAAGTTGCACCTGAGTGTGCCGTTGCTGCTGCCAGGTGTTGTTCATCGTGTGTTTCTTTTTGCCGCACGGCGATGAGTCCTTGTTCAAAGATTTTTTGCGGATAATCAACGTGTTTGTTCTTTGACAAAACATCGAGCATTTGTGGCAGTATCAGCGTCCGAATGCAGCTATAAGTTTGTGAAATAAAGTTCTCTATCTCAACTGTGCCTGGATCATCAATATTCATCTTGTCGTAAAGAAGTTCTTTGTTGCATAGCACTGGGCTCATTATTTCTTGGTAGCCGAGGCCTATCCAGAATACGCGTTGCGTGTCTATTTTCTGCTGCATTGCACTAGTGCTGCCTCGCGTGTATGAAGTTAGCGGCAGTGGTTTGAAGTTTTCATAACCGTGGGCAATACCAATGTCTTCTATGATATCGACTTCGCCCATGATGTCGTTGCGGTAGCTTGGTATTGTTACAGTTCCAGAATTATAATTGTAGCCCGTTCTCATAAGTGCGTCTTTTATTTCGTTGCTTTTGAGCTGCAGGCCGAGCAATTTATCAACATTTTTCTCATTTAGTTTGATTGTCTTTGTATGTAGTGTTGGCGTAACAACTTTCTTGCCTGAATATTCGATAATGCACGGTTCTATCTTAAATCCTCTTTCAGAGAGCGCATACGCAAAAATGTTCGCAACCAACTGAACTGATTCTTCATCAGTTCCAGTCGTGTCGAAGAATATGCTGTCGTCTCCGGGCTTTACTTTTCCAGTCTGTTCGCTATTAATTATTGGAATTAAAGACATAATTTCTTTTTTCGCATCAACAAATACAGGATATACGCTTTCGTGTCGTATCAGATGTCCGTATTCTTTGCCTTTCGGGTGTTTTTCAAGTGCTTGTCTTAAGCTCATCGACTGGTGGAAATCTAATGGCGTGAATAATTCTGTAGGCGAAGCTGCTTTGCAGCTTACTGGGAAAGTGATTGCTTTCAATGGATACACGCCAATGGAAATCTTCTGTCTTTTTCTGCCGAAGTTTTCAGCAAGTTTTTCTTGTAATTGTATGAGTTGTTTCAGCAAATAATCGTCTATTTTCTTGCCATAAGCTTTGAAGCAGGCGATGTGAGGTCTTATTTTGCTTAATCTTTTGTCATAGATGACTTTGTCTTTTGCCTTTTCAAGTTTAAGCATTGGAATGCCTTTTTGTTTGCCGAGCAATCCTCTGAACAATCGTGCAAGCCCTTCAACGCTCCATAAGTATGGCAGATTTGTGTCGTTGTACTTTACTGTCATTTCGTGGCCGAGCTTGGAATCTAGTTCTGCCTTTGCGCAGTCCAACAGTTGTATCAATTTCTTTTCGTCCAGCTTTTGCCCGACAAGTTTTTGTAAATCATCAGCTGAGAAAGTGATGGTTGGCATTTAGATCACCGGCGAGTTTCGTAAAAATGACAGGTCGTGCGAGAACAAATCACGAATATCTTTGTATCCTAGTTTGAACATTCCTATTCTGTCTATTCCTAATCCCCAGGCGAGAACGCTGATATTTTTGCCAAGTAATGGTGCAACCACTTCTGGCCTGAAGATTCCTGCCCCGCCCAACTCTATCCACCCAAGTTGTGGGTGTTTTGCATATAGTTCTGCTGATGGTTCGGTGAATGGGAAATATCCCGGTACTATTCTGATTTCTTCTGCATCTGCAAATTCTTTTGCGAACATTTCTAACAGCCCGACTAAGTGTCTGAACGTTAGTCCTTCTTCTATGATGATTCCTTCTGTTTGGTTAAAATCTGGAAGATGTGTTGAGTCGATGACATCATGTCTGAATACTCGTGTAATGCCAAAGTACTTGCCAGGTGTTTTCAAATCTTTTGATGCCAGCATGCGTGCTGAGCACGCAGTGCCTTGTGTTCTTAGGACGTGTCTGTGTGTTCTTTCAGCATCAAATGCGTACTTCCATCCCGTGCTTCCTGTAATGCCGTGTTCGTGTGCTGCTTGTACTTTTTTGACTAGTTTCTCGTCCAGCTTGCCGTATTTTGGCTCTGCAGTATAATACGCGTCGTGAATATCTCTTGCAGAATGGAATTGTGGCATATACAATGAATCCATGTTCCAAAATTCCGTTTCTACCAGTGGTCCGTCCATTTCTTGGAAGCCGAGTGCCACAAATTTTGCTCTGACCCATTCTAGGAATGCTCTGTATGGTTGTTTTTTTCCTCCAGAAACTTCTGGCACGTTTATCATAACATCATAGCGCCTGAACGTTTTGTTTTTCCACGTACCTTCGCGTAAAAGTTGCGGCGTTATAGTATCAACTATATTCTCGTCCCTTACTCCGACAGAAACCAGTTTTTTTCCTAAATCAGTGAGTTTTGCTTTTTTTATTCTTTTGATTTCCACTTGCACGAGGTCTTTTCTTTTTCTCAGTTGTTCGAGTGCTTGTTTTTCTTCTGCTTTAAATTCTGATATTTTTGCCGGGAAATGTTTTTTGAGGAACTTTTCTTCTAAAAATTCTGTGTTGAGAAGTCTTTTTCCGTTGTCTGTTATTTTTACAATCAAATCTTTTTCTTTAATTAAAGTAATTGCGCCTTTTTGTCTCAGCAATCCAAGGCAGATGTTTACTTCTTCCTTGTTTAGTCCTGTTTTGTCGGCTAACTTTCCCAGCGGTATGTCTTTTTCTTTGATAGTTAGGAGAAATCTTCTCTCAGGCAGTCCTTTTTTCAGGTATTCTTGTCCGTTTTTGCCTAGAATCACGAGTTCCTGAGGTTCTGTTTCAATAGTTACTGCTTTTTTATTCTCGAGCCATTGCAGTGCTCGCATGGCTTCGACATCTTTCAGCCCTGCTGCAGAAGAAAGGTCTTCTAAGTATGGATGCCGTTCTAATTCTGGCAGCACTCGTCTCTCATACGGGTGCAGGCCTTGTATAAGTTTTTTGATGTCCATAAAGAAGAAAAAATGAAAAAAAGAATCACTTAAAAGACGGATCTTTCATGCCTTTCCAGGCGGTGTTGAACATTCCTTCCAGTGCCCCTGCAAAGAATGGTGTGTTGACCCAGATGCCGACATCGTAGGTTGGATGTACTTCCTGGTCGTCCATTATCATGAATACCAGTTCCTTTCCGTCGACGATGCAGAAACGCGCCTTGCTATCTGTATGCTTTACTTCTGCAACGCTCTGGATGTCTTGTACGGCGTTCTTTGTTTCTTTTGTTAATTGCGCAGCGATGCGGACTTTGACTCCCTTTTTCTTTAATTTTTCAAACACTGGTTTTAGTCCTTCAACTTTGCGCATGAAGCCTTGCGGTGTCGTCATGATTGTAACGCTTTTTTGCGCGTTGCGGATGACTAGTTCCAAATGTGAATACAAATTGTGCCGACCGCGTAAGCTTCCGGAAAGTTCTGTTGGCTCAACTAATTCTACGCCTTGTGTGTGCAGTGTGTTTAATTCTCCGAGAACATCTGTTTTCTTGAGGTCTTCGAGTCTTTTAACACGCTCGTTTGCTTCTTCACTTAAGTTCTTCTTGACTCTTTCAAGGACTTCTCCTGGAGCAACTGCAATGTACTTTATAGGCTTGCCAAGTTTCATTATGACGAAGCCTTTTCTTTCTAGTGATTCGAGAACATCGTAGCTTCTGCTTCTTGGGACGTTTGCAATGTCGGAAAGTTCGCCTGCTGTTGCAACGCCACGTGATAACAGTGCTGTCCAGATCTTGACTTCATATAAGTTCAGGACAAAGTAGCGCCTGAGCTTGCTTAAAAATTCTTCCTTGACTATCATTGATACCTCCCCCCTTTTTGCGACGGGAAGACGGAATTTTCACTCCGGTTTTCCCGTAACACGTTTTTGTTATTCACTTGAGGTAAAACAATTCGGTATTAAAACTTTTTGGTCGTACTTTTGTAGTAGTCTCTATATTTTTACCCCAAACAGTTACTCCAGCAGGGGATTGCCACTCTGAAGTCACACTTCTGTGTGAGTGAAGGGATATTTAAGTTTTTAGTGTGTGTAAAAATACGTTTTAGAAGTAGTGATTGTTACTCATATGATAGCTTATAGCGTAACAGAGCCGCTATTCCGCTTAGTCCGTCGAGTTTCTTGCCTCCTATGTGCTCGCCAGAGATGATTACAACTGTTCCTTTTTGCTTGTCTGTTGTCCTCATTATGCTGTCTACGCGTGCAAACATATTTTCCTGGCGTAATTTTTGTATTAAAGTGTCCGTAACCAATAACGTTGCTACTGCTCCTGAAATTGCTGCTTCTTCTGTTGCCTTCACTCCATAGACTACTGCTCCTTTTTTCGAGATTTCTTCAAGGACCTTTTCTACTAATATCATTTCTTTTGACGCTCTTTCCTGCCGAAGTGCAGTTTGCACTTCATCTCTTTTCAACACTTCATCGATTGCTCTTTCATCGACTGATGAACAGGTTGCTTGGATGATTTTTTTCCTGAGAACATCATTTTTCAGGACTTTGAAGAGTTCTTCTTTCCAGAATGCCGGGCTTGCTAGAATGATGAAATCTAATTTGTACCTCTCATCATATTGTTCAAGCATTTTAATTATCTCTTCGTAGAAACTTGTCTTCGCCTTAATGCCTGTTCTTTTTTTCTCAACTTCTCCTTCGATATGCGATAGCATTTCCGCGCCTGCTCTTTTCATGCGTGCAAAATATGCTTCTTCTCGGTCAAATATGCAGATAATGATTTTTGCTGGTTTTGTTTCTGCGGCTTCTGTTAACCTGTCTAACTGGTAGCCGTACCAGTGTTCTTTTTGTATGGTTAACGTTGTTCCCGGCTCGATGGCAAAGGTGTGATAGCTGCCGTGCGGCACGTCTTCTGGCCCTTCCAGTATTTTGCCGCTTGCGCGAAGAGCATTTGTTGTCTTTGAAAACTCTACTTTTTCAACAGTTAAGGCCATGTATACCATTCTTTTTGTTGCTTCTGCTTCTTCGCTTACTTTGATTTTGCGGGGCGTTTTGCCTTTTATGGTGTCTCCAAAATCTATCAGCTGTGATAAGTACCATACGTCTTCAGGTGTTTCTACATTCACCTTGACTTCTCCTTGTCTAAGATTTTTACTAAGTATCTTCATAGAGAAGAAGGACGTGTAAAAACATTTAAATAGTATTCGATATGGCTATAGAATATCAAAAAAGGTGAATCCATGAACAAGCGCGGTGATAGGGCACAGGGTGGCGGACCAGCTGCTGCGCTTATTGGAATTATCACCCTGTTGTTCATTTTCTACATATTGTTCCTTCCTCCTGAAGAACGCAGAGAGCTTTTGGAGGGCGATAACGCTACTTTTGACGAAGAAGGCGGGCTGCTTTTGGATGAAGCTCCTGGCACGCTGACTTTTACGGAAAAGGGCGTGTTTGACCATAGTATTTCCAATGTTTACCTTGTTGAAACAAAAAATGCCGTTGTCTTGGGTTCTGAAAATCCGTTTATTGTGAAAAAGGGCTGGTTTGGAGAGCAGACTAAGTCTATGGTTTTCGGCGTTTCTGATATGGAAAATACTGAAAACTTGATGTTGAGTTTCCAGGCGCCTGAAAGAAAGGGCAATCTTGTGATTGCATTGAATGGCCAGAAGATTTTTGAGAGTGAGGTTAAAGTGCAGAATCCTCCTCCTGTTTTGCTGCCAAAGCCTTTGTTGAAGCCAACAAACCAGCTGGACTTTTCCGTTGCTGGAGGTTTCTTTTCGAAGAGGAAGTATTCGTTGTCTGATGTGAAAGTTGTTGGCGATATTACTGATGTTAAGAAGCAGGTTGCCCAAAATACTTTCACTATTTCTGATACTGAAAAGGAAAATCTTGATACTTCATTCCTTGACTTTTATCCGATTTGTGACCAGCGCACTGTTGGTGTTTTGACGCTCGAGTTGAATGGCAAAATTATCTTTTCCGCAGCTCCCGCATGTGACAGTTTAAACAGGCAGGACTTGTATGCTGAAGACTTGCGTTCTGGAAAGAACACCGTTATTTTCAGGATTGACAGGGGAAGTTATCGTGTTGAGCAGATTCGCGTGAGAACTATTTTAGAACCTGTCAAGGCATACATTGATTTCTTCAATATCAAAAGCAGTGTATACAATGACATCTTGGACAGGGAGCGTCAAGTTATTCTAAGGATGGAATTTGTTGATGATGAAAAACAGAAAAGGGCTGAATTAAATTTGAACGGCAGAAAGGATGCTATTGACCAGCGTGATAATGTTTATGAGCGCGATGTTAGTTCTTGGATTAAAGAGGGTAGCAACTATATCGAGATTAAACCGCTGACTGAGCTTGACGTTGTCAGGCTGGAAGTCCGCGCGGATTAAAGATGCCAAATTGGAAAGCATGGGCCGCTAATCTGGTTGCTCCAGGTTCTGGATTTCTTGTAAAGATGGCTGACAAGTTTAAGAAAAAACCTATGATGACTGCTGCAGCGGCTGGTGCTGCCGGCGGCGTTGCTGTGGGTGCAGCTGCTGTTTATGCGCGTCCAGAACCGGCTCCTGCGCCTCAACAAGCTCCGGTTTATGCCGCGCCTTCAGGACCGGGCATTACAAGTAAAATTGTTGGTGGCACGTGGCTCGCATTAAAAGGATTGTTTGGCTCTGTGCTTCCCGAAACTGCTGGCAGGAACATTCTTCGTGCTGTTTTGATTTTAGGTGCTGCTTTGGCGTTTTATGTTTTGTTGAAAAGATTGGGAATTAGAACTCCGTTTAATGTTTCTTTCATTGTGATTTTCGGCATTGCTGCAGCTGTTTACGAGCTCGCGCCAGAGCCGATTGGGAAATTATTCAAGTGGGCTTCATTGATTTTCGGAGGATTTGTCGGTTTTTGGGCTTTAGCTATCGGTCCTTTCAGCCCTTCAATTGCAAAATGGGCCACACTCTCGTGGCTCATATTGTATACTGTGCTGTTTTTCTCTATTCTTAGATTCAAGAAAGGAATGATTGTGCTCACGTTCAACGCACTCATTTTTGGCTTGTTGTTCACGAATTTTTACAATGGCGTGTACGAGGCTGGAACTCCCTTGCATACTGCGTTGCAGGGCCAGCAAAGCGCGTGGAGGGAGTTGTATAGGGATATCTCAGGAGCAGGTAAGGAAGCGTATGCTGGATTGGGACGGCAGCTTTATTTTTTCAAACCAGACAGTTATGATCTTGGTGTTGAAGAAAATGCTGCGCGTCCTTTGGGTGTTTATTTGAAGGATATTGGCGTTACTTCAAAGACAATTTTAATTGATGATAATGTAAATGTGTTTGCCACTTTGAAATCTTTGTCTTTCAAGACTGATGCTGAACTGAAAATTGATGTTGCTTGTTACGAGGAAGGATTTGAGGATATGCCTGATAAGCGCGGCATTATTACGCCGCTCGCTTCTGTCCCCTTGAGGGAGGATGAAGAGCAGCCTGTTGATTGCAACATTGATGCTGCCAATCTTGGTATTGGAAGTCATAACATTGCTATTGAGGCAACATTTGGTTTCCCAACAAGCGCTTATCTGAAAAGCTACTTTATGCTGCAAGATCAGATACGCGCTTACAAAAAACAGCATCCTGAGGAAGAAGCAAATCCATTGGATGCCTTCGAAATTACTGATAAAAACCCGATTGCGAAGTATACTGGCGGGCCTTTGTACATTGGTATGGGTGCTGGCCAACAGCCGATTCCCCTGCCTTCAGAGAATTTTGGCCCGACCTTGACTATAACTCTTGACCGCAATTCTGGCTGGGATGGAGATCTTATAAGTGTGAAAAAGATTACGATTGCTGTTCCTCCTGGTTTGAAAGTTTCTAAGATTAGCGGCAGGAGTGTGGAGAAGTATTGCCAGATTGTTTCAGAAGAGGATACTTGTGTTCTTGACAAGCCTGAAATTCTTGACAGGTTATTTCCCCCCGCTGAGAAACCTGTCCACTTGGAGAAGAAGATTCGCGTTGAGACTTTGATTACTGATAAAGCAAAGCTTATGGCAAATGCTCCGCTCGCGATCAGAAGCTTTAAAGTAACAGCTGATTATGTGTTCCGTATTAAGAAGACATCAGAAAGTATAACTGTGCAGGCGCCAAAAGTGCCTAAGACTGGAGGCATTGCGTGAAAAAATTAATTTTACTGCTATTATTACTTGCTGCCTGTCAGTTCCAAGTTCCCACAAAAACAAAGTTTCCTCAGGAAATCCCCGTTTTTACAGGAACTACCGCTCTTGAAGCTGCTTTTAATCCTGCTTCGATGAGCAACATTATCATGTGTCAGCAGGCTGATGTTTATGTTGATGTTAAGAATACTGGCGCATCCAATATTGTTGATGGCACGTTAACTTTCATTACTGAAGATCAGTATTTGATGCCTTTGTCTGAGCGTGTTAGAAAGTTTTCTTTACTTGGAAAATCTCAGTTTAATCCTAAAGGTGGTTTTGACCAGGTGAATTTTAAGGTTAAGAATATTGGCATCTTGCCGCAGTTTGAAAGCTATCAGTCCGATCTTATCTTCCGTGCTTGTTACAAGTACGATACTATTGCTGCTGCGCAGGTTTGTATTGATCCTGATGTCGCTAATTTGAATCCTCGTAAGACTTGTCGTGCAACACCTGTTGTCTTGCCTGGGGGCCAGGGCGCTCCTGTTGCAGTTACGCGTGTTGAGCCTTTGATGGTTCCTGAGGGCGACCAAATTCATCCTGTGTTCGTGGTTTATGTTCAACAGCTTGGAAGAGGCGATGTGGTTAAGCCAGAGGGCTCGGAGCTTGCTTGCACTGGTGGTGGCGGGCCTCTTTTGGCAAGTTATGCTTCTGTACGCGCCTCAATTCAGAACAGGGAATTGAAGTGTGAGCCCAACCCTGTGAGAATTGAGCCTGGCCAGGAATCCAGGTTTATTTGCGAGCGCCAGGACATGTTGTTTGGCCCTACTTCAGGCACGTTTAGCACCATTTTGTCAGTTCAGCTTGATTACGGTTACGTAACGAGTGCGTTATTGCCGATGACCATTACAAGGCTTCCGGGACAGGCGCCATGCAAATAGTTACCAAAAAGTATTTATAAGGTAGTGATTGGAATGACATATATGAAAAAGAGTCTGATGATTATATTTTTGCTAGTGTTCTTGATTGCCTGTGCGAGGATTGGAAAGAAGGGTGAGCAGCCGCAGCCTCAGGAGTTTCGTTCTGGTACGCAGGGAATTTACATGCAGTTTGTTCCAAACCTGCCTCCACCTAAAGTGTTTGACCGGGAGCCGTTGAACGTTATGATTCAGATTGAGAACAGGGGTACTGCTATGGTTGGCTCTGTTGGCCTTGACAAGGTTTACCTTTCTGGTTTTGATAACAATATCATCACTGGTATTCCGATGGATGGTGTTGACATTCCTCAAATGGAGGGTCGTGGTCCTTATATGCCGCAGGGCGGAATTGATACTGTCAGCTTCAGGGGAATTATCCAACCTTTGGGTGCAAAGAGGATTGACAAGTATCAGCCTACTTTGCTGGCTACTGCCTGTTATCATTATGAGACAATCGCTAGTGCTCAAGTGTGCATTGATCCTAATCCTTATGCGCCGACAAACATTGTAAAGGTGTGCACGCCTTCCACTGTCGGTCTTGGCAGCCAGGGCGCGCCGATTGCAGTTACTAGTGTTGAAGTTGTCCCATCGCCTGAGAAAACAAGATTCAAGATTAGCATTTCAAATGTTGGTGGCGGTGATGTGTTTAGGTCGCGTTACTTAAACGCGTGCAGTCCGTATAGCGGCGGTCTTGGCTTTAATGAAGTTGATTTTGTGAGAGTTGATAACGTCGTTATTTCTGGACAAACCATAAAGGATACTTGTAAGCCGTTTAGTGACCGTGAGTTTATTCGTTTGACAAATGGCCAGGCCCAGTTATTCTGCGAGTTTAATGCTCCTCCTGGTCAGAGTGCGTTCTTGACTCCTTTGGAAATTTGGCTTGATTATGGCTATCGTTCGAGCATTTTCAGGCAGCTCGACATTAGACCTGTTTCGTAACATTTAAATAAGTACATTCTTGATTAAGTTCAAAAATGAGGCGATTGATTGTTATATTGATGTTGGCACTTCTTGTAATTGCTTGTAAGCAGGGCGCTAAGAAGCAAGTTGACCTTGAAGCTCCATTCTTGGGCGGCTCGCAAGGACTGGCCATAGATTTCCAGGATTTGCGAAAAGACGTTTTTGACGGGGGACAGGACCCGTTTGACGTGATTGTCAAGCTTGAAAACAAAGGAGAGGCTTTAGTCAAGAAGGAGAACGTTCAGGTGAAGATTTCAGGCATTAATCCTGTCGAATTCGGCAAGAGCGAACTTGACTTGGTTAAGAACGCGCCTGATGATGCTATTGAAATGAGAAAAGATCCTCAAGGCGGCACGCTTCCAGGACAACAAGTTTTTGTAGAATTTGTCGGCTTAAACCATAACGGCCTTATTGCAGGAGCGTCTGCACAATTCCCCTTAAGAGCTGATGTTTGCTATTTGTACCGCACAAGAACAGTTAGCGAGCTGTGCGTGAGGGAAAATTTGCTGACTCCGAGAGTGGGCGGCATTTGTGAACTCAATGAGGATAAAAAGTTCTTCAACAGTGGTGCGCCTGTTCAAGTGGTGAACTTCAGGGAATCAACACGCGCCAAAGACAAGATCGGTTTCAGTTTTGAAATTAAGAACATCGGAACAGGCAACGTTTTCCAGAGAAACTCGATGTGTGATAGGACTGAGCGCAAGAATGAAAACAGAGTGTTTGTTATCGTTGAAACAGGCCTGAGCGGCTTGCAGTGCACGGGTTTGGAGACTGCTGGAAGGGGAGCTGAAGGTTTTGTTACATTATATGGCGGCTCTAAGATTGTTTCTTGCTCACAGTCCATCTCATCACGTTCTGATTATGAACAATTGGTAAACATCGAAACTATTTATGATTACGAGCAATCAATCCAGTCAACAATTGCGGTGAAGAGTTCTGGTGAAGGAACTTCTGGCTAAATGCACCGCGATGTTGCACTGATTATTTTCTATAAAGATAATAAGATTTTGATACAGGATCGCCGTGATATGAGTAAATTTGGTGAAGAATATGGCTACTTTGGTGGCAGTATTGACGCTGGTGAAACTCCGGAAGAGGCAGTTATTCGTGAGACAAGGGAGGAATTGTCTTTTGAGTTGAAGGAATTTGATTTTTTCAGAAAGTTTCATCACAAAGTTCAGGATTTCACTTTAACATTATATGTTTTTGTAGCACCATGCCCATCACTGTCTGCATTCAAACAAAAAGAGGGTCAAGGCATGATTCTAGTTACGGAAAAGGAAGGTCAGCAGTTGAAAATGCCTTCGCATGCTGAGAAAAATGGCGGAGATTATGAGATAATGCGGGAAGTTTTTACTTGGTTACGCGCCAGCAAGAACAAACTGCGCTAATAAAGCTTCCAACTGAATAAACTCATCTGAGCCTTCCACCAGTCTGAACTCTATTTCTCCGCACTTGTCTATCAAACTGACTTTTTTCCTGCCTTCTATTTCTAAGTTCCAGATTTCGCTTTGTATTTGTTTTATCGCATCGAGGCCTGATAGGCCGTACCTTAACATGACATCAAGCAATTTCTCTCGCGCTTTTATAAAGTCTCCTTTCATCGCTGTTATTAGGACTTCTTTGACTTCTGCTGGCTCGGCTACTGATGCGAGAGAATAAACAGTTTCTGGAGTGATATTTTTTGCCACCGCTGCACAGCTTTGTAGAATATTTACAACTCTTCTGCAGTCTCCTTCCGCAACTGTTACTAATGCGTTTTTTGCCTCTGTTGTCATGGCTAGTTTTTCTCCTGAAATCACATTGTCAATGAGCGCGATTACGTGTTCTTTTGCTAGGGGCTTGAATCTGAATACTGCGCATCTGCTTTGTATTGGATCAATTATCTTGCTGCTGTAGTTTGCCGCCATAATGAACCTGCATGTTGAGGTGTAGTTTTCCATTGTTCTGCGCAATGCTTGCTGTGCTTCTTTTGTAAGAGCGTCACATTCGTCTAGGAAGATTATCTTGAATGGCACGTTGCCGATGGCTTTTGTCCTAGCAAAGTCTTTAACTTTGCTTCGCACTATATCGATGCCTCTTTCATCGCTTGCATTGAGCTCAAGGAAATTTTCCCTATAGGATTCTCCAAAGAATGCTCGTGCAAGAACGAGTGCGAGGGTGCTTTTTCCTACACCTGCTGGACCTGAAAATAAAAGATGTGGGAGGTTTTTCTGCCTGACGAACGCCTCTAATTTTTCCACTATTTCTTCTTGGCCTTTCAGGTCATCGAACTTTTTAGGGCGGTATTTCTCTGTCCAGATAGTTGATGAATCCCCCATAGTAAAACGACTAACGTAAGATTATAAAAAGATTGTTGTAGCTAAGAATCAAACAATGTCTTCTTCAGAAATGACTAGGAAGTCACCCATGGCTATTACTGCGCTGAATGGGATGAGTAATTCTCCTGACTTGCCTTTCTCGAGCTCGAGTTTCTCAGTATATTGTGTCGGATTCTTGAGAATAACGTGGATGAGCTCGCCTGATTTGGTTTCAAAGGCTATGTCTCCTACTTCTCCGAATCTTTTGCCGCTCTTGCTCACTACTGTTTTGCCGATGAGTTGCTTTGAGAATTTTTTTGCTTGATCGTCCATATGGCGTATCACCTTTCTTGAATGATAACACTTCCGAGAGTGAGATTGTATTTAAAGCTTTCTGTTGAGGTTTTTGAGCAATTGTCAAGAACCACCAAGCATTAGATAATAATTGTGGTGGTTCTTGAGCATGCTCGGAAACCTCTCAATGGTTTCCGTGCAGGAGGTTTCCGACATATAACTGGCTCTGGACGAAAATTTTACAGTGCTGTCTGTGAGCTTTAGTGCAAAACATTTATAAAAAGGGATACGGGTGTTGTTGACATGGACTTGGATGAAAGGTTTGAGCTTGTAAAGAGGAATACCCAGGAAATTATAACTGAGGAAGAACTGAAGGACTTGTTAAAAAAGAAAAAGCAGCCGGTTGTCTATTTGGGAACTTCCGTTACTGGCATGCCGCACATTGGTTATTTTGTCTGGGCTACCAAGATGGCCGATTTTATCAGGGCTGGTTTTAAGGTTAAAGTGTTGCTTGCGGATATTCATGGTGCGCTTGACAAAACTCCCTGGGAATTGCTTGAGAAAAGGTATGAATACTACAAGATTGTTATTCCTGCATTGTTCGATTCAATTGGCGCGGATACAAAGAAAGTGGAAATTGTAAAGGGTAGTGATTTCCAGCTGAAGAAAGAGTTTATGTTTGACGTGTTGAAGATGTCTACGTATGTTACCGTGCACGATTGCACAAAGGCCGCTTCTGAAGTTGTGAAGATGGAAGATAGCCCTAAATTGTCTGGTTTGATTTACCCAATCATGCAGAGTATTGACGAGGAATATCTGGATGTTGATATTCAATATGGGGGCATTGACCAGAGAAAGATTTTAGTTTTTGCGCGGGAAAATATGCCTAAGCTTGGCTACAAAAGACGTGTTGAGATAATGACTGCTCTCGTGCCTGGCCTGACTCCTGGTGGCAAGATGTCAAGTTCTGAGAAGGCTTCAAAGATTGATTTGTTGGACAGCGAGAAAATAGTGAATGAAAAGATGAACGCTGCATTCTGCGAGCCGGGGATTGTTGAAAACAATGGTGTGCTTGCGTTTTTGAGATACGTTATTATGGTGCACAAGCAGGACAAGAAAGATGTATTTGTGATTGAACGTCCTGAGAAGTTTGGCGGCAAGTTGGAATACAAAACGTATGATGCTGTTGAAAATGATTATACTGCGAAGAAGCTTCATCCTATGGATTTGAAGAAGGCAGTTGCGAAGGAAATCAATAAACTCCTTGAGCCTGTTAGGAAAAAAATGAAAAGCAAGGAAAAGCTTGTGAAGGAAGCGTACCCTGATCATGTTTGGTAGGTTGCAGAGAATTCTTCAGAATGAAAACATAGGCTTGGCGTTATTCTTCAACTCCGACGCGAATATAGCATATTTTGCCGGCGTGAAGCCCGATACAGCATGCTTGGCTATACCTTTGTCCGGAAAACCGGTGTTGTTTGTTCCGGGTTTTGAGGCGCCAAGGATGGCTAAGACCTCAACTATTGAAGTGGTGCAGGTTGGCAGGGATTTTCTAAAAACAGTGCACGGCCAGTTTCCTGCAGGAAAGATTGGCATTATGCCTGCTTCTATCAGTTATGACATTGCTCTAAAAGTGAAAAATGAATGGTCTGCTGAGCTTGTGAGCATCGAGGATTCGTGCCGTGATTTGAGATTGGTAAAGACAAGGGAAGAAATTAAACGCATTACTAAAGCGTGTGCTATAACTGATGTGTTATTTGAAGAACTTTGCCAGAGTATGCACGAATTCAAAACTGAGCGTGACGTTTCAGTTTTCTTGAACACGCGGATAAGTCAGTTTGGATTCGAGCCGAGCTTTCCGGCTATTGTAGCATCTGGCAGGAATGGAGCAACGCCTCATCACGTTCCCTCAAAGAGCAAATTACAGGACTTCACAGTCCTTGATTTTGGTATTATCTACAAAAATTATTGTTCTGACATTACACGAACTGTCTTTATCGGCACGCCAACAAAAAAAGACAGGAAAGTGTACGGCAATCTGTTAAGTATACAAAAGAAATGTGTTGCAAGAGTTAAGCCGGGCATAACTTTGGAAGAAATCGATGAACTTGCTCACAAAGAAATTGGCCCTTCAATGAGTCACAGATTGGGACATTCTGTTGGCATTGAAGTGCACGACGTGCAGCCGAGGCCTTGGACTTTACAGCCCGGAAACATTGTAACGATTGAGCCTGGCACGTATACCAATTTTGGAATCCGTATTGAGGACGATATTTTAGTGGCTGAAAAAGGGCCTGTTTTATTGACGAGAGCATCGAAAGAATTGAGAGTCTTTAGACGATAGCTTTAAATACCTTCATTCTTGTTGTTTTCAAAAGATGACTGAGAAAGAATCTACTACAAAGGAAAGCACAGCGAAAGACAGCGTGTCATTCAGCTATCAGGCAGATATGTCTGGTTTGGAAGAGGAAAATCGTTTCTTAAGGGAAAGTGTCGAGAATCTTGAGCGTGAATTGGAAAAGTTCAGGCGCACTCCTTTGATTGCGTGTGAAGTGCGTGATTTTATTGACAGCAAAGCGCTTATCAGATTACCAAATGGCAATGAGTTCTTGGTTGATATCATGGATGGCTGCGATAAACTTGCAGTTGGAGACATGGTTTTGGCAGAGCAGAAGAACCTGACTATCGTGCGCAAGATGCTACAGCTGAGAAGATTTGATGCTGATAAATTTGTCATTATAGAAAAACCAACAATTTCCTGGGAGCAGGTTGGCGGTTTGAAGGATCAGGAGAATGAAATAAAGGAAGTTATTGAACTGCCTTTGATGAAGCCGGAATTGTTCAAGAAAGTCGGAATTGAGCCTCCAAAAGGTATTTTGTTGTACGGCCCGCCAGGAACTGGAAAGACTTTACTGGCAAAAGCAGTTGCTGCTTCTACCAAAAGCACGTTCATTGAAGTTGTTGGTAGCGAATTAGTTCAGAAATTTATTGGTGAGGGCGCGAAGTTGGTTAAGGAGATTTTCCAGCTTGCAAGAGAAAAAGCCCCAAGCATCATTTTCATTGATGAAATGGACGCGATCGCGGCAGTGCGTATGGACATTGGCACTTCCGGAGAGCGTGAAGTGCAGAGAACTTTTATGCAATTGTTGGCAGAGATCGACGGCTTTGACCCATTGGATAACGTGAAAATTATCGGCTGTACTAACAGAAAAGATATTTTGGATCCCGCAATCGTCCGCCCAGGACGTTTGGACAGGCTGATTCATGTTCCCATTCCAAACGAAGAAGCGAGAAAAGAAATTTTCAAGATTCATACGAAAAGAATGACCTTGGGCAAATTAAACACGGAAAAGCTTATCAAGATGCTGGAAGGCTTCAGTGGAGCTGAGATTAAGGCAGTTGCGACTGAGGCGGGTTACTTTGCCATTCGTGATAATAGAGTAAAAATTAAGGAAGCGGACTTTTTCGAAGCTGTCCAAAAGGTTTCTGCAGAAGTTGACATTGAAGGCGATGATTATCTTAGAATGTTCGGATGACTTTCGCATCAATACAAATACGATATCTTCTTACGCCAACTTGTTGTGTTCTTACTACCCTTAATATTTTGCAGTTTTTCATCTTTCGCGCAGGTTCCTCAAGATTTTCCTCAGGTGCGAAATCATAAATATGCAGAATTGTTCCTTTTTTGGCGAATTTCATTAATGTTGAAAGTAATTTTACTCCTTCGTGTGGGATTGCAGAGATTATCCTGTCAAACTTTGCCAGTTTTATTTTTCTGATGTCTCCTTTTACACAAATAATCTTGTTTGACATTTTGTTGAGCTGCACATTCTTAATTGCATACTTGTGAGCAATTGGATTTGCTTCAACAGCAATTATTTGCTTTGCGGGAGAGTGTTTTGCAAGAACTAACGGATAAGGAGCAACACCTGAACCAACAACAAGGACCGTTTCTCCTTTCTTTACTTGTTTTGCAATTCTAATGCGTTCAGATCCTAGTCGTGGTGAGAAATAGCATTGCGCCGTATCTAATTTCATTAGCAATCCACTTTCTTTTTGTGTTGTTTCGTATCGTTTTTCTCCTGCAATGATGCGGAGTTTTTGTTTTCTGTACTTGCCTGTGTGCTCTCCGGCTGCTGCAACGACTTTGATGTTGCTGAAAAGTGTTAGAATTATTTTGCCGATTAGTTTTTCTTTCTTTTTGAGTTCTTTTGGTATTTCGATGATTAAAATATCTCCTATTATGTCAAAACTGGTCTTGAGTGCCTTCAATTCTTTGGCAGAAAGCTTGTTTTTGAGCGCTTCGCGCAAGTTCATGCAAAATCTCCTAATCCTTTTTGGTGTTTTGCCGGCGCAATGGCGTCAAGTGCCTTGTCAACTCTTTCTGCGCTGAAGTCGTGCTGTTCGACGAGGAAGTGATAAAGGCGTTTTCTATCGACAGGCTTCCATTCAAGTGAGTAATTGTCAGTCACCGGTATTTTTTTGAATACGGTGAGGACTTCTTTCCAGTCAAACTCTGGCTTTAATGGCTCAAAGACCGCTTCTGGTGTTTCGTGCTGTCTTACAAGTGCAAGTCCTTTCTTTGGCCCGATACCCTTTACCCCGCCAGGAGCGTAGTCTGTTCCTGTGAGAATGGCTAGCCACATTAATTTTTCTTGAGTTATTCCAAGCGCCGTTAAATTTTCCTTAAGGTCGATAAGTGTCGGCTCTACAGTTGTAAACGCGAGCTTTCCTGGTACTTTTCTTCTTCCTTCTATCGATAGGTTCTGTAGGAGAATTGGTGTGCCGTGAAGAAGTGAATCGTAGTCTTGTGATGAGACTGCCCAGCCGTGGCCTTTCTTGACCATGTGCGCTGCTTGTGCTTCTCCTTCGCTTGGTGCTTGCACCCATGGAATGCCAAGTCCTGTCAATAATTCTTGTGCCTGTGCGACCATGTCGCGGGTTAGTCGGGAAGTTCGTGCTGCATATTTTCGCATGGCTTCCGTGTCTTCTGTAGCGAGTGCGTGTTCATATTTCTGCGCGGCTTCTTTTTTTAATTCTGCTCTTTTTGCTAGTTCTTTGTGTTTTAATTCTGGAACTTGTCCGTCGAAGACAAATGCCAGTTTGATTCTTTTCTGCATTAAATTTGTGACGCGTGAAAATAGTCCTATTAAATGGCTGGTGACGTGGCCGTGGTGGTCTGTAAACAAGCTGCCATCTCTGCCTCGAATGTTGCTGAGAAATTGGTACAGCATATTGTACCCGTCTACAATCAGTATCTTGCCGGCTAAGTCTTCAAATGTGACTGGATGTCTTATAATTATGTCTTTCAAATTGACTCCCATTTTAGACTTTTTTCACCGTTATTCCTTTTAATTGTGCGAGAACTGTTTGTGCTTGTTTCGTTAGCTCGCCGTCTGTCAGGAAAATGACAGGGAGTTTTTTGATTTGTCCTTGGACGTATGCCGCGCTGATGTCAGCATCTGTTATTTTTTTCTTGCTGCGCGCTTTGCAATAATAAGAGAGTATTCCTACTGGTGATGGAATCTCCACAATAAGGTCAAAATCTGTTTTCTTTTTCACGGTTGTTTTTTCGTGCAGTGTGATGTTGTTTTGCGTGAAGAATCCGTGTAATTTGTCCCAGAAGTCTCCGCTTGGCGCCGTTGTTTTTGGCGCGAGTGTTTCCTGTACTGGTTTTGGCTTTGTTTCTTGTTTTGGCTCTGTTTGTAATTTTTGTGGCTGCAGGGCTTTTGGCGGCTCTAATCTCTCCCTAATAACTGCTTCTGCTTGTTTGTCATCCAGCTCAAACCATTTCCAGAAGGTTTCTTGTCCATTCTCGTGCTGAACAATGAGTGGTTTTGCGAAGTCCTTGACTACTTGTAGTGAAACTCGTGTTAATGGGTCTGCTTCATTTTCGCGTATGATTTTTTCTTCCTGTAATAGTAAAACTGTCCTTCTGTCTTTTTCGTTTAGGCTGCTGATGTGGTTTAGCAGTTGTGCCTCTTTTCCTGGCACGTAATAGAGTGGTGATCCTCCTACCTTGAGCGTGGATGTTTTTAGCAGTCCTTTGGAGCACATTTCTGAGAGCATTGCTCCTGCAAGTATGCTGTTTGTGCTGAGTGCTTTTGCAACGCCAGTAGGCAGTAAGGGGGCATTTTGTGCTAACCCAAGTATTTTGTCTCTGTATTCCATAAGAAAAATTCAAATGTCTGGCTATTTAAGTTTTTAGGGACGGAGCCATCTGGCTTCCCAGTAGCTGACATCTCCTTCGTCATCTACAACTGCTATCAAGAGGCGTTTTTTTGTGCTGTGCGCTACTCTGTTTTTTGCTGCAAAGTCCTGCCAGGTCATTTTTTGTGATTCTTTGACTGGGTAGACTATCCATTTTGCGTGGTCTTGTCCTGGCTTGACTCCTCTTTCGTATATTCTGAAGTCTGCGCCGAACTTTAATGCTGTCTTGATGACGTATCCTCTGTTTCTAAAATCTTTGAATACTGCGTATCTTGTCCAGAAATCGTGCTCTAATTTTGCTGCTTTTTTGCCGAGCTTGTCAGAATTTATTGACTTGCTTCTGCCGTCAAGAACGTTTATTCTTTTCTTTTCAGCAAGGTAGACTGCTTCCAAAAGAGAGAGCTTTACTCTGCCATCTGCAAGCTGAGTGCCATAACTGTTTTTTTCGAATAATTCTCTGGCTTCCGGGCTGTTTTCAGTTACAACGGCTTCTTTTATGAGCAATGTTTTTATTTCTTGCATAATATTGCCTCCAGTATATAGGTTTAAAAACCTTTGCCATACCTTTATAAGTATAGAGGAGAAAATTCAGCAAATGCAAATTACGTTTTTGGGCACATCGTGTATGATGCCGACAAAGGAAAGAAACCCAAGCGCGGTCTTTATGCAGTTTAAGTCAGATGGCATTCTATTTGATTGCGGCGAGGGCACTCAAAGACAGATGAAAATAGCAGGTATTCCTTTGTCTAAGGTTACAAGGATTTGCATTTCTCACTGGCACGGCGACCATATTTTAGGCTTGCCAGGTATGCTTCTGACAATTGCATCTTTGGATCTTAGCAGGAGTGTTGAAATTTATGGTCCCAGGGGAAGCAAGAAGGCGTTTCAGGCTTTGTTTGGTGGTATTGAGTTTGAGACTAAGTTTAACATCAAGATTACTGAAGTGCACGAGGGAATGTTTTTTGAGGATGAGGATTTTGCTTTGGAAAGTTTGCCGATGAAGCATCCCGTGCCTTGCGTTGCTTTTGCGTTCATCGAGAAGGATAGGAGAAGAATCAAGGTTGATTATGTGAAAAAACTGGACATTCCAGACGGCCCATTATTGGGAAAGTTACAACGGGGAGAAAATGTTGAGTTCAAGGGAAAGAAAGTTTTGGCAGATGACGCTACCACATTGATTAAGGGAAGGAAGATTGTTTTCATGACTGATACGCTCATTAATGATAATTGTTTCAAATTGGCTGCGAATGCCGATATGTTGATTATTGACAGCACTTATTCCAGTAAATTAAAGGATAAAGCTATCGAACACGGTCACTTGACTGCATTAGAAGCCGGCCAGATTGCATCACGTTCAGGTGTAAAGAAATTAGTTCTTACTCATTTCAGCGCCCGCTACAAAAACACTTCTGAATTGGAAGAAGATGCAAGAACTGCATTTGATAATGTGATTTGCGCTCACGATTTTATGCGAATTACGCCGTAGACCATACAAAAAGGTAGAGGATTTGGGAAGACTAGGAAACCTTGAGCAGATTTGGGTTTAAGATTTCTTTATGGACAACTTACCAATATATCCTGCCACGAAGAACACTATTAAAAAGATTAGAAACGCGAGCCCTAATTCTTCTATCCCTCCCCTGATACTGTTTATTGCTCCCGTTGTTGCAAGAACGACTAAGCCAATTGTTGCACCTGATTTAAACGATGCAAGCTGAGGATATTTTCTTGAAAAAACAATCACTGAAGCCAGCACAAGTGCTGCAAGCAAAATTAGGTGATACAAACCATTGGTGGTAATTAGCCCTAGCAAGTAAAACAGAATCGAAGTAATAATCACATTTCCAATAGACCAACTAAATAAATCAACTTCCATAGTTTCTCCAACAGAATCCATCTATTTAACTTTTATGGTTGAAATTCAAAAATCTCACGTTTTCCTGCGGTTTAAATCAATATTAATTCAAATTCCTATTTCAATCTTCCATTTCATTGGAATAAATGTTAGATTGATAAGGTGTTTAAACTCGCTTTTCTTTTTCCAGTGCGATAATTGAGATTTTATTTCTTCCACAAGCGCATCTTCGTCTTTAATCTTGTGTGCGCTCATTTGGATGAAAATCTCTATTGGCGCAATTTTTATTTTGATTTGTGAGCTGTTTGCGTATACAAAGACGTCTTCTATGTTTGTTGCATCAGAAACGATTTTTTGTATTGCTATAGATAACGCCGTAACTTCTTTCTTCCCTACTTTTTCATCATCGTAATCTATGCGAATGACTGGCATTTTGCTTGCTCACTTCTTCACAGCGAGCTTGATATCTCCTGCCTTGATTGTTTTCCTGCCAGCGTGTAATGCAAACTTTACTGCATCAGCAGCAACTGTTTTGCCGTATTCTTCAAGAACTTCCTTAAGTGCTGCTTTTGCCTTGTCTGAAACTCGCTCTGCGCCTGCCTGTTTCATTAATTGCTCCATTGCTGCGAGCGGTATGAGTCTTTTTGAGTTTACTACCATCGTTAACCACCTCAAAAAGCCCAAAACAGCCTTGTTTATTTAAAATTTGCCATTTTCGTTCTTTTTTAATAATTTCCGACGAACAAGCCCGACTGAACGGAGTTCAGAGGGCATTGTGAGGAGTGTTTTAGAAAGTAATTTATGCTGCGAATTGTCTTGCTGTTGTTATGAAAGCTAAGCTAAAGGGCTCTAATGCAGAAAGAGAATTGATTCATTTGTTCTGGGCTACTAAAGAGTGGACTGCTTGCAGGGTTGCTGGCAGCGGCAGTATGAAGTATCCTGCTCCTGATATTATTGCAAATAAAGCAGGAATCAACTTGGCAATTGAGTGCAAGTCAACTGGCAGTGATTATCAGTATTTGGAAAAACGTGAAGTTGAAGAACTGGCAGCATATGCAAAACTTGCTGGCGCCAGGCCTTTGATTGCTGTTCGTTTTAATAGAATGCCGTGGCGTTTTCTTAATTTGGATGATTTGAATGCCACTGAACGGAATTTTGTTATTACGCCTGAAATGGCTGAATTAAAGGGCTTGACATTTGAACAGCTGGCGAAACATTTATAAATGCCTCCCGTCGGAAAAAGACCGTGCCACAGAATCATAAAATTACAAGCAAGATTGTCGAAGAAATCGTTTCTGAAGTTGCTGGCGAGGATGTTTTGCCTTTGGTTAAGGCATTAAGAAACAAGAGCAATGTGTCGGAATTTAAGCTTGCTGACAGCATTAAGAAGGAGATTAATCTCACCAGAAACATGCTTTACAGGTTGTATGATAACAATCTCGTCAGCTTTATAAGGAAAAAGGACAAGAAAAAGGGCTGGTACATCTACTATTGGACTTTTAATCAGAAGCGCATTAAGGACTTGGCAAGCGATATCAAGAAGCGCAAGGTTGAGCGTTTGAATGAGCGTTTGCAGCGTGAAAAAACAACCCAGTTCTACATTTGTGCAAATAAATGTGTACGATTGGACTTTGAACAGAGCCACGATTTCAATTTTAAATGTCCTGAATGCGGCCAATTGTTGGACCTTGAGGATAACTCAAAGAAGATTAAGGAATTGGAAACCGATCTGGAAAGATTGGAGAAGGAATTGAGGCCGGTCGTAAAGGTGGCTGTGGTTGTAAAGGCGAAACCGGCAAAGCCTGTGAAGGCGAAGAAATCATCCAAGAAAAAGCGGAAGTGATTTCTTTTTCTAAGTGTTCTGGTGAATAAATTCCGAGTTCCGTGACCATTCTGTGAACAGATGCTATGTCGTGTGTTGCTGGCCTTTCTTTTGTGAATTGCAGTACACTTCCTACGGCAATTATTTCTTTATGTGGCAGGTCGCGTGCTTCTTTTGGCAGAAATAACGCTCCGTCTGAACTTAGTCCATCCGGTTCTGCGAGGAATACGTCTGCTTCAGAGGGCTTGTAATTTGAAAGTACGCCTGCTTTGAGAAAGTTCTCAATGGCTTCTTTAGAGCCTTGTATACTGATAATTTTGCAATTTTTAGATTTAGCTATTTGTGGAAGAACATTCGCAAGTATTCCTTTTGGATGATACGCGCAAACAATGCTGCCTTTTGGGACAACTTTCTCAAGATGATATGAAATTGCGCTTAGCGCATTTTCAAAATGTCGCAATAATCTGCCGCGGTGTTGTGTCTTGCTGACTTTGTCAATCAGAAATGAAGAAGAAAACGTTTTCATCTCTTGCGTTTCATTCCGTGTTCTATGCGGATTTCTTCCTGGAGCACTTTGTGCATGATTGTATCCATGTGTTCTTCTATGCGTGCCACTCTTCTTTCCATTAGAACTAGCACTCTCATGCAATACACTATTCCGAATAATACTCCTACTATGACTGCAAGAACAATTCTGATGACTGCATCTTCTGCCATGATGATACACCTCTCTTTTCTAATAGTTATTTATAAGTAAAGAGTATAAAAAGGTTTGGGTGTTTAAATATTAAACAGCCAAAGATTTGATGATTATCGCGGGATTTATTTTCTCTTCTTTAGAAGTGAGCTCGACCAGTTTTTCTAAATTTTGCTTATGACGAGTGCAGGCGCCGATTGAAACACTTGCATCGCAGGGCATTGTTGCATCGTATGACAGTTCTGCATGCAGCCAAAAATTTCTGAACATTTTAAGAACGTTTTCTCCGGTGACGACATTATGAACTTGTCCTTTTGCGCGTGGTTGCAGAAATGGCTCAGTTGTATTACAAATATAGCAAGGCCTATTTCCTTCATCTATTCGCTCAACGCGATATAACTCTTCGCTCATAGAACTTAGTTCTTGTCCCAGATCATGTTGAACATGTTTTCGAATGATTTGGCGAAGTTTGCCGCGCTGACCCAGACGCCGAAGTCGTAGTTCGGGTGTATATCTGCATCGTCAAGAACCATAAAAGTAACCTGTTTGCCGTCTACAACGCAGAAGCGTGCTGGCAACGCATCAACATTCTTTATCTGTGCGAACTGCGCAAGCACTTTTGATTGTGCTTTTGTTGGCACGAGAATCTTTATGCGCACTCCTCTTTCTTTTGCTTTTTGGAATACGTTTTTAAAAGCCTCTGTTTTTCTGTTCAATCCAGATTCAGTTGTCATCAAGCAAACGGTTTTTTCTGCGCTTTTGATTGTTGAAGCAAGATGGTTGTAAAGGTTGGTTCTTCCCCTTACTGCGCCTGTTAAATCGGCGGGTTCAACAAGTTCAATACCTTGTTTGTGGAGAACGTTTAATTCTCCCAAAACTTCGCTTTTCTTCAGGCTTTCTATTAGGTCTGCTTGTTTGTCAGCATCATCCTTGATTGCCTTTTTGACTCTTTCAAGGACTTCTGCTGGAGGAACTGCGATATATTTTATTGGTTTGCCAAGCTTCATTATGACAAATCCTTTTCGTTCTAATGATTCGAGAACATCATAACTTCTGCTTCTAGGAACGTTTGCAATATCAGAAAGTTCGCCTGCTGTTGCAACACCACGTGATAATAGTGCTGTCCAAAGCTTTGCTTCGTAGCTGTTCAATCCAAAATCCTTGAGCTTATTCAAAAAATCCTTTTGAACTATCATTGTGGTGTACCCCAATATTCATGTTGTTACTCATCCGTAGGTATAACCCATATATAAATGTTTCCGTTTTTCACCCTTCATTAGTAATAAAAACACGGCTTTTAAAGGAATGATAGTCACCCTCCCCTATTTCCTATGCAAATCGCCTTATTGTTATTCTGATGATTCTTCTTTATTATTATATTATATCTATATAGAAAATAATTATAATAACAATCACTCTCTTCACAACTCACTCTTAAAAACAAACAAAACAATAAAACACCCTTTTCCCTTCACTACCGTTCCATACGAAACCAAGGGGTGTCTCCTCTCCAAAAGTTTATATATAACTATCGCTGCTGGTTCCATACGCAAAAAAGCCAAAAAGGAGGTTTTTTTGTAAAGTTGGTGATTTCATGAAGGAAAAGGGGTTGGTTGACTTTTTTGAGAAGTTCTTAGAAAAGAAACCGGTTTTCAAGGATAAAACGATTTTGCAGTCAAATTATAGTCCAAGTACAATCTTGCACAGAGATGAACAAATGCAACAATTGGCAAACATGCTTGCTCCAGCGTTAAGATTGGAAAAGCCCTCTAATGTTTTCGTTTATGGAAAGACAGGAACAGGCAAAACACTAACCGTAAAATACACAGCTCAACAATTGTCAGAAATTGCAGCACAAAAAAAGCTCCCACTCAAAGTCATTTATCTTAATTGTAAGCTGAAAAAACTTGCAGATACTGAGTATCGTTTGGTCGCTCAGCTTTTGCGCGAATATGGAAAGAACATTCCTACAACAGGCCTGCCGACTGATGAAGTTTATCATATTTTTTATAGGATAATTGACAAGGAAAAGCACATTCTGTTGCTGATTTTGGACGAAATTGATCAGCTGATTGGCAAGGCCGGTGACGAACTGCTGTACAATCTTACCCGAATCAACGCTGAGCTGAAAAACACGCAGATTACGCTTGTCGGAATTTCAAATGATCTAGTTTTTACTGACTCGCTTGATCCAAGAGTAAAGAGTTCGCTGAGTGAAGAAGATTTGGTTTTTCCTCCTTATAATGCTGAGCAGATTCAGAACATTTTGCAACAGCGCGCCAAGTTGGCCTTCAGTCCTGGGATTGTTGAAGATGGTGTGTTGGAAAAGTGTGCCGCTTTTGCTGCCAGGGAGCACGGTGACGCACGACGCGCGTTGGAATTGCTCAGAGTTTCTGGCGAACTGGCAGAGCGCCAGAACGAAAGCAAAATAAGCATTGCGCATCTTGACCAGGCTGAGGAAAAAATCGAGCGTGATAGGATTCTTGATCTGGTTTCAACACAGCCTAAACAGTATCAGGTCACCTTATTCTCAATTTTGAACGCCTGCAACCAAAAACAGGGTGTTTTTACCGGTGAGATTTATTCATTGTACGAGCGCTGCTGTTCGCAGACCGGCTTGCGTCCGTTGACTCAGCGCCGCGTGAGCGACATTATTGCTGAATTGGATATGCTGGGCATCATTAATGCCAAGGTCATCAGCAAGGGTAGGTATGGGCGTACAAGGGAAATCAGCATCGGCACAAATGACGGCATTACTCAGAAAATCAGGGGTATTTTGAATGAAGAGCTTGGGTTGTCATGGAGCAGTTAGTCAAGAAAAAGGAAATCGTTAGCGCATTTTTGAAAGGTAATGTTTTAGTCAGCAAACAAGTACTTGAGAGGCTTAGTCAGCCTGAAGTTGTTGAGCAATGGCATAATGCTTTGGCGCAGGGAGTGCATCCTTCTGAATTGCTCGGCCCGGAGAAATCTCCAGGTTCTTCAGTGCGTATTGTTTGGGAGTATGATGACAAGCCTAAAAAGAGGACTGTTCAGGATTTTGTTGATTATTTTAACGCGCGTTATCGTGCTTTGGAAAAGCTGCTCCACAATCGCCAGGAATTGCAGAATCTTACTTCAATCGGGCGTTTGAGGGGAAAGAAAGATCGTGAGCAAGTTTCAATTATTGGAATAATATTTGAGAAGTATAAGACGAAGAATGAGCACTGGATGTTGAAGTTGGAAGACACTACTGGTACTATCAACGTGCTTATTTCAAAATCAAAGCAGGATCAGCACATTCTCGCAGCAGATATTGTTCTTGATGAAGTTATTGGAGTTAGAGGGGTTTTAGGAGACGGCGTAATCTTCGCCGACACATTCGTTATTCCGGATGTTCCCATTTTAGAATCAAAAAAAACTCCTGATGAGGTCTATGCGGCGGTATTATCATGCATTCACGTTGGTTCTGGAAGGTTTGAGCACGAAAAATTCAATAACTTCTTGGAATGGGTGAACGGCAATTATGGCACGCCCGAACAAAAAGAAATTTCAAGCAAGTTGAAATACGTGTTTATCTGCGGGGATTTGGTTGACGGCGTTGGTATTTACCCTCAGCAGGAGAAAGAACTTTCAATTACCGATATTCGTGAGCAGTATCGCGAGTGCGCGCAGTTATTGTCGAGAATACGTAAGGACGTGCAGGTTATCATCGGTCCCGGCAATCACGACGTTGGCAGGATAAGTGAGCCGCAGCCAAAACTGTTAAAGGATTATACAAAACCATTGTGGGACTTGCCCAATGTAACAATGGTTTGCAATCCTTGCATGACTAATATTCACGCTTCTCCGGAATTTGGAGGTCTTGACATACTCACCTATCATGGCTACAGTTTTGATGACTATGGTGAAATTGTGCCCAGCATTAAGAATTCAGGCAAGCACATTTCTGATCGTGCGCCGCTGATTATGCGCTTCTTGCTGCAGCGCCGTCATCTTGCTCCGCAGCATACTTCCACATTGTATATTCCTGATGCAAGAATGGATCCTTTGGTCATAGAGAAAGTTCCTGACTTGTTTTTTGCGGGTCATATCCATAAGGCCGGTGCGTTGCAATATCGTGGCATTACTTTGGTTTCTGCAAGTTGCTTCCAGGGGAAAACTGATTTTCAGGAAAAAGTTGGTCATGACCCCGATCCTGGCGTTGTTCCTGTGGTCAATCTGCAGACACGGCAAATATCAATGATGAGGTTCTGAATGGTAAGCGCATCTCCTGAGATGAACAAGTATTTTGAACAGTTGAAGGCAGAAGTTGCCAGACTGCACGGTGTTGCATCACGGGCGCGTTCAAAGAGCCGCGACCCAGAACTCGTTGTTGAAGTATCTCTTGCCGAGAATATGGCTCAGCGTGTTGTCGGCTTGATTTCTGTCATCGCTCCGCAAATCGTGAATTCTGGAGTTGTCGAGCGTATTATTGAGTTGGAAAAGCAGTATGGTTCTCTTGACTGGCGCGTCGCGCTAAAAATATCAGAAGAGGTCGCATTAGAGAAATTCTGTAAGTTTACTGACAAGAAAGAAGCAATGGAAATAGGCATACGTACTGGTTTTGCGTACGTGACAGTCGGAGTTGTAAGCTCGCCGTTGGACGGTATTGTCAATATCGAAATCAAGAAGCGCATGGACGGCAGGGGAGAGTATTTGTGTGTTAATTTCGCCGGTCCGATTAGAAATGCAGGAGGAACGGCCGCCGCCATCAGTGTCATCATCACTGATTACGTCCGTAAGTGCATGGGCTATGATGTTTATGACGCAACTGCGGATGAATGCAGGCGTGCCGTGACAGAACTGCAGGATTACCATGAACGTGTTACCAATTTGCAATACTTTCCTAGCGATAGGGAGGTTGATTTCTTGCTCAAGCACTTGCCTGTTGAGGTGGGAGGGGATGCGAGCGAACAGATTGAAGTATCCAATTATAAGGACCTGCCACGTGTTCCCACCAACAAGATCAGGAGCGGGTATTGTTTGGTTCTTTCAAGTTGTATTCCTTTGAAGGCACCGAAATTATGGCAGAAATTAGGCGCGTGGGGCAAGGATTTCGGTCTTGATGCGTGGAACTTCCTGGAGGAATTCTTGCATATTCAGAAGAAGGCAAAGGCTGGGAAGTCTTCTGTTTCTGCAGGCCAGAAAATCACGCCTGATTACACGTACATTTCTGACTTGGTGGCCGGCAGGCCTGTGCTTGGTTATCCGCTTCGTGCCGGCGGCTTTAGGTTGCGGTATGGCCGTTCTCGTACTTCTGGTTTAAGCGCGCAGGGCATGCATCCGGCAACTATGTATATTCTCAATCAGTATATTGCAACCGGCACGCAGCTGAAGACCGAACGTCCGGGGAAAGCTGCGAGTATGACTTCATGTGATTTGATTGAAGGTCCGATTGTGTGCATGGCAGATGGTTCTGTGCTTCAGCTTCGTTCACTGGATGATGCTAAGCGTGCGCATCCGTTTGTTAAGGAAATTTTGTTTTTAGGTGACATTTTGGTTGCGTATGGCGATTTTTTCAACCGTGCGCACGTGCTTGCCCCTGCTGGTTATTGTCCTGAATGGTGGGCGCAGGAGGTTGAGAAGGCCGTTCAAAATGTGGAACTTGATGCTCGGCTGAAGGAGTTATTGGCGGACCCGTTAAGAAACATTCCAACAGCGTTGGAGGCTATTCAGATTGCGCGCACCACCCAGACTCCGCTGCATCCCGAATTTTCATTGTATTGGAACACGATTTCTCTTGACGAGTTTAGGGGTTTGTTGGACTGGTTTGATCACGCAAAAGTTCATACAACTGAGCATGGAGTCCTCAAGATTGTTTTGCCAAAGAGTGATGCCAAGCGTGCTCTCGAGCTTATCGGCTGCCCTCATTCTTTTGTGAATAACGAGTTTGTCGTCATTGATAGGGATTTCGCTACAGTTCTTTCAGCGTTGCTGCATTTGTTGGAAGAAAAGCCCAGTACGCTCAAGAAATACATAGCGTCAGAGAAATCTGTTCTCGATGCTGTTAACCAGTTTGCTCCTTTTGCAGTCCGAGATAAGGCAGGAACTTTTATTGGTACGCGTATGGGTCGTCCTGAGAAGGCAAAGCAGCGTGAGCTTACAGGAAGTCCACACGTGTTGTTTCCGGTCGGAGAAGAAGGCGGGCGATTGCGCAGTTTCCAGAGTGCATTGGTGTCTGGAAAAGTCACTGCAGATTTTCCATTCTTTTATTGTCAGAAGTGCAATGCCGAGACTGTGTTGAGTGCGTGTGAGGTGTGCGGTTCTCCGGCACAGCAGAAGTGGAAATGTGTCCGTTGCGGTCTGATTGGAGAAAAAATTTGCAAAATTCATGGTGATGCTGAGAAGAGTTCTGAGCGTTCCATTCCGCTCAAACATTATTTTGATTGTATTCTCAAGCAGTTGAACATTAGACAATATCCTGAGCTTATCAAGGGCGTGCGTGGCACGAGCAACAAAGAACACATCCCTGAGCATTTGGGCAAGGGCATTTTACGCGCGCGGTATGATATTCACGTGTATAAGGATGGCACTACACGGTATGACATGACTCAGTTGCCCTTGACTCACTTTAAGCCGTGCGAGATTGGCACGCCTGTTTTGCGTTTGCGTGAGCTTGGCTACGTGAAAGACATTCACGGCAATGATTTAGTCAGCGATGATCAGATTCTTGAGATTAAGCCGCAGGATATTATTTTGCCGAGCTGTGATGAAAGTCCTGATGATGGCGCTGACAAGGTGTTGTTGAACATCGCTCGTTTTATCGATGATGAATTGGAATATCTTTATGGGTTGCCTAGGTTGTACAGCACGAATACAACCCTTGATCTTGTAGGACATCTTGTCATTGCGCTTGCTCCGCACACAAGTGCGGGAACATTGTCGCGTATTATTGGCTTTAGCAAGACACAGGGGCTGTTTGCGCATCCATTATTGCACGCTGCCACCAGAAGAGACTGTGATGGAGATGAGGCCTGTGTTATTTTGTTGATGGACGCATTTCTTAATTTTAGTAAGAAATACTTGCCTGGAAGTCGCGGTTCTACTATGGATACGCCGCTTGTGCTTACCAGCGTCTTAACTCCATCCGAAGTTGATGACATGGCATTTGACGTGGATATCGCTTGGAAATATCCGCTTGAGTTGTACGAAGCAAGTTTGCAGTATAAAATGCCTTGGGAAGTGAAGATTCCTCAGATTAAAAGTTGCCTCGGCAGGCCTGAGCAGTATGAAAAAATGGGTTTTACGCATGATATTACGAATCTGAACAAGGCAGTTCCGTGCAGTGCTTACAAAACCTTGCCTTCCATGGAAGAGAAGCTGAAAGGTCAGATGGACATTGCTGAAAAGTTGAGGAGTGTTGATGTTTCTGATGTTGCGCGTCTTGTTATTGAAAAGCATTTTCTGAAGGATACTAAGGGCAATTTGAGAAAGTTTTCTATGCAGGAATTTAGGTGTGTTCATTGTAATGAAAAATTCCGTCGCCCTCCATTGGTCGGCAAGTGCACTGAGTGCAATGGCAAGATTGTATTTACAATCAGCGAGGGTTCGATTGCGAAATATTTGGAGCCAACTATCTCTCTTGCAAAGAAGTATAATGTCTCTCCATACTTGCAGCAAACGATAGAATTACTGCGTGTCAGGATGGAGGCTGTCTTCGGAAAAGAGCCCGACAAGCAGGTCGGCCTTGGAGCGTGGTTTGGGTGAGGACCGCGGGGTTCCAGAAGGGGCCGGCGGTTGAGGCCCCTTCGATATCAAATGCGCAGCCTAAAATGCGCCCCGGCGTCGGCGTTGGCGTCTTTGTTAGGAAGGACGGATTGATTTTATTGCAAAAACGTGTTGGTGCTCATGGAACTGGAACCTGGTCTCTGCCAGGCGGTCATCTGGAATATGGCGAAACTCCTGAGCAGACTGCAATAAGAGAAACCAAAGAAGAAGTTAATGTTGATATTAAAAATGTGAAAGTCATCGGATTGACAAATGATATTCATCGTGAGGAAAACAAGCATTATATCACGATTTTTGTTGAAGCTGAGTATGCAGGTGGTGAGCCAAAAGCAAATGAGCCAGATTCCACAACAGATGTTCGCTGGTGCTCGCCTGGTGAATTGCCTGAGCCTTTGTTTTTACCGGTCAAGAATTTCGTCGAAAACCGGAGGCTGTTATGAAACTTATTCGAAACAACGTGCCCGAAATTATGAAAGCAAAAGGCGAAATTCCTAAAACGCATATTGCTGATGAGGAAGAATACAAGCGTTTGCTCATCGCTAAATTGGTGGAAGAAGCGCACGAATATCGCTTAAAGCCATCAGCTGAAGAATTGGGAGACGTCCTTGAAGTTGTGCACGCATTGGCAGAACAGTATGGCGGTTTTAACAAAGTTGATGAAGTCAGGAAGAAGAAAACTGCTGAGCGTGGCAATTTTTCTAAAAAGATAGTCTTAGATTAATTATTCGTGTATTAAGGCCGCTTGTGCGTGCGGTATTCCTTTTATTTTTATAACGTGTTCTTTGTCAATTACATCTTCCTGGAGGCCGAGTGCAATGGCTTCGTCTCCGACTAAATTCACGCCATCCGCGTTCCTGATTAAATCTCCAATCTCCTGCACGCTTCTTTCTTCTCCTTTGTAGAAGTCTCCGCGCAGGTCGAGTTGCTTTCCATTTTCTTCAAATACTTGCCCGAGAAGTTCTTTGTCGCATACCGAGACAATAGTCCGGTGTTCTTTTCTGTGCAGTTTGACTAGCATCATATTTTGGACTTTACCGGGTGTTTGCTGCCGCACGCACTGCACTTCAGGAAGCTGAAGTCGCCTTCTTTCTTGATTTCAGTATCTGGCTTGCCGCAGTCTGGGCATAAAACAAATTCGTGTGCGTATTGTTTTATCTTGTCGTTGATTCTGCTTGCAGCGATTTTTGCTCCCAGTACAAGCGAGCCCGATTTGTAAATCTCGCCTGGTGTTGCCAGTTCTTTCAAAACATATTTTAGCAAATGGTCTGCTTGCCTTCGCAGTGTGCTGGCTATCTGTAAGAAATTAGTAATGACGGTTTTATTGCCCTCAAGATGGCCGCGCACTTTTGGTATTTCAAAGCGTTCTTTTTCAAAGACGCTTTGCGGTAGTCGTTCCCTTGCGCGCTGTAATAGCTTGTCATATTCCATTCGGCAAAAAAGCATCGAAATCATATATAAATCTTTGCTGTGCTGTCAACCAAAAGTATATATAGGCATATGTGCGAATAATGGAAGAAAAAGAATGGTGCTGGAATCAATTTTTAATCCCCCAAGCGCAGAAAGACATCCGCTTGCAGTGTTTGGTCTTGGGTTTGTTTATGCAACGATTGCTATTTTCCTGGCGCTCTGGATTTTTGAGGAGCAGAGCAGCATGGTGATGGTGTTTTTGTCATCGCTCGCAGCTCTGCCGTTGATGTTTCACACGATGCGTTTTGAGGAGAACAAGGATTTGGTGGTGCAGGAACATCAATCAATGCTGCGCCAGCACGCTCCTGCATTGTTGTTTTATCTTACATTGTTTTGCGGTATGGCGGTTGCGTTTTCATTTTGGTATATTGCGCTTCCTGCAGACACCTCTTCAGGCCTGTTTCGCGTTCAAGCCCAAACCATTTCCAATCTGAACCAGCACGTTACCGGGAAAATTACGCAGTCAGCTTTGTTGAGTAAGATCTTTCTTAATAACATTAAAGTAGTTATTTTCTGTATTATGTTCAGTTTCTTGTACAGTTCTGGCGCGATTTTCATTTTGGCGTGGAACGCAAGCGTGATTGGAGCGGCTGTGGGGAACTTTGTTCGTTCGCATATGGCAAAGTTTGCTGGTGCAGAAGGAATGCCTCTTGTGGGCGCATATTTTTACGTTAGCTCTTTAAGCGTTCTGCGTTATGCTATTCACGGCATTCCGGAAATTTTTGCTTATATTGTTGCAGGCCTTGCAGGTGGTATTCTATCAATTGCAATTGTGAAGCACGATTTCGGAACGGGTAAGTTTGAGAAAGTGTTGCTGGACGTGTCTGATTTGGTTTTGTTGTCAGTTCTTATTTTATTCATCGCAGCAATTATAGAAGTGTTTGTTACGCCCGCTCTATTCTAACACTTTCAGCTTTCCCGGCCGCGTTTCAAATAATTCTCCTACTGCAAGCAAGTGCACGATCTTTTCTTCATTGTTGCCGATTTTTGCCAGGACTGCATTGTAATCCGCTCCTTCGCCGGTATCAAGCGCTCTGACGATTGAGAGCACATCTGTTTGTTGCGTTTTAGTTGGCGCTGTTTTCTTTCTTAATTCCAGCCATTTTGGGTCAATTTTTTTTACGATTTCGCCTAGAACGTATTGTTGGTCGTTGTATACGCGCGGTCTTCCAATTACGAGCACTGGGTCGCCGATATTAACCGCAACCGGCGTTTCAAAACTTCTGACCAGAATGCTTCCCGTGCCATCATCGATTACTAAATCATTTGTGGATACAGCTATGCCGTAGATTCTTAGCCTTTCCAAGGAAGTTCCATTTGAAAGAACGACTTGTACGGGAGTGTCTTCGTTTTGCTGGAAGCTTCCGCTAAGGAGTTCTGCTATCCATATTGCAACTGCTGGTTTCCGCTCCACCCGTGAAAGGGCATATTGGTCTGCTATTTATTTTTATCGTGCTGTACATAAAGATTTAAATAGCTTCATAAGAGTGTTAGAATGAAAAAATGGTGCAGCAAAGTTTGATTGAATACATTCAGAAACTCCTTAAGTTAGGTTATGATGCCGGCACTATCCGGACGACTTTGTTGAATGCAGGCTATTCTCCTTATGATATTGATACGGCTCTTAGGATTGCAGGTGCGCCTGAACGTAAAATTGGAACAAAAACTCTTATTATTGCTTTTGTTGCATTGTTGGTGCTTAGTGTTGCAGTTCTTTTAATGCTTAAGGCTTTGCAGAAGCCTCCCGTTCAATTGAGTTTTAATGTTGATTTGTTCAGCACTCAGGTTGAACCTGGCAGGGATTTGGTTATCAATGCCGCTATTGTCAATCCGAGTGGCAGCAAAACATCAGGTTTGATTGATTACGAAGTTGCCGGTCCTACGGGAGTGGTTGCAACAAAGACAGTGAGTTTTTCAGTTACGACTCAGTCTAGCGTTCCAACAGTTATTTCTATTCCTGTAACCGCTCCGTTAGGCACTTATTCTGTTGTTGCTAAGATGTCTTATGGTGCCAAGTTTGTTCAATTGTCGCGTAGTTTTGAAGTTGTGTCAAGGGCAGAAGTTCAAGTTCCTGGTGAAGTGTTAGTGCAAAAGAAGGAAGAACGGGCAAGAGAATTGCAATTGGCTTGTCCTGGCGGTTGTGATGATTTGAACTTTTGTACTGTTGATAAATGTGAGCTTGGAACTTGCGTTTATACTCCTATTGTGCCGTGCTGTGGCAACCGTCAGTGCGAAGAAGGAGAGTCTCCTTCCGCTTGCGCTCTTGACTGCAGTGAAAAGCCTATTAGTGTTGATGATATTACAAAGAAAGCTGTTGAGGCAGCAGCTGCTGATGTCGGCAGGGCTTCGGAGATTTGTGATAAGTTGGCCCAGCGCGTCTTTATTGATACGTGTTTGATTGACGTGTCTGAAGCTGCCAAGTCAAAGGAGCCGTGCTCTTCTATAGTTGATTCTGAGAAGCGTGATGCTTGTTTGATCCCATTTGCATATCAGGGCGACTACTCTGTATGCGCTGATATCACAAACAAGTACATGAAGAATTCGTGTTTGTCGTTGGCGCAGATGTCTCAGTTGAAAGTTTAAATTCTACTGATGAATCCTCTTCTGGGCTCGAAGATGTCTCCTGCGCGCTTTAGTTTTTGAAGGATTTCTTCTGCTTCGGCTTCAGTGATATTCTTTTCCAATGCGGTTTTGATTATTTCTTCAACTTGTATGGCCTTGCCGACTTTTGCTTCGAGTTCGTGTATGATTTCTTTCATGACGACGAGCTTGTTTCTTGTGCTGGCCGGCGTTTCTGATAGCCTGTCAACGTCAAACGTTCCTGTTTTCTCATCATATGCAACTTGTCTGAGGCAGAAATCCATAAGTTCGACTGCCTTTCTTGCGTCCTTCTTGGTTACCTTATCGCTTAATCTTAATCTCGCGCTCGCTTCTGACAATCTTACGAGTCCTTCTAGTTGTCTTGCTGAGATTGGGACCGCCTTGAACCCCTCGCCGCTTGAACTCGCCCTCATTTTCAGATAGTAATCGCGCAGTTCTTCGATGGCTGCATCAGTTAGTTTTGGAAAGATGTTTTGTCTGGAAAATGCAAAGTATTTGCGCAGAGTTTTTGTGTCAATTTCCGGTTTTTCAACATTGTTTTTGTGCAGTTCAAGGATGAACTGTGCCATCTTTTCATCTTTGGCTTGATCAGGAATATCCTTGATTGGAAAGATTAGGTCAAATCTGTTAATCAGGGTTGGCGCGAGATTGATCTGGTTTGCAACGGTGTCGTACGGGTCAAATCTTCCGAATTTTGGGTTTGCCGCTGCTAGCACGGTTGTCTCACAGCGTAATGATGCTTGGATGTTTGCTTTGCTGATCGTTACGCTTTGTTGTTCCAACGCTTCGTGCATTGCCCATCCGTCCTCCTTGCTCATCTTGTCCATTTCATCAATGCAGCAGAGGCCTCTGTTTGCTAATACTAATGCTCCTGCTTCAAGGCTCCAGCCTTGCAGGAATTCGTCCTTTACAACTGCCGCTGAAAGTCCTGCGCCACTTGAGCCGCGTCCGGTTACATACCGGGCCTTAGGAGCAACAAATTGCATTCTTTTGAGTAATTGTGATTTTGCAGCGCCCGGGTCTCCAACGAGCAGAACATGGATATCTCCTCTAGTGATCACACCATCATCTCTTTTCTTTCTCACGCCTCCTGCTAGTTGTAATGCAAGTGCCTCTTTTGTTTTTTCATGTCCGTAAATGCTTGGCGCCATGGAGTTGACGATTTTCTTCATTAATTGTGGGTCTTTTGCCAAATCCTTGATTTGTTTCAGATCTTCCGGAGAAATATTTATTTCACTGTAATCTTCATCGACTGCCTCGATTTGGTTTGCTTCTATGAACAGGTCAAATTTTGTGCTTTGTCCTCCTGTTTTGAGAAAGATTGGAACTTCTTTGACCTGTCCCACCACTTGGACGCGCGCGCCAGGGTTGGTGCGTTTTTCCGTTAGTGGTGAGACTAGGTCGTTTCTGAGCAGGACGTTCATTCTTTTTGGTTGTTCTCCGCCTTCCAATTGCTCTGGCATTTCTTCCAGGACCATCATCTGCGCATCATTCAGTTCTTTGCTCATCATTCTGAATTTTCCTTTTCTTCCACAGCTGCATCTTGTTGGTTCTTGGAATTTGCTGTCAAGCTGTAAAATGTTGAATACGTTTCCGCAGCTTGGGCATTCGAATCTTGCTGAAGCAACTTGCGGTCTTATCTCTGATTTATTTCTGACAACACCGTCAAATGTGAGCATTTTATTGAGATTCTTGCTTCTGATCTCTCTGACCATTATTCTGGCGCTTACAGGCAGTGCTCTGAAGCGCAGTACAAACCCTTTGACTTCCTTGCCAAGATTTAGCTGCTCAACTGCCAGTTCTCCTGCTTTGAGGATTTCTTCTGGCTGGTCTAAAAATAAGTCTGCCAGCTCCGGGTCAAAAACAGCAAGCGCGGCAAATTCTAGCGTTATGCTTTTTTCTCCTTTTCGTACGCGTTCTAAGAGCTGGTCATAGTATGTTTTCTCTAGAAATTCCTGCATCTTTGAAATAAGTGTTGCCGCGTCCATTTACCAACCCCGTGTGTGCGAGAATATCGTCAATTAAAAAGGTTTATGGTGCTGGAGTTATTAACCCCACGATTTCCACTGGAGTTTATCGACGAGAAAATGCAAAGGTTTGTAATTTAATTATTTCGACGAACAAGCGCGACATAACGGAGTTATGAGCGCATTGTGAGAAGTGTTAATGTCCGAAGGACCAATATGCAGAATAAAAGAAAATAATTGCTGTTACTTCTGCTTTATCTTTTTCAGATTCTCAATGAGCTTGTCTAGTGCACGGTTAACTTCTTCTTCTGATTTTGTTCCGGTGCAGACAACCTTGCCGTTCGAGAAAAGCAAAAAGGTTGCTTTCAATTCTGGCAGCTTGTAGACAAGTCCTGGGAATTGTTCTGGTTCGTATTCTGTGTTCTCAAGCTTCATTGCAAGAATGTTCAGGTTCAAGTCCATTCCTACTGATCCAGACGCAACTATGTTTTGTATCTTGACTTCTGGGAAGTCCTTGATTTTGACGTTGATTTTTTCAAGTGATTTGATTATTTTGCGGATGCTTTCGTGCACGTTTGCCATTGTGCGGGCTCCTGTGCAGACAATCTTGCCTGAGCTGAAAATCAAAGCGCTTGTTTTTGGTTCTTTGATTCTTATTACCAGTCCTGGGAATTGTTCAGGGTTGTATTCTGTGTTAGAAAGCGTTGCTGCCATCTTTTCCAGCGGTATATCGTGTCCTAATGATGCGCTGACAACGATGTTCACAACTCTTATTTCGCGCTTGCCCGAATTCTTTTCAGCTTTTGCCATGTGAATAACCCCCAAATACCAATATTTGCTTTAAAAAGGGACTTTGTTTAAATACCTTTTGATTTATATATGAAAAGGCGTTTATCGACGCTGGCAATTAATTATTTTCTATATGGAAATTTATAAGATTTTACTTCTTTTCCAACAATACATAGTAGGCGGGAATTTGGAGGTCTGGTTTTTGAGGAACCCTGATTATTTTTTTCTCTACCACGTTGAAATTTGGTGAACAAATATGCAACATATCATCGATTGTAGCAAAGTATAAAATAATCCCCGTTGGTGATGTTCTAAATTTTCCTGTTCCCCAATAATCAAATTCTCCGCTGAAGGCGACTGAAAGATATTTTCCTTCTTTGTCAAGTAATCGTGCAATATTTTGAACATATTCTCGTCTCTCTTTTTCATCGGTTATTTCGTGCAAAAATCTCCAGTCGAAAATAAAATCAAACGTGCCGGAAAATTTATACAAATCACGATAATCTTTTACTAAGAATTCCACTTCTACATTGGCCTCTTTCGCATGTTGTTTTGCATAGCGAATAGCAAGCGGTGATCGGTCAAGTGCCGTAACTTTAAATCCAGAAGATGCTAAGAAGATTGAGTGATATCCTTCTCCACAGGCTATTTCGAGAACTTTACAACCCGCAGGAATTTTCTGTTTATTGACTAAATCCACCAATTCAGGATGAGGTTCCTTGAATGTCCAGGGAGCTTCCTCGGGGTTTTTGTAGATTTTTTCAAATTCTTGTGCGAAGTCTTGCATCTTAGTATATTTTCATCAATTTTCTTAACACAGTACTAAACACAATTGCAAATATGATGTATGCCCATATCCAGCTTAGTTTCCAGAATACTTTCAATGTTTTGTTGCCAAGTGAGACCATCTTGAATACGTCGCTTTTGTACGTCTCTGAGACTGTTGCGTATTTTCTTCCTGTTGTTATCAGCACTCTTTTGTCAACTTCTTGCCCGTTGCTGGCTAGTGTTACAAAGTAATCTCCTTCATTTCCCTTGAGCGAGAACGTGGCCATTTTATTTTCAATTTGTTTTGTTGAGTCTCCAACAATCTGTAATCCTTCTGGCGCAGTTATGCTTGCATTTCCAGTCATTTCTTTTTCAAAAGTTGTCGTAATTGTAAATTCCTCATTCGGCATTAAAGGTTGGTATGCAAAGTTTGAGTTCATCCATCCGAAAATCAGCAGTATTGGAATGAAAGTGATGAATGTTGACTTCATGCTTTTGGCCATGTATTGCATGTTTACGCTCATCGCTTGTTTCTGCACCTGCATCATTTTCTCCGGGTGTTCCTTCAATTCCTTCATTTTTTTCTGGTGCTCTTTGAGCTCTTCTTTCAGCCTTTTCATTTCTTCTTGGTTGGTAGTCCATTTGTAGATCAAAGTGATAAGAAGTGAGATTATGAACGATAGTATTGCTATGGCAAGCAGCGGATTCCAGTTGAGCATAAATCCGAACGCAGTGTCAAAGAATGGGTCTAGAAATGACATTTATCCTCCCATGAATTTGCGGAGCATAGGGTTCATATCCATCATGTGTTGTCTTGCAATGTCTTCGTACATTCTGTATATGATCATGACGCTCAAAAGCAGTGAAGTTCCATTGGTTAGTGCTCCGCTGATGTCTGCTATTCCTGATAGTATGCCTACAACTATTGCGCCCATGATAGTTAGTGGGCCGATATACCTCTGCAGTAGTCTTTCCAGCACTCTTTCGTCTTTTCTGAATCCTGGAATTTGCAATCCTGATGACATGATTTGTTTTGCTTGTGAACGTGCATCCATTCCTGAGGTTTGCACCCAGAACCATGAGAATACAACCGCTCCAATAGTCAGTATGACTGCGTACATGATGCCTTGGAATACGGTTCCAAGAGTCAAGCCTCCTTTAATCGCTCCTCCGACAAGGTCTGGCGGCGTTACCCAGGATACTAATCCTGTTGCAGGGCTATTTCCTGCAAATGTTCCAAGTATCGGCAATCCCCAGTTTTGCAATAATCTTGCCCATAGCTGTATATTTGCCAATAGAGCGCTCATTAATATGATAGGAATGTTGGAAGTATAGATGAAGTGTAATGGCCATCTTATGCCGTGTCCTCTTACTCTTCCAAATGATAATGGAATCTCAACTTTCATTGCTTGTGCATAGACTGCTACTGCAAATACCGCTACTGTTGATAATATTCCTGCGAGCATTAAGAATGCAGTTTGCGGATCTCCTGCAGCTAAACTCTGGAATAACGCGGGAATAGCTCCCGTTGCTACACCAGGGTTGGTAGGAGATGGTAATGGCGAAAGCAGTCTGATAAACAACGATTGTGAAACTCCTGCAACAATAAATAGGCTAATTCCTGATCCAAATCCCCATTTTTGAACTACTTCGTCCATGAACATTATCAATAGTCCGCCTAGGCATAATTGGAATACGAGTAATAATTCAAGTTGGAAATACAATGCAGTTCCTACTGCTGCTTCTGGTGGCGCTAGTCCTCCCATGAAGACGTAAATTGCCGCTTCAAATATTACGAAGAACATTGACAATAATTTCTGTATTCCTGTGAATCTTTGTTTTCCTGTTTTTGTTGTCAAATCAAACTTTACCAGTCCTGAGCCATTCAGTAATTGCAAGACAATGCTTGCCGTGACAATTGGACCAATACCTAATGATATGATGCTTCCAAAGCTTGCTCCTAGAATGACTGAAAGTAATTCAAATCTTTGCAGTGCGTTTTGTCCTAATCCAAAAAGAGGCACAAGTCCAAGAATGAAAAAGAGCACCAGCATGATGCCGGTCCATTTGAGTTTTTCTTTGAATGAGAGTTTTTTCTGCGTTGGAGGAGCAACTTCCGGCAGATTCATTAGTATGCTGTCTAAAAATGCCATTTACTTAGCCACAACCTCGCCGCCAGCTGCTTTGATTTTTTCTGCAGCGCCTGCAGCTGCTGTTGGTATGGTAATCTTGAGTTTTTTAGTAACTTTGCCAGTTCCCAATAACTTGGTGTAACCCAAAGCTCCTAAATTCACGGCAATTATGCCTGCTTCTTGTTTTGCGTGTTTTTGTTCAATAAATGCCGGTAGTTTGTCTTCGAGATCTTTTATTGATATTACGCAGTCTTGTGTTATTTGTCCTTTGCTTACAAAGCCATGCTTACCAAAATAATCAGTTTTCGTACCCCAAATGGAAGGCTTTTTGTTATCAGACTTCTTGCCAGTGCCCGCATTACCGTAGCCGCCTCTTTGTCCTGAGTTTCTGTGTTTGTTTCTTCCCCAGCCGTGCGTTCCATGGCTTCTGCTTGATTTCTTGCGCTTGTTGACTGTCATCTTAAATCATCCTCATTAGTAAATCATTGATTTTTTCCTTTCTGTCGCCTGTTGCGCCACCCATTTTGAACGGCATCTTTACTCCTTTTCTGCCGTATCCTTTGCGCGGAGGGTTTAATTTGAATACCTTGTCGCCTTTCTTCTTGAGTGCTGCTAGTGTTTTCTCATCAACTGGCCCCCAAGTTGCAAATGGCGTGATTGGCTTGAGCATGCCTTTTATGTGCGGAGCATCTTCTACAACAACACAATGGTTTTTCTTGTTCAGTCCGAGCATTACAAAAGTGCCGCGTACTTTAAAACCAATGCGTACGTCTCCTCTAACACGAACGATTGCGAGCTTCATCTTTTTCTGCCCTCTATCATATACACGTTTTTGACGTGTGCTGGTCTTGGTTTGAATGTGTTTAACTGTTTCAAAGCAGCAATGCACGCCACAATCACGTTTACTTTTGAGCGTGTCTGGCCGAACGCTTTGCTGTAAACGTTTTCAATGCCTGCCAGTTTCAAAACTTTTGCGCATTCTTGTTCTATAATTAGGCCTTGGCCTTTTGGTGCCGGCATTAATCTCATGCGAACTGATCCGCACTTGCCTTCTACTTGCCACGGGATGCTGTGCGGTTCGCTGGTAGCGTCTTCCCAACTGCCTGCCCCTCTTCTGATCTTGAATATCGATATTTTTGCATTTCTGATTGCCTTTTCTCGTGCAGGAACTGTGTCCTTGCTTTTTCCATAACCAATGCCGACGTATCCATCCGAGTTTCCAACTACTGCCATGCATGCAAAGCTTGGCTTATTTCCTTCCGGTGTTTTCTTTTGTGTTTGTCTGAAGATTCTTTTTGAACCTCCACCGAACTTTCCTTTGCTTTGTCCTATCATTAGCAGTTCTGACTGCACGTTTGGCATCAGGATATCAACTATTTGTTCTTCTAGGATTGGTATTCCGTTGTTCAAAATCTCATCAATGTCCTTGATCTCTCCGCTCTTGACTTTCTTGCCAACTGAGGTTTTTGGCTGCCATCCTTCGACATCTATCTTGATTTCCGGCTTGGTTTCTTTTTCTATTTCAGGAAGTTCAGTGATTACGTCTTTTTCAACTTCAAGTTTTTCTTCTTCCTCTGTTGCTTTTTCTTCCGGTTTCATTGTGCACCTATTGTTTTCTTGACTTGGTCAAAGTGTGTTGGCAGTGTTTCTGGGTCTACGTTTGCTTTCAGGTAAGCACTAAATTGTTTCTGATATTTTTCCTTGTTTGCTTTCAGTTGTTTGGCGTATGCTGCTACCTGTTCTCCTCTTATTCTGTTCATGCTTGGTGCGATTTCTTTCGCAAATGGCACTTGTAATCCTCCGTCAGCTGCTCCCTGTGCTGCTGCGTAAAGGATGCATCCTTTGACGCTGGTATACTGGCCTATGTCAAGCACGCATACTATTTTCTGTTTTGCTTTCTTTGCTAGCAGTAATCCGGTCAGATATGCCGCACTCGTGTTTCCAGTTCCTGCCTTCCAGCCGTGTTTGTTGAGTTCTTTTGAGTGTGCGCTTGCTATTACTTTGTCTCCTGTCTGGTTGAATTCAATTAATTGCAGGCTTATGTGTTTTAGGCTCTTTCGTACGACAAGTCTCGGCTTTCTGCCTAGCAGCAGTTTCAAACGCTTCTTGTAATCTGTTCTTCCTTCCCGTTTTCTGCGGTACGCTACTGTGTAAACTCTGTGTGTTGCCATTTTACTTTTTCCTTATCATTTCTTGTTCTTGTATGTAGATTTTGACGTGTTTTGTGCTTCTGAAAAATCCGCCCTTGATTTTCGCATAAATTGATTTGAATGCTTCGTTGTCGATGATTTTGTTTTCCTTCAATTTCTTTGCGAGGGCGCGTTGTGAGCGTACGTTTGAAATCCAGTGTGTTTTTGGATTCAATCGTGCAGTTGCTTTTCCTTTTCTGCTGCCGTGTCCTGAGCGTCTGCCTTTTTTCTTTTGTGCTGAAATGTGTTTTGCTCGCGCTCTGCTTATTCCTTGTTTTTGGACTTTGTAGACCGTGCCTTTGTTGATTAGCCTGAGTACGTCAAACTTGGTGATGGCTTCCTTGATCTCGCTTAGCTTTGAAGGGTCAAATTTGACTCTGCCTAGTCCGCAGTTCAGTACTTGGGATGCGAGGCGTTTCTGGAGTTTCATCTTATGCCTCCTTCTGCGTCAAAACTTTTTCCATGTCTTTTCTTTCCTGTTCTTTTGTAACCGGCTCTTGCTTTGCTTCTTTCTTTGGTGCTGCTTTTGTTGTTGTTTGTTTTTTCTGTTGTCTTTGTTTTTTCTCTTCTTTTCGTGCACTTACTTTGCCGGTAAGATTCTTGATTTCTTCGTCGATGTTTTTTACATTGAAGACCGTGATGTTTTTTTGTTTGCACGCAGTTAGCAGTTCCGTTTTTCTTTTGCCGCCTACGCTGGCAAGTACGACGCCCTGTGTTTTTGGGTCAATGACTGAGAGTTCGGTGAGCGTATTTATCAGAACTGATGCCAGTCCTGATGCGTGGAGTCCTCTGACTTCAGCTGGCCCCCTGTAGCCAGTATTTACGCTTGCTGGCCTTCCCCACACGCCGTGTCGCATTTTGCTGTGCATTCCTTTTGGTTTGCGCCATCTTCTTTGTGTTTCAGGGCGTTTGTGATGGTCCTGCATAACAAATTCTGGGCGCCTTTTGCTTATTTCTTTTCTTAGTATGAGGAGTTTTTTGGTTGTCATGCTTCTGTTACCTTCTTTCCTGCCTTTTCAGTCATGTATATTCCGTCTTGGAATACTCTCAAGTCCCTGTTGCTCTTTGACGTTAACAGTTCAATGTCGCTTGCCTGTTGTCCTGCCAAATCCTTGTCGCAGCTTTCTACTGATATCTGGTCGCCTTCGACCTTTACGCTTACTCCTTTCTTGAGTTTTAGTGTTCTTGGGCTTTTTTCTCCCAAAAAGTTCTTGACTATGAATTGTTCTCCTTGGATTGAGACGTTCATTGGGAAGTGTCCGCTGCATATTTTGAGTCGGTACTGGTATGGTGCCTGCACTCCCAACATCATGTTTTTCAGGTGTGCTGTGAATGTGTTGATGATTCTTTTCTGTCTTTTTGTATCCGTGGCTGCTGAGATTGAAACTATGTTGCCATCTGCTTTTATTTTGATCATGGGGTCTTTCATTGACTTGGCAACTTCTCCTTTAGGGCCCTTGACAGTAACTATGCCGTTAGCAACTGTTGCCGTCACTCCATTCGGCAGTTCTGTTTTTTCTTCAAGTTTTGCCATTTAGTAGCAGTACGCAATCAAGCGTCCTCCAATGCCTTTTTCACGGGCTTGTTCGTGTGTCATTAGTCCGTGTGGTGTGCTGAGTATCAGTATACCAACACCATTTGCTGGCAGGTATCGCTTCTCAAACTTTTGGAATTCTTGGTTCTTTAATGAAAATCTTGGCTTGATGACTCCGCACTTGTTTACGTTGCTCATCAAATGCAATTTTGCAAAGCCCCCTCTGCCTTCGCTCATTTCTTCCAGCTGGCCAACATAGCCGTGCTCTTGCATGATTGATAATACTCGTCTGATTATTTTGCTGACTGGGTGGATGAGGAGTTCTCGTTTTCCAGTTCCTTCATACGTGAGAATTGCCGACATCACGTTTGCTAATGGGTCGTTTAACATTTTTCCTCCTAACTGTACTTCTTGAATCCGATTTTGGTTGCGACTTCTCTGAAGCAGCACCGGCATAATCCGATTCCGTATTTGCCGATGTGTGCTCCAAATCTTCCGCATCTGCCGCAGCGCTTTAATGCTTGTCCTGTCGCGCGTACTTTCGGCGAGTTGTGTTTGATGTACTTCTTCAGCTTGATTGGTTTCGCTTTCAGTTGCTTGAATGCTTTTTTCCAGTCGCTTGTTGTCATGCTTTCTCACCAATCGTTATGCCAAAGGTCTTTTGCATGAATGTCATCGCTTCTGCTTTGCTGACCATGTGTTTCTTTGGTATGTTTTTCTGTTCGAGTTTGCGTCGCTTTATTCTGTATCCTGGTTTTTCTAGGGTGACGCACACTTGTAATCCTAATACTCCGATTTTCGGGTCGTACGTGACTCCTGGTATATCGATGTATTCGTGAATGCCGAAGCTGATATTTCCTGTTTCGTCAAACTGGCTGTCGCGCAGGCGTTTTTCTTTTGCATCCAATAATCGCTTCAATATTTCAGTGGCCCTGTTCTTTCTTAGTGTGAGCTTGCAGCCGATTGGCAGTCCCGGTCTTAATCCCCATGTCGGGATTCTTTTCATCGTGACTGTTTTTATGGGGCTTATTCCTGTTATCATCTTAAGCACGACCACTCCTTTTTCTAATCGGTTCTGGTCTTTTCCTGCTCCTATGTTGAGCGTGATTTTCTCTATCCTTGGTGTTTGCATTGGGTTCATAGTTTCACTGCTGGTTTATCCTTGCCTACGACAAACGCGACTTGTTTGAGTGTTTCGAATTTTTCTTTTCCTTTGGTGAACCATAATCGGTCTCCTTGGATGTCATCGATGACTGCTATTGTGCCCGTATGTTTTCCGCTTGTCATGAATGCCGTATTTCCTTTTGCAAGTGGGAAGTGGCCGATTATTTTCTGGCTCGGGACTTCAATGAGCAGGCTGTCGCCGGTTGCGTACGTTCCCTTATCTGCCAGAATGTTTCTTCCGCTTGACAGGTTGAGCTGAACTTTGTTTCCTTTGACTATTCTTTTGCCAATGACTCTGCAGATTTTCTTGCTCATGTCTGCATCGCTTGTTTCAATGAACTTGAGTCTTCCTTTGTCGTTAAGCGTGCATCTGAGATTGATATTTGGTTTGAGGTGTATGGCATCCATGAAGCCCGTGCTGTAACTAGGTTCTCTGACAACGCTGCCGTCTACCATGACAACTTTTTCATTCAGTATTTTCTTGATTTCTCTGCCGGTTTTTGCAAAACCGAGCTGTTTTAACAGCAAAGCTATTGGCAGTGAACGCTCGAATGGATGAGCTCCCGCTTGCGGTCTGATTATCCACTTTGTTGTTTTTCTGAGGATTGTCCAGCTTTTTGGCGCATTGTATGCTTTGAGATGGTTGCTCATTTCTTTTCACCTTCGGGCGATAGTCTTCGTTTGTCTGTTTGTAATTCTTGGATTAGCAATTGTGAAGGATGTATTGCGTAGAGTGACTTGCTGCCGTCTTTTTTGACCATCTCGATACCTGTTATGAATACTTTCATGCGCGTTGTATTGACTCTGTCAACTGTCCCCGTTTTGCCTTTGTGTTGGCCGCGCATAACCTTCACTTTATCTCCTTTTCTAACTCTTAGCGATCTTTTTTTGAGTTTTTGTCTGAGGTCTTTTGACAAATGGCTGCCCAGTAACGTGCTTCTGATGTGCAATGGCGCATTGCGTACGTACATGCGCTGTTTGCCTGGTTTCACGCTTCCGCTAAACGATGCGTTCCATTTCATACGACTGTGCTCGCGATTTTAGCCACCATTGGCCATTTGTCTGCCGCTTCTTTCGCTATTGGTCCCTTGATCATTGTGCCTTTTGGGTTGCCCATTTCGTCCTTGAGCACAACTGCCGCGTTGTCTTCAAAGCGTACGTGCGTGCCGTCAAGGCGCCGGTATGGCATGCGCTGTCTGACAATGATTGCTGCTACAACTTGTTTTCTCATTTCAGGTTTGCCTTCAACAACTGAGCACATTACATAGTCTCCTATTGTTGCTGAAGGTTTTCTGCCTTTGACGGTTTTTGCGTTTTTCACGCTAATAATTCTGAGTATTCTTGCTCCGCTGTTGTCGCACGCGAGCACGTTTGCCGTGTGCGGGAGTCCTCTTGTGAGTCGTGCTTTAACTGCTTTCATCTTCCTTCTTCTCCTGTTTTACTTTTGCTTCTTCCATCAGTTCTTGTTTTGCCGCGAACAGCTTTTCATAGCCGACTTTCTCTACTATGATGAAGTGTTTGGTTTTGCTGATTGGTCTGCATTCGATTAGTTTGACAATGTCTCCTTTCTTTGCATCGATACTTTGTGGATTGTGAGCTTTGACCCTTGTTCTGCTGGTCATGTAACGCTCGTACTTGCTTACGTATTTTCGTCTAGGCCATTCTACTGTTGCCGTGGATTGCATTTTGGCATCTACAACGACGCCGGTAAATGTTCTTCCTCTGGTTCTGATTGTTTCCATTTAGTTCACCTTGATCTTGACGCGTTCTTCCGGTGCTGCGAGGACGTCATCCCCCGCAATCTCCTGGCCGTCGATTTCAAACACGCTTCCGTGTTTCTGCACGCGCTTCACTCCCCTTGCGGTTTCCACCACTATTGTGTTGCGTGTTTCATCGACGACAATTCCCTCAACTTTCTGGCTTGGGTTTGATGCCGTGATGACGCAAATGTGTTTGCCTATCCATTCTGCATGAATAACGTGTGTACTCATGCTCACTTGACTATGATTGTTTCTGGTGCAAATCCTGCCTCGATGAGGATTTGTTTTGCTTTTTGTTTGTGTTCGCCCTGCAGCTCGATCTTGCCTTCTTTGATTGTGCCGCCGCAGGCCAGTTTTGCCTTCAGTTTCTTGGCAAGTTGGTCGAGGTCGATTTCTTTGGAATCGATTCCCTCTATGATTGTATACATCTTGTTGAATTTTTTTGCCTCGGTTCGCACGATAATTTTCTGGCTTTCCTTGGCAATGCTTTCACACACGCAGAGCTCTTTTGGGAGCCCGCACGTTACGCATACAGTCATATTTTTTTCGCTGCCTCCGAGTCTTTTGACGAGGAGACTCGACGAACGTTGTTCGTCGCTGCCTCCTTAGAGACGCCGCCAACTTTGGTTGGCGAAGCCTTTTGTGCGAGTATTGTGTGGATGCGTGCTATTGTTTTCTTTGCAAGTCTGAGCTTGCCCGGATTTTTCGGTATTGTGCCCGTGGCAACTTGCGCGTTATCTTTCATGAGTTCTTTGTGCAGCTCAAGGATTTTTTGCTTGAGGTCTGCTTCTCCCAGTACGCGCAGTTCCTTGATCTTCATGTTTTCTCCTCAATCTTTTCAGTTTTTGCCTGCTTCTCTGTTGTTTTTTCTATCGGCACGTCTTTCTTGACTTCAATGTCGTCAGGCAGCTTGACGTCCGGCGTCATTATCGCTACTTGTATTCCGATTTCTCCTGTTTTCATGATAGAGACTGCTTGTGCTCGTTTGACTCCTTCTACTGCAATGTTGCCGCACTTTTTGAGGTAGCCTGAGTAGAATCGCCAGGTTTTTGCTCGTTGTGATGGCACTTTGCCTGAAATCAAAACTTCAATTCCTAACGCCCCTGCTCCCATGACATCCATCATTGTCTTGTGTCCTATTGCTTTGAACTTGTTGATTCCAAATCTTTCTATTGTGCTCGCGATTCTTTCTGCTACAATTTGAGCGTCCAGGTTTGGATTCTCGACTTCCGCTATCTCAATCTGCGGGTTTTCAAGGTTGAATTTCTTCTTGAGCGTGTTTGTAAGCTTCTTGATGTTCTCTCCTTTTCTGCCGACGACCAATCCTGGTCTGCTTGCGTAGATGACTACCTTTTCCCCGAGTGGAGTTCTTACTAATTTGGTGTGTGAGTGGCCTACATTTTTCAGCGTCTGTGAGATAAACTCCTGGATTTGGAATTCTTTCAGTCTTTCTGCGATGAATTTGCGTTCAATCATTTTTTAGCCACCTGAACTTTTTTCACTTCAACATCTTGTTTCTTGATCTCTTCAACTATCAGTTCGATGTGTGTTCTTTTTGCTTTTGCCCGTTGTCTTCCGTTGTGCATTACTGTTGGTCCTTTTTGTGCGCTCGCGTGCGTGATTATCAGGTTTCCTGTGCTTAATCCTTTGAATTGGGCGTTTGCTTCTGCGTTTTTCAGAATCTTGAGTATCTGGTCGCACGTTGTTGGTGCGTAGCTTCCAGGTCCCATTCCTGCCTTGTGTCCGGTGTTTCTGTTGTATTTTTTCATTTCTATTGGTCTTTTGAGCGCCATGGCATCTTCAAGCAGTTTCTTCGCTTTCTGCAAGTTCAATCCCCTTATTGCCGAGCATACTTGTGTGCTTTGTTTGCGGGAGATTGGTAGTGCTAATCCTACTGCTTTTGCGCTGTTTTCCGTTATTTTTGTTGAGTATGCGTATGCCATTTTATCTCACCGAGAGTGATGCGCTGCTTCTTGTTGCTCCGATACCTGGTGCGCTGTGCCTGACTTGTCTTCGAGTCTGTGCGAATTCTCCGAGTCTGTGGGCAAGCATTTCCGGCTCGAGCTGTAGCATTATCCATTCTTTGCCGTTGTGGACTTTAACCACTTTACCGACCATTTCTGGGATGATTATCATGTCTCTGCAGTGTGCTTTGATGTCTTTCTCGTTTGCTTTAATGCTGGCGAGGAATTTTTTTTCTACTTCAGTGAATCCTCTCTTTATTTTTCTGCGCTCGCGTGCTGGGACGAGTTTTGCGAACTCTTCTAGGCTGAGCTTCTGTATTTCCTGTATGTTTTTTCCGCGATAGAGGAATTCTTTAGCCATAGAAATCACCTCTGGCGGTTTCTGGGGTTTCGGAAAACTTGTTTTCAGTTACCATTTTTTATCACTTCTTCCTTCCAGTTTGTCTTGGCCACAATTTTCCAACCTTTCTGCCAGGTGGTGCGAAGTGGCCGACTGACTTGTTCTTTGCTTTTCTGCTCGTACGCTTGTTTCCGTACGGGTGGTCAACTGCGTTTTGTGCTGCAGCGCTTGGGTTTGGCCAGCGCTTGTTGGTCATTCTCTTTCTGAAATGCTTGACTCCTGCTTTGAGCATTGGCTTCTCTGTTCTTCCGCCGCCTGAAACTACGCCGACGCATGCTCTGCATTTGAGTGAAAACATTTTTTCTTTCTTGCTTGGTAATTGAATAGTTGCGTAACTTTCTGTTTTCGCCAGTACGCGTGCTCCTGACCCGCTTGTTCTGCAGAACTTGCCGCCGTCTCCTGGCTGTTTTTCTATGTTGTAAACAGGTGTTCCTTCTGGGATTTCTGCGAGTCTCATTGCATTGCCGGAGTTGACCTCGCTTCCCGGTCCTGCCTGTACTATATCTCCCACTTTGACGAATTCTGGTGCAGGCATTAATGCTGCAATGCCGTCTTCATATTTGACTTCCATTAGTGGTGCAGTGTGTCCTGGGCATTTGATTATGTCAGTGATCGTTCCTTTTACAAGCGAGGCTGGCTCTTGGCGCATTTTCGCGTCACCCGCGTACGCAAAGCTTTTTGCGCGGTATACTGGTCCGCCTTTTCCTCGTGCCTGTTGTATGAGTGATTTTCCCATATTGTTACATTATCCCCAATGTTGTTGCGATGTCTATCGCCGGTGTTTCTTTTGAAAGCGTGATGTATGCTCTTTTTTCTCCCGTAACTGCATTATGCGTGTTTACTGCCGTGACTTTTGCCTTGAACATTGCTTCGACAGCTTTTTTGATGTCTTGTTTGGTTGCTCTTCTGTCTACAACAAACACTAGCTTATTCTCCGCTTCCATTAGCCTGATGCTTTTTTCCGTTGCCAGTGGGTGCTTTAGTACAGTGTGGTTTTCCATTTTACATGAAAAGTTTTTCTTTCTCCAGTTTTTGTATTGCTGCTTGAGTGTAAATTGTTAATCTGCCAAGGTGTGTTCCTGGTGCAAGTAATGATGCGTTTATTCTGCTGATTTCTACTACATCAACACCTGGAACGTTTTTTGCTGCCTGCATTGCTTTGCAATTGCAACTTACGACGAGCAATGGTCCTTTCGCTGTTTTGTATCGTCTTCCTCTCATTTTTCCTTTTCCTGCTCTGACGTGCCTTTCTCCACCGCGTACAAGTTCTGCTTCAAGGCCGAGTGCCGTGAATGCTTTTACCATATCTGCTGTTTTTGCAGAGTTTTCAATGTCGGATGAAATCACAAAAGGATAGTGTGCTGGAAGTTTGTGTCCTCTTTTTTGGACAAGTTCTTTGTTGACAGAAGCTGCAAGCGCGCTTCGTATTGCTTTTTTTCGTTCTTTGTCGTTTATTCCCTGGGAGAAGTCTCTGACAACTGGTGGGAAGGCTCTTCTTCCTCCTACTGTTCCTGGTGCGAACGCTCCTACCCATATCATCTGCATTCCTCTTCTGACAAGGGTTTTTCTCGGCACTCTGCTGAGTCCTTTTCCGTATGCTCCTTTGTAGTCTCTTCTTCTTCTGCTGAGGCGTGCTGCTTGTTTCTTTCCTGCTTTCGGATCCGCACCATACGGTTGTCTTTTGTTTGCTTCGATTGCTTCAACTGCGCGTTTGATGAGGTCTGGCCTGATGGCTTCCTCGAATTGTGCCGGCATTTTTTGTTTGCCGACTTCCTTGTTTTCCGCGCTTAGTATTTTGACTTCCATTTTATTGTTTTGAGCTCAAGCTTGTGTAGACTATTGCTGGCGGCTCTTTTGGCATTTTTGGCAATGGTCTCTTTGGTATCATTAGCGTGATGAGTCTTTTTGATGCTCCGCCTACGCTTCCTTTGACCAGGACGTATTGGTTTTTGATAATGCCGTATCGTAAGAACCCGCCTTTTGGGTTGATTTTTGTTGTGTCGTCAGAAATTTTGAGAATGCGCTTGTTATGTTCAGTTCTTTGCTGGAATCCTGTTTGTCCTGCGTGTGGGGTTCTCCAACCTTTAAAACCGTGCCACGGACCGAGTGAACCAGGCCCTCTCTTCGTTTTTTCTGATTTGTGTGATCGCAGTGCAATTCCGAATCTTTTGACCGGTCCTTGGTATCCTTTTCCTTTCGTTACTGAAATCGTGTCGACAATTTGTCCGTCGGTAAAGACATCATTGAGTTTGATTTCCTTGCCCAGCAATCCTTGTGCGTACGTGAGCTTATCTTCTGGCTTGCTTCCTCCAACTCCAAGCTCGAAGAATTCTGGTGTTTTCTTGCCGATGGTTGTCAATTTTGGCTGTGTGAACGCGAGTACTCTTACATCTACAATATCTTTTGTGTTTGCTGGCTTGCCTGCTTTTTTTGGCAGCACTATTGTTCTGCCTGCTTCTTTGTCGAGCTTGTCTGCGTTGATTTGGCCTACGCAGTGTTGGCCATAAGCATCTTTTTTGTAAAGGAGAACGGCGGCGATTTTGACGGGAGGGCATTCGAGAACGGTGACGGGAATCTGGATGTCTTCATTTTTTGTTAGAGAAGTAGGTTTGTTGTCGGTGGCTATAATGTGGGTCATGCCCACCTTATAGCCGACAAACCCTAGCAACTTTGCGTCTTTTGCCATCGGCCAGGTTCTGATATGTGCAACTATGTCTGCCGATCTGCTTCGCGGCCAATACTGCATGCTTCCTTGTCGTGGTGTTCGTATTCTTGGCATAGACTCCTCTATGTGCTCTGTTAATGTTCAACACGATGCCCTTAACCGTGTTATCCCAACTTAGCCTTTTGCGGAATCCAGCTAGAAACAGGTAGTGCTTTTGCACTGACTGTACTGGGATTCCTTCTCAGGCTCGTCAGAT